>NZ_MLJJ01000012.1 GCF_002095575.1 Pantoea septica | reverse complement strand
TCAAAGCGCTGAATGGCGTTGTCAGCAAAATTAAGCGACTGCTGCTCAATACGCGATTTCTCTTCGAAGAAGCGAAAAGCCAGCGTCAATATCAGAACCACAGCGGCAATCACCAACGCGATAAAGAGTCGCTTACGGCGAAACTGTCCAACATACTGCTGGGCCAAAAGCATCAGTAACCACCTTCCACACACGAAATTAAAGCAGGATAACGGGGAGATTATCGGCAAGGCATAAATAAGGTTTAGCCATGCTTGATAAAAAAAGCAGTACTGAAACAGCCGCGCGAGCTGAGAAGGTCGCGCGAATCATTACTCTATCGTTAATCAGGGCGATGGGGTAGGGCCAGACGCGCAATTCATGATGACTGCGCAATAAACGACCGACGGCGAGACATTAGTCGCACTGAACTTTTATCGCCAGGCCGCCGCGCGAGGTTTCGCGATATTTGGCGTTCATATCTTTGCCGGTTTCATACATGGTTTCGATCACCTTATCGAGCGAAACGCGCGGCTCGCTGGTGCGGCGCAGCGCCATGCGGGCGGCGTTGATCGCCTTCACCGAGGCGATGGCGTTGCGCTCGATGCAGGGCACCTGCACCTGGCCGGCCACCGGGTCGCAGGTCAGGCCGAGGTTATGCTCCATGCCGATCTCGGCTGCGACGCAGACCTGTTCCGGGCTGCCGCCCAGCAGTTCGGTCAGTCCGGCGGCCGCCATGGAACAGGCCACGCCCACTTCACCCTGACAGCCCACCTCCGCGCCGGAAATCGAGGCGTTCATTTTATACAGGATGCCGATGGCGCCCGACGCGAGGAAATAGCGGGTGAAAATATCGGGCGTCACGGTTTCGATAAAGTGATCGTAATAGGCGAGCACCGCCGGAACGATGCCGCAGGCGCCGTTGGTCGGCGCGGTAACGACGCGGCCGCCGGCGGCGTTCTCTTCATTGACCGCCAGCGCGAACATATTGATCCAGTCGATGACGTTCATCGGATCGTTGGAGTGTTTAGACGACGAGGTCAGCAGACGGCGCAGCGAGGCGGCGCGGCGCGGCACGCGCAGCGGACCCGGGAGAACGCCTTCGGTATTCAGCCCGCGATCGATACAGGCCTGCATGGTCTGCCAGACGTCGGTGAAGTAGTCGCGGATCTCGTCGCGCGAGTGCAGCGCCAGTTCGTTCTTCATCACCAGGCCAGAGAGCGACAGGCCGGTTTCGCGGCAGTGCGCCAGCAGCTCTTTCGCCGAGTGGAAAGGCCAGGGCACGCTCACTTCATCCAGCGTCGACTGGCCAAAATGCTCTTCGTCGACGATAAAGCCGCCGCCGACCGAATAGTAGGTTTTGCTTAAGATCAGCAGGTCGCCCGCAAAAGCGAGCAGGCGCATGCCGTTTTCATGCAGCGACAGATTCTCGCTGCGGAACACCATGCCGCCTTCGCGCGGAAAGTCTACCTCATGCGCGCCGTTGGCCAGCAGCAGCCGTTCGCGCTGCTCGACCTCTTTAATAAAGGCGGGAATGCTGTCGATATCCACCGTGGCCGGGGAGGCGCCCGCCAGTCCCATAATAATGGCGATATCGGTATGGTGGCCCTTGCCGGTTAGCGAGAGCGAGCCGTAAACATCCACGGCGATGCGCGTCACCTCCTGAAGTTTTCCCTGTTCAACCAGCAGGTCGACAAACTCCTTGCCTGCTTTCATCGGCCCCACGGTATGGGAACTCGACGGGCCAATGCCCACTTTGAACATGTCAAAAACGCTAATCACAGGCGACACTCCTCACAAATAATTTTTTATCTCTGCCGGGGCAGTTTATGGCGCTAATAGTAATCGTCGACCCGTGGAAACAAACGCCTTTTCGCATGAAATAAACTAATCGTTCAGGCGAGAAATAGTTATGCTGTGCGGCAGATCGCAATCAGTTGTTGTAAAAGGAGAAAACAGAGCGGAACGGGCGTCAGAACGCGATCTGCTGGCTAAGGGAACGGATAATGCCGGCCGTCATCCCCCACACCAGATACTCCTGATAGACAGAAAGCCAGACCGGATGACGCAGGCCGGCATGCCGCACCTCCAGCGAAGCGTAGCGGTTGAGCCGCAGCGCCTCTTCCAGCGGCATCTCAAAGGCGCTTTCCACCTCGTCGGGATTGATGTGCAGCGCAATCTGCGGCGAGATGATGCCGACCACCGGCGTCACGCGAAAGCCGGTGCTGCTGGTAACGGGGGCAAGCTGGCCGATAACCTTCACCTCGCCAGGATCGATGCCCACCTCTTCCTGCGCCTCGCGCAGCGCGGTCGCCACCAGCGAGGCGTCGGTATTGTCCTGCATGCCGCCTGGAAAGGCGACCTGACCGGCGTGCTTGCGCAGCTCGCGCGAACGGCGCGTCAGCAGCAGGCCCGGCGCGTCTCGCGCGACGACGGGCACCAGCACCGCGGCCTGACGACCAGCGGGACGCTGCTGCGGCTTTTCCGGCTGATGAAGCATAAAGCGGGTAATAAAGGCGTCGAGCGTCAGCGGCTTCATTCGTCGTCTCCGGACAGCGCAGGTAGAATGCGGCTGACTTTGTGTAGCGTTTCCTGATATTCGGCATCCAGCTCGCTGTCGGCGACCACGCCGCCGCCCGCCGCGCAGAACAGCTGCTGCCGTTCGGCGATCAGCGTGCGGATAGCGATGCTGGTGTCCATGCGTCCGCAGAGGCTGAGGTAGCCGATGCTGCCGCACCAGGCGTTGCGGCGATGCGGCTCCAGCTCGTCGATAATCTCCATGGCGCGAATTTTCGGCGCGCCGGTAATGGAGCCGCCGGGGAAACAGGCGCGCAGCAGATCGCTGGCGTGCAGCGAGGCGGGCAGGCGCGCCCGTATGGTGCTGACCAAATGGTGCACCGCCGGAAAAGGCTCGACCACGAACAGCGCCGGCACGCTGACGGATCCCGGCGCGGCGACGCGGCCGATATCGTTACGCAACAGATCGACGATCATCAGATTCTCGGCGCGATCTTTTTCCGACTGCGCCAGCGCCAGCGCTTCACGACGATCGCGTTCGGGATCGGCCGCGCGCGGCCGCGTGCCCTTAATCGGCCGGGTTTCAATCTCATCACCCTTCAGCGATACAAAGCGCTCCGGCGACAGGCTAAGGATCGCGCTATCGGGCAGACGTAGAAAAGCGCTGAACGGCGCGCGGTTAGCGGCGTTAAGGCGGCAGAACGCCTGCCACTCATCGCCCTGATAGCGCGCCTGAAAGCGCTGCGCCAGATTGACCTGATAACAGTCGCCCGCCTGGATATAGGCCTGCACCGCGTGAAAACGCTCGGCGTAGTCGCGGTAGCTCAGGTTCGATTGCCAGCCGCTGGTGAGCGAGAAGGGCGCAGCCTCGCGCGGCGGCCACTGCAGCATCCAGCGCAGCCGCGCCTGCGCGTCTCCCAGCGACACCAGCGTCAGGCGCTGCAGATGATGGTCGGCGATCAGCGCCCAGTCGTAAATGCCGATCGCCATATCGGGCGTGGTCAGATCGTCCGCTGCCTGCTGCGGCAGGCGCTCGAAGCGGCGGCCGAGATCGTAGCCGAACAGGCCGAGCGCGCCGCCCTGAAACGGCAGGTCGTCGCGACAGTCGGGAGGCGCGCCCAGCGCCTCGCACTGCCGCCGCACCAGCAGCAGCGGATCGTCGGCGCTCTGGCTGACGCTGCCGTCCGCGTCTATCGTCGTGAGGCCGTCGTGGGTCACCAGCGTGGCGCGCGGATCGGCGGTCAGCATATCGAAGCGGTTATCCGCATGATCGGCATGACCTGAGGTGAGCAGCATCGCCCAGGGAAGATGCGACATCCTGGCGAAATGCGCGCTGAGCGCATCCTGCGTATAGTGTAGACTGAGCGTTGAGACCATTTTTCGGCAAAAATAAGACATCGATAAGGGCGTTAGCCTGACATATTTTTTCCCGGCTGGCACCTGTTTGTTCCGCACGGAACCGTGCCCGCCCCGCAACCAGGAGTGAATGATGTTTAAAGGTTTACCGGCGCTCTCCCACGAGCAGCAGCAGCAGGCGGTGGAGCGTATTCAGGAGCTGATGGCTGGCGGCATGTCCAGCGGAGAGGCGATCACTCAGGTCGCGCAGGAGATCCGCCAGACCCATACGGGCGAGCGGATCCAGGCGCGCTTCGAAGATGACGAGGATGAAGAGTAGCGTCCGGCGCGGCAGCCTATAGCGCCGCGACGATTTTGATCTCTACTTTATACTTCGGATTCATCAGCCCGGCCTGAACGGTGCAGCGCACCGGCGCGTTGCCGGGCGACACCCACGCGTCCCAGGCGCGGTTCATCGCCGCGAAATCGGCCTTATCCACCAGAAAGATAGTGGCGTCGAGGATTTTGCTCTTGTCCGAGCCGACGCGCGTCAGCAGGGCGTCAATCACCGCCAGCGCGTTGGCGGTCTGCGCCTCGGCGTCGGCGTCGAGGTTTTCCGGCACGCTGGTGTAATAAACCGTTTGATCGTGGATTACGGCTTCGGACATGCGGTGTTCGGGATCGATACGGGTAATGGTCATTGTTTCTCCTTACTTTTCCAGTTGATAGCCTGGCATAGTCCAGGGGGCGCTGTCATCAGTTGTGGAGCGGCCGGCGGAATACTGACATAATTACAGTGTTTTTGCCGAAACGGGTGAGGAAGTGTGGCGGACGATTTTGCAGTAGATGGCGCGCTGGCGCAGGCGATTGCCGGCTTTAAGCCGCGCGAGGCGCAGCGTGAAATGGCGCAGGCAGTAGAAGAGGCCGTGAAGGCCGGCGGCGAACTGGTGGTAGAGGCGGGAACGGGCACGGGGAAAACCTACGCCTATCTGGCGCCTGCGCTGCGCGCCGGAAAAAAAGTGATTGTCTCAACCGGCTCGAAGGCGCTGCAGGATCAGCTTTACGGCCGCGATCTGCCGACCATCGCGAAGGCATTAAATTTCACCGGCAAAACCGCCCTGCTGAAAGGACGCTCCAACTACCTCTGTCTGGAGCGGCTGGAGCAGCAGTCGATGGCGGGCGGCGATCTAAACGCCCAGGCGCTGGGCGATCTGGTCACGCTGCGCGGCTGGTCGTCGCAAACCGTTGACGGCGATATCAGCAGCTGCGGCGGCGTCACCGAAGACAGCCCCATCTGGCCGCTGGTGACCAGCACCAACGACAACTGCCTCGGCAGCGACTGCCCGCTCTACAAAGATTGCTTTGTGGTCAAAGCGCGCAAGCGCGCGATGGACGCCGACGTGGTGGTGGTTAACCACCATCTGTTTCTCGCCGATCTGGTCGTCAAAGAGAGCGGCTTCGCGGAGCTGATCCCGGAAGCGGACGTGATGATCTTCGATGAGGCGCACCAAATCCCCGATATCGCCAGCCAGTACTTCGGCCAGCAGCTCTCCAGCCGCCAGCTGCTCGACCTGGCGAAGGACATCAATATTGCCTACCGCACCGAAGTGCGCGACGTGCAGCAGCTGCAAAAATCGGCGGACCGCCTCGCGCAGTGCGCGCAGGATTTCCGCCTGACGCTGGGCGATCCGGGCTACCGCGGCAATCTGCGCGAACTCTTCGCCGACAACAACGTACAGCGCATGTTTACGCTGCTCGACGACGCGCTCGAGCTTTGCTACGACGTCATAAAAATGTCGCTGGGACGTTCGGCGCTGCTGGACGCGGCCTTCGAGCGCGCCGCGCTCTACCGGGGACGCCTCAAGCGGCTGCGCGCCATCAGCGAGCCCGGCTACAGCTACTGGTACGAGTGCACCTCGCGCCATTTTACCCTTGCCTTAACGCCGCTCTCGGTCTCGGAACGCTTCCGCGAAGTGATGGACGCGCGCAAAGCGGCGTGGATATTCACCTCCGCGACGCTGGCGGTCAATGAAGAGATGCACCATTTCGCCGATCGTCTGGGCGTCAGCAGCGCAAAGACCCTGATCCTCAACAGCCCGTTCGACTTCAGCCGTCAGGCGCTGCTCTGCGTGCCGCGCAATCTGCCGGAGCCGAACCGCCCCGGCGGCGCGCGTCAGCTGGCGCGCATGATGAAGCCGCTGATCGACGCCAATAAAGGGCGCTGCTTCTTTCTCTGTACCTCGCACCTGATGATGCGCGAACTGGCGGCGGAGTTTCGCGCCAGCATGACGCTGCCGGTGCTGGTGCAGGGCGAAACCAGCAAAGGCCAGCTGCTGCGACAGTTTATCGAAGCGGGCAATGCGCTGCTGGTGGCGACCAGCAGCTTCTGGGAGGGCGTCGACGTGCGCGGCGATGCGCTGTCGCTGGTGATTATCGACAAGCTGCCCTTTACCTCGCCGGAAGATCCGCTGCTGAAGGCGCGTATGGAAGATTGTCGCCTGCGCGGCGGCGATCCCTTCAGCGACGTGCAGCTGCCGGACGCGGTGATTACCCTGAAGCAGGGCGTAGGGCGTCTGATCCGCGACACGGACGATCGCGGCGTGCTGGTGATTTGCGATCAGCGGCTGGTGTCGCGTCCCTACGGCGCGCTGTTTCTCAACAGCCTGCCGCCGACGCCGCGCACGCGCGATCTGGCGCGCGCTATCGCCTTCACGCAGCAAGCGAAACAGTAATTTTCCTTTGGCTGTGCTAACATGCGCGCCGTTTTGAATGACCCGAGGTTGTTATGTCTTCCCGAATCCTGGCGCTGGACACTGCGACAGAAGCCTGTTCAGCCGCGCTGCTTAATCAGCAGCAGATCGATGCCCGTTTTGAAATCGCGCCGCGCGACCATACCCAGCGTATTCTACCGCTGATCGAAGAGCTGCTGCAGTCGCAGCAGCTGGAGCTGACGGCGCTCGACGCGCTGGCGTTTGGCCGCGGTCCCGGCAGCTTCACCGGCGTGCGTATCGGCATCGGTATCGCGCAGGGCCTCGCGTTCGGCGCCATGCTGCCGATGATCGGCATCTCGACGCTGGCGACGCTGGCGCAGGGCGCGTATCGCCAGCAGGGCGCGACGCGCGTGCTGGCGGCGATCGACGCGCGCATGGGCGAGGTTTACTGGGCCGAATATCAGCGCGACGCACAGGGCGTCTGGCAGGGTGAAGCAAGCGAAAGCGTGCTGCCGCCGGATGCGGCGCTGGCGCGCATGCAGGCGCTGGAAGGCGAGTGGTTTATCGCCGGCACCGGCTGGCAGGCCTGGCCGCAGCTGCAGCAGGGCCACGCCTTAACCCTCAGAGAGAGCGGCGTCGAACTGCCCGCTGCGGAAGATATGCTGCCGCTGGCGGAGCAGGCGTGGCAGCGCGGCGCAACCGTTCAGCCTGAGCACGCCGAACCGACCTATTTGCGTAACGAAGTGGCGTGGAAAAAATTGCCGGGTCGCTGAGAATCTCCGGCGCAACTTATTGCGACAGCGCCAGTCTAACAAACATCTTTTAGGAGAATGCCTATGTCAGTATGTCATAAAGGAATGTCCGGTGTTTTGTTAGCCTGCGCGCTGCTGCTCAGCGGGTGCGTCACGGTGCCGGATGCGATTAAAGGAAGCGCCGAGCTTCCCCAGCAGGATTTGGTTCGCGTGATGAACGATCCGTCGCTCTATGTCGGTCAGGAGTCCCGCTTCGGCGGCAAAGTGGTTAAGGTCACCAACCTTAACGGCAAAACCCGGCTGGAGATCGCCACGCAGCCGCTGGACGACAGCGCGCGGCCGCGTTTAGGCGCCGCTTCCGTCGGGCGTATTTATGCCGATATCAATAACTTCGTCGATCCCACCGACGTGAACAACCAGTACGTTACCGTGCTGGGCAATATCAAGGGAACGGAGAAGGGCACCATCGGCGCCGCCAGCTACAATTTTGTGGTGGTCGATGTGCGCGGCTATCAGCGCTGGCATCTGACGCAGCAGATCAACACGCCGCCGCAGCCGATCGATCCCTGGATCTGGTACGGCCCGTCGCGTCGTCATCCCGGCTACTGGGGACCCAACCCTTACTGGGGTATGAACAGCGGGCCCGCGCAGGTAGAAACCATTCTGACCGAATAAGCGTTTTACGCAAAATTTCAGGCCCGGCCGCGCCTGTCGCGACCGGGCTTTTTATTGCCGCTGAAAAGCGGGATGAAAATTAGTGATGCGCTTCGCAACCTCAGCAGGCCGAATCCGGCAAACTGGTACAATGAGTTAAAATATTGTTAATTGGCTGGGTGGCGGGGATGCAATGGAACAACAACATATAAATCGAGGTGAACCCTTGAATAAGGTCTGGCTGAAACGCTATCCGGCAGATGTGCCCGCCGAAATTAACGCGGATCGTTATACCTCTTTGGTCGATTTAGTTGAACAGGCTACACAGCGTTACGCCGATCAAACTGCCTTTATCAATATGGGGCAGCCGCTGAGCTATCGGCAGCTGGAACAAAAGAGCCGCGCGTTCGCCGCTTACCTGCAGTCCGGACTGGGCCTGAAAAAAGGCGATCGCGTCGCGCTGATGATGCCGAACCTGCTGCAGTATCCGGTAGCGCTGTTCGGCGTGCTGCGCGCCGGCATGGTGGTGGTCAACGTCAATCCGCTCTATACGCCGCGCGAGCTTAAGCACCAGCTCAACGACAGCGGCGCCAGCGCCATTGTGATTGTCTCGAACTTCGCGCATACGCTGGAGAAGGTGGTGGCGGAGACGGCGGTGAAGCACGTTATCCTGACGCGCCTCGGCGACCAGCTCAGGCCGGTAAAGGCTACGCTGGTAAACTTCGTCGTGAAATATATCAAAAAGATGGTGCCGAAATACCATCTGCCTGGTGCGGTGAGCTTTCGTCATGCGCTGCAGCAGGGTGAAGCGCTGCCCTATCAGCGTCCCAGCGTCGCCAACGACGACCTGGCGTTTTTGCAGTACACCGGCGGCACCACCGGCATCGCCAAAGGGGCAATGCTGACCCACCGTAATATGCAGGCTAACCTTGAGCAAACCAAGGCGACCTACGGCAAACTGCTGCGCGACGGCAAAGAGAATGTGGTGACCGCGCTGCCGCTCTACCATATTTTCGCGCTAACGGTGAACTGCCTGCTGTTTCTCGAACTGGGTGGTCAGAACCTGCTAATTACCAACCCGCGCGATATACCCGGCTTCGTAAAATCGCTGTCGAAATTTCCCTTCACGGCGATTACCGGCGTCAACACGCTGTTTAACGCGCTGCTGAACGATGCGCAGTTTAATAAACTCGACTTTTCCACGCTGCGCCTTTCGGCGGGCGGCGGCATGGCGGTGCAGAAAGCGGTGGCGGAGCGCTGGGAAAAGCTCACCGGCCACTATTTGCTGGAAGGATACGGCCTGACGGAGTGTTCGCCGCTGGTGTCGGTTAATCCCTATGACATTACCGAACATACCGGCAGCATCGGCCTGCCGGTGCCTTCGACCGACGTGCGCGTAGTAGACGATCAGGGCAACGATGTCGAACCTGGCGCGCCGGGCGAGCTCTGGATCCGCGGCCCGCAGGTGATGGCGGGCTACTGGCAGCGGCCAGACGCCACGGAAGAGGTGCTGAAAAATGGCTGGCTCCTCAGCGGCGATATTGTTACCGTTGACCCGCAAGGCTTTATCCGCATCGTGGACCGCAAAAAAGATATGATCCTCGTCTCAGGTTTTAACGTTTATCCCAATGAGATTGAAGATGTCCTGATGCAACATCCCAAAGTGCGGGAAGCGGCGGCGATTGGCGTGCCGAGCGATCTCTCGGGCGAAGCAGTGAAAGTCTGCATCGTGAAGAAAGAGGCGTCGCTGACCAAAGAAGAGCTGCTCGACCACTGTCGGCGTCAGCTGACGGGCTATAAGGTCCCGAAAATTATTGAGTTCCGTGACGAGTTGCCGAAAAGCAACGTCGGGAAAATCCTGCGTCGCGAACTGCGTGATGAGGCCCGACCCAGCGCAAGCTGACGTCAGGCAAGATTTCTGGTTGAACGCCGGCGAAGCCCGGCGTTTTTATTGATGATGAGATGGAGCGCCGCGCGCAGTCTGTCGCGGTGAAAACGAGATTTGAATTATTCCCTGATCGACCAAAATGAGCAGCTGGCCGTTGTTTGCCAGAAGGCCCGCCAGCATGCGGCCGTCGCGCTCGACACCGAATTCGTCCGCACCCGCACCTATTATCCACAGCTGGGCCTGATTCAGCTGTTCGATGGCGAACAGCTGGTGCTGATCGATCCGCTGACCATCAGCGACTGGACGCCGTTCATTGCGCTGCTGAGCGACACGCAGGTAAAAAAGTTTCTGCACGCGGGCGGCGAAGATCTCGAAGTCTTCCTGCACCGTTTCGGCGTGCTGCCGCAGCCGATGATCGATACGCAGATTCTGGCGGCCTTCAGCGGTCAGCCGCTCTCCTGGGGTTTTGCCGCGATGGTGGCGCATTTCACCCAGGTCACGCTGGATAAGAGCGAATCGCGCACCGACTGGCTGGCGCGCCCGCTGACACAGCGTCAGTGCGACTACGCTGCGGCGGACGTGCACTATCTGCTGCCGATCGCGCAGCAGCTGATGACCCTGACCGAGGCGGCGGGCAATATGGCCGCGGCGCTCAGCGAATGCGACCAGCTCTGCCAGCGACGTCTCGACGTCCTGCAGCCGCAGGAGGCCTGGCGCGATATCACCAACGCCTGGCAGCTGCGTCCCCGCCAGCTGGCGGCGCTGCAGCTGCTGGCGGCATGGCGTCTGAATGTGGCGCGCGAAAAAGATATGGCGGTCAACTTCGTGGTGCGCGAAGAGAATCTGTGGAAAGTGGCGCGCTTTATGCCGGGCTCCATGGGCGAGCTGGATCACCTTGGCCTGTCAGGCCATGAAATCCGCTTTCACGGCAAAACCCTGGTGGCGCTGGTGGCCGACGCGCAGGCGCTGCCTGAAGAGGCGCTGCCGCCGCCGCTGGGCAACCTGGTGGATCATCCGCACTACAAGAACGTATTCAAGGCGATCAAGGCGCTGGTGCAGGACGTGAGCGAGGAGACCGGTTTCAGCCAGGAGCTGCTGGCGTCGCGCCGTCAGATTAATCAGGTATTGAGCCAGTACTGGGGACTCAAGCCGCAAACGCGCGTGCCGGAGCTGCTGGCAGGCTGGCGCGGCGATCTGTTTAAAACCCGCATTGAGGCGATTCTGGCGCAGTACTGACAGGAAACATTCCCCTGCTGAGCAGCAGGGGAATATCAGGAAACCGACACCGTCATTTGGCCGCTTCTTCCGTTTCTGGCAGCGTCACGTTCAGTTCCAGAATGGAGATATCATCGCCTTTCTGGTCAAGCTGGACGGTGACCATATCTGGATCGATCTTCACATATTTGCAAATCACTTCCAGAATGTCGCGCTTAAGCTGCGGAAGATAGTGGGGCTCACTGTCGCCCCTTCTGCGTTCTGCCACGATAATCTGCAGCCTTTCCTTGGCTATGTTGGCAGTGTTCTTCTTCCGGGATAAAAAGAAATCGAGTAATGCCATGGTTTATCCCCCGAACAGGCGTTTCAGGAAACCCTTCTTCTCTTCTTCGATAAAGCGGAAGGGACGTTCTTCGCCGAGTAACCGATCTACGGTATCAGCATAGGCTTTGCCGGCGTCGGAATTCGTGTCGAGGATCACTGGTTCGCCCTGGTTAGAGGCGCGCAGCACCGACTGGTCTTCCGGGATGACGCCCACCAGAGGAATGCGCAGGATCTCAAGCACGTCTTCCATGCTCAGCATGTCGCCACGATTCACGCGGCCAGGGTTATAACGGGTCAGCAGCAGGTGCTCTTTAACTGGCTCCTGGCTGTTTTCGGCGCGGCGAGATTTAGAGGCGATAATACCGAGAATGCGGTCGGAGTCGCGCACCGACGACACTTCCGGGTTGGTGGTGATAATCGCTTCATCAGCAAAGTAGAGCGCCATCAGCGCGCCGGTCTCAATGCCTGCCGGGGAGTCGCAGACAATAAAGTCGAAATCCATCGCCGCCAGATCGTTGAGCACTTTTTCCACGCCTTCGCGGGTCAGCGCGTCTTTATCGCGCGTCTGGGAGGCGGGCAGGATATGCAGCATCTCGGTGCGCTTGTCTTTGATCAGCGCCTGGTTCAGCGTGGCGTCGCCCTGGATAACGTTAACGAAGTCGTAAACCACGCGGCGTTCGCAGCCCATGATCAGGTCCAGGTTACGCAGGCCAATATCGAAATCGATGACGACCGTTTTTTTGCCTTTTTGCGCTAAACCGGTGGCGATGGCCGCGCTTGACGTGGTCTTGCCAACGCCCCCTTTACCGGATGTAACTACAATAATGCGTGCCATAAATATTGATTTCCTTAACAGAAGAAAAGGGGCCTAATTAAGTGTCTGGATAGTCAGCGCGCCCGCTTCGAGGCTAAGGCGCGCGGCTTTACCAAAAAATTCCGCCGGGATTTGATCCATGATCCAGTACTCGCCGGCGATGGAGACCAACTCTGCTGCCAGGTTGGTGCAGAAAATCTGGCTGTTGCGATCGCCGCCGGCGCCCGCTAGCGCGCGTCCTCGCATCATGCCGTAAATATGAATGTTGCCGTCGGCGACCAGTTCGGCGCCGGCGCTCACGCTGTTGGTAACGATCAGATCGGCGTTACGCGCGTAAATCTGCTGTCCGGAACGCACCGGCGTGGTGATGATGCGCGTTTTGCTCGCCACCGGTTCTGCGGGGGCGGCAGGTTGCGCCGCTGGCGCTGGCGTTTCGTTGCGCCGCACGCTCTCTTTGCCTTCCGCCAGTACCGGCAGGCCGGCGCGGGCGATCATGCGTTTCAGCGCCTCGTCTTTACAGCCGCTGACGCCAACGATGCGCAGTCCGGTCGCGGCGATCGCCTGCTGCAGCTGTTTCCAGTTGACGTTGCCGTTAAGGGCCGCCACGTTAAGTACTACCGGCGCGTTTTTTAAGAAATCCGGCGCCTGATCGATTTTGTCCTGAAGCGCCTTGCGAATCACTTCAGGTTCGGGATGGTGCAGATGAACAACAGACAGGGTAAAACTGCTACCTTTGAATTCGATTGGCGTTTGTGACATCTGTCCCACTCAGTCCTGTTTTCTCGCCCGGCGAACAAACGTCGATAAAATCATCATTTCAGTCCATCCGGTGAATATTCGAAGTTCTGCAAGCATGTTATAGTTACTGTTATTTCCAGGCAAGCCACCATCCAGGTTTATTCGAGTAAAAAATATGTTTTGTGTGATCTACCGAAGCCCGACCCGTGACCAGACTTATCTTTATGTTGAAAAAAAGGACGATTTCTCCCGCGTGCCCGAAGAGCTGCTGCGAGGCTTCGGCAAGCCGCAGCTGGCGATGGTGCTAAACCTGGACGGGCGCGATCGTCTGGCCAACGCCGACATCAATAAAGTTAAACAGGCGCTTATCGATCAGGGCTATTATTTACAAATCCCGCCGCCGGTTGAAAGTTTGCTAAAAGTTCATCTTGAGTCGGCAAAAAAAGATTAATTCAGATTCATCTGTAAATATAATCAGTGCTTCCTGATTCTTCAGCATAATTATATATAACGATTTCCAGCAAAATAAAGGCGCGATTACCGCGCCTTTTACTGTTCATTATTCTTTATTGCCCGCTTGCTGGCGATAAATCCACCGCCCCGGCAGCATATATTCATGCTTTTTTGACAATTTACGCACACTAATCTTTGCTAAAGCATCTTATCATGGCCGTCACGGCGGGCTAAAGATCCGCTGAACCGCAAACATCAACGTGCCGGCGTGGCTGGCAACACATTAACCAGAGCAGGGGATTAGCATGTATCAGCATCGTAACTGGCAGGGCGCCTTGTTGGATTTTCCGGTTAACAAAGTGGTCTGCGTTGGCAGCAACTATGCGAAACACATTAAGGAAATGGGCAGCGCTACGCCAGCTGAGCCGGTGGTGTTTATCAAACCGGAAACCGCTATCTGCGATCTGCGTCAGCCGCTCTCTCTTCCCTCCGCCTTTGGTGACGTGCATCACGAGGTCGAACTGGCCGTGTTGATCGGCGCCACGCTTAAGCAGGCGGGCGAAGAGCACGTGGCCAAAGCGATTGCCGGTTACGGCGTGGCGCTGGATTTGACGCTGCGCGATCTGCAGGCGGGATTCAAAAAGGCAGGCCAGCCGTGGGAAAAATCGAAGGGCTTTGATAATTCCTGTCCGCTCTCCGGCTTCATTCCCTCAGCGGAGTTTCCGGGAGATCCGCAGGATACCGAGCTTAAGCTGGTGGTGAACGGCGAGGTGCGTCAGCTCGGCAGAACGTCCGATATGATCCATAAAATTCTGCCGCTTATTGCCCATATGAGCCAGTATTTCACCCTGCGCGCGGGCGATGTGGTGCTGACCGGCACGCCGGAAGGGGTAGGCCCGCTGCGCTCGGGCGATACGCTGGAAGTGTCGCTGGCCGGCCACGGCATCAGTACGCGCGTGCTGTAAAGCTTGCAACGCCGCGCCTGACCCGATATAAGGTGCGGTTTTGTGATTAACCCGGACGCAGCCATCATGAGTGAACTTCCTTTCTGGCAGACAAAACGCCTCGATCAAATGAACGACGACGAGTGGGAATCCTTATGCGATGGTTGCGGCCAGTGCTGCCTGAATAAGCTGCAGGACGCCGATACCGATGAGATTTACTTTACCAACGTCGCCTGCAATCAGCTCAATATCAAAACATGTCAGTGCCGCAACTATGAGCGCCGCTTCGAATATGAAGAGGACTGCATTAAGCTGACGCGCGAGAACCTGACGCAGTTTAACTGGCTGCCGCGCACCTGCGCCTATCGCCTGTTGGGCGAGGGAAAAGGATTGCCGGCGTGGCATCCGCTGGTGAGCGGATCAAAGTCGGCGATGCACGCGCAGCGTATTTCAGTGCGCTATATCGCAGTGCGGGAAAGCGAAGTGCGCGACTGGGAAGATCATATTATCGATCGTCCCGACCGCAACGGATAGGCGTTAAAAAGCTGGCAGTGAGAGCGCGGATGCGGGTGACCAGGCCCGTTTGCAAAGACGCGAAAAGCGTCATCCATGGCGCGGGACGCTCTGCGCTTTGTTCCATGTCACCCGCCTTGTCAGATATTAGCGGGAGAAAATATCCCGGCCTTTCGGTTTCAGCGGCTGCGCAATCAGTACCGCGATGGCCACAATCAGGTAGGCGGCGAACACCACAATCATCCACTGCGGCATGCTCAGCGTCAGGAAGGCCCAGCTGCGCTCGGCACAGTCACCGCTGGCGACGAACACCGACGGCAGCCACTTGTCCAGCGGCAGCCAGGTCGGAAAGCGCGCGGCGAAGTCGCAGGTGGTAAAAGGATTGGGATGAAGCTGGATCATCGTATGTTCATACGAGAGGCGTAGTCCCTCCCAGGCGCTGTAGATCCAGATAGCCAGCCCGGCCCAGCGCAGCGGTGATTTAGGCGCGATGGCGCCGACGATGCCCGCGCCCATGACGCCAAACAGCGCGCAGCGTTCATAAATGCACATGACGCATGGCTTCAGGCCCATCACATGCTGGAACCATAACGCCGTCAGCTCCAGCGCCAGCGCTGTTAACGCCAGCAGCAGCCAGGCGGCGCGACCGCGCGAACATTGATTCAGATATCGCAACATCTTGCTTTCCCTGTAAACGGTAGTGCCACGCAGTGTAAACCAAAAGCGCGCCGGTGCCAGCCATGCGCTGGCGAAAATCCTGGTCAATTTGGGCTTTACCTGATCCAGTCCGGGCATTTACATCAGCGGCGTCGCTATCCATCCCCACTGCTGCAAAATGTCGGTGACCGGCTCCAGCAGCCAGTGAAGAGAGACAAAGCCCACCAGCGACATCACGATAGTGAAGGGCAGCGCCATCCACACCATACGTCCATACGAGAGACGGATAAGCGGCGCCAGCGCGGACGTCAGCAGGAACAGAAACGCCGCCTGACCATTGGGCGTCGCCACCGACGGCAGATTAGTGCCGGTATTGGTCGCCACAGCCAGCAGTTCATATTGCTGCAGATCGATCGCGCCGTGGGCAAAGGCCTGTTTCGCCTCGTTGATAAACACCGAGCCAACAAAAACGTTGTCAGATATCGATGAGAGCAGGCCGTTAAAGATGTAATACCAGCTTAGCTGGGCATGCGGCTCAGCCTGCAGTACAAAAGCGATGAGCGGGCTGAAGAGCTGCTGCTCGACAATCACCGCCACCACGGCGAAAAACACCGTCAGTAGCGCGGTGAAGGGCAGCGCTTCGGTAAAGGCCTGGCCGATGGTGTGCTCGTCCGTGACGCCGCACAGCGCGGTGGCGAGCACGATCACCGACAGGCCAATCAGGCCGACCTCCGCCAGATGCAGCGCCAGCGCGACGATAAGCCAAAGGCCGATAGCCGCCTGAATCCACAGTTTCAGCCGATCCTGGCGCGTGCGCTGCGCCTTCTCCTCGCGATCGCTCTGCAGCAGAATGACGCGAACCGCGTCCGGCAGCGTGGCGCCGTAGCCGAACAGGCGAAAGCGCTCGACCAGCAGGCTGGTGAGAATGCCGCACAGCAGCACCGGCACCGTAACCGGCGCCATACGCAGGAAAAAGCTGGCGAAATCCCATCCGGCGGCATGAGCGATAATCAGGTTCTGCGGCTCGCCCACCATGGTCATCACGCCGCCCAGCGCGGTACCGACGCCAGCCTGCATCATCAGGCTGCGCAGAAAGGCGCGAAACTGCTCTAGCGTGGCGCGCTGATCGGGATCCGTCGCGCCGTAGTCGGGGTCGGAAGAGACGCGATGGTAGATCTGATAGAAACCTACGGCGACGCTGATGACGACGGCGACCACGGTCAGCGCATCAAGAAAGGCGGAGAGAAACGCGGCCGCCAGGCAAAAGGTGAGGCTGAGCAGCACCTTTGACCGCAGCGACAGCAGCAGCCGCGTAAAGACGAACAGCAGCAGTTGCTTCATGAAAAAGATGCCGGCGACCATAAAGATCAGCAGCAGAAGCACTTCAAGGTTATCCGCCAGCTGATGCTTGACCTGTTCGGCGCTGGCCATGCCGATGGCGATCGCTTCCAGCGTCAGCAGGCCGCCGGGCAGCAGCGGGTGGCATTTCAGCGCCATGCCGAGCGTAAAGATAAATTCGGCAATCAGCAGCCAGCCGGCAAGAAACGGGCTGACGAAAAAGAACAGCAGCGGATTGACGACCAGAAACGCCAGCAGCAGCTTTTTGTACCAGTCAGGCGACTGACCGAGAAAGTTGCGATGCAGCGCCTGACCCCAGGTGATCTCCATGGCGAAAAGTCCTGTATGAAAAAAGATGGGCAAAGGGTAATCAGCGAATCAGCGAGGCGCAATCTTCCCTTGCCGGATTGCGCGCGGCCGCTGATTTTTGCGCCAGCCCGCGCTTTTAATCCCTGCTCAGTCTATACACGCCCAGGACGTCTGGTATGATGAGTGCCATTTCGACAAAGAAAGCAACGAGAACATATCGCTATGGTCATTAAGGCGCAGAGCCCTGCGGGATTTGCTGAAGAGTATATTATTGAAAGCATCTGGAACAGCCGCTTTCCTCCTGGGTCCATCCTTCCCGCTGAACGTGAGCTTTCTGAACTTATCGGCGTAACCCGCACCACGCTGCGTGAAGTGTTGCAGCGTCTGGCGCGCGACGGATGGCTGACGATTCAGCACGGTAAACCGACCCGCGTAAACGACTTCTGGGAAACCTCTGGTCTGAATATTCTGGAGACGCTGGCGCGTCTGGATCACGATAGCGTGCCGGTGCTGATCGATAACCTGCTGTCGGTGCGCACCAATATCGCCTCGATCTTTATCAGCCGCGCGCTGCGTCACCATCCCGACAAGGCGCGCGCGGTGCTGGAGAGCGTCGCCGGCATTGAGGATCAGGCCGATGCCTATACCGAGCTCGACTACCGCGTGTTCCGCGGTCTGGCCTTCGCTTCCGGCAACCCGATTTACGGTTTGATTCTTAACGGTCTGAAAGGGCTTTATACCCGCGTGGGACGCTACTATTTCTCTAATCCAGAGGCCCGCGAGCTGGCGCGTAATTTCTATTCGCGACTTGAGGCGCTGTGCGTTAAAGAGCCGTCGCAGGATCAGATTGTCGATGCGGTGCGCGAGTATGGCCGTCGCAGCGGCGAGATCTGGCACAGCATGCAGAAAAGCATGCCGGAAGATCTCGGCAGCAAACGCTAAAAGCGGAAAACCGGACTGCGTCCGGTTTTTTTATGCCTGTGAGTCAGGTGCGGTCGCGGGTAGCATGAACAGATCGCAAAGACGCTCAAGGCATCCCTGCGCGCTCGGCCCGCGGCATCCCTGCCGCGGGACGCTTTGCTCTTCTGTTCATGCTGCCCGCTTCCTGAACAGATGTGCGGCCTGAAAAAAAACCGGACGGCGTCCGGTTTTTTCTTTTTACCTGTCTCTCAGAGCGCGCTGCCGCGCGTCGGACAGCGGTCCAGCAGCTCGACGCTGCCGTCTTCGTTCTGCTGCTCGAGGATCACATCGAACCCCCACAGGCGATGAACGTGCTTCATCACCTCGCGACGGCTCTTGTCGAGCGGCGTGCGGCTTTGCGGCACGTAGCGCAGCGTCAGCGAGCGGTCGCCGCGCAGGTCGACGTTGTAGACCTGAATATTGGGTTCCAGATTGCTCAGGTTGTACTGCGCGGAAAGCTGCTGGCGAATGGCGCGGTAGCCCGCTTCATCATGGATGGCGGCGATCTCGAGATAGTTGTTGCGGTCGTCGTCCAGCACGGTAAACAGGCGGAAATCGCGCATTACCTTGGGCGACAGGAACTGGCTGATAAAGCTTTCGTCCTTGAATTCGCGCATGGCGAAGTGCAGGGTCTCCAGCCAGTCGGAACCGGCGATATCCGGGAACCAGTAACGATCCTCCTCCGTCGGCGACTGACAGATGCGCTTAATATCCTGGAACATCGCGAAGCCGAGCGCGTAAGGATTAATGCCGTTGTACCAGGGGCTGTTGTAAGGGGGCTGGAACACCACGTTGGTATGACTGTGAAGGAACTCGATCATAAAGCGTTCCGAGACTTTCCCCTCATCATAAAGATGATTAAGGATGGTGTAGTGCCAGAAGGTCGCCCAGCCCTCATTCATCACCTGCGTCTGCTTCTGCGGATAGAAATACTGGCTCACCTTGCGCACGATGCGCAGGATCTCGCGCTGCCACGGCTCCAGCAGCGGCGCATTCTTCTCCATAAAGTAGAGCAGGTTCTCCTGCGGCTCAGAGGGATAGCGCGCCGCCTCGACCTGCACCGCCTCTTTCTCGCGGCGCGGCAGGGTGCGCCACAGGGTATTCACCTGGCTTTGCAGGTACTCTTCGCGGCTCTTCTGCCGCGCTTTCTCTTCCTGTAAGGAGATTTTCTGCGGACGCTTATAGCGATCGACGCCGTAGTTCATCAGCGCGTGGCAGGAGTCGAGCAGCCGTTCGACCTCTTCGACGCCGTAGCGCTCTTCGCAGTCGGAGATATATTTCTTCGCAAACAACAGATAGTCGACGATAGAGCTGGCGTCGGTCCAGCTGCGGAACAGGTAGTTATTTTTGAAAAACGAGTTGTGGCCGTAGCAGGCGTGCGCCATCACCAGCGCCTGCATGGTCATGGTGTTCTCTTCCATCAGATAGGCGATACAGGGATTGGAGTTGATCACAATCTCATACGCCAGTCCTTGCTGCCCATGCTTATAACGCTGCTCGGTTTCGATGAACTTTTTGCCGAACGACCAGTGAGCGTAGTTGATCGGCATACCGACGCTGGAGTAGGCGTCCATCATCTGCTCGGAGGTAATCACTTCAATCTGATGGGGATAGGTGTCGAGTCGGTAGAGTTTGGCTACGCGGTCTATTTCCGCAAGGTAGACATCGAGCAAATCAAATGTCCAGTCCGGTCCATCGCTGAGTCGTTTGCTGTCCTTAATCGGATCGTCAAAGATTGTCGTCATAGCGCACCTCTGTTTTGCAAACAGGCCTGCCCGCTGCGAGCAGCCGGTTTCGGTAATTTCAAGGCTCATCCCTAAGAAAGAGAACCCCAAAAACAGGCGAACACTTCAATGATAGCCCACTGTCACCTATCTGATCGCGGAACTCAACTGAATTATTCGGCACAAAATCATCTGAAAAAGAGCGCAAAAGCATTTGATGAACGCTTGTCAGCCTAAATGGCGAAAAGTTGGGATAAAATGCTGTTTATAAGAAGATTGTATGGCGTTGGCTTATTCTCCTGAAATAAGTGGATATTGCCGCATACGCTATTATTAACTGCTAAGAAGCGGTAAAAAGGCGCATAAGTTACTGATTTTGTCTCTGACCAACGATTTTAGTGTTCGAAAAAGTGAAAAACATGTGAAATAAGTTAATGAGGTAAGGGCTGTTACCGGCAGGTGTGAATGCGCTGGTATTGCCCTGCAGTCTAGTGAATTATGCTTTTGAATTTGCCGGTGGGGGCGATATGCACGTAGTGATTCTCGGTAGTGGTGTGGTTGGCGTGGCGAGCGCCTGGTATCTGGCGCGCGCGGGCCATCAGGTGACGGTGCTGGATCGCCAGCCCGACGCTGCGCTGGAGACCAGCGCAGGCAACGCGGGGCAGATCTCGCCCGGTTACGCGGCGCCCTGGGCCGCGCCGGGCGTGCCGCTAAAGGCGGTTAAATGGATGTTCCAGCGTCATGCGCCGCTGGCTATCCGCCTGGACGGCAGCAGCTTCCAGCTGGAGTGGATGTGGAACATGCTGCGCAACTGCGACATGCAGCACTATCAGCAGAATAAAAGCCGCATGGTGCGCATCGCCGAATACAGCCGCGACTGCCTGAAGGCGCTGCGCGAAGCGACCGGCATCGCCTATGAAGGCCGGCAGGGGGGCACGCTGCAGCTGTTCCGCACTCAGCAGCAGTTTGACAGCGCCAGCAAAGATATTGAGGTGCTGCGTGAGGCGGGCGTGCCTTACGAACTGCTGCACGCGCACGAGCTGTCGCGCGTCGAGCCGGCGCTGGCGACCACGCAGCATAAGCTGACCGGCGGGCTGCGCCTGCCTAACGATGAAACCGGCGACTGCCAGCTCTTTACGCAAAAGCTGGCGAAAATGGCGCAGGAGGCGGGCGTGGTGTTTCGCTTTAATACGCCGGTCGATCAGCTGCTGCGCGAAGGTAACCGCATTTACGGCGTGAAGTGCGGCGACGAGGTGATCAAAGGCGACAGCTACGTGGTGGCTTTCGGCTCCTACTCTACCGCGCTGCTGAAGCATATCCTCGATATCCCGGTCTATCCGCTGAAGGGATACTCCCTGACCATTCCGGTGAAAAATCCGCAGGCTGCACCGGTCTCTACCATTCTCGACGAAACCTACAAAGTGGCGGTTACCCGCTTCGACAACCGTATCCGCGTGGGCGGCATGGCGGAAATCGTTGGTTTTAACAACAAACTCTTGCCTGCGCGGCGGGAAACGCTGGAGATGGTGGTGCGGGATCTTTATCCTGAAGGCGGTCATATTGAGCAGGCCAGCTTCTGGAGCGGTCTGCGCCCTATGACGCCAGACGGAACGCCGATTGTCGGACCGACGCCGCTCAGCAATCTCTATCTGAATACCGGACACGGCACGCTCGGCTGGACGATGGCCTGCGGCTCCGGTCAGCTGCTGGCCGACCTTATCAGCGGCAAAACCCCGGCGATCGCCGCCGACGATCTGTCGGTATTCCGCTATTTGCCGGGTTTTACCCCGTCATCGTCACCATTACGCAACGCGAACGCCACGCGTTAACAGTCAGGGAGAGGGAGTATGTCACGTCCAGTTTTCGCCACGATCGATCAGCAGGCGCTGCGGCATAACCTGGCCATAGCGCGCCAGGCGGCGCCCGGTGCGCGCGTCTGGTCGGTGGTCAAAGCCAATGCCTACGGGCACGGCCTGGCTCGCGTCTGGGAGAGCCTGGCGCAGACCGACGGCTTCGCCCTGCTGAATATGGAAGAGGCGATCCTGCTGCGCGACAGCGGCTGGCGTAAACCGATCCTGCTGCTGGAGGGCTTTTTCCATGCCGAGGATCTGCAGCTGATCGATCGCTATCGCCTGACCACCAGCGTGCACAGCAACTGGCAGATCAAAGCGCTGGCGGAAGCGCGGCTCTCGGCGCCGGTGGATATCTACCTCAAGGTCAACAGCGGCATGAACCGTCTCGGCTTCCGGCCTGAGCAGGCGCACGGCGCATATCAAAAGCTGCGCGCGCTGGAAAACGTCGGCGATATTACGCTGATGGCGCACTTTGCCGATGCGGAAAACCCAGAAGGGCTGATCGCGCCGCTGCAGCGCATTGAACGCGCCGCCGAAGGGCTCGCGATTCCCCGTTCGCTCTCCAACTCCGCCTGCACGCTCTGGCATCCTGAAGCGCATTACGACTGGGTGCGCCCCGGCATCATTCTTTACGGCGCGTCGCCCAGCGGCGACTGGCAGGATATCGCCAGCACCGGCCTGAAGCCGGTGATGACGCTTAACAGCGAAATCATCGGCATCCAGCAGCTGAGCCGCGGCGACGGCGTTGGCTACGGCTATCGCTACCATGCGCAGCAGGAGCAGCGTATCGGCGTGGTGGCGTGCGGCTATGCCGACGGCTATCCGCGCCACGCGCCCACCGGCACGCCGGTGTGCGTTGACGGCGTAATGACCCAGGTGGTTGGGGCGGTCTCGATGGATATGATTACCGTCGACCTGACGTCCTGTCCGCAGGCGGGCATCGGTTCAACGGTCGAGCTGTGGGGCGAGCAGGTGAAAATCGATCAGGTGGCGAAAGCGGCCGGCACGGTTGGCTATGAGCTGATGTGCGCGCTGGCGCCGCGCGTGCCGGTCAGGGTTATTTAAGCGCGGTCAGCGAGCCCCGTATCTTCTTACTGCAGCGCCAGGCGATGAACGCCAGCGCTGCGCCCGCCAGCATCATCAGCGCCAGCGCGCTCTTTTCTGCCACGGGCAGCATGACAATCAGCAGGCTGCCCGCCGCGCCGCCCGCCATCTGAATAAATCCCTGCAGCGCCGCCGCTACGCCAGCCTGCTGCTGGTAGGGCTCCAGCGCATAGCTGGTGGCGGGGCCGACGGTAAAGGCCAGGCCCGCGACCGACACGGCGACCGGCAGCATATAGAGCGCCCAGTGGCTCTGCGCGCCCTGCGGCAGCAGATGCATGCCGGCGAACAGCAGCAGCGCGCCTGCCAGCATGGTAATGAAGCCCATCGCCAGACAGAACGGGCGGCCCGCTTTGCGGATCGCTTTATTGACGAAGGCGCTCACCAGCATGATCCAGAAACCGTTGGCGCCAAAGGCGAACGAAAACTGCAGCGGCGTCAGGCCGCCTTCGGTCATCAGCACGTGCGGCGCCAGCGAAACATAGGTCAGCACCATGCCGAGCGCGCCCGCATTGGCGAAGGCGAAGGCGAGAAAGCGCGGCTGACGCAGGATAGCGCCATACTGCGCCAGCGGCACACCCTTTACGCGCAGCGTATTGGCGGGGCGCGTCTCCGGCAGCCCGACGAGGACGATAACCGCGATGAGCAGGCCGTAGGCGCACAGGAACCAGAAGGGCGCGCGCCAGTCGAAGGCGCTGGCGAGCAGGCCGCCCAGTAAAGGCGCCAGCGCGGGCACGATATTCAGCGCGCCGTTCAGAAAGCCGTAGGCGCGCGCCGCGTCGTCGCCGCTCAGGCGATCGCGCACGCCGCTAAAGGCGACGACGGCGCTACAGCAGACCGCGCAGCCCTGAATCAGGCGCGCCGACAAAAACATCGGCCAGCTGGTGGCGGTCGCCGCCACCGCGCTGCCCGCCACGTAAAGCGCCAGGCCCAGCAGCGCGATCGGCTTGCGGCCGTAGTTATCCACCAGCGGGCCGGTCACCAGCTGTCCTAAGCCCATTACCAGCAAGAAAACGGGAATGGTGGTCTGGATCAGGCTGACCGGCGTATTCAGGCCGACGGCGATTTCAGGCAGGGTGGGCAGATAGAGATCGATGCCCAGCGGCGCCAGCAGCACCAGGCTTAACAGCATCAGGGTAAATTTTTGCATAAAAACCAGAGGGTGAAGGTCTTGTTAAAACAAGCGGGAAGGGTAATGAGTTGAGGGCGAAAAGAAAAGCGGAAAATAGGATGCCCGCCGTAAAGCGGGCATCCTGAACGCCCTTAGTAGGCGCCGTCGCGGCGCAGCACCACGCCGGCGGTTTTAAACAGAATGGCTATATCAGTCCATAGCGCCCAGTTCTTCACATACCAGGAGTCGAAGTAGACGCGCGTATCGTAGTCGATATCGTTGCGGCCGCTGACCTGCCACAGGCCGGTCATGCCCGGTTTCGCCATCAGATAGTAGTCGACGTCACCCGCATAGCGCTCCAGCTCCGCCTCGATAACCGGACGCGGCCCCACCAGGCTCATCTCGCCGCGGATAACGTTCCACAGCTGCGGCAGCTCATCAAGACTGGTTTTGCGCAGGAAGCCGCCAATGCTGGTGATGCGCGGATCCTTTTTCAGCTTAAAGTCCTTGTCCCATTCGGCGCGCGCCTCTGCGCTGGTGGCCAGCAGCTGCTCCAGCACCTCTTTCGAGTTGGTCACCATTGAGCGAAACTTCAGGCATTTAAACTTCTCGCCGTTCTGGCCAATACGCTCGTGACCGTAGATGGCGTTGCCGCCGTCGCGTTTCACCATATAGCAGAGCAGACCGAAAACCGGCGCAAGGAACAGCAGCAGCAGCGAGGCGACCACGATATCGAAGCCGCGCTTCAGGAAGCGCGAGGAGCGCTTGGCGAGGCTGTTGCTGACGCGCAGGATCATCACTTCGTGGCTGAAGATAAACGACATATCGGTGCCGTAGAGCGGCACGCCGCGCAGCGTCGGGATCACGGAGATCGAGCGGCAGTTCATTTTCGACAGGAATTTCAGCCAGGTATCGCGCACCACCTGCTGTTCAAATTCGGTGGCGACGATAAACTGCACGTTGTCGCGGTCAATGGTCTGCCAGTTAATGTCCTGCTGTTTGATAACGGGCACGCCGTTAACAGACGGCGGATTATTTTCGTCGTCAGTGCTGATAAACGCCTGCACGTTATAGCCGAGTATCTCTTCACTCTGCAGCGCAGCATAGGCTTCCATGGCATTTTTGCCCGACCCGATAATAATGGTCTCTTTTTGCCACTGCCCGGCGCGGTTAATGGCGCGTTTGACGGCGGCGCGCATCAGCGGCAGCAGCAGCAGGGCGTAGCTCCAGCTAAACAGCCAGACCATGCGCGAAAAGTCCCACTTGGAAAAGGCGATCAGCGCCAGATCCAGTAGCGAAAACACAAACAGCGTTTTCACCACTTCTTTAAGTTCAAACCAAAAGGGTTTGCGGTAGGTGTAGTGACGCATGCGCATCCAGAAATAAGCGGTGCACAAAACGGAAAGCGCAAACTGCGCAATAAAACGGTACTCAATTTGATGAGGCGGAATAAACCCATCCAGGTCGCCCCAGATTCCCTGAATAGTGGCGGCGGATAAAAACAGCGCCAGATTAAGGGCAACCAGATCGGAAAAGCTTAACGCCAGCTTTGCGATGATATTTTTTCGCGTCCCGCTCCATGAGCGGCTCGCATCATTCATTACCAGTGTACTTGCCATAACACCTGCTCTCTTTTTTCTTAAGTAAAAGATGGCCTGACCAGAATCAAGTACGCGCTCAGGAGTGGACAACCGAAAAACCAAAACAATTGTTCTCGGTTCATTACAGTCGTTAGAGCCATACAGGCTGCAGTGAAGAGGTAAAACAATTACGTGATTTTTGTCACGGAAATCTGCAGCAGCGGTTAAGAGTATGCAGGAGATATTTGACAGAGTTAATACGGAACAAATCCTAAAAAACTTTTTTTGCCTAAAGTTTTAAATATATAACTTATTGAATTCAGTAGTTAAAGTGATGAAAGGGCGGGAAACAGCCAAATATTTCAGACAACTTTTTCGGAATTACCGCCAGGCGCAATCGCTGGCGGCGAATTGTGCGATCAGGCAGGTTTTTTTAATACCCAGTGGTCTTGCTGTTTATCGTAATGCCCAATTTGTAAATCCACCGGTTCGCCATCAATCCAGGCCGGCACGCTCGTGTCGTGGTCCCAACCGTCGAGTTGATAACTCAGGGCGGGATTGGTTTGACAGGGAATACTGACGGTCTGCAGATTATCGCTGTCGAGCTCGGCATCAATAATCTCATAACGACCAATTTTAACGACGTGTCCCATAACTCTCTCCCGTTTGCTGGACCAAATAATGAGCATAGCCGTTTCCGCTGGAATATCGAGCCGCAGCGCCTCAGATTATTCTCGTTCTTCAGCGACGCGCACCCCAATTTTAACGATGCGGTTATCTTCTTTTTCCGCCACCGTCCAGGTAATGTGATTCCACTCAACGTGATCGCCCACCACTGGCGTACCGCCAAGCATGCTCATTACCAGCTGGCCAAGCGACTGCAGGTCGTTGGTCTCTTCGCCCAGCTCCAGCCCGTAAATCTGGGCCACGTCGCGCAGACGCGCATCGGCGTCGAGAATGAAGTCGCCGAAAAAGCGCTGATCCAGCGAGACGGGCGGCGACTGGCTGAACATTTTGCCCAGCGCGGGCAGATCGCGTTCGCGGCCGATAACGCAGATCACGTCGCCTTCCTTTAGTCGGGTATTCGCGTTCGGGTGCATCAACACGTTATCGCGGAACAGCGCGGCGATGCGGGTTTCGCGCGGCATTTGCAGATCGCGCAGCGCCGCTCCGACGCACCATTTGTCGGCGCTGATCTGATAGACGAACTGCTCCCAGGGATTTTCCGGATGGATATCCAGACCGACGCGGCTGATAGGCGACGCCGTGGGCGGCACCACGACGCGCGCTTTCTTTGCCGCAAAGCCGAGCGACGTGCCCTGCAGCATTAGCGACACCAGCACCACGAAGAAGGCGATATTAAAGTAGAGCGAAGCATTTTCCAGTCCCGCCATCATCGGAAAGACCGCAAGAATAATCGGTACCGCGCCGCGCAGGCCGACCCAGCTGATAAAGATGCGCTCGCGGCCGGTAAAGCCGCGGAAAGGCAGCAGTCCCACCAGAATCGACAGCGGACGTGCCACCAGAATCAGCCACAGCGACAGGATCATCGCCGGCACCGCGATATGCCACAGATCGGAGGGGGTTACCAGCAGGCCAAGCACGATAAACATGCCGATCTGACTGAGCCAGGCCATGCCGTCAAAGGTCTGCAGAATGCCGTGACGGTTGCGGATCGGCCTGTTGCCGAGCAGAAAGCCGCAGAGATAGACCGCGAGAATGCCGCTGCCCTCCAGCATCGTAGTCAACGCGAACACCAGTATGCCGCCGCTCAGCGCCAGCAGCGGGTAGAGGCCGGTGGCCAGGCTGATGCGGTTGATGAGCTGCTGCAGCGCCCAGCCGCCGCCCAGCCCCAGCACGATGCCCAGACCGAACTGCTGCACCAGATGCACCAGGAACATCCAGTCGAGCCCGGTTTCGCCTTTCTGGATCATCTCAATCAGGGTGATGGTTAAAAACACCGCCATAGGATCGTTGCTGCCCGACTCAATCTCGAGCGTAGAGCTGACGCGCTCGTTCAGGCCTTTGTCACCCAGCAGCGAGAACACCGCCGCAGCATCGGTGGAGCCGATAATGGCGCCGATAAGAAAGCCCTGCATCAAATCGAGCCGGAACAGCCAGGCGGCCGCCAGGCCGGTCAGCCCGGCGGTAATCATTACCCCGACCGTCGCCAGCGAGAGTGCCGGCCCCAGCGCCACCTTAAAAAGAGCTGGCTTTGGTGCGCATGCCGCCGTCGAGCAGAATCACCGCCAGCGCCAGGTTGGAGATCAGATAGGCGGCGGGGTAGTTGTCAAAGGCGATGCCGCCAATGCCGTCGACGCCGGTCAGCATGCCTAAAGCCAGAAATATCACCAGGATAGGGATACCGAGCCGAGAAGAGAAAGAACTGAGTAAGATGCTTGACGCAACCAGCACAGAACCGATGATAAAAAGGCTGTAGACAATATTGTGGTTCAATGTGCTCTCCTGCGGTTACGACAATGATAAGAAGGCTGGCGCGGGTAATGGCCGTGCATCTGAAAAAGAAGATGCGTAATCAGTGAGTTGTCAGCACGTAATCTCTAATTATACGAATTGATTTTTCTGTTTGAGCTAAGGCTTAATGTGCAAAAAAAAGGCCTTGTTCGTCAAGAGGATTAATGGCGGGTATTTTAGCAGGTATTCGCGGGATTAAATAAAAAAGCCGGTCAGCGACCGGCTCAGAGCATCAGGCTTCCGCTGCCTGTTTGTGAAACAGCTCGCGAAACACCGGGTAAATATCTTCCGGCTCGCGGATATGCTGGATAGCGAAATTATCGAACATCGCCTGCAGATGTTCATATTCGCGCCATAGCGTCTGGTGCGCACGTCGGGTTATCTCGATGTAGCTGTAGTAGCGCACCACCGGCAGAATGTTCTTCGCCAGGATCTCGTGGCAGAGCGGCGAATCGTCCGCCCAGTTATCGCCATCCGACGCCTGGGCAGCATAGATGTTCCACTGCGAGGGATCGTAGCGCTCCTTGACCACCTCATCCATTAGCTTCAGGGCGCTGGAGACGATGGTGCCGCCCGTTTCCTGCGAATAGAAGAACTCCTGCTCATCGACCTCTTTCGCCTGCGTATGGTGGCGAATATAGACCACATCTACGTTTTTATAGGTCCGGCTCAGGAACAGGTAGAGCAGAATATAGAAACGCTTCGCCATATCCTTTGTCGCCTGGTCCATTGAGCCGGAGACATCCATCAGGCAGAACATCACCGCCTGGCTGGAGGGCTCAGGCCGTTTTTCAAAGTTCTTATAGCGCAGGTCAAAGGTGTCGATAAAGGGCACGCGCTCGATGCGCGCGCGCAGTTCAGCGATCTCTTTGCGCAGGCGCTCCTCTTCCAGCAGCTGCGCCGGCTCCGCTTTCTCAATCGCGGTCAGCGCCTCTTCCAGCTCATGCATCATGCGGCGCTTACCTGCGGTCATCGCGGTGCGTCTCGCCAGCGAATTTTGCAGCGACCGCACCACGCTAATGTTGGCGGGCACGCCGTTAGAGGTAAAACCGGCGCGATGGGTTTTATATTCATTCAGCTGACGATGCTGGTTCTTACGCAGATTCGGCAGCGCCAGATCTTCGAACAGCAGGTCGAGATACTCGTCTTTGGAGATCTGGAAAACGAACTCATCCTGACCTTCGCCATCCTGACTGGCGTTGCCCTGACTGCTGCCTCCGCCGCCGCCGCCGCCCTGAGGCCGCTCGATACGGTCGTTCTGCACGAAGTGGTCGTTGCCGGGATGAACGCGATGGCGGCTGCCGCCGCGTCCCTGATGGAAAATAGGTTCGTTAATATCGTCAACGGGAATGGAAACGGACTCGCCACTTTCAACGTCGGTTACCGAACGCTTATTGATGGCCTCCGAGATAGACTGTTTGATTTGCGACTTATAACGGCGCAAAAAGCGCTGTCTGTTGACTGCGCTTTTATTCTTGCCGTTGAGTCGCCGATCGATGAAGTAGGCCATAAAACTCCCCCAAACGTTGTAAGCAGGTCGGGCAGCGGCCCGACCTTATGGGTATTAATGCCAGCGCATCAACGTGCTTACGCGTTGTGATCAGGACGATTTACGCACGCGCAGATACCATTCGCACAGCAGACGCACCTGCTTGCGGGTATAGCCTTTCTCCATCATGCGCTCGACGAAATCGTCATGTTTCTTCTGTTCATCCGTGGAGGTTTTGGTATTGAACGAGATAACCGGCAGCAGCTCCTCGGTGTTCGAGAACATTTTTTTCTCGATCACGGTGCGCAGCTTCTCGTAACTGGTCCAGTTGGGATTGCGGCCGTTATTCTGCGCGCGGGCGCGCAGCACGAAGTTCACAATCTCGTTGCGGAAATCTTTCGGGTTGCTGATCCCGGCCGGTTTCTCAATCTTTTCCAGTTCCGCATTCAGCGACTCGCGGTCAAACAGCTGTCCGGTATCGGGATCGCGGTACTCCTGATCCTGAATCCAGAAATCGGCATAGGTCACGTAGCGGTCAAAGATGTTTTGGCCATATTCAGAGTAGGACTCCAGATAGGCGGTCTGAATCTCCTTGCCGATAAACTCGGCGTATTTGGGGATCAGATAGCCTTTCAGGTGCTCCAGATACTTCTCTGCCTGATCCTGCGGGAACTGCTCGCGCTCAATCTGCTGCTCCAGCACGTAGAAAAGGTGCACCGGGTTCGCCGCCACTTCGTTGTGATCGAAGTTAAACACCCGCGACAGGATTTTAAACGCGAAGCGGGTAGAGAGGCCGTTCATGCCCTCGTCAACGCCGGAGTAGTCGTGATACTCCTGCCAGGATTTCGCTTTCGGGTCGGTATCCTTCAGGCTTTCGCCGTCATAGACGCGCATTTTCGAATAGATGCTGGAGTTTTCCGGCTCTTTCAGGCGCGACAGGATAGAGAACCGGGCCAGGGTTTCCAGCGTGCCGGGCGCGCAGGGCGCGGTCGCCAGTTCGCTGTGGTTAAGCAGTTTCTCGTAGATTTTGATCTCTTCGGAAACGCGCAGGCAGTAAGGCACCTTGACGATGTAGACGCGGTCAAGAAACGCCTCGTTGTTTTTGTTGTTGCGGAAGGTCACCCATTCCGATTCGTTGGAGTGCGCCAGGATAATGCCGTTAAACGGCAGCGCGGAGATCCCCTCCGTACCGTTGTAGTTCCCTTCCTGCGTCGCGGTCAGCAGGGGGTGCAGCACCTTAATCGGCGCCTTGAACATCTCAACGAATTCCATAATCCCCTGGTTAGCGCGACACAGCGCGCCGGAATAACCGTAGGCGTCGGGATCGTTTTGCGCGTGATTCTCCAGCTTGCGGATATCGACTTTACCCACCAGCGCGGAAATGTCCTGGTTGTTCTCGTCGCCAGGCTCGGTTTTGGCGATCGCCAGCTGTTCAAGAATCGACGGCCAGACTTTCACCACTTTGAAGCGAGTGATATCGCCGCCGAATTCATGCAGGCGTTTCGCCGCCCAGGGGGACATTATGGTGCCGAGGTAGCGACGCGGCACGTTGTACTCTTTTTCAAGGATATTGGCGTCTTCCTGCGGATTGAACAGGCAGAGCGGATGATCGTTGACCGGGCTGCGTTCGCCGTCTGCGCTTAACACATAGATAGGCACGCGCTGCATCAGCGCTTTCAGACGCTCTGCCAGCGACGATTTACCGCCGCCGACGGGCCCAAGCAGGTACAGGATCTGTTTTCTCTCCTCCAGACCCTGCGCGGCATGTTTCAGATAGGAAACGATCTGCTCTATGGCCTCTTCCATGCCATAGAACTCTTCAAAGGCCGGATAACGGCCAATCACACGGTTGGAGAATATTCTGGAAAGGCGTGGCTCCTGAGCAGTGTCGACCATTACTGGCTCACCTATAGCCATTAACAGTCGCTCTGCGGCGTTGGCGTATGCACTGCGATCCTGCTTACAGATGGCAAGAAATTCCTGCAGTGTGAACTCTTCGTCCTTGGCAGCTTCATAACGCTGACGATAGTGATCGAATATATTCATAGCGATGCCCGTCCTTTCGTTTTTAGCACAGGTAAAGGAGCGTAATTAAAGGCTCATGCAGCTCCCGGAAGATATTCTCTTTTGAGTACAGCAACCCTTATGCCAACCTGATGTATTGTTATCGGGGTACACACTTCTTATGGTCACTCTGCTCGTACTAAGACTCACGGCTTACTTTTAACTGTAGAAGGCATTTAGGAAATTTCCTCCGCATAATTTTACTATTTGGCGATATATCAATAACAAAGTCAGATTGTTGCAAAGCCAGCTTTGCGTCAACCAAAGGGAAAAGAGAGTAGAATCCGGCAGATGTGCCGCTTTCAGCCGCTCTGTTAAAGAGCACCTCAGATTATGGTTAAACCGGCGAGCAAAAATCGTTAAACTTCGTAGTGATTTTTATATTTATGGAAGAAATAAATTGTGAACCAATTCAAACTTAAAGCGCCTAGCGCGATTATTTGTGCTCTTTTTTTCGCTAATACCGCTGCTGCTGAATCCCTGTCGCTTGGCGCATCAGTGATTTACGCGCAGTCTCCCTATCGTGGCGGCCAGGATCGCTATTTGCCGGTTCCCGTCATCAATTACGAGGGCGATAATTTCTGGTTCCATACTCTGCAGGGCGGTTATTACCTGTGGAAAGATCCGCAAAATCAGCTCTCTTTGACGCTGCTCGGTTCGCCGCAGCAGTACGATCCGGGCGATAACGATCTGGGCGACATGAAAGGCCTTGATAAGCGTCGTATGACGCTAATGGGCGGCGCCACCTATAACCACATGGCGGAGTGGGGCATCCTGCGCACGGCGCTCTTGGGCGATGTGCTGAACAACAGCAACGGCATTATCTGGGATATGACCTACCTCTACCGCTTCGACTTCGGCGATTTCAGCCTGACGCCGGGCGTCGGCGCGATGTGGACCAGCGCCAACCAGAACCGCTATTACTATGGCGTCTCCAGCCATGAGTCGGCGCGTACCGGTATCGACCGCTATCAGCCTGACGACAGCTGGTCTCCCTACGTCGAGCTGAGCGCCAGCTATCAGATCACGCCGCAGTGGAACGCCAGCCTGGTCGGACGCTACACCCGCTTCGACAGCGAGATTAAAGACAGCCCGATGATCGACAAGAGCGGGCAGACCACGCTCTGGACCGGCATCAGCTACAGCTTCTGATTGGCGCGATTACGGGGCAAATTCTTAACCATGCACCATATGGGTGCCCAGACTTGATGCAGGAGCAAACGGATGAACAAAGCGATCGCTTTTGATGAGCATACGCGATTACCCGCGATAGGTCAGGGCACCTGGTATATGGGCGAAGAAGCCGCGCGACGCCGTGAAGAGGTCGCCGCGCTGCGGGCGGGGCTCGATGCGGGCCTGACGCTGATTGACACCGCCGAAATGTATGCAGACGGCGGTGCGGAAGAGGTGGTCGGCGAGGCGCTGCGCGGACGGCGCGACGACGCGTTTCTCGTGTCGAAGCTATATCCCTGGAATGCAGGCGAAACGGATGCGATTGACGCCTGCGAGCGCAGCCTGCGGCGGCTCGGCACCGACCGGCTGGATCTCTATCTGCTGCACTGGCGCGGCAACGTGCCGCTTGAAGAGACTGTTCGCGCAATGGAAACCCTTCAGCAGCAGGGCAAAATCCTGCGCTGGGGCGTTTCTAATTTTGACGTCGACGATCTGCAGGAGCTGCTGGAGGAGCCTGGCGGGGCACGCTGCGCCACCAATCAGGTGCTGTATCATCTCGCGTCGCGCGGCATCGAGTTCGATCTGCTGCCCGTCTGCCAGCAGCATCAGATGCCGGTCATGGCCTACTGTCCGCTGGCGCAGGCCGGAAGGCTGCGCCAGGCGCTCTTTTCCAACGAGACGCTGGTGGAGATTGCACAACAGAAGGGCATTAGCGTCGCGCAGCTGCTGCTGGCGTGGGTTATCCGCAAAGAGGGCGTGATGGCCATTCCGAAGGCGAGCTCGCAGGCGCACGTCAAAGAGAACGCGGCGGCGCTGCAGATCCGGCTGAGCGATGATGAGCTGGCGCGAATCAATCAGGCGTTTCCGCCGCCGCAGCACAAGATGGCGCTGGATATCGTCTGAGCGTAAAGCAACGCCGGCGTTCAGCTGGCGCGATGGCGAGTGACACGTAACGGTCGCCAGTCGCTCGCACTTCTGGCGCGGGACGCTTTGCTCTGCGTTCCGTGTCACTCTCTTTCTAAATCAGGCAGTTGCCTGATCTGTTTTAAGCTTTCTGCCGCAGGCGGAAGGTGGTCGCCAGTCGCGCCGGTTTTTCGCCCGCGCTGCGCATCGGTTTCGAGATGCGCGCCGTCTCCACGCAAACCATGGTTTTATAGCCGTCGTTGGCCATGTCCGCCATGCTGCATGAAAGCTCAACGCCTGGGTTCCAGGTCACCACGTCGCTGTGATGATGGTGATAGACCTCAATTACGCGCTGCCCCTGTTTATCCTGAATCAGCGAGCAATCCTCCGGCTGGGTGAAGACGCGGTCAATGCGGCCCGGATAGGTCTGTTTGCCGCTGGAGGTTTGCTCGCTGTTGTTGTCGACCTTGTCGATAAAGCGCGAACCCAGCCCGCTTACCTCTACGCCGGCGATATCGGCCACCTGGAAATAGCTGTGCAGCGCGCCGGTCGCAGTAAAGTCGCCGTGGGCTTCCAGCTCGATCTCGCAGTGCTTGCCGAGGCGGAAACGGGCGAACAGGGTAAAGTCATGCGGCCATAATTTTTTCGTCTGCGGCGTACTCTCCAGCACGAAGGTCAGCATGACGTTCTCTTCATTCTCATCGTGCGCCGACAGCGTCCAGGACTGATTGCGGGCGAAACCGTGCGCCGGTTCGCCTTCCGGCCCAAACCACGGCCAGCAGATGGGCACACCGCCGCGAATGGCTTTGCCGGCAGCAAAAAGCGATTTTTCGCTCAGCCAGATAACCGGCTTTTCTCCGCTCGGCTGCCAGGCGATAAGATGCGCACCCTGAAGCGTAATCGCAGCACGCACCTGAGGGTGGCTCACCACAATTACCGGCAGATCGCCCAGCTGACGCTGCGAGAGGTAAGGGGAGATCTGCTTCACCACGGGCAGCGAGAAAATTTTATCTTGCATAACCGAATCCTTCCTGTTGCTACGAAAAAAAAGGGCGACCGAAGTCGCCCTTGTTGTCTGTCGTGACCGGTCTGCTTATTTAGCAACCAGCGCGATCAGGTCGAGAACTTTGTTTGAGTAGCCGGTTTCGTTGTCGTACCAGGAAACCAGTTTCACGAAGTTGTCGTTCAGCGCGATGCCGGCTTTAGCGTCGAATACAGAAGTCAGCACTTCGCCGTTGAAGTCGGTAGAAACCACGTCGTCTTCAACGTAGCCCAGCACGTCTTTCATTTCGCCTTCTGCAGCGGCTTTGATTGCTGCACAAATGTCTTTGTAAGAAGCCGCTTTTTCCAGACGTACGGTCAGGTCAACAACGGAAACGTTCGGAGTCGGTACGCGGAACGCCATGCCGGTCAGTTTACCGTTCAGCTCCGGCAGGACTTTGCCCACGGCTTTCGCTGCGCCAGTAGAAGACGGGATGATGTTCTGAGATGCGCCGCGGCCGCCGCGCCAGTCTTTGTGAGACGGGCCGTCAACGGTTTTCTGCGTGGCGGTGGTCGCATGAACGGTGGTCATCAGACCTTCGACGATGCCGAATTTGTCGTTGATGACTTTCGCCAGCGGTGCCAGGCAGTTGGTGGTGCAGGAAGCGTTAGAAACGATGTCCTGGCCAGCATATTTGTCGAAGTTGGCGCCGCGAACGAACATCGGAGTGTCGTCTTTAGACGGACCGGTCAGCACGACTTTTTTCGCGCCGGCGGTGATGTGTTTACGTGCGGTTTCGTCAGTCAGGAAGATGCCGGTCGCTTCAGCAACAACGTCAACGCCTGCTTCGTCCCACTTCAGGTTAGCCGGGTCTCTCTCAGAGGTAACGCGGATTTTTTTGCCGTTAACGATCAGCGCGCCGTCCTGTACTTCAACGGTACCGTCGAAGCGGCCGTGCGTTGAGTCGTACTTCAGCATGTAAGCCATGTAGTCCGCGTCTAACAGATCGTTGATCGCAACGATTTCGATGTCAGAACGCTGCTGAGCAGCGCGGAAAACGATACGGCCGATACGACCAAAACCGTTGATACCTACTTTGATAGTCATATATTCCACCAGCTATTTGTTAGTGAATAAAAGGTTGGCTGTAAAATTACAAAAACCTTACCAGGCGTCAAGCGGAATCGTGTCAATAGTTGCGACAGGTCAATCCGTTCGACAGGAATAATTTGTTGCGCAACCGCTTGCGCAACAAGCGTGTTGAGATGATGCCGAAACCCGATTGCTGAATATAAAGGGATAGCGTTAGCAAAAGGTGATCGAGGTCACAAATCTACGCTGCGAAAGGAAAGTATGGTCGCTAAGCACGAAAAAAGCCTCGGCATTGTTATTCATTTGTTAGAATAGTAGACGATTTTTTCAGAATGACACTCTCCGGAACCACTCAAATGGCTAAAGAAACCGCATCCGAAGCAAAAATTGCGCAATTGTCTGAAATGCAGCGCTATGTGACCCAGCAGCGCGGCACGGAACCGCCTTTCAGCGGCGCGCTTCTGCACAATAAACAGGAAGGCATCTATCACTGCCTGGTCTGCAACGCACCGCTGTTTCTCTCGGAAACCAAGTATGACTCCGGCTGCGGCTGGCCGAGTTTCTATCAGCCGGTAAGCGACGACGCGATTCGCTATCTGGAGGATGACTCTCACGGTATGCACCGCATCGAAATCCGCTGCAATAACTGCGACGCGCACCTGGGGCACGTCTTCCCGGACGGGCCGCAGCCGACCGGCGAACGCTACTGCGTTAACTCGGCGTCGCTGAGCTTTACCGACGAGCAGGGCGACGAACAGCGGGGGTGAAGAATGAAACAACAGCTTGAGGCGATGGTCGACGCCATGACGCCTGAGGTCTACGAACGGCTGGCGACGGCGGTGGAAACCGGGAAATGGCCGGATGGCGTGGCGCTGTCGCAGGCGCAGCGCGAGAACTGCCTGCAGCTGGTGATGCTCTATCAGGCGCGCCACAACGAGGCGCCGCAGCATATGACCATCAGCAAGGGCGGCGAAATGGTGACGAAATCGAAGCGAGAGCTGAAAGAAGAGTTCGGTATCGACGCTGAGATTACGCGCATCAACCTGCACTGAACACAAGGCCGACATTGCATCGGCCTTACTTTATTCCGCTAAATCAGCACCGCGCCCTGCGCCTTCATCTGGGCGAACGCGATATCGCTGTCTTCAGGGCTGAGATTCACGCCGCGACAGCCTTCCTTCACCACCGTCACCTGATAACCCAGCTCCAGCGCATCCAGCACGCTGTACTTCACGCAGTAGTCGGTGGCAATGCCCAGCATCACAAGATGGGTAATGCCGCGCGCCTGCAGCCAGCTGTCCAGCTCGGTTTTGCGCCGATGACCGTTGTCGAAAAAGGCGCTGTAGCTGTCGACGTCGACATCCTGTCCCTTATGGAATACCGCATCGATCAGGTTGCGATCGAGGCCGGGATGAAGCTCAGCGCCGGCGGAACCCTGAATGCCGTGATCCGGCCACCAGATCTGCGCCAGCCCGTTGAGTTCGCCCAGCGTGTAGACCGGTTCGCCGGATACCGAGGCGAAGCTGCCGTGGTTAGCCGGATGCCAGTCTTGCAGCGCCAGCACGCACTCGCCGCGCGCGCGGAATTCGCGCGCATAGCGGTTGGCGACCGGCACGGTCATATCGCCTTCATGCACGGCCATGGGGCCGCCGGGACAAAAATCGTTTTGAATATCTATGATAATGAGGGCCTGCTTCATAACAGGTGGCTCCGTAATTAGTCTTCGGTCAGTTCACCGCGCAAATTTTGTTGCATCCTGGCGCGGATCTCATCGCAGGAGAGCGACTGACTCAGTAAAAAGTGGAGCTTGGTCAGCGCGGCTTCCACCGTTAAATCAAATCCGCTTATGACGCCCGCGTGCTCAAGGGCGTTGCCGGTAGCGTAGCCGCCCATGTTCACCTTGCCGGAAATACACTGGGTCAGGTTAACCACCACAATGCCGCGCTCGCTCGCCTGCTGCAGCTCGGCGAGAAACTCGGCGTTCTGCGGCGCGTTACCGACGCCGTAGGAACGCAGGATCAGCGCTTTTACCGGCTGGCGTAAAAAGTTGCGCACCACATCCGCCGAGATGCCCGGATAGATGGTGACGACGCCGATAGGCTGCGGCGTAATGGTATGCACCTTCAGCGGCCCCTGGCCCTGCGGCGCGGGCGGCGTATTCAGCCGGCGAATATGAATGCCGGCTTCCAGCAGGGCGGAAAGGTTCGGCGATGCAAAAGCGTTAAAGCCGTCAGCATGCGCTTTCGTGGTGCGGTTGCCGCGATAAAGCTGGTTGTTGAAAAACAGCGAGACTTCATTCACGGGATAGTTCGCCGCCACGTAGAGCGCGTTCAGCAGGTTTTGCTGGCCGTCAGAGCGCAGCTCCGCCAGCGGGATCTGCGAGCCGGTCACGATAACGGGCTTCGCCAGGTTCTCCAGCATGAACGACAGCGCCGAAGCGGTGAAGGCCATGGTATCGGTTCCGTGCAGGATAACAAATCCATCGTAGCGATCATAATTTTGTCGGATATCTTCCGCGATAGCCTGCCAGTCTTCGGGCGTCATATCGGAAGAGTCGATCAGCGGATCGTATTCATGGATGGTGAAATCCGGCATCTCAGGGCGGTGGAACTCTGGCATATTCGCCAGCTGTTGCTGCAGGTGACCTGAAACCGGGATGTAGCCTTGCGCGGAGCGCTGCATGCCGATGGTGCCGCCGGTATAGGCGACATAGATGTTTTTCTTTTGCATCAGAAACTCAGACTTGCCGTAAAACGCGCAGTATAAGGGGAAAGCGGGGGAAAAGCAGCCCGGTCGAGGACCGGGCTGCGAGCTTCATCGCACTTCGCCGCAGTTCAGACAGAACGCATAGCGATTTTGCGGATCGTTGAGGTTATTCAGCAGGCCGGGCTGCTGTTTCATGGCGCTCATTACGTCCAGCATCGGCGCGGGCAGCCAGGCTTTCAGCGTGGTCGGCAGCACCGCCTGCGCCGAGGCGTTGACCTGGCTGAGCAGCATATCGAACATGCCCGGCTGATCCTGATACCAGGCGAGCTGCGGCTTCGCGACCTTCGCCAGTTCGCCCGCTTTCTTCACCGCATCGTCAAAGTCGCCCAGCGCATCGACCAGGCCGTTGGCTTTGGCGTCGCTGCCGGTCCAGACGTGACCCTGCGCGATAGCGTCGATTTGCTCCGGCGTTTTATGACGTGAAGCGGCGACCAGGCCGACAAAGTTGCGGTAGCCGTTTTCAATCGTCAGCTGCATCAACTGCTGCACTTCGGTCGGCAGCGCTTTGGTGGAGGCCACGTCCGCCAGCGGCGAGGTAGCGACACCGTCCGTATGCACGCCGATGCTATCCAGAATGTTCTCCAGCGTATTGATGACGCCGAAAATGCCGATGGAGCCGGTCAGAGTACTCGGGCTGGCGACGATGTAGTCTGCCGGCGTTGAGATCCAGTAGCCGCCTGAAGCCGCCATGCCGCCCATAGAAACGACGACGGGCTTACCGGCCGCATGCGCCGCCGCCAGCTCTTCACGGATCGCTTCGGAGGCCGTAACGCTGCCGCCAGGGCTGTTGACGCGCAGGATAATCGCCTTGATTTTGGGATCGAGGCGCGCATCGCGGATTTGCGCGGCGGTAGTGTCGCCGCCGACGTTGCCCGGGGTCTCCTCGCCGTCCATAATCGCGCCGCTCGCCATCACAACCGCGATATTGCCATCCTGCTGGGTCGGCTGTTTCACGTTGTAGTCATAGATGCTGACGCTGTGGTAGTCGTTGTTGGCTTTATCCCAGCCGAAGGTTTTCACCAGCTCCTGATCGACCGCCGCGCGGCTGTCCAGCACGTCCACCAGCTTGTTGTTGAGCGCATATTTGGCGGTATCGCCATTTACCGCCTCAAGACCGGCGATCACCGCCGCCGCCCCAGGGAACAGCTGATCCGGCGTAATTTGACGGTTGCCCGCCACGGTATTCAGATAGTTCTGCCAAAGCTGACCGACCCAGCGGCTGTCGGCGTCGCGCGCCGCCTGCGACATGTCGTCGCGCAGGAAAGGTTCGACCGCCGATTTGTAAGTGCCGACGCGGAAAACGTGGGAGTTAACCTTCAGCTTATCCAGCAGCGTCTTATAGTAGAGGCCGTTGGTGGCGAAACCGTGCAGATCGACCGTGCCCTGCGGCGAGAGATAGATTTTGCTTGCGTAGCTGGCGAGATAGTACTGCGCCTGGCTGTAGCTGTCGCCCAGCGCAAAAATGGGCTTGCCGCTGTCGCGGAATTCGCGCAGCGCTTTGCCGACGTATTGCAGAGAGGGCTGATCGCCGCCGGCGAAGTCGCGCAGATCCAGCACCATGCCGGTGATGTTTTTGTCGTTTTTGGCCTGACGAATGGCGTCCACCACGTCAAACAGCGAGTTCTCCTGCAGACGATCGCTGCTTGCGCCCAGCAGCTGACGCCCCAGTTTGCTCAGCTTGTTGCTGACCGAGGGCTTATCCACCAGCACGCCGGTGAGGTCGACTTTCAACGCGCCTTGCTGCACCGGCGTCGATCCGCTGCCGGAACCGCTGACCTGCAGCCAGATGCCGACGCCGACCAGGATTAAAAAGATCAGGAACAGATTGAGAATAAACTCCCTGATAAAATTCAGCACCCGCCATGTCCATCGGAACAGACCGGCAATAATTCGCCACAATGTGCGCATCAGACTCTCCATTTTCGCTAGCGGAAAGCGGTCGCCGCGCGGCTCCGCCTTCCATGACGCCCTCATCCTAAAGAGCGGCGCGGAAAATGTCAGCAGGAAATCGCGGCGGACTGTTACAAAAGATCAGGCTGTGCCAGGATTAGCCAACGCGTTATGACATCAGGAGAAAATCATGGATGCACTTGAATTACTGATTAATCGTCGCTCGGCCTCGCGGCTGACCGAACCGGCGCCCGCCGGCGAAAGCCTGCAGAACATTATCCGCGCCGGAATGCGCGCGCCGGATCATAAGTCGCTGCAGCCGTGGCGTTTTGTTATCGTCGAGAATGAAGGGCGCGATCGGCTGAGCGCGCTGCTAGAAGATGCGGCGCGCGAGGCGCAGCTGGAGGAGAAGGCGATCGATAAAGCGGCGCGCTCGCCGTTCCGCGCGCCGATGATCATTACCGTTATCGCCCACTGCGAAGATCATCCCAAAGTGCCGCGCTGGGAGCAGGTGGTATCGGCAGGCTGCGCGGTAATGGCGATGCAGATGGCGGCGGCAGCGCAGGGCTTCAACGGCATCTGGCGCAGCGGTCCCTGGACCGACAACGCGCGCGTGCGCAGCGCCTTCAACTGCCGCGAACAGGACGCTATCGTCGGTTTCCTCTATCTCGGCACGCCGCAGCTAAAATCGAGCACCACCGTGGTTCATCCCGACACCGCGCCTTTCGTCAGCTATTTCTAGCCGACGCCGACTCTCTTTCCGTGCAGCGTAGCGGGTTGCGCGGATCCTGCGCGACCGATCCCGAAGTGACCCGCCAGAGCTTACCTCCTTATCAGGAAACGTCTAAGATAGCGCTGCGTCTCTGTCGCGTTAGCCGAATGGCCCTCATACCCTGAAGTAAAGGATCTTGCTGACTCATGCGTTTGTTTATTGCGGAAAAACCGAGCCTCGGCCGCGCGATTGCCGATGTGTTGCCCCAGCCCCATCGTCGCGGAGAGGGCTTTATCGCCTGCGGCGACGATCAGGTCGTCACCTGGTGCGTCGGGCACCTGCTGGAGCAGGCGCAGCCGGACAGTTACGACAGCCGCTACGCGCGCTGGTCGCTGGCCGACCTGCCGATCATCCCGCAAAAATGGCAGCTGCAGCCGCGTCCCTCGGTGGCGAAGCAGCTTAAAGTCATTGAGAAGCTGCTGAAGCAGGCCAGCGAAGTGGTGCATGCGGGCGACCCCGATCGCGAAGGTCAGCTGCTGGTGGACGAAGTGCTCGACTATCTGCAACTGCCGGCGGAAAAACGCAGCCGGGTACAGCGCTGCCTGATCAACGATCTGAACCCGCAGGCGGTGCAGCGGGCGGTCAGCCGACTGCGCGAAAACCGCGAATTTATTCCGCTTTGCGTTTCGGCGCTGGCGCGCGCGCGCGCCGACTGGCTTTACGGTATCAATATGACGCGCGCCTGGACGCTGCTGGGGCGCAACGCGGGCTATGACGGCGTGCTGTCGGTGGGCCGCGTGCAGACGCCGGTGCTGGGTCTGGTGGTGCGCCGCGACGAAGAGATCGAAAACTTCGTTCCTAAAGATTATTTCGAAGTCAAAGCCCATATCGTCACGCCGGACCAGCAGCGCTTCGTCGCCAGCTGGGTGCCCAGCGACGCCTGCGAACCCTGGCAGGATGAAGAGGGGCGGCTGCTGCATCGCGCGCTGGCGGATCACGTGGTCGCCCGCATCGCGGGCCAGCCTGCGTTGGTCACCAGCTACAACGATAAGCGCGAAGGCGAGGGCGCGCCGCTGCCGTTCTCGCTCTCCAGCCTGCAGATTGAAGCGGCAAAGCGCTACGGGCTAAGCGCGCAGACGGTGCTGGACACCTGCCAGAAGCTCTACGAAACCCATAAGCTGATCACCTATCCGCGTTCCGACTGCCGCTATCTGCCGGAAGAGCACTTTACTGGCCGTCATGCAGTGCTGAAGGCGATTCAGACGCATGCGGGCGCCATGACGCCGCCGGACGACTTCAACGCCGATCGCCGCAACCGCTGCTGGGATGACAAAAAAGTGGACGCGCACCACGCCATCATCCCTACCGCGCGCGCCAGCGCGGTGCGGCTGACGGAGAACGAGCAGAACGTTTACGCCTTGATTGCCCGTCAGTATCTGATGCAGTTCTGTCCCGACGCCATTTTCCGCAAATGCGTTATCGAGCTGGATATCGCGGGCGGCAAATTCGTCGCCAAAGCGCGTTTTCTTGCCGAAGCGGGCTGGCGCGCGCTGCTGGGCAGCAAAGAGCGCGACGAGGAAAACGACGGGACGCCGCTGCCGGTGGTGGCGAAGAATGACGAACTGCTGTGCGAGCGGGGCGAGGTGCTGGCGAAGCAGACGCAGCCGCCGCGTCCGTTCACCGATGCGACGCTGCTCTCCGCCATGACGGGTATCGCCCGTTTTGTGCAGGATAAAGAATTAAAGAAAGTGCTGCGCGCGACCGATGGTTTAGGAACGGAGGCTACGCGCGCCGGGATTATCGAACTGCTGTTCCGCCGCGCGTTTCTGGTGAAAAACGGACGCTATATCAACGCGACGCCTGCGGGGCGAGCGTTGATCCACTCGCTGCCGGAACTGGCGGCGCGGCCCGATATGACGGCGCAGTGGGAGTCGACCCTGACGCGCATAAGCGAAAAGGCGTGCCGCTATGAGGAATTTATGCAGCCGCTGGTCGGCACGCTGACCGAGCTGATCCATCAGGCGCGCCAGCAGCCCAGCGCGATGGCCTTTCGCGGACTGCCCGCTTCAGGGCAGAAGAAACGTCCTAAACGAACGGCGAAACGAAAAGTGAAGGAGAGCGAATAATGCGTTATAGCGCAGGTTTATGCTTTATCGTGGCGCTGGTGAGCGGCTCGGCCGTCGCCAGCCCCTCGCACGGGCATCAGCAGGAGTACAGCGCGGGCGGCAATGCGGATGTGGTGGTCGATATGCCGCCTGAAGTCTGGACGCAAAATCAGAGCAGCGCGCCCAGCTGTCAGCAGTGCTGTATTTTCGAGAATCGCAACTACAGCGAGGGCGCGGTGGTGAAATCGGAGGGGGTGCTGCTGCAGTGCGCCCGAGACGAAAAGGTGCTCGGCACCAATCCGCTGATCTGGAAAATCGTGAAATAAACGGCGTGGCACTCGGCCACGCCGTCGTATCAGAACGCGAAAGTTGACCAGACCGGCGCGTGGTCAGAGGGTTTTTCCATGCTGCGAATGTCGTAGTCGATTCCTGTCTCCACGCAGCGGACGGCCAGCGGCTGGCTGGCCAGCAGCAGATCGATGCGCAGCCCACGATTGTCGTCGAACCCCTTTGAGCGGTAGTCGAACCAGGAGAAACGGTCGCTCACCTCGGGATTTTTTTCGCGGAAGGTATCCACCAGTCCCCACTTCAGCAGGCGATCCATCCATTCGCGCTCTTCCGGCAGGAAAGAGCACTTTCCGGTGCGTAACCAGCGTTTGCGGCTCTCTTCACCGATGCCGATATCGAGATCGGTGCTGCTGATATTCATGTCGCCCATAATCAGCACGGGCTTATCCGCCAGCAGGCTCTGCTCAAGCCAGGTTTGCAGATCGCGATAGAACTTCTCTTTCGCCGGGAATTTGGTCGGATGGTCGCGGCTCTCGCCCTGCGGGAAGTAGCCGTTGATAACGGTGATATCGCCTATCGGACTCGGGATCTCCGCCATAATCAGGCGGCGCTGCGCCTCTTCATCGTCGCCGGGAAAGCCGCGACGTACCGAAACGGGCTGCACTTTGGTCATCAGCGCCACGCCATAGTGGCCTTTCTGGCCGTGATAAAAGACGTTGTAGCCGAGTTTCGCCACCTCTTCGAGCGGAAACATATCGTCATGGACTTTGGTTTCCTGCAGGCCGATAACGTCAGGCTGATGTTGTTCGACGAGCGCTTCAAGCTGATGGGGGCGGGCACGCAACCCGTTGATGTTGAATGAAACAAATTTCATGGCGTAGACCAGTGTGCTGAGAATGTTGCGCCGGATGGTAGCGATTTTTCAGCAAAAAGTCATGGAGATGCGTGCGGTGCCTGTCGGGAAAATCAGGAGAATGTATTTAATACGGGAGAGAGTGTAAGGATGGTGGTGGGAGAAGGATTATTCGGCGCCTTGCGCCTCACCCTACGGGCCGCGCCTTGCGCGTTGTCTCGCTGCGCTCGACCCGAACCTTCGGTCGAAGCTTCTCATCCTTCTCCCCGAATTATCGGGAAAATCAGGAGAATGTATTTAATACGGGAGAGTGTAAGGATGGTGGTGGGAGAAGGATTCGAACCTTCGAAGTCTGTGACGGCAGATTTACAGTCTGCTCCCTTTGGCCGCTCGGGAATCCCACCTGGGAAATGCTAATAATGACCGCTAAGGCGAAGAAACGATTCAGATGGTGGTGGGAGAAGGATTCGAACCTTCGAAGTCTGTGACGGCAGATTTACAGTCTGCTCCCTTTGGCCGCTCGGGAATCCCACCACTGGCCTGAATCATTGTGCCTTAAAGCGGGGCGCATCATACCAAATGCGGTCAGCGTGTAAAGCGCCCAACTGAAAAATGTGAACCGTTTGCCCACTTTTTGCCCGTGGCGCTGAATTCACAAACGATTCAGCGCCCGATGCGCTTAAAGAATAATCGTGCGGTTGCCGTAAACAAATACGCGCTGCCCCAGCACTTTATAGAGCGCGCGGCTTAACACGTTCTTCTCCACGTCGCGTCCCGCGCGCATCATCTCTTCGGCCGTATAGCTGTGATCGACGTTAATCACGTCCTGCATGATGATCGGACCCTCATCCAGGTTATCGTTCACGTAGTGCGCCGTGGCGCCAATGATCTTCACGCCGCGCTCGTAGGCCTGATGATAAGGACGCGCGCCGATAAACGCCGGCAGGAACGAGTGATGGATATTGATGATCTGGTTCGGATAGCGCTGCACAAAGGCTGGCGTCAGCACGCGCATATATTTCGCCAGCACCACGTAATCGGGCTGGTAACGGTCGATCTCGTCTGCCATCAGGTTGTCGTGCTCTTCGCGCGACAGCCCTTCATGACTGACCAGTACGAAAGGAATATCGAAACGCTCAACCAGCGAACGCAGAGTGTCATGGTTGCCGATAACCGCGGCAATCTCCATATCCAGCCCGCCGAACGCGCTCTTCATCAGCAGATCGCCCAGGCAGTGCGCCTCTTTCGTGACCAGCACCACCACGCGACGGCGGCCAGCGCTGTTCAGCTCGCGCGTCGATCCGGTCGGCAGCGCGCTGTCTAAATCCGCCAGCAGCGTGTTATCGTTGAAAATGCCTTCGAGTTCGGTGCGCATAAAAAAGCGGCCGGTGCGATGATCAACGAATTCATTGTTTTGCACGATATTCAGCTCGTGCTTGTAGCAAATATTGGTGATTTTAGCGATCAGACCTTTCGCGTCAGGGCAAATGGTACGTAAAACTTTTCGTTGCATAGTTTGCGCTTGCATCTCGATCAGAGTCCTGTCAAAGCGATTGGGTAAAACCGTTGGGCCGTATGCTGTTCAGCCGCAACATTTCTTGTATTTTTTATCGGAGCCACAAGGACAGCGATCGTTGCGCCCTACGGTGGGCGCCGTTCCGTCGACATAGTACCAGCGATGATCCTCGCGAAGAAAGCGAGAACGCTCGTGGATTGTGCTTATCTGCGAATTTTCGCGGTAACGCGCAAAAAAAGTGACGAAAGCTTCATTATCATGGCTTCCATGATTACAACAGGTTACATTCAGGCTTAGCCACTCGGTACCGGCAAAACTTTCGGATAATCGCTGCGCCATATCGGGCAGACGTTTGTCGGGATGCCAGCTGGCGACCAGCCAGTCGCTGTTTTGCCTGGCGTAGGCGGTATAGCGCGAGCGCATTAACTGTTCAGCCGATTCAGGCAGCCGTTCGCCCGTCAGAAAGGGCGCGCAACATAAGCTATACTGCTTCCCGCTGCAGCAAGGGCAGGGTTCGGACACAATAACTCCTGTGAGCGATAAATTAAGATGACGCCATATGGTAGCCGACCTGGCGCAGTGAAGCTATGCACAGTCGATGGCGACAGAGGGTAAATGAGAAAGGTTAAAATCGGACTGGCGTTAGGGTCAGGCGCAGCCAAAGGATGGGCGCATATCGGTGTTATCAATGCCCTGACGCGAGCGGGCGTCGAAATCGACGTGGTGGCAGGCTGCTCCGTCGGCGCGCTGGTCGGCGCGGCTTATGTCAACGACCGCCTGCCGCAGATGGAGAAGTGGGTCAGCGCCTTTCGCTACTGGGATGTTATTCGTCTGATGGACCTTTCCTGGCAGCGCGGCGGTTTGCTGCGCGGCGAGCGCGTCTTCAACCATGTGCGTCAGCTGATTACTCAACATCGCCTCGAGAGCTGCGGCAAGCCGTTCGGCGTGGTGGCGACCAACCTCAGCACCGGCCGAGAATTATGGCTTACCGAGGGCGATCTGCATCAGGCTGTGCGCGCATCCTGTAGTATGCCAGGCTTATTGCCGCCGGTCGGCTACAATGGTTACTGGCTGGTGGACGGCGCGGTGGTGAATCCCGTACCCGTTTCGCTTACGCGCGCCCTTGGTGCGGATATCGTTATCGCTGTCGATCTTCAGCATGACGCGCATCTGATGCAGCAGGATCTCCTGTCTGTCACGCCGCAGAACAGCGACGAAGCGGTTTCGGCCGCGGCCCTGAGTTGGGCTAAAAAAATACGTCAGCGGCTGGTGGGATTGACCCATCGCCGCACCACGCAAACGCCGGGTGCGATGGAGATTATGTCGACATCCATCCAGGTGCTGGAAAATCGCCTGAAGCGCAACCGTATGGCAGGCGATCCTCCCGATGTGCTGATTCAGCCGTTTTGTCCGCAGATTTCGACGCTGGACTTTCACCGCGCAGAAGAGGCTATCGAGGCAGGCAGGGCCGCCGTTGAGAAAAAAATGGATGAACTATTACCGCTGGTGCGAAGCAGATAATCAGGTTGTTCATTCACAGGTGTTACTTCGGCTAATTCTGAAAGGCGCAACTGCGTTTTATGAACCACTATTGATTGATCTGGTACGCAGGGGGAAAGAATGGAGAAACCACTAATCGGCAAAAAGATACTCATTGTCGAAGATGAGGTCGTTTTCCGTTCTCTGGTAAACAACTTCTTGCTGGCGCTCGGCGCCAGTACGTTTGAAGCCGGCGACGGCATTGATGGCATTGGCTATCTGCAGCAGCACGATGTGGATCTGGTGATCTGCGATCTGGAAATGCCGCGTATGAACGGCATTCAGTTTGTCGAGCATATCCGCACGCGCGGCAACAGCGTGCCGATTCTGATTATCTCGGCGACTGAAAATATGGCGGATATCGCCCATGTTTTGCGCCTCGGCGTGCAGGACGTGCTGCTTAAGCCGCTGAAAAATTTCGAGCGCTTCCGCGAAGCGGTCTATGAATGTCTCTATCCTTCGATGTTCACCTCCAAGGTGGAAGAGGACGAGCAGCTGTTTCAGGACTGGGACGCGCTGGTGCGCGATCCGGCCGCCGCCGCGAAGCTGCTTAAACAGCTTCAGCCGCCGGTTCAGCAGACGGTGGCCAATTGCCGCGTCAACTATCGACAGCTCACCATGGCCGAACAGCCGGGGCTGGTGCTGGATATCGCGGCGCTCTCCGACAACGATCTCGCTTTTTACTGTCTTGACGTCACGCGCGCTGGCGATAACGGCGTGCTGGCCGCGCTGCTGCTGCGCGCGTTGTTCAACGGTCTGCTGCAGGAGCAGCTTTCCGGCCAAAAACAGCGGCTGCCGGAGTTAAACGGTTTGCTGCGTCAGGTCAATCTGCTGTTGCGTCAGGCCAATCTGAGCGGACAGTTTCCGCTGCTGGTCGGCTATTACCACCGCACCTTTCAAAACCTGATTCTGGTTTCTGCTGGATTAAACGCCACGCTTCATGTTCACGCCCACCAAATTCAACTCAGTAACGGCGTTCCCCTTGGCACTATGGGAAGCACGCATCTTAACCAAATCAGCCAGCGGGCTGACAGCTGGCAATGCCACGTCTGGGGCGCTGGAGGCAGGATCCGCCTGATGTTATCGGCTGATGAATAGGCGAAAAAATTTAATTTCGCCGGGGTCTGAAGACAGGTCCATAGGTTAGCTTTACACTTGGGTAATAGTCTTAAATTCTGCGGATTGACTCCTTCCAGGATAAATCCGTTCGATGGTAACTGATATACTCATTCCCGAATTTCAACCGACATATCAAGTATTAACTTGAACGGCCTATAAGAGAGGTATCTTGATGTCTGCCTATAAGTCCAAAGTAAAAAAAGCGGTAATCCCTGTAGCAGGTTTGGGCACCCGTATGCTCCCTGCGACAAAAGCGATTCCGAAAGAGATGTTACCGCTGGTCGATAAGCCGTTAATTCAGTATGTCGTTAACGAGTGCATCGCAGCAGGAATTAACGAAATTGTGCTGGTTACGCACTCTTCTAAAAACTCCATTGAAAACCACTTCGATACCAGTTTTGAGCTGGAAGCGATGCTGGAAAAACGCGTTAAGCGTCAGCTGCTGGACGAAATCCAGTCAATCTGTCCGCCGCACGTGACCATCATGCAGGTGCGTCAGGGCATCGCGAAAGGCCTGGGCCACGCCGTTATGTGTGCGCACCCGCTGATTGGCGACGAGCCGGTTGCGGTGATCCTGCCCGACGTGATTATCGACGAGTACGAATCCAACCCGACTAAAGATAACCTGGCGGAAATGCTGAGCCGTTTCGACGAGTCAGGCCGCAGCCAGATTATGGTTGAGCCGGTCGCGGACGTGACCGCTTACGGCGTTGTTGACTGCCAGGGTGCCGAGCTGCAGCCGGGCGACAGCGCGCCGATGGTTGGCGTAGTTGAGAAGCCTAAAGCCACCGAAGCGCCTTCTAACCTTGCGGTCGTTGGCCGTTACGTTCTCTCTGCGGACATCTGGCCTCTGCTGGCGAAAACCCCTCCGGGTGCAGGCGGCGAAGTACAGCTGACCGACTCTATCGCCATGCTGATGGAGAAAGAGACAGTAGAAGCTTACCACCTGAAAGGCGTAAGCCATGACTGCGGTAACAAGCTTGGTTATATGCAGGCATTCGTTGAGTACGGTGTTCGCCATCCAGTGCTGGGCAAAGATTTTTCTCAGTGGCTCGATAGCGCAGTTGGCAATAAAAAGTAATTCATAAACACAGGATAACTCAATGAAAGTCACTGTATTTGGTATCGGCTATGTCGGTCTGGTTCAGGCTGCGGTGTTGGCCGAAGTCGGACATGACGTTCTCTGCATTGATGTCGACGCGAAAAAAGTCGAAAACCTGAAAAAAGGCATCATCCCCATTTTTGAACCCGGCCTTACGCCGCTGGTTATGTCGAACTATGAGGCGGGTCGCCTTAAGTTCAGCACTGATGCGGAAGAGGGCGTCAATCACGGCGTAATGCAGTTTATCGCCGTGGGTACGCCGCCAGATGAGGACGGTTCGGCTGACCTTAAATATGTGACCGCCGTTGCTCGTACCATTGCGCAGCACATGAAGGATCACAAGGTTGTGCTGGATAAATCCACCGTTCCCGTCGGAACAGCGGATAAAGTGCGTCGCGTGATGGAAGAGACCCTGCGCGATCGCGGCGTCAGCCTGACGTTTGACGTGGTATCCAACCCGGAGTTTCTCAAGGAAGGCGCAGCCGTCAACGACTGCATGCGTCCTGAGCGCATCGTGGTGGGTACGGATAATGAGGAAGTCGAAGAGCTGTTGCGCGAACTCTATGAGCCGTTCAACCGCAATCACGACCGAATGATTGTTATGGATATCCGCAGCGCGGAGCTGACCAAGTACGCGGCGAACTGCATGCTGGCGACCAAAATCAGCTTCATGAATGAGATCTCCAACCTTGCCGAACGTCTGGGTGCGGACGTCGAGAAAGTGCGTCAGGGCATCGGTTCTGATTCACGTATCGGCTACCACTTCATCTACCCAGGCTGCGGCTACGGCGGTTCCTGCTTCCCGAAAGACGTACAGGCGCTGATCCGCACGGCTGAGTCGATCGGCTATAAGCCGCGTCTGCTGCAGGCGGTGGAAGATGTCAACGATAGCCAGAAAACCAAGCTGCCCACTTTTATCAAACGCCACTTCGGCGACGATCTGAGCGGTAAAACCTTTGCTGTCTGGGGTCTGTCGTTCAAGCCGAACACCGACGATATGCGTGAAGCCTCCAGCCGCGTGCTGATGGAATCGCTGTGGGAAGCCGGCGCAAGCGTTCAGGCGTTCGATCCGGAAGCGATGGACGAAGCGCAGCGCATCTATGGTCACCGCAGCGATCTTAAGCTGATGGGCACCAAAGAAGCGGCGCTGCAGGGCGCGGATGGCCTGGTCATCTGTACCGAATGGCAGAACTTCCGTGCGCCGGACTTTGACGTAATTAAAAATTCCCTTAAAGAACCCGTGATTTTTGATGGTCGCAACCTGTATGATCCAGAGCGTATCAGCAAACGCGGTTTCGTTTATTATGCAATCGGCCGCGGAGCGTCTATTCAAATTGCGTAATTAACGAGGGAAGTATGAACATTCTGGTCACCGGCGCCGCAGGCTTTATTGGATTTCACGTCACTCAACGCTTGCTGGCCGCCGGTCACCAGATTGTCGGCATCGATAATCTCAATGACTATTATGATGTCGGCCTGAAACAATCTCGTCTTGATTTAATCGCACAGCACCCCAGCTTCAGGTTTATTAAAATGGAGCTGGCGGATCGCGCCGCCATTGCCTCGTTATTCGAACAACACGCCTTTCAACGCGTCATTCATCTGGGCGCGCAAGCGGGCGTACGCTATTCTATCGATAATCCTCACGCCTATGCCGACGCCAACCTGATTGGGCATTTAAATATTCTTGAAGGATGCCGTCATCATAAAATCGAGCATCTGCTCTACGCCTCCTCCAGTTCTGTTTATGGCCTGAATCGTAAAATGCCATTTTCGACGGACGACAGCGTCGATCATCCGGTTTCGCTTTACGCAGCGACGAAAAAAGCCAATGAGCTCATGTCGCATACCTATTCGCATCTTTATAACCTGCCAACGACCGGCCTGCGTTTTTTCACCGTATATGGTCCATGGGGCCGTCCGGATATGGCGCTGTTTAAATTCACCCGCGCCATGATCGCCGGTGACGCAATCGACGTCTATAACCGCGGCGAAATGAAGCGCGACTTTACCTATATCGACGATATTGCCGAAGCTATTGTGCGCCTGCATGATGTTATTCCACAGCGCGATGAAAGCTGGACGGTGGAAACGGGCTCGCCTGCCACCAGTTCTGCACCGTACCGCGTATATAACATCGGAAACAGTCAGCCGACCAGTCTGATTAAATATATTGAGGCGATTGAAAAAGCGTTGGGCGTAACGGCGAAGAAAAATTTGCTGCCGATGCAGCCTGGCGACGTGCTGGAAACCAGCGCAGATACCGAGGCGTTATATCAGGCGATTGGCTTTAAGCCGCAGACCAGCGTGGAAGAGGGCGTAGCGCGCTTTGTCAGCTGGTATCGTGAATTTTACAACGTCTGATAAAAAAGGAAGCCTGCGCTTCCTTTCCCTGATGAATCCGGGGTCACCTAACCAGTGACCCAAATGATTGAAGCACTATCAGTTATTACAGCAGAAAGCTGTCCAGCTGTTTACCTTCTTCTTCGATCGCTTTTTTGATTACAGCAGGCGTACGGCCCTGACCGGTCCAGGTGCGGGTTTCGCCGTTTTCATCGACATACTGATATTTAGCGGGACGCGCAGCGCGTTTAGTTTTACCTGGCGCTTTAGTTTCAGCAATTGTGCTTAACAGCTCATTGGGATCGATTCCATCCGCCAACAGCATTTCTCTGTATTGCTCAAGTTTACGCGTGCGCTCTTCACTTTCTGCTTTAGCATGCGTCTCTTCTTCGCGGCGCTCATTAACCACGACTTCGAGTTTTTCCAGCATTTCTTCCAGCGTTTCCAGTGAACACTCTCGAGCCTGCGCGCGTAATGTACGGATATTATTAAGGATTTTTAGTGCTTCGCTCATTGTCCTGATCTCTGAATATATTAATGAAGAGGTGTTCTGCCCGCTAATAATAGTGGCGGCAAAAAATTACTGCAATAGTAAAATAAGTGGAACGGTAAAGAATGAAAATTAAATTTTCCATCGGGGTTTAATCAAATGAAACGATAAGACAGTTGATATTCGCGCCCTGGCACGTTATGAAAAATCTGAAACTTTAAAGTGAGCAGCACTTTCAGAGTGGCGTAAGGTCAGTACCGGTAGGGCAGAGTGCCGCTTTACAATAAAGTTCAGGTACAAATCATTAAAAAAAACAGCAAAGACGAAGCGTGTTTTTTCTCTTGCTGGCGAAGTTGTAAACAGTCTGCACGAAATAATCGCCGCCATAATTTGCGTTTATCTGTGATAGAATTCCGCCCATTCTGTTTGCAATGCTTTGAGAAACCACGCTAATGGCTCAGCTCTATTTTTATTATTCCGCAATGAATGCAGGGAAATCCACCGCGTTATTACAGTCGTCTTACAATTATCAGGAACGCGGCATGAGAACCCTGGTCTATACCGCTGAGATCGACGATCGCTTCGGTGCAGGCAAGGTCAGCTCCCGTATTGGTCTTTCTTCGCCGGCGGCGCTGTTTAACGCGCAAACGCAGCTGGATAGGGAGATCGCGACAGAACATGCGCGCCAGCCGGTGCACTGCGTGCTGGTAGACGAATGCCAGTTTTTGACGCGCGATCAGGTCAAGGCGCTCTCCGACGTCGTGGACAATATGGATATCCCGGTGCTCTGCTACGGACTGCGCACCGACTTTCGCGGCGAGCTCTTTGGCGGCAGCCAGTATTTGCTTGCCTGGGCCGACAAGCTGGTTGAACTGAAAACCGTCTGTCACTGCGGTCGCAAGGCGGGTATGGTACTGCGGCTCGACGCCGAAGGCCGTCCTTACAGCGAGGGAGAGCAGGTGGTAATCGGCGGCAACGAGCGTTATATCTCGGTATGCCGCAAGCATTACAAGCAGGCGATTGAGCAGGGATCGCTGGACGCCATTTACGGCCGGCAAGAACCCGCCTGACGCCGATTCCCGACAGCCATAAAAAAACCCGCCGAAGCGGGTTTTTTCTTACTGGCCGGTTATCAGGCTTTTTTCGCCTTCTTCTCGGCTTTCTCCAGTTTCACCGGCTGTGCGGCCTGCGCCTGCGCCACGTCGGCGAAGGGTTCGGCGTATTCGCGGCCGTAGAAGGTATCCATCATAATCTGTTTCAGCTCGGCAATCAGCGGATAGCGCGGGTTAGCGCCGGTGCACTGATCGTCGAAGGCGTCTTCGGCCAGCTTGTCGACTTTTGCCAGGAAGTCCGCTTCCTGCACGCCGGCTTCTCGGATAGAGGTTGGAATGCCCAGTTGGGTTTTCATCTCATCCAGCCACGCCAGCAGCTTCTCGATTTTCTGCGCGGTGCGGTCGCCAGGCGCCGACAGACCTAAATGATCTGCGATTTCCGCGTAGCGGCGGCGCGCCTGCGGACGGTCGTACTGGCTGAACGCCGTCTGTTTCGTCGGGTTATCGTTAGCGTTATAGCGGATAACGTTGCAAATCAGCAGGGCGTTGGCCAGACCGTGCGGGATATGGAACTCGGAACCCAGCTTGTGCGCCATAGAGTGGCAGACGCCAAGGAAGGCGTTCGCGAAAGCGATACCGGCGATAGTGGCGGCGTTATGCACGCGTTCACGCGCAACCGGGTTTTTCGCTCCTTCCTGATAGCTGGCCGGCAGGTTCTCTTTCAGCAGTTTCAGCGCCTGCAGCGCCTGGCCGTCGGAGTATTCGTTAGCCAGCACCGAGACATAGGCTTCCAGCGCGTGCGTTACCGCATCCAGGCCGCCGAAGGCGCAGAGCGAACGCGGCATATCCATCACCAGGTTGGCGTCGACAATCGCCATGTCCGGGGTCAGGGCGTAGTCCGCCAGCGGATATTTCTGACCGGTGGCGTCATCCGTCACTACGGCAAACGGCGTCACTTCCGAACCGGTGCCTGAGGTAGTGGTGATGGCGATCATGCGCGCTTTCACGCCCATTTTCGGGAATTTATAGATACGTTTGCGGATATCCATAAAGCGCAGCGCCAGCTCTTCGAAGTGCGTTTCAGGATGTTCGTACATCACCCACATGATTTTCGCGGCATCCATCGGAGAGCCGCCGCCCAGCGCGATAATCACGTCAGGTTTAAAGCTGTTCATCTGCTCGGCGCCTTTACGCACGATGCTCAGCGTCGGGTCAGCCTCAACTTCAAAGAAGACTTCGGTTTCGATGCCGTGCGATTTCAGCACGCGCGTCACCTGATCGGCGTAGCCGTTGTTGAACAGGAAGCGGTCGGTGACGATAAAGGCGCGTTTCGCACCGTCGGCGGCCACCTCTTCCAGCGCAATCGGCAGCGAGCCGCGGCGGAAGTAGATGGATTTCGGAAGTTTATGCCACAACATGTTTTCTGCTCGCTTAGCCACGGTTTTCTTGTTGATAAGGTGTTTCGGTCCCACGTTTTCGGAAATGGAGTTACCGCCCCATGAGCCGCAGCCCAGCGTCAGAGAAGGCGCCAGCTTGAAGTTGTAGAGGTCGCCGATACCGCCCTGAGAAGCGGGGGTATTGATCAGAATACGCGCGGTTTTCATGCGGTCGCCGAAGAAGTTCACGCGCGCTTTCTGGTTGTCCTGGTCGGTATAGAGGCAGGAGGTGTGGCCGATGCCGCCCATCGCCACCAGTTTCTCCGCTTTCGCCACGGCGTCTTCGAAATCGCTGGCGCGGTACATCGCCAGCGTCGGCGAGAGTTTTTCATGGGCAAAGGGTTCGGACTCGTCCACCAGCTTCACTTCGCCAATCAAAATCTTGGTGCTGCTCGGCACGCTGATACCGGCCATTTCGGCAATTTTGTACGCCGGCTGGCCGACGATGGCCGCGTTAAGCGCGCCGTTTTTCAAAATGACGTTCTGAACCGCTTTCAGCTCCTCGCCCTGCAGCAGATAGCCACCGTGGCTGGCGAAGCGCTCGCGCACCGCATCATAAACCGAGTCAACCACGATAACCGACTGCTCGGAGGCGCAGATAACGCCGTTATCGAAGGTTTTGGACATCAGGATAGAGGCGACGGCGCGTTTGATATCGGCCGTTTCGTCAATCACCACCGGCGTATTGCCCGCGCCGACGCCGATCGCCGGTTTACCGGAGCTGTAAGCGGCTTTCACCATGCCGGGACCGCCGGTCGCCAGAATAAGGTTGATGTCAGGATGGTGCATCAGCTGATTAGAGAGTTCGACAGACGGCGCGTCGATCCAGCCGATGATATCTTTTGGCGCGCCGGCGGCGATGGCAGCCTGCAGCACGATATCCGCCGCTTTGTTGGTGGCTTCTTTGGCGCGCGGATGCGGTGAAAAGATAATGCCGTTACGCGTTTTCAGGCTGATCAGCGCTTTGAAAATCGCCGTTGAGGTCGGGTTAGTGGTGGGAACGATACCGCAAATCAGGCCGATAGGCTCAGCGATGGTGATGGTGCCGAACGTATCGTCGGTATCCAGCACGCCGCAGGTTTTTTCGTCTTTATAAGCGTTGTAGATATATTCTGAGGCAAAGTGGTTTTTGATAACTTTATCTTCGACGATACCCATGCCGGATTCGGCGACCGCCATTTTGGCGAGAGGGATGCGGGCGTCAGCAGCGGCGAGGGCGGCAGCGCGGAAGATGGCGTCAACCTGTTCTTGAGTGAAGTTGGCGTATTCACGCTGTGCTTGTTTTACGCGTTCTACCAGTGCGTTAAGTTCAGCGACATTAGTAACGGCCATGGTGCTCTCCTGAAGGAAGTTAAACTCTGTTAGTAAACCTGCCTGGAGTCCTGATTATAGCCATGCTGCGCTAATATTTTGGCCTAAGCCAAAAAGCCAGAATTTTCGTTGGCTTACTGAAAGAGTTTTCGCACGGGTCAAACAATTTTGCTAAAAACTTTCGATGGGAAAAGATTACCTGGAATGGGGTAGATGAATATTGATTCAGATCAATTTAAGCCCAAGCTGACACCTTTCAGCAGCCATTTTTGCCAAAGATTGAGAGGCCGTCGTGCGCCGACCGGTTTTATTTCTGCTTTGCGCCGCCCTGGCGCGACAGGCTCTCTGTTTTGCCCTGAAGCAGCAGAATTTTCTGTTTTGTTGACTGGTTAACGCGGCAGTTTTTGCGTAAATTAAGCGCGATTTCTTTTCCCTCATCGGAGCGAACCGTGAACCCTGCGTTGCTTGATCTTTCGGGCTATATCAAATTCTTTGTTGGCCTGTTCGCGCTGGTGAATCCAGTCGGCATTATTCCCGTTTTTATCAGCATGACCAGCTATCAGGCGGCGGCTGAGCGTAATAAAACCAATATGACCGCGAACCTGGCGGTCGCCATTATTCTCTGGACCTCGCTGTTTCTCGGCGACGCCATCCTGCATATTTTCGGCATCTCCATCGACTCCTTCCGCATCGCGGGCGGCATTCTGGTGGTCACCATCGCCATGTCTATGATCAGCGGCAAGCTGGGCGAAGATAAACAGAATAAGCAGGAGAAATCGGAAACCGCCATTCGCGAGAGTATCGGCGTGGTGCCGCTCGCGCTGCCGCTGATGGCCGGACCTGGCGCTATCAGCTCGACCATAGTCTGGAGCACGCGCTACCACAGCTGGCAAAACCTGTTGGGCTTTAGCGTGGCGATTGCGCTCTTTGCCTTTTGCTGCTGGCTGCTGTTCCGCGCCGCGCCGCTGATGGTGCGCGTGCTCGGTCAGACCGGCATTAACGTGATTACGCGTATTATGGGCCTGCTGCTGATGGCGCTCGGTATTGAGTTCGTGGTTACCGGCATCAAAGCGTTATTTCCCGGGCTGGTGAATTAAGGCAGCTTAATTTCCAGCGCAAACGCTGTTATGTCTCTTAATGGTGCAATTGCACGTTTTATTGCACCATTATAATGCAATTATTCCTGCGGCTTAATCTGCTGCAAAAATTATTAAGCAAATTACTTGCCCGCCTGTCGCGCCAGACGCGATATCTTCCCGCTGTGACTATTTTCACATCATAAAATGTCAGCGCTCGCTGAAATGGCATCATAAACTGGCATGAAAGCTGCAATTACCTGCTTTTTGTTTTCACAATGAAGAAAAAGGCAGAAGGGTTGCGCATTCCCGCGCGATCAGGAAAGCGAAAGCGCGAGTTGACGCGGAAAAACCGCTAATCTGCTGTATAAACAGGGTGATAAGCATTATTTCCGCGAAAAAATTAACGCTATCCTCCTGCATGCAGACGTGATAAAAGAGAATCAGGTAACATTTTTGTTATTTTTACTTTGTCGGCAGAGCAGGCGTTCTGCTAATTTTCGGCGCAATAGTTTTTCATTTGGTCTCAAAGTAAGAACGCTTCTTGCTTATGAGCTAAAGGGCTTATGAAGAAGGGTTAACTTTTTTGATGAAATGGAAGATTACGCCGCTGTCACTCAGCTTAATGATACTCTCCGGCGCCGCGCACGCCGCGACTGTTCCCCCGGGTACCGAACTCGCCGCCACGCAAAATATCGTGATCAATAACGGCACAGAGGTTTCTTCGCTCGATCCGCAAAAGACGGAGGGCGTGCCGGAATCGCGCATTATCTCCAACCTGCTGGAAGGGCTGGTGACCACCGACAACACCGGCGCTATCGTGCCGGGCGTGGCGCAGTCGTGGCAAAACGAGGGCGGAAAAGTCTGGACCTTCACCCTGCGCGACAACGCGAAATGGAGCAACGGCGCGCCGGTTACCGCGCACGATTTCGTTTACAGCTGGCGGCGTCTCGCCGATCCCAAAACCGCCTCGCCTTATGCCAGCTATCTGCAGGCGGCGCACCTCCGCAATATCGACGAGATCATGGCGGGAAAAGCTCCGCCTGACAGCCTCGGCGTCAGGGCGCTGGACGATCGTCATTTGCAGGTCACCCTGAGCGAACCCGTGCCCTATTTTATCTCTATGCTGGCAAATACCGCGTTGTCGCCGGTCAACGCGGCGACGGTAGAGAAGTGGGGCGATGCCTGGACGCGTCCCGAGCACTATGTTGGCAACGGCGCCTATCTGCTGAACGAGTGGGTGATCAACGAGAAGCTGGTGCTGAAGCGCAATCCCGGCTACTGGGATAACGCCCGCACGGTAATCGAGCAGGGCACCTTTCTGCCGATCGAGTCGGACCATAACGACGTCAACCGCTATCGCAGCGGCAACACCGATATGACCAACAGCGTGGTGCCGCCCGAACTGTTCCGCAAGCTGCAGGGCGAACTGGGCGATCAGGTGAAAGTCAGCCCGCTGCTTTGCACCTTCTACTACGAGATCAACAATAAAAAACCGCCGTTTAACGACGCGCGCGTCCGTACCGCCATCAAGCTGACGCTGGATCGCGATATCATCACGCAGAAAATTATGGGGCAGGGCCAGATTCCGGCTTATAGCCTGACACCGCCTGCGACGGCGGGCGTCACGCTGACGCCGCCGGCCTGGTTCACCTGGAGCCAGGCGGAACGCAACGCGGCCGCTAAAAAACTGCTGGCCGAGGCGGGCTATAACGCCCAGCGTCCGCTGCGCTTTACGCTGCTCTACAACACCTCCGATCAAAACAAAAAGCAGGCGATCGCCGCCGCCTCGATGTGGCAAAAGAACCTCGGCGCGCAGGTCAGCCTGCAGAATCAGGAGTGGAAAACCCTGCTGGAGACGCGCCATCAGGCGCAGTATGACGTGGTGCGCGCCACCTGGTGCGCCGACTACAACGAGCCCTCTACCTTTCTGAATATGCTGATCGGCAACGCCTCAATCAACACGGCGTTTTACCACAGCGAAAACTATGACCGTCTGCTGGCGCAAACCCTATCCGCCAGCAGCGAAGCGGCGCGCGCCGCGCTCTACCAGCAGGCTGAAGCACAGCTCGACAACGACTCGGCGATTGTGCCAGTTTATTACCGCGTCAGCGTGCGGCTGGTGAAACCCTGGACAGGCGGTTTTACCGGCAAAGACCCGCTCGATATGACCGATTTGAAATATTACTTCATTAAAAAGCACTGAGGCTGACCCGGCAACATAAGCCGGGAAGCCCGCGCGGTGCTGAAGCCTTTCGGGGCAAACAACTATCCTCAGCCAAAATGAGGAACCCGCTAACGGGGGACGCCGAGACGGCTTGCCGTGTCGGTGAAGATAAAAAACTGGAGTGTAATAATGAACCACATCACGAAAAAAAGTCTGATTGCTGCAGGCGTTCTGGCAGCAATGGGCGCACTGGCAGGGAATGCACTGGCAGCAAAGGTTCCGGCAGGCGTTGAACTGGCGGCGAAACAGGAGCTGGTGCGCGGCAACGGCGATGAAGTGCAGTCGCTGGATCCGCACAAAATCGAAGGCGTGCCGGAAGACAACGTGGCGCGCGATCTCTATGAGGGACTGCTGGTTAGCGATAGCGATGGCCATCCGATCCCGGGCGTGGCGGAAAAATGGGAAAACAAAGACTTCAAAGTCTGGACCTTCCACCTGCGTAACAATGCCAAATGGTCAAACGGTGAGCCGGTGACCGCGCAGGACTTCGTCTACAGCTGGCAGCGTCTGGCCGATCCGAAAACCGCATCCCCTTACGCCAGCTACCTGCAGTATGGCCACATTGAGAACGTCGATGATGTTATCGCCGGGAAAAAACCAACCTCGGACCTGGGCGTGAAAGCGCTGGATGACCATACCTTGCAGGTCACGCTGAGCGAGCCGGTGCCCTATTTTTACAAGCTGCTGATTAACGCCGTTATGTCGCCGGTCTACAAGCCTGCGATTGAAAAATTTGGCGACCAGTGGACGCAGCCGCAGAACTGGGTCGGCAACGGTGCCTTTAAGCTGGAAGCGCACGTGATCAACGAGCGCATCACCCTGGTGCGTAATCCACAGTACTGGGACAACGAACACACGGTACTGAACAAGGTGACCTATCTGCCGATTAACTCGGAAGTCAGCGACGTTAACCGCTACTTCTCGGAAAACGGCAGCGACATGACCTATAACAACATGCCGATCGAGCTGTTCAAAAAGCTGCAGCGCGAAAATCCTAAAGAGCTGCATGTCGATCCCTATCTCTGCACCTACTACTACGAAATCAACAACCAGAAAGCGCCGTTTACCGATCCGCGCGTGCGCGCCGCCCTTAAGCTCGGTCTGGACCGCGACATTATCGTCAACAAAGTGCTGGCGCAGGGCCAGCTGCCGGCCTATAGCTATACGCCACCGGCTACGGACGGTATGGATATTCTGCCGCCGGACTGGTTCAAGTGGTCGCAGGACAAGCGTAACGAAGAGGCGAAAAAACTGCTGGCCGAAGCGGGCTACACCGCTGACAAGCCGCTGACTTTCAACCTGCTGTACAACACCTCCGATCTGCACAAGAAGCTGGCTATTGCCGCATCTTCTATCTGGAAGAAAAACATCGGCGTAAACATCAAGCTGGAAAACCAGGAGTGGAAAACCTTCCTCGACACGCGTCATCAGGGCAACTTTGACGTCGCGCGCGCCGCCTGGTGTGCGGACTACAATGAGCCGACCTCCTTCCTGAACACCATGCTTTCTGACAGCAGCAACAACACCTCTCACTATAAGAGCGCCGAGTTCGACAAAGTGATCCACGATGCGATCAAGGCGGCAGACGACAAGGCGCGGGCGGCGGATTATGCCAAAGCTGAGCAAATCATGGATAAGGACAGCACTATCGTGCCGGTTTACTACTACGTAAACGCGCGTCTGGTGAAACCTTACGTCGGCGGTTATACCGGCAAAGATCCGCTGGATAAAACGCTTAGCAAGAACTTCTACATCATCAAACACTAATAGCAAACAGGCTATCGGCAAGGGCGGCGCGCTGTGCGCCGCCTTTATGTACTTTGTACGCTTTGTGAAGCAATAAGCCTGGTAGGTACGGCAATGTTAAAATTTATCCTGCGTCGACTGCTCGAAGCGATCCCCACGCTCTTCGTGCTGATCACTATCTCATTCTTTATGATGCGCCTCGCGCCCGGCAGTCCTTTTACCGGCGAGCGCACGCTGGCGCCGGAAGTGATGGCGAACATCGAAGCGAAGTACCACCTGAACGATCCCATCGGCAAACAGTATCTGGATTACCTGATCCAGCTGGCGCACGGCGACTTCGGCCCTTCGTTTAAATATAAAGACTATACGGTTAACTATCTGGTCGGCCATGCGTTCCCGGTCTCGGCCAGGCTGGGCCTGGCGGCCTTCGTGCTGGCGGTGATCCTCGGGGTGACGGCGGGCGTCATCGCGGCGCTCAGGCAAAACAGCCTGTGGGATTATGCGGTGATGGGGGTCGCCATGACCGGCGTGGTGATACCCAGCTTCGTGGTGGCGCCGCTGCTGGTGCTGCTTTTCGCCATCACCCTGAAATGGCTGCCCGGCGGCGGCTGGAACGGCGGGCAGCTGCGCTATATGGTGCTGCCGATGGTGGCGCTGTCGCTGGCCTATATCGCCAGTATCGCGCGTATTACCCGCGGCTCGATGATTGAGGTGATGCACTCTAACTTCATCCGCACCGCGCGCGCCAAGGGACTGCCGCTGCGCCGCATCGTGCTGCGCCATGCGCTTAAGCCCGCGCTGCTGCCGGTGCTCTCCTATCTCGGCCCGGCGTTTGTCGGCATCATCACCGGCTCAATGGTCATCGAGTCGATTTACGGCCTGCCCGGCATCGGCCAGCTGTTCGTTAACGGCGCGCTGAACCGTGACTATTCGCTGGTGATGAGCCTGACCATACTGGTCGGCGTACTGACCATTATTTTTAACGCGATCGTCGACGTGCTCTACGCCGTGATCGATCCGAAAATCCGTTACTAACGCTGGAGCTCGCAATGATGTTGAGTAAGAAAAACAGCGAAGCTCTCGACGCCTTCAGCGAAAAGCTCGAGGTAGAAGGGCGCAGCCTGTGGCAGGATGCGCGTCGCCGTTTTATTCATAACCGTGCGGCGCTGATTAGCCTGCTGGTGCTGGTGCTGATTACGCTATTTGTTATTTTCGCCCCGATGTTCGCGCAGTTTAACTATGACGACACCGACTGGGGCATGATGTCCGCCGCGCCGGACACCACGTCCGGCCACTGGTTCGGCACCGACTCCTCCGGGCGCGATCTGCTGGTGCGCGTCGCCATTGGCGGGCGCATCTCGCTGATGGTAGGCGTCGCGTCGGCGCTGATCGCGGTCATTGTCGGCACCCTTTACGGCTCTATCGCCGGCTATCTCGGCGGCAAAACCGACTCGGTGATGATGCGTATTCTGGAGATCCTGAACTCCTTCCCGTTTATGTTCTTCGTGATCCTGCTGGTGACCTTTTTCGGCCGCAATATCCTGCTGATTTTCGCCGCTATCGGCATGGTTTCCTGGCTCGACATGGCGCGTATCGTGCGCGGCCAGACGCTGGGGCTGAAGCGTAAAGAGTTTATCGAAGCGGCCCACGTCGGCGGCGTCTCTACCACCAGCATTGTACTGCGCCATATCGTGCCGAACGTGCTGGGCGTGGTGGTGGTTTACGCCTCGCTGCTGGTGCCGAGCATGATCCTGTTCGAATCCTTCCTGAGCTTTCTCGGCCTCGGCACGCAAGAGCCGCTGAGTAGCTGGGGGGCGCTGCTGAGCGACGGCGCCAACTCGATGGAGGTGTCGCCGTGGCTGCTGCTGTTCCCGGCCGGTTTTCTGGTGGTGACGCTATTCTGTTTCAACTTTATCGGCGATGGCTTGCGTGACGCCCTCGACCCGAAAGATCGCTAAGGAGTTTCCCGATGACTATTCATGAATTTCAGCCGGCGATGGCCGCCCGCGCGGGAAGCGACCTGTTACTGGAAGTGAAAGATCTGCGCGTCACCTTCCAGACGCATGATGGCGACGTTACGGCGGTCAACGATCTGAACTTCTCGCTGCGCGCCGGCGAAACCCTGGGCATCGTCGGCGAGTCGGGGTCCGGCAAATCGCAAACGGCGTTCGCCCTGATGGGGCTGCTGGCGAAGAACGGCCGCATCGGCGGCACGGCGCTGTTCAACGGCAAAGAGATCCTCAACCTGCCGGAGAAGGCGCTGAATAAGCTGCGCGCCGAGCAGATAGCGATGATTTTCCAGGATCCGATGACCTCGCTTAATCCCTATATGCGCGTCGGCGACCAGCTGATGGAGGTGCTGAAGCTGCACAAGGGGCTGAGCAGCGCGCAGGCGTTCGAGGAGTCGGTGCGTATGCTCGACGCGGTGAAAATGCCGGAAGCGCGCAAGCGCATGAAGATGTTCCCGCACGAGTTTTCCGGCGGTATGCGCCAGCGCGTGATGATTGCCATGGCGCTGCTCTGCCGGCCCAAGCTGCTGATCGCCGACGAACCGACCACGGCGCTCGACGTCACCGTCCAGGCGCAGATCATGACGCTGCTGAATGAGCTGAAGCGCGAGTTCAATACCGCAATCATTATGATCACCCACGATCTGGGCGTGGTGGCGGGCATCTGCGACAAGGTGCTGGTGATGTACGCCGGCCGTACCATGGAGTATGGCCGCGCGCGCGACGTCTTCTACCAGCCGGCGCATCCCTATTCGATCGGGCTGCTGAGCGCGGTGCCGCGTCTGGACGCCGAGGGCGAAAGCCTGACCACCATTCCCGGCAACCCGCCGAACCTGCTGCGCCTGCCGCAGGGCTGCCCGTTTCAGCCGCGCTGCCCGCATGCGATGCCGATCTGCACCCAGGCGCCGCCGCTGCTGCCGTTTGGCGAAGGGCGCCTGCGCGCCTGCTTTAAGCCGGTGGAGGAGTTAGTATGAGTACCGTCGCTGAGAAAAAAGTATTGCTGGAAATCGCCGATCTCAAGGTGCATTTCGACATTAAAGATGGCCGCCAGTGGTTCTGGCAGCCGCCGAAATCGCTCAAGGCGGTGGACGGCGTTAGCCTGCGCCTTTACGAGGGCGAAACCTTAGGCGTGGTCGGCGAGTCCGGCTGCGGCAAATCGACGCTGGCGCGCGCTATCATCGGCCTGGTGAAGGCCACCGACGGGCGCGTCGCCTGGCTGGGTCGCGATCTGCTCGGGCAGAGCGAAGAGGAGTGGCGCAAGGCGCGCAGCGATATCCAGATGATCTTCCAGGATCCGCTGGCCTCGCTTAACCCGCGCATGACCATCGGGGACATCATCGCCGAGCCGCTGCGCACCTATCATCCGAAGATGCCGCGTCAGGAAGTGAAAGATCGCGTCAAAAACATGATGATGAAAGTGGGCCTGCTGCCGAACCTGATCAACCGCTATCCCCATGAGTTCTCGGGCGGCCAGTGTCAGCGTATCGGCATCGCCCGCGCGCTGATCCTTGAGCCGAAGCTGATTATCTGCGACGAGCCGGTTTCGGCGCTCGACGTCTCGATTCAGGCGCAGGTGGTGAATCTGCTGCAGCAGCTGCAGCGTGAGATGGGGCTGTCGCTGATCTTTATCGCGCACGATCTGGCCGTAGTGAAACACATCTCCGACCGCGTGCTGGTGATGTATCTCGGCCACGCCGTCGAGCTGGGCACCTACGACGCGGTCTACAACAACCCGCAGCATCCCTACACGCGGGCGCTGATGTCGGCGGTGCCGATCCCCGATCCGGATCTGGAGAAGAACAAGCAGATCCAGCTGCTGGAAGGGGAGCTGCCGTCGCCCATCAACCCGCCGTCAGGCTGCGTGTTCCGCACCCGCTGCCCGATCGCCGGCCCGGAGTGCGCGAAAACGCGTCCGCTGCTGGAGGGAAGTTTCCGCCATGCGGTCTCCTGCCTGAAGGTGGATCCGCTGTAATAAAAAAAACGCCGGGCAGTGGCCCGGCGTTCATATTGTCGATCAAGCCCGCAATCGGCGCAGGCCGCTTATTCGCGCCAGAGAATATGACACAGCTTATGGTCTTTCTCGCGGCACAGCAGCACGCGCGCGAACACGTCGGTAATCGGCTCGCCGTCCGCTTCGCCGAGCCCAATCACCACCTCAGAGAAGAAGTCCGGGTTAAGATCGAAATCGACGTGCTCTTTCCAGTCTTCCGAGGGATCGAACAGCTCTGCGCCGCCGCGCTCTTCAAACTGCAGGTTGAAAAGAATAATATCCGCCGGATCGAGGTTGTCGCCTGCCAGTTCAAGAAAAATGTCGTAGGCCTGTTCCAGCGTTTCGTCTTCGGTAAGGCGATTATTTAAATCCATGATCGATCCTGTCTGCCCTGAGGCGCGTTGCAATTTCCGCTCGTTTTACAGTAAAGGACTAAAGAAGTAAAACAGTCGTTCAACGATGCGCTGCCACCAGGCACGTTTTGACCATCGTTTGCCGTCCAGCAAACGCGAGCGCGCGATATAGTCGTCCTGCACGCAGGCCAGATCGCTGCCGAAGCCGGCGTCGTCCACCACCAGCGTAATTTCAAAGTTTAGCCACAGGCTGCGCATGTCGAGATTCACCGTGCCGACCAGGCTGAGCTGGCCATCCACCAGCACGCTCTTGGTGTGCAGCAATCCATCCTCAAACTGATAGATCCTGACGCCCGCCTCCAGCAGTTCGCTGAAAAAGGCGCGGCTCGCCCAGCCGACCAGCAGCGAATCGTTATGGCGCGGCACGATGATGCTCACCTCGACGCCGCGCAGCGCCGCCGTGCAGATGGCGTGCAGCAGATCGTCGCTCGGCACGAAGTAGGGCGTGGTCATAATCAGCTGCTCGCGCGCTGAATAGACGGCGGTCAGCAGCGCCTGATGGATCATATCCTCCGGGAAGCCCGGCCCGGAGGCGATGACCTGTACCGTATGGCCGCTCTCGCGTTCAAACGGCATTATGTTGCCGTCGGGCGGCGGCGGCAGAATACGCTTGCCGGTCTCAATCTCCCAGTCGCAGCTGTAGACGATGCCCATGGTGGTGGCGACCGGGCCTTCCATACGCGCCATCAGGTCGACCCACTGGCCAACGCCCGCGTCCTGCTTGAAATAGCGCGGATCCACCAGGTTCATGCTGCCGGTGTAGGCGATATAGTTGTCAATCAAGACCACTTTGCGGTGCTGGCGCAGATCCATACGGCGCAAAAACACGCGCAGCAGGCTGACCTGCAGCGCCTCCACCACGTCAATGCCGGCATTGCGCATCATGCCGACCCAGGGGCTGCGGAAAAAGGTGACGCTGCCCGCCGAGTCGAGCATCAGACGGCAGTGCACGCCGCGCCGCGACGCCGCCATCAGAGATTCGGCCACCTCGTCCGCCAGCCCGCCGGGATGCCAGATATAGAACACCATCTCAATATTGTGGCGCGCCAGCTGGATATCGCGGATAAGCGCCTGCATTACGTCGTCCGAACTGGTGAGCAGCTGCAGCTGATTGCCTTTCACGCCGGCGATGCCCTGGCGATTCTCGCAGAGCTGGAACAGCGAGCGCGCCACGTCGCTGTGTTCGGTGGCGAAAATATGGCTGCGCTGCCTGAGATCGCTCAGCCATTTTGCGGTGGCGGGCCACATGGTGCGCGCGCGCTCCGCGCGGCGCTTTCCCAGATGAAGCTCGCCGAAAGAGAGGTAAGCGATAATACCCACCAGGGGAAGGATATAGATAATCAACAGCCAGGCCATGGCGGAGGTGACCGTGCGGCGCTTCATCAATATACGTAGCGTGACGCCGGCAATCAGCAACCAGTAGCCAAACAGCAGCAACCAGCTGATTAGAGTGTAAAAGGTGGTCATTAAGTGGACATCCCGTTCGCGCTTGGTCAGAGAAGTTTACGTGCTGGCAGGCGACAACGAAACCCCCAATCGCCGCCGGGATCGATAAGAGATCCGAGTTGGCATTAGCGTGGAGATCTTTATAATGCGGCCGCGTGATGTCGAAGCAGGAGAGAAGGTGATGAGAAAAAGCAGAAATGAAGTAGCGCGCTGGAGAATGTTGCGGCAGGCGCATCGCCGTCGCGCCCGCTGGCTGGAAGGCCAGTCGCGTCGCTACAGCCGGATCCACGCGATTCGCCATCAGCTGGCGCAGCAGCAGCGCCGTTCGATTCTGTTTATCACGCAGAATACCTGACCAGAGCCGCCCCAGAGGCGGCTTTTTAGTGGCCTCTGGCGACCAGCACCACATTCACCAGCTGCGCCGCCGCGGCGATTACGATCAGCATCACGATAAGCTGTTTTTTCTGCTTCCATCCGTCACGCCGCCAGATCAGCAGCGCTTTGACGATCAACCCGAGAGCCAGCGCCAGCAGCGCAATCACCAGCCATTGCATCGCGTCCACTCCATGCAAAAGAAATAAAAATGGCTTCGGCGCGGACGCGGAAGCCATCGTGACAAAATCGGTCGGAGGATCAGAAGACGCGTTTAAAGGGTTTTACCGAGACGTTTTTGTAAACGCCGGCCGCGATATAGGGATCGGCCTCTGCCCAGGCCTGCGCGGCTTCCTGCGAGCTGAACTCCGCGATAATCGCTGAACCGGTAAAACCGGCGACGCCAGGATCGTTGCTGTCGACAGCCGGCATCGGTCCGGCGACGATCAGACGGCCTTCATCCTGCAGCAGCTGCAGGCGCGCCAGATGGGCAGGGCGCACCGAGGTGCGTTTTTCCAGAGAATCAGCGTTATCTTCGGCGTAGATAATGTACAGCACTTGAAAGCCCCCATTGGCTCATCATATTTTTGCAACACGGTAAGGGATCGTAAATAAGAGTGCAAACGAAAGATGGCGTAATGCATAAGGGGCAGCAGGCCAGGTTAAAAAACGGCGATATCTGACCATTTTTCAGCAGTTATTGAAACTGATTGCTATTTGCATTTAAAATCGTGGCTTCATTCTCTTACTGCGACTGCTATGACCACGTTGACAATGCCCATTTTAAAACGTACGCCTGTTTCCGTGCTGCTTTCCGTTGTCCTGCACGGTTCAGTTATCGCCGGCATTCTCTATGCCTCGTTTCATCAGGTAATCAACGTTCCTAAGGTATCGCAGCCGATTAGCGTTAGCCTGGTCGCGCCGGAAGTGCAGCCTGAGCCCGCACCTGTGGTAGAGCAGCCAGCGCCACAGCCGGAGCCGGAGCCTGCTCCGGAACCTCAGCCGGTGCCGGAACCGCCCAAAGCCGAGCCGGTGCCGATTCCGGTACCGCAGCCCAAACCTAAACCAAAGCCCAAACCTAAACCGAAAGTAGAGCACAAGCGCGAGGTGAAGCCGCGTCAGGAGGCGAAGCCGCAGGAGAACCCGTTCAAGCAGGACGCGCCGACGACCCAGACCAAACCGACAACCGCGCCGAAATCGACGCCGTCGCCAACGCCGTCGCAGTCAACCTCGCAGGGGCCGAAGGCGCTCAGCGTGTCGAAACCGGGATATCCCGCGCGCGCGCAGGCGCTGCGTATTGAGGGGCGCGTGCAGGTACAGTTTGACGTTGGTGACGACGGGCGCGTGGAAAACATCGCTATTCTCGCCGCGCAGCCGCGCAACATGTTCGAGCGCGAGGTGAAACAGGCGATGAAGCAGTGGCGCTATCAGCCAGGGCGTCCCGGCAAAAACCTGAAGATGACGATTGTCTTCAGAATCAACGGCGGCTCCAGCATCGAATAAAAAAAGCGGTCATCTGACCGCTTTTTCACTACTCCGCCGGTGCGAGATTAGCGCGTCCCGGCGGCAGCGGGCGCGATTTGCCCTCATTATCCACGGCGACATAGATAAACACCGCCTCGGTGGCGCAGTAGGTCTGACCGATAGGTTCCGATGAGACTTTTTTGATCCACACTTCGACATTAATGGTCATAGAACTGTTGCCGGTGCGGATACAGCGCGCGTGGCAGCTTACCACATCGCCGACCGCTACCGGCTTGAGAAACGACATGCCGTCGACGCGCACCGTCACCACGCGTCCTTCCGCAATCTCTTTCGCCAGAATGGCGCCGCCCATATCCATCTGCGACATCAGCCAGCCGCCGAAGATATCGCCATTGGCGTTGGTGTCCGCCGGCATCGCCAGAGTACGCAACACCATTTCGCCTTGCGGCAACTTATGTCTTTCGTCCATTGCTCGACTTCTTATGCAGGTGAAGGCGCGCTGCGCCCGTGAGGCCCGATCTTACCGGGTCGCATTTATTTTTCTTCTTGCTGCGGCATCTGTCGCCAGATGTAAAGTCCGCTAATCAGGGTAAACAGCAGGGTAAGGGCGGTCAGACCAAATACTTTAAAGTTAACCCAAAAGGCTTCAGGCAACCAAAACGCGACGTAAATATTTGCCAGGCCGCAGGCGAGGAAAAAGATCGCCCAGGCGACATTCAGACGGCGCCAGCTGCTTTCCGGCAGCTGGATCTCTTTGCCCAGCAGGCTTTTGATCAGCGGCTGCGCCATAAAGAACTGGCTGTAGAGCAGCGCCAGCGCGAACAGGCTGTAGATCACCGTAACTTTCCATTTAATAAACTCATCGTTATGGAAAACCAGCGTCAGGGTGCCGAAGATCGCCACCAGGGCGAAGGTAAAGATGGTCATCTTCTCTAGCTTGCGATAGAGCACCCAGCTCACGACCAGCGCAAGGCCGGTGGCGACAATCAGCGCGCCAGACGCGACGAAAATGTCGTAAAGCTTATAGAAAATAAAGAAGACCACTAAGGGAAGGAAATCGAGTAACTGCTTCATAGTCATTCCAGTTCAGCGAAAACAACACAAAGCCGCGCGCCCCTCAGGGCGCAGCGCGCTTAACGAACCAGCATATAGAGCCGGAAAAGATAGATAAGCAGCAGGGCGGAGATCAGGTTGCCGATAGCTGTGATGGCGATGGCCAGCACGTTATCAGGCAGCGCCGTCAGCGAGGAAGAGGCGAACAAGAGCGCCATTTTCGCCAGCAGCCAGAGAATAATCGCTGGCGCGATCAGCCTGACGTTTTTCCATGCCAGACGGGAACTGGCGCGCATCGCTGCGAAGATGCCGCTTTTTTCGCTCGCCAGAATCACCGGAGACAGCGACAGCAGAATCGCCAGAATTATGCCAGGCACCATCAGCACCATAAAGCCCAGCTGCACCACCAGGGTGATAAGAAAGGTTTGCAGCAGAAGCTTTGGCAGCAAGGGGGCGGAGGCGCCGATAGCGCGCAGCGCGCTGATGCGCTGTCCGGCGGAGACCATCGGGATCAGGCAGAGCATGCCGCCCAGCAGCAGCGTATTGCCGATCAGCGCGGAGAAGGTGCCGGCCGCAGAGGCGCGCAGCAGAATGCGCTGTTGCTCCGGCGACATATTTTGCACCAGTTCAAACAGCGAAGAGGCGCTGCTATCGCCCTGCTGAAGCTGAGCCAGCTGATCGCCGCCTGGGGTAAAGGCGTGTACCAGAATGACCGTGATGAAGGCGGTCAGTAACGACATCAGCACGATGGTCAACAGCTGGTGGCGGAAAAAATTTCCTGTGTCACGGTATAACGAGCTTGCCGTGATAGACATGTACTCTCCTTGGTGGAACCGGGTTGATTAACCCGCCGATTGTACATGGTCTGGCCCGGCGCTGGCACCCGCAGCGCGATAACTTTCTGTCATGGAAGGTAAAGGAGGGTAAAAGAGGGCGGCGGCAGGCCTAAACTACTCAGGACCGTACGATCGTGGCTGACAGGATTGTGTGTGCAGGAGTTACGTCAGGAGAAAGTTAACCAGCCAAAAGACTCAATCGACCTCCAGTCTGAAATTAATTTTCATGCCTGTCATTATAATAATTTTGCAATTTATAGCCCGGTCATGCCGGGCTTATTCATACGTTAAGCAGTCGATCTTTCATTCCATGCTTCTGTATTTTGAATGTTTCAATCGATAATGCGCCAGGTGATTCTTTCATACTGCAAGCTAATATTTCCTACATGATTAATCTTATCGTTATCCGCTAAATTAACATTAGGGACGCCGCAGTTAACGCCCGTAATTTTTACGTTTTTCATTAAACTGTATAATAACAAACCTTCTGTCCTGCGTCATTTATGTGATAGAAGAGAATTTCGGCGCTTTTCAAGGTTTGCCTGTAGCAGCGGCTTTATAAAAGTATGGGTTAGAACTATCGACTTCATTTTCGATCATCATGGATGAATGCTGGCGTGTTCCAGTAATTTTAACTTTAGCGCCATCCACTGGTAGGTTTATGCCATGACTAAGAACGATGATTTCTATATTACCTTACCGAGCTTGAAACGTCTACCGAGCCTTTGATATCTGCACCACCATCATCTTTAAGCCACATATAAGCAGGAATAGGCATTCTAGATGCCCCTTATTTTTTTGATTACCTTCATTGTTAAGATGTAAAACAGGATGCTTATAATCAACATTATGCCCCAATCTATATATGAATAAGCATCATACATTGAATCAGCGCTTTCATTACCGTTGATAAGTAAAGAGAATTCTCTAGCGATATCATAATTTATGTATAGCTCCGGCGAAGGTAATATATGACCAGCACAAAAAAACAATAGAATAAAATAGAAAAATTTGACAAATTTACGGGCAAGATGTTTTAAAGCCACCAGCAGCCACCTCCACCCATCCGCGAGCCATAAGTGATCGTCTACAGGGAACCGGAATAAGCGAGGTATTCATAAGGGCATTTCGAATTGTGGCAAAATCCGAAATATTGGCAATTGTTATACATCCTTTTGAGACGGTTCCGGGGTGTAGTCTAAAATTACCTCTTTTTACGCCCTCAATCCAGGCGTAATCATCAATCGTCCATCCATCGCGCCAAAGAGCAAACCAGTCAGTTCTGCCAAATTCACGACGTCCAGTGAGTTTATTAAGCTCATCATGTATTTCTGCTTTCTTTTGAGAGAACCAATTACCTTCTTTACGATCAACAATCCAGTATTTGCCAAGAGGTATAGGGCCGATGTTTGGAATTACCCCACAATTCGCATTATTTCGGTAAGCGCCCAGCCCAGAATGGGCCATAAATACTCCGACGCCATAAAGATTGAAAGGTGCATAATCAGCACCATTAAGAATCATCTTTCCATGTAGAGCCATGCTCGATCCTTAAGTAAATTAGAGGTTAGTTGGTCGTCTGTAGTAGGCCAAAGCAAATCTTGCACAAGGATAACAGAAGCCAACTCTTTCCAATATTATGCAATGTGACTATCCAGTAAACAGTCAACGTGAATTTTTTAATCCTCATTTGATAACTTATGTAACTTGGAAATTACTCTCACAGGATGCGCTGTATGTATATGCCGTTTATTTTAGGCGGTTATGCCGCGTGAATATGAGATAAAGATCGCATTCAGCAATGCTGTTGCAATGGACGTAAAAGGTCGTCAGATAGTCACTACCATCGACTTTCGGGTGACGCTTGAAAGGTACAACCACATCTGGACGCAAGACCAGTGCAACCGCTGGCTCAAACGTTATCAGCCATTCTTTTTGGAGCAGGTCACAGAGCGGGGCGAAAACCGAATCTGGGCACTGCGCAACATGGGATATGTTACCTGATGGGTTTTCAGTCGTCTGCGCAGGATTATATTGAGCGCCGTCTCACGGTTAACGACCTTGTGGTGCATAACCCTAGCTCTACGCTGATAGTCGAACGTGATAACGGGCTGCTGATAATTGACCGCATTGCGCATATTGCGGTTGGCGATAAAGTTGTGCTGCTGCATGAAGGGGAGACGCTAATAGCTCGTATGGGTGAGCAATGTTTGATTACTGAAGATTGGCGGCGCATTGCCGGGGAAGAGCTAGAACATATGATAATACTTGGAAAAATTACTTATGAAATTCTGAGGGTATGGAGTATTAATAGCCTAATCTAGTCATCTGAGGTCTATTAAGTTTAAGATCATTTTTTCATGATTCTTGTATTGCAATTCATCGGCATAAAAAGCAGCCTTTATAGGCTGCTTGAATTAGGAGTTTGATATATGCGAAAGGTTCTGAACCTCTCCTGTGAGATTTTTTTAACTAAGCCAGTCAAGAAGGCTGCAATTTTTACGGGAAGCCGCAGAGGCTTCAATGAAATGTAAAAAAATAGAGAGGTAATGCCTTATTAACTCAGAATCAGATATATTGCCTGGTAAACCTAATGTATATCCCTTAGATTCAGCATTCATGAACAAACCTCTTTTGGGAATGCAGAACATAACATTCCCGATATCGACCATTTTTCGCTGCTCAATCCATTCATCCGCTACTTTAGGTAAGCTTGCCAAAGTTGACTGATATGCAAAAGCACTTACTAAAGGGTAAGTAGCAAGACCCTGATCTAGATTTCCACTTACAGCTACTTTTAAGCCATCTGGATTATTCGGATGTAATGCCCAGGCTAGGTTTAGTACTTGGTTTACATCGGTGTTTACGAGGTTGGATTTTATCTCAATCACTCTGTGAACACTATCTATTGGATAAACTCCATTAGTTTCAGAGTCAACAACCGGAGGGATTTGTCGTTTGTCGTATATGATAATGTCAGCCTGCGGCGAAGACCGATCCCATTTATCAATAATAATTCCTGAACCTACTCCAAAATGATAGGGAAGTATTGATCTCAAAATTTCGGCTATAAAGTTTTCTCTTAAGCTTCCTTTTACAACAGGATGCGCAATTTGAGAGATGGCATCAGAAGTTTGCAACGCGCTTGTTATCTTGTTTTCGAGGATGCTAGTAAGAAATTTGCTGGGCATTGTTAACCAAACCTTTAGTATAGGAATTCAGTAAACCACTTCTAATATAAATGCTGCTAGTATTTCAATTGTCTTTAATAAATTAATTCTGAAATGTTAACTTATATCAAATTTCAAGATGAACTATTCGCGTCTTAACGTATGGGCTGCGCCTTTTGAAATAGGAACGTCAGACGCAGCCATAAAAGCAAGATGTGTACACGGCCGTGTACATAATCCATTAGTCCCCAATCTAACCAGCTTCCTGAGCCTTTCCAGCATTGGTTTTAGGTGTTTTTTCTGCCATATAAGGTAAAGAAGGGTGAAAAAGAGGCGGCAGACCATAGCGAGCGCGGGCGCGATCGCAGGCTTCGTTATAAATGCCGTTTTCACCCGACATGGCGAATTCGCGACAGGGCGAGGGGCGCTGCGCATAGATGCCGCAGGAGGTGCAGCTGCCCGGCTCGCCCAGCAATGCCACGCAGCGCGGTTCACGCGCGTTGGTGCCGCGCATATTGCGCATCAGCAGGCTCAACGGCTCGGTGAGTTCGGCCGGAACAGCGCCGCCGGCGTCATCGGCTTCAGCCCAGTAAAAGGAGACGCGGAAATGGGCGCAGCAGGCGCCGCAGGTCATGCAAGGGTTTACATTATCGCTCATTTGATCGCCCGCCACTCCTGAGGCATCGAACCAAAATCAACACGGGAAAAAAGCAAAATAGTCACGCCGCTAAATTTCTTCAAGCGAAATTTCACGTAAGACTGCAGGGCTAAAATTGATCTAAATCAATGTCTTGTTTTTTAAGTGGTTTTTCGTGATTGATTTAGATGCATTTTTTGCCAAATCCCGTTAGAACGTTGCCCACAACGTCACACCATAATTCCCCCCGTTTATCTTGTGCAAAGGAGTGATCATGAAACTGGCAAAATGCGCTTTCTTACTGGCAATGGCTCTACCGCAACTGGCGATGGCTCATGAAGCAGGCGATTTCTTTATGCGCGCCGGCAGCGCGACGGTTCGTCCTACCGAAGGTTCCGATAATGTGTTGGGCATGGGCGGTTTCGACGTCAGCAACAATACCCAGCTCGGCCTGACCTTTACCTGGATGGCGACCGACAACATCGGCGTCGAACTCCTTGCGGCGACGCCGTTCCGCCACAAGGTGGGCCTGGGCGCCACCGGCACCCTGGCAACGGTACGCCAGCTGCCCCCGACCCTGATGGCGCAGTATTACTTCTTCGACAGCCAGAGCAAGGTGCGGCCCTACGTCGGGGTGGGCATCAACTACACCACCTTCTTCGATACGGATTTCAATCAGACCGGACGTGACGCCGGGCTCAGCGACCTTAGCGTGAAAGATTCGTGGGGCGTGGCGGGACAGGTCGGGCTCGACTACCAGATTAACCGCAACTGGATGCTGAACGCTTCGCTCTGGTATATGGATATCGACACCGAAGTGAAGTTCAAGGCGGGCGGCAAGCAGCAGAATATCGATACGCGCATCGATCCTTTCGTCTTCTTTTTCGGCGCGGGCTACCGCTTCTGATAAAAAAAGGCCGCGAATCGCTCGCGGCCTTTTGCTTTTTGACGTCTGCGTTATTTAATCTGCATATTGTTCACAACAGACTTCACGCCTTTAACGGTACGGGTCACTTCTACCGCGCGGCTGGCCATCTGCGGCGAGCTGACAAAACCGCTAAGCTGGACGCGGCCCTTAAAGGTTTCAACGTTAATCTCGCGTGATTTGAGTTCATCGTCATTCAGCAGCTGTGCTTTGACTTTGGTGGTGATTACCGTGTCGTCGATATAACCACCGGTACCTTCCTGCTTCGCCGTCGGCGCACAGGCGCTCAGCGTTAGCGCAACAACCACGGCGACCAGCGCGCCTGCAAGGACTTTAAACAATTTCATCGCTTCTCTCCCTGTCTCGAACAAGATGCGCCGTTACCATAACGGCGCGCAAATCAAGTGTGGGCGTGAAAAGCGAAAGCGGCAACGTCGGGATGTAAAAAAGAGTGAAAAATCATGCTCCCTCAGCGGAGAGAGCATGAAAAGATCAGCGGGTGGCGGCTTTCAGGCTGCTGGCGAAGGCGGTCAGTTTCGCCAGCATCTCTTCCGGCTGCGCATGGTGCTGCTCAATGATTTTCACAATCGCCGAGCCGGAGATGGCGCCCGCCGCGCCCGCGCTGAGCGCCTCTTTGACCTGCGCCGGTTCGGAGATGCCGAATCCCTGCAGCGGCGGCGCGGCGTTGTATTCGCGCAGTTTGTCAATCAGGCGCTGCAGCGGCAGGCTGCTGGCGCGATTTTCCGCGCCGGTCACGCCTGCGCGCGACAGCAGATAAGTGTAGCCGCGGCCGTGAGAGGCGACCTCGCGCAGCAGATCGTCGCTGGCGTTAGGCGGACAGATAAAGATCGGCGCGATACCGTGGCGCAGCGCCGCCTGGCGGAACGGCGCCGACTCTTCGACCGGCACATCCGCCACCAGCACTGAATCAACCCCCGCTTCGGCGCAGCGCGCATAGAAGGCGTCGATGCCGTTGGCGAACACCAGGTTGGCGTACATCAACAGGCCGACAGGCAGATCGGGATATTTGCTACGCACGCTGCTGAGCAGTTCGAAACACTGCGCGGTTGTTGTGCCAGCCGCGAAGGCGCGCAGGGTGGCGTTCTGAATGGTGGGACCATCCGCCAGCGGATCGGAAAAGGGAATGCCCAGCTCCAGCGCGTCGGCGCCGCCCGCGACCAGCGCGTCGATCACGTTTAACGACAGCGCCGGCGAGGGATCGCCCAGCGTCACGAAGGGCACGAAAGCGCCTTCTTTGCTGGCCTGCAAACGCGTAAAAAGCTGTTGATAACGCTCCATCAGATTTCTCCCTGCGCAGTCAGAATATCGTGAACGGTGAAGATGTCTTTATCGCCGCGGCCCGAAAGGTTAACGACCAGCAGCTGCTCTTTCTCTGGATTCGCGCGGACCATCTTCAGCGCGTGGGCGAGGGCGTGCGACGACTCCAGCGCCGGAATAATGCCTTCTGCACGGCAGAGTTCCTTGAAGGCAGCCAGCGCTTCATTATCGGTAATCGACACATAATCGGCGCGGCCGATGCTGTTGAGGTGCGCATGCTGCGGGCCAACTGAGGGGAAGTCGAGGCCGGCGGAGATAGAGTAGGACTCTTCGATCTGCCCCTCGTCGGTCTGCATCATCGGCGACTTCATGCCGAAATAGATGCCGACGCGGCCATGCTTGAGCGGCGCGCCGTGCTCGCCGGTCTCAATGCCGTGGCCGGCAGGCTCGACGCCGATCAGCCCGACGCTCTCCTCATTGATAAAGTCGGCGAACATGCCGATGGCGTTCGAGCCGCCGCCGACGCAGGCGATAACCGCATCAGGCAGGCGCCCCTCTTTTTCCAGAATCTGCGCTTTCGTCTCTTCGCCGATCATGCGCTGGAACTCGCGCACGATAGTCGGGAAGGGATGCGGGCCCGCCGCGGTGCCAAGCATATAGTGCGCGGTCTCGTAGCTGCCGGACCAGTCGCGCAGCGCCTCGTTGCAGGCGTCTTTCAGCGTGGCGGAGCCGCTGTGCACCGGGATCACCTCGGCGCCCATCAGTCGCATACGGAAGACGTTAGGAGACTGGCGCTCGACATCTTTCGCGCCCATATAGATGCGGCACTTCATGCCGAGCAGCGCACACGCCAGCGCCGAGGCGACGCCGTGCTGGCCCGCGCCGGTTTCAGCGATGATTTCATTTTTGCCCATGCGTTTCGCCAGCAGCGCCTGGCCCAGCACCTGGTTGGTTTTGTGCGCGCCGCCGTGCAGCAGATCTTCGCGCTTCAGGTAGAGGCGCGTTTTCGTGCCTTTGGTCAGGTTGCTGCAGAGCGTCAGCGCCGTCGGGCGTCCCGCATAGTTTTTCAGCAGATCGGTGAATTCCGCCTGAAACGCCGGGTCTTTCTGCGCATCGACAAAGGCCGCTTCCAGCTGTTGCAGCGCCGGCATCAGGATCTGCGGCACATACATGCCGCCAAAGTCGCCAAAATAGGGGTTCAGTAGAGTCATGGTTTCATCTTCCTTATAGGCCCGCCGCAGCGGGCCTGACAAATCAGTAGGCGCGCAGCGTGCGGAAAACCGCCGCAATTTTGCTGGCATCTTTGATGCCGGGCGCGCTTTCCACGCCGGAGTTGAAGTCAAGGCCCGCGCAGCCGAGGCGCGCCGCTTCTACGCAGTTGTCCGCGCCCAGGCCGCCGGCAAGCAGCACGTCGCTTAAATCTTGATCCTGCAGCAGCGACCAGTCAAAGCGTTCGCCGCTGCCGCCGTTGCCGTTGTCAAAGACGTAGCGGTCGACGTGCGGCCAGTCGCGCGCGGGCAGCGCGCTTTTAATGCTCAGCGCTTTCCAGATGGCGACGCCGGCGGGCAGCGCGGCGCGCAGCTCTGCAACACAGGCGCGATCTTCGTCTCCGTGCAGCTGAACGGCGCTCAGGCGCAGCGTCTCGGCCAGCGTGACAACGTCACTAATAGCGCTGTTGCGGAACACGCCGACGTAGCGCAGCGGCGCGCCGGCCATGACCTGCTGCGCCTGCGACGCGTCGAGTCGGCGCGGCGAACCCTCGGCGAAGATCAGGCCACCGTAAAGCGCGCCGGCCTCAAAGGCGGCGCGCGCGTCTTCCGCTCGCGTCAGCCCGCACACTTTGTTATCGCCCAGCAGCACGCGACGCACCGCAGCCGCCAGGTCCGGCTCTTCCATCAGCGCCGAGCCGATCAGGAAGCCGTTGGCGAAGTGGCTCAGTTCGCGCACCTGCGCATAGTTATGAATGCCCGATTCGCTGATCACCGTCACGCCGTGCGACAGGCGCGGCGCCAGCTGACGCGTGCGGTCGAGATCGATCGACATATCGCGCAGATCGCGGTTGTTGATGCCGACCACTTTCGCTTCCAGCGCAATGGCGCGCTCCAGCTCGTCTTCGTTGCTGACCTCGGTCAGCACGCCCATCTTCAGGCTGTGCGCCACGGCGGCCAGCTGGCGATACTCGTCGTCGTTCAAGACCGACAGCATCAGCAGGATGGCGTCAGCCTGATAGTGGCGCGCCAGGTAGATCTGATAGGGATCGATAATAAAGTCTTTGCACAGCACCGGCTGCGTAAGCGCCGCGCTGACGATCGGCAGAAAGTCGAAGCTGCCCTGGAAATATTTCTCGTCAGTCAGCACCGAGACGGCGGAGGCGTAGTGGCGATAAACGCCCGCGATGGCCGCCGGGTCGAAATCGTCGCGGATCAGCCCTTTGGAAGGGGACGCTTTTTTGCACTCCAGAATAAACACGGTGCGCGCGCCCTGCAGCGCGTGATAAAAGCTGCGGGAGGCGGGCTGCACGTCATTCTGAAAGGAGGCGAGCGGCTGTTGCGCCTTGCGCGCTTCGACCCACTGCGCTTTATCCTGAACAATCTTCTCTAAAATCGTACCTTGCATGGTTATCCTCTTGCTGCCAGAGCGACAACGCGTTCATAGGCTTGTCCGCTGCGGATCGCCTGAAGCGCACGCTGCGCGTTTTCACGCAAATCTTCATGACCGAATACTTTCAACAACATCGCCACGTTGACGGCGACCGCTTTCTCATGGGCCTGCTGGCCATTACCCTGAAGTAAACGGGTCAGAATGTCACGGTTTTCTTCCGGCGTACCGCCCGCCAGCGCTTCCTTGGGATGGAAACCGAAACCGAAGTCTTCCGGCGTGAGCTGATAGCGGGTGATTTCGCCGTCGCGCAGTTCGGCGACGTGGGTTTCGCTGTGCAGCGCCACCTCATCCATACCGCCGCCGTGCACCACCGCGGCGCGCTGGTAGCCCAGCACCTTCAGGGTCTGGGCGATCGGCAGCACCAGTTCTGGGCTGTAGACGCCGATCACCGCCAGCGGCGGCCGCGCCGGGTTGATCAGCGGGCCGAGTACGTTGAACAGCGTGCGGGTTTTCAGCTGCTGGCGCACCGGCATCGCATGGCGAAAGCCGGTGTGATACTGCGGCGCGAACAGGAAGCAGACATTGAGGTCGTCCAGCGCCGCGCGCGCCTGCTCGGCGGGCATATCCAGGCTGATGCCGAACGCCGCCAGCAGATCGGAGGAACCCGACTTGCTGGAGACGCTGCGATTGCCGTGCTTCGCCACTTTCAGCCCGCAGGTGGCGGCGACGAAGGCGCTGGCGGTGGAAATATTGATGCTGTTGCTGCCGTCGCCGCCGGTGCCGACGATATCGGCAAAGGCGTAGGTCGGGCGCGGAAAGGGGCGGGCGTCTTCCAGCAGCGCGCTGGCGGCACCCGCGATCTCCTGCGGCGATTCGCCGCGCACCTTCATGGCGATCAGCGCGGCGGCAAGCTGCGTCGGCTCCAGCTGACCGGTAATAATGGCGCTGAACAGCTGATGGCTTTCGCCCTGAGTCAGCGACTGCGCCTGATAGAGTTTTTCCAGGATGGCATGCATGATCATTCTCCCTGTGATGTCGCCAGCGCCCAGGCCAGCGTCTGCTCCAGCAGACGGGCGCCCTGAGTGGTCAGGATGGATTCAGGATGGAACTGGAAGCCGCAGACGCGATCGGCGTCGTGGCGCACCGCCATCACCATGCCGTTGTAGCTGGCGTTGACCGTCAGCTCCGTCGGCGTATTGCTGCCCACCAGCGAGTGATAGCGCGCGACCGGCAGCGGGTTGCTCAGTCCGGCGAACATCGCTTCGCCGTCGTGATTCACGGCGGAGGCTTTGCCGTGCAGGATTTCGCCCGCCTGGCCGACATGGCCGCCGTAGGCTTCGACAATCGCCTGGTGACCGAGGCAGATGCCGATAATCGGCAGGCGCCCGCGCAGGGTTCGCAGCAGCTCCGGCATGCAGCCGGCGTCTTTCGGCGCGCCCGGGCCCGGCGATAGCATCAGCACCGGATTCTCCATGCGCTGCAGGCGTTCGGTCAGGACCGAAGCCGGCACGCTGTTGCGGTAGATCACCACGTTGTGGCCGAAGGCGCGCAGCTGATCAACGAGGTTATAGGTAAAGGAGTCGATGTTATCGAGCAGCAGGATATCGGCCATCAGAAAATCTCCTGGCAGTGATGGGCAGTCGCGATGGCGCGCAGCACGGCGCGCGCTTTGTTGCGGCTTTCGTCCGCTTCAGCATGCGGGTTGGAGTCGAGCACCACGCCGGCGCCCGCCTGTACGGTGGCGACGCCGTCCTCCACCCAGGCGGAACGAATAACGATACAGGTGTCGAGGTCGCCGTTGGCGGTGAAGTAGCCGACCGCGCCGCCGTAGCTGCCGCGGCGCGTGCCTTCCGCTGCGGCGATCAGCTGCATGGCGCGCACTTTCGGCGCCCCGCTCAGGGTGCCCATGTTCATACAGGCGCGGTAGGCGTGCAGCACGTCGAGGTCTTCGCGCAGCGTGCCGACCACGCGCGACACCAGATGCATCACGAACGAGTAACGGTCGACCTTGGTCAGGTCGGCGACGTAGCGGCTGCCCGGCACGCAGATGCGCGCCAGATCGTTGCGCGCCAGATCCACCAGCATCAGATGTTCGGCCAGCTCTTTATGATCGGTGCGCATCTCCAGCTCGATGCGGCTGTCGAGATCGCGATCCAGCGAACCGTCGGCGTGTCGGCCGCGCGGACGCGTGCCGGCAATCGGGTAGATCTCGATCTGGCGCGTGGCGGCGTCATACTTCAGCGAGCTCTCCGGCGAGGCGCCAAACAGCGCGAAATCGCGATCCTGCATAAAGAACATGTAGGGGCTGGGATTGCTGTTTTTCAGCGTGTCGTAGGCGGCGAGCGGCGACGGGCAGGGCAGTGAAAAGCGGCGCGACGGCACGACCTGGAAAATTTCGCCGATGCGAATCGCTTCCTGCATCTGACGCACGGTGTCGCAATAGGCTTCGTCGCTCTGGCTGACGCTCAGCGTCATCTGCTCGACTTTCTGCACCGGCAGCGCCGGCGCGGGCTGCAGCATCTGGCCGTGCAGCTGCTCGATACGGCTTTGCAGACGCTGGAATTCGCTGGTGGAGGGGCAAAACAGGCTCGCCTGCAGCGTGGCGCTGCGCGTCTGATGATCGAGCACCAGCAGCGTCTCTGCCAGGTAGAAGCAGTAGTCGGGGCAGCGCTGCTGATTGTCCAGCGCGGGCAGCTCCTCAAAGCCCGCCACCAGATCATAGGCGAACAGGCCGCCCAGCAGCACCGCTTCGCGCTCGTCCGCCGGTGCGTTCACCAGGCGTGGGATCAGGCGCAGCGCGTCGAAAACCGACAGCGCCTGCAGGCGTGAGTCTTCATCCTGCACCGCGTCGGCGGACGGGAAGTGCAGCTCGCGGCCGTCCGGACGCGGTTCGATTTTCACGCCGGCAGGCAGCGCCGCGTCGAGCAGCGGCAGCAGCGCGCGACCGTTTTCCGACAGGGCCTGCACCGTTACGCAGGATCCCAGCGCGCTGACGCGCAGGGCGCTGTCGACGATCAGCAGACTCTTAAGATTCTGTTTGCTGTCGATATCTGCCGATTCGAGCAGCAGCGTTGCCGGACGTGCGCCGCATAACTGATGAAACACTGCGGCCGGATCTTCGCGGTAGGGCGCGGTGCCGGTAATCAACTTCACTGTAGGTTTCGCATTTGGCATGATGTTCTCTCTGAAATTCGCCTAAAAAAAAGCCCGCTTTAAGCGGGCTCGGGTCTCTGCACTGCGTTACGCAAGGGGTGCTGGACGTTGCCCGTCGGGGGAAACATCGCGCCACCAGCCTGCAGAAAGCATCAAAATCGTCGCCATGACAGAGAACCCGTTTAGTTGTGAACTTGTGTACTAGTTAACGGGTTCAAAGGATAAAAGTCAATACGCTTTTTCACCCGCGCATAAAATCGTTATCATGCTGGCCGCTTCATCGTGCAGCAGGAGTGCCATTTGAACGAGATTGCCCGTTTTCCTCTTTATGATTTACACAGCCACACCCGCGCCTCCGACGGGCTGTTGACGCCCGAGGCGCTGGTAGAGCGCGCCGTCGCTATGCGCGTCGGCGTACTGGCGATTACCGATCACGACAGCGTGGCGGGCGTGGCCGCGGCGCAGCGCGCCGTTAGCGAGCAGGCGCTGCCGCTTAAGGTGCTGGCGGGCGTAGAGGCGTCAACGCTGTGGGAAAACCATGAGATTCATATCGTTGGGCTGAACATCGATATCAGCCATCCGGCGATGATCCTTTTTCTGGCGGAGCAGGCGCGCTGTCGTCAGGCGCGCGCAGAGCTGATCGCCGAGCGCCTGGAGAAGGCGCGCATCCCTGGCGCGCTGGCTGGCGCCGCGCGGCTGGCGGATGGCGGTGTTATTACACGCGGCCACTTCGCCCGCTTTTTAATGGAGCAGGGCAAAGCCGATACGGTGGCCCAGGTGTTCAAAAGCTATCTGGCGCGCGGCAAAACCGGCTACGTTCCACCGCAATGGTGTACAATTAAACAAGCCATTGATGCCATTCACCATTCTGGCGGCTGTGCGGTGCTGGCGCACCCAGGCCGCTACGGTTTGTCGGCGAAGTGGCTGAAGCGGCTTATCGCGCATTTCCGCGAAGCGGGCGGCGACGCTATGGAAGTCGCGCAGTGCCAGCAGGCGCCCAATGAACGCGCGCAGCTGGCGCAGTACGCCCGCGATGCCGATCTGGCTGGATCGCAAGGTTCCGATTTTCACCAACCCTGTCCGTGGATTGAGCTGGGCCGCAAACTCTGGCTGCCGGCCGGCGTCGAGCCGGTATGGGAACGTTTCCCGGCGCTGGCGCCCGCAGGCTCTGACGCGGACAGGTGATACGAGGTTTTTTATGAGTCAACTGTTTCACATTCACCCGGACAATCCGCAGCCGCGCCTGGTTTCGCAGGCGGTCGACTACCTCAACAAGGGCGGAGTGATCGTCTATCCTACCGACTCCGGCTACGCGCTGGGCTGTCGTCTGGAAGAGAAAAACGCGCTGGAGCGTATCTGCCGCATTCGTCAGCTGGACGGCAATCACAACTTCACGCTGATGTGTCGCGATCTGTCGGAAATCTCCAACTATTCGCAGGTGGATAACAGCGCCTTTCGCCTGCTGAAAAACAACACGCCGGGCAGCTATACCTTTATTCTGAAGGCGACCAAAATCGTGCCGCGTCGTCTGATGAACGACAAGCGTAAAACCATCGGGCTGCGCGTGCCGTCCAATCCGATTGCGCTGGCGCTGCTGGAGGCGCTCAACGAGCCGATGATGTCGACCTCGCTGATCCTGCCGGGCAACGATTTCACCGAATCGGATCCGGAAGAGATCCAGCACAGCATTGGCAAGCTGGTCGATTTAATTATCGACGGCGGCACGCTGGGACAGCAGCCGACAACGGTTGTCGATCTCACCAGCGATGCGCCCGCGATCGTGCGCGAAGGTTCAGGCGATACCCGGCCTTTCCTGTAACAGCCTGGTCAGGCGCCGCTCTGCGCCGTCTGACCAATATTTTGTTTCAGCCAGTTTTGAAAGTCGGAATAGGGAATATAGAGCGACACATCTTTTAAAACGGTTTTTCCGCTGCTGCTGCTTTTTATTTCATCGCTGAAACCGACAATCACACCGCCCAGCGTATTATCCGCATTATAGACCGCGCCGCCGGACATCCCTTTCACTACGCCTGCATTTGACGCCATCGCCATACAGGGTTTTTTATTCCAGCTGTTGCGAATGGCAGTGCGCGCTAAATTACTGCCCGACGATTCAACCGGCATGGCGGAAATAAAACTGTAGCCGTACATTTTGACCGGATCGCCGATGGCGCCGCTGCGGAATTTCGCCAGCGTGGCCGCGTCATTTTTGTGGTAAATGATCGCCAGATCGCAATAGGGGTGATACGCCTTTACGCGCTGCACGGCAAACTTCGCCACGTGCGCCGCCGTCAGGCTATATTCAGGCGTGATGGGAATGCTGCTGCCCAGCGTGCCGAGCCCGAGAACCGTAGGAATGCCGGTGAAACTCATGTCCACGTGCTGCATTGCCGTACGGCTATATTCGGTATGGCCCACAGAGCAACCGCTCAAAGCCAGCGCAGCAAACGCCGGCCATAAGAACAGTTTTCTCATGGTGATTATCTTCATGCTGGCATGTCGGAAAATCCCTGGTGAAGATTTTTGACATGCAATTTCAGACTCATCATTGAGCCGTATTAACGCTGCATTTCCGGTAGCGCCGGTTTATTTTTTAGAGAAACTGCAAAGAGTAAGTTAAATTCTCGTTAATCACTTTCGCTGGGGCAACGCTATAAGATTAATAATACGAAAGTGATTATTTGCGTTTCTGGCTCTGATTCTACCGTTAAATAATATGGAGACAAGCGATTAAGATTAATCTTAAAAAGAAATGCGAATAAATAGGGTAATAAACCAATCTGTGGTTTTAAAGGCAGGTTTAAAGTGGGGTGGGCATGCAGGTAACGCGTTCTGCGTGAAATTATCAGAATAATATACTGCTGAGGCAATCAATGCCAGATGAAAAAATGCGACAGGAATGCGCGCAAAGATTAACGTTCTTTTAATTGTGTCGTATGTCTAATGAATCCTCTGCTGCCGCGATACATTAGCAGCAGCAATCAGAGCCGGCGGCGCGTAAAAGTATTTCCGCTTCAGCAGCTTGGCGAGAAAAATGCGCAAAGCGCCTGTTTGCGGCAGATTAATCATTGCCCTCCGCGAAGAGGGCAGTTGCCAGGAAACAGGTCGAGTCATCGCCGCTGCCAGCTGTGATATTCCGCCTTGCGCCGTCCCGGCGCGGTCTCCGGCAATCGCGCCAGACCCACCAGGGAGATCGCTCCCAGCACCCCGACATAGAGCGCCAGCCCATACCAGTGGCCGTCCGTGACCTGCAGGATTTTAACCGCGGCCAGGCCGAGAATGCCGCTGCCGATCAATGAGCCGATTTGCCAGATCACCGCGATGCCGCTGCAGCGGATATGGGTAGGAAACAGCTCGGGGAACCACGACGCCTGCGGCGCGTAACACATGCTGTGGCCCAGCGTCAGCGCCACGATCATGGCGATCTGCGTCAGCCAGTAGCTGTTTTGCTGCAGGGCGAGGAAAAAGGGCACGATTGCCAGCACGATCAGCAGCGCGCCCAGCAGATAAACCGGTTTGCGCCCGATACGATCGGAAAGCGCGCCCATCAGCGGAATGGCGAAAATTTCCAGTATCACCGCCACAATCATGCTCTCCATCAGAATATTGTTGTCGAGCTGGTTCGCTTTGCCCCATGCCAGAATGATCACCGTAAACAGCGCGAAGGCGCAGGCTTCGATCAGCTTTGCGGCCACCCCGTTCAACACCAGCCCCGGATAAGCCTGGATCACCTCTTTGAGCGGCCGCGACTCTGCCGCTTTCGTGGCGCGTATCTCGGCGAACACCGGCGACTCGTCAATACGCAGGCGGATAAACAGCCCGACGATCACCAGCAGCGCGCTCAGCAGAAAGGGCACGCGCCAGCCCCAGCTCATCATCTGATCCGCCGTCAGCAAGGCGTTCAGGACGGCGAACAACGCCAGCGGCAGCAGAAAGCCGGTCGGCGCGCCAATCTGCACCCAGCTGGCGAAGTAGCCGCGCCGCGCGGGCTGCGCATACTCCGCGGTCATTAGCACCGCGCCAGCCTGCTCGCCGCCGACGCCGAAACCCTGCAGCAGACGGATAAGGATAAGGGATATCGGCGCCCATATGCCGATGGTGGCGTAGGTCGGCAGCAGGCCGATGCAAAAAGTGCCCAGGCCGACGATGAGAATGGTGACCACCAGCGCTTTTTTACGGCCCACCTTATCGCCGATATGGCCGAAGATAATCCCGCCGACCGGCCGCGCCAGAAAGCCGACGGCGTAGGTGGCGAAGGCGGCCAGGGTACTGACCAGGGGATTATCGCTGGGAAAGAAGAGGTGGCCGAAGAACAGCACCGCAGCGGTGCCGTAGGCGAAAAAATCATAATATTCCGCGGCAGTGCCGATGGCGGATGCGCTGGCGACCCGGCGAATCACGCTCTTGTTGTCGGCGCCTGCGGCGCTCGCGCGCGCGGTCGGGGAAAAGAGAGAAGTCATAGCAGTAACCCTTATGTCAGAGGTTGGGCTACCATACAAGTCTACATGGAGATCTGTTGCGAAGATGATCACAGTTGTTAAATAAGAGTCACGCCAGCTATCCTGATTAAGCAGGTTACAAAGCCGTAAATAAAAGGTATAATAAGCGGAATGCCATAACTTAAGTTATTGATTTTAAAGAATTTTAACCCAAATGACGCCTGGGAAGGCGACAGTGAGGCCGCTATGAGCGAAAAGTTACAGAAAGTCCTGGCACGTGCAGGCCACGGTTCCCGTCGTGAAATCGAAGCAAAAATCGCCGCCGGTCGCGTCAGTATCGACGGCAAACTCGCCACCCTGGGCGACCGCATTGAAAATGACAAATCCCTGAAAATCCGCATCGACGGCCATCTGGTTTCTATCGCCGAGTCGGCGACGGAAGTCTGCCGCGTGCTGGCCTACTATAAGCCTGAAGGCGAACTCTGCACCCGCAGCGACCCGGAAGGCCGTCCAACGGTGTTCGATCGCCTGCCGCGTCTGCGCGGCTCCCGCTGGATTGCGGTGGGACGTCTTGACGTCAATACCTGCGGACTGATGCTGTTCACGACCGACGGCGAGCTGGCGAACCGTTTGATGCATCCGAGCCGCGAAGTCGAGCGCGAATATGCCGTGCGCGTATTTGGTCAGGTCGACGATGATAAAATTCGTCAGCTGAGCAAAGGGGTGCAGCTGGAGGATGGCCCGGCGGCCTTTAAAACGCTGCGCTTCGCCGGCGGCGAAGGGGTCAACCAATGGTATAACGTCACCCTGACCGAAGGACGCAACCGCGAAGTGCGCCGCCTGTGGGAAGCGGTTGGCGTGCAGGTCAGTCGCCTGATGCGCGTGCGCTACGGCGATATCACGCTGCCGAAAGGCTTGCCGCGCGGCGGCTGGATGGAGATGGATCTGACGGCGGTGAACTATCTGCGCTCGCTGGTGGGCATGGATGACGAGACGGTCACCAAGCTGGCGGTAGAAAAAGATCGCCGCCGCACCAAGGCGAATCAAATTCGTCGCGCGGTTAAGCGCCACACGCAGGTGAGCGGCAGCGGTCGACGCAGCAGCAACGGCGGCGGCAAACGCGGCTAATAAAAAACGCAGCTCACGGGCTGCGTTTTTTTTGGCTACCAGTCGATGCCTTGCTGCGCCTGGATCCCGGCGTCGAAGGCGTGCTTCACGGGCCGCATTTCGGTCACGGTGTCCGCGCGCTCGATGAGCGCGCGATGGCAGCCGCGCCCGGTCAGGATTACGCTCTGATGCGCCGGACGCGCCGCCAGCGCGCGTTCCAGATCGTCCAGCGACAGATAATCCATGCTCACCATATAGGTAATCTCGTCGAGCAGCACCAGATCCAGGGTATCGTCCGCCAGCATGCGCATGGCATGCTGCCACACCGACTGACAGGCGGCGGTATCGGTCGCGCGGTTTTGCGTCTCCCAGGTAAAGCCGGTGGACATCACCTGAAACTCCACGCCGTGCTGCGCCAGCAGATTGCGCTCGCCGTTGGGCCATTCACCCTTGATAAACTGGATAACGCCCACCTTTTTGCCGTGCCCTACGGCGCGCAGCGCGGTGCCGAAAGCGGCGGTGGTTTTGCCTTTGCCGTTGCCGGTAAAGACCATCATGATGCCGCGCGTTTCCGTCGCGGCAGCGATACGCGCGTCAACCTGCTCTTTCAGCCGCTGCTGCCGCTGCTGGTGGCGATCGTCGCCCATTACTCTGCCGCTCCGGGTTTACGGCCGGGCTGCGCATCAAAACTGATGCCGGTTTTACGGCGGCTGTCGTCGCCCATGACATAAAGGTAGAGCGGCATTAGATCGGCCGGCGTTTTCAGCTTGTCAGCATCTTCCTGCGGGAAGGCAGAGGCGCGCATTTTGGTGCGCGTGCCGCCAGGATTGATACAGTTGACCCGCAGCGACTGGTTCTTATATTCATCCGCCAGCACCTGCATCATGCCTTCGGTGGCGAACTTCGACACCGCATAGGCGCCCCAGCCGGCGCGGCCGGTACGGCCCACGCTGGAGGTGGTGAAGACCAGCGAGCCGGCGCTTGATTTCAGCAGCAGCGGCAGCAACGCCTGGGTCAGGAAAAAGGTGGCGTCGAGGTTAATCTTCATTACCTGCTGCCAGATCTGCGGATCCAGCTCGGCGAGCGGCACGATCTCCCCCAGAATGCCGGCGTTGTGCAGCACGCCGTCCAGGCGCGGAAACTGCTGCGCCAGCTGGTCGGCCAGCTGCTGACAGGATGCCGGCGTCGCCTGCGCCAGATCGAACACCAGGCAGTGCGCCGGGCGCAGGCCGAGCTGAGCGATCGCCTGCTGTGTTTGTTCCAGCCGCGGCAGGTTGCGGCCGAGCAGGATAACTTCCGCGCCGTAGCGCGCATAGGTGATGGCGGCTTCGCGGCCAATGCCGTCGGAGGCGCCGGTGACGAGAATGATGCGGTTTTGCAGCAGGTCGTTTTTCGGTTGATAGTGCACGACGTTTTCCTTGAGCGCGTAAACGGGTTTTGGGCTTTATGCCTCAATTCTCTGGAGGGTGCAATCATCCGCAGGCGCTTTCTGTGCCGGCCGCTGGCATTTCAGGCGACGTGAGGCGCTAAACCCGGTAAACTCTCCGATCGGTGCTAATTCTCTGTTTAATAAGGCGGCAGAATGGATTTACTCTCCAACTATGGATTATTTCTCGCTAAAGCGGTGACGGTGGTCATCGCGGTCGCCGCCGTCGTGGCGATTATCGTTAACGCGGCGCTGCGCAAGCGCGGCCAGGCGGCCGGACAACTGCGGCTGACGCATCTGGGCGACGACTATCAGCAAATGAAGGACGATCTGCAGCTGGCTAAAATGAAGCCGCAGGTGCAGAAAGTGTGGCTAAAGCAGCATAAAAAAGCGGAAAAGCAGAAGGCGAAGGCGGAGAAACGCGCCGCGAAGCAGGGCGTCGTCGAGAGCCAGAAGCCAACGCTCTACGTGATCGATTTCAAGGGCAGCATGGACGCCGGCGAAGTCACGGCGCTGCGTGAAGAGGTTTCCGCCGTGCTGGCGGTGGCGGAGAAGGGCGACGAGGTATTGCTGCGGCTGGAGAGCCCGGGCGGGGTGGTGCACGGCTACGGCCTGGCGGCGTCGCAGCTGCAGCGCCTGCGCGATCGCGGGCTGCGCCTGACGGCGGCGGTGGATAAAGTGGCCGCCAGCGGCGGCTACATGATGGCCTGCGTGGCGGATCGCATCGTGGCGGCCCCTTTCGCCATCCTCGGCTCCATTGGCGTGGTGGCGCAGATCCCGAACTTTAACCGTCTGCTCAAGCGCAACGATATCGATGTCGAACTGCATACCGCCGGGCAGTACAAACGCACTCTGACGCTGTTTGGCGAGAATACCAACGAGGGCCGCGAGAAGTTTCAGGAAGATCTCAACGAAACGCACCTGCTGTTTAAAGAGTTTGTGCATCAGATGCGTCCGTCGCTGGATATCGACAAAGTCGCGACGGGCGAACACTGGTATGGCCGCCAGGCGCTGGCGTTGAATCTTATCGACGATATCAGCACCAGCGACGAGCTGATCATCAGCCAGATGGAACTCTTCAACGTGCTGGGCGTGCACTATGCGCGTCGCCGCAAAATGCTCGACCGTGTCACCCACAGCGCCGGCTCGGTAGCGGAACGCCTGCTGATGAAGTGGTGGCAGCGCGGCGAGAAGCCGCTGCTTTAACGGCCCGTCAGGCTGCGAGCGAATGCCCAGGCGGGGCGTTCGCTCGCAGCAGCCGTCCGCAAACAAACCCGGCTGACGCCGGGTTCTTTATGCCAGGTGATAGCGCGACGAGAGCGTCAGCGCCAGATATTTAAAGACGTTGAACACCGCCGTGGTTTTCGCCGTCGGCAGCCCTTCGTCATCAAGAAAAAAGGGGCCGCGAAATACCAGCACGTCGCCCTGCTGAATCACCTCGTCAGCTTCCAGACCGGCAAAATAATCGTCATGTTCGCGAATAAGCGAATTGGCTTTTTCCAGTAGCGCCTGGCGTGAAATGGGTTGGGTATTTTTCTGCATTGAATATCGCCTTTTTGACATGCACAAAATCCTTTCTATATTACGTGCCAAAAGCGCTGCGCGGCAAATCAGCAAAACGCGTGAAAATCTGGCGCAAAATTCAACTGAGTGCTAATTAAGTTGCGTAACGAATTTTATCAGGTAGAGTGTGGGCGATTCAGATTTCAGGGAGATCACACCGGGAAGTGTGATTGTGTCAGATGAAAAAGTCGCTCTTATTCATACCCTTGCATAAACATATGCCAGCTGGCCCGAGATTGACCCCGCAGCCTTGAAAAGCAAAAAAGGCGCAACAATATTGAACCCACTGGGTTTCTGGGCATCAAATCCTCTCCCGTTTATCAGGACGTTTTCATTAGGTAAAGGTACATATGGGTAAAGCACTCGTCATCGTTGAGTCCCCGGCAAAGGCCAAAACAATCAATAAATACCTCGGTAGTGACTACGTGGTGAAATCCAGCGTCGGTCATATCCGTGATTTGCCGACCAGTGGTTCAACCGCGAAAAAGAGTGCTGACGGGGCCGGCGACAAAAAAGCGAAAAAAGTTAAAAAAGATGAAAAGGCCGCGCTGGTCAGTCGCATGGGCGTCGATCCCTATCACGGCTGGAAAGCGGATTATCAGATCCTGCCCGGCAAGGAAAAAGTCGTCTCCGAACTGAAAGCGCTGGCGCAAAACGCTGACCACATTTATCTCGCAACCGACCTTGACCGCGAAGGGGAAGCCATCGCCTGGCACCTGCGGGAAGTCATCGGCGGCGACGACAAGCGCTTCAGCCGCGTCGTGTTCAACGAAATCACCAAAAATGCGATTCGTCAGGCGTTTGAAACGCCGGGCGAACTAAATATCGACCGCGTCAACGCCCAGCAGGCGCGTCGCTTTATGGACCGCGTCGTCGGTTATATGGTTTCGCCGCTGCTGTGGAAAAAAATTGCGCGCGGCCTTTCTGCCGGTCGCGTACAGTCTGTGGCGGTGCGTCTGGTCGTTGAGCGCGAGCGGGAAATCAAAGCGTTCGTGCCGGAAGAGTACTGGGAACTGAACGCCGATCTGCATACCGCGAAAGGCGACCTGCTGGCGATGTCGGTCACCCACCAGAACGACAGCCCGTTCCGTCCGGTTAACGGCGAGCAGACCCAGGCCGCCGTCGCGCTGCTGGAAAACGCCCGCTATGAAGTGGTGGATCGCGAAGATAAACCGACCAGCAGCAAGCCCGGCGCGCCCTTTATCACCTCGACGCTGCAGCAGGCGGCGAGTACGCGGCTCGGCTTCGGCGTCAAGAAAACCATGATGATGGCGCAGCGCCTGTATGAAGCGGGCCACATTACCTACATGCGTACCGACTCCACCAACCTGAGTCAGGATGCGCTGGCGATGGCGCGCGGCTACATCGACGAAAACTTCGGCAAAAAGTATCTGCCAGAGACGGCGAACACCTACGCCAGCAAAGAGAATTCCCAGGAAGCGCATGAGGCGATCCGTCCCTCCGACGTCAACGTCGTGGCGGAGAAGCTCAAGGATATGGAAGCGGACGCTCAGAAGCTCTACCAGCTGATCTGGCGTCAGTTCGTCGCCTGTCAGATGATGCCGGCGCAGTACGACTCCACCACGCTCACCGTCGCCGCCGCCGGCTTTAAGCTGAAGGCGAAAGGGCGCACGCTGCGCTTCGACGGCTGGACGCGCGTGATGCCTGCGCTGCGTAAAAACGACGAAGACCGTACGCTGCCGCACGTCGCCAAAGGCGAAACGCTCGATCTGCAGCAGCTGACGCCAAGCCAGCACTTCACCAAGCCGCCCGCGCGCTTCAGCGAAGCCTCGCTGGTGCGCGAGCTGGAGAAGCGCGGCATCGGCCGTCCGTCCACCTACGCCGCCATTATCTCGACCATTCAGGATCGCGGCTACGTACGCGTGGAGAACCGCCGTTTCTATGCCGAGAAGATGGGCGAGATTGTCACCGATCGGCTGGAAGAGAACTTCCGCGACCTGATGAACTACGACTTTACCGCCACCATGGAAGACAGCCTTGACCGCGTCGCCAATAACGAGGCGGAATGGAAAGGCGTACTGGATAACTTCTTCAGCGACTTTACTCAGCAGCTGGACAAGGCGGAGAAAGATCCGGAAGAAGGCGGCATGCAGCCGAACCCGATGGTGCTCACCTCTATTGACTGTCCGACCTGCGGACGCAAGATGGGCATCCGCACCGCCAGCACCGGCGTCTTCCTGGGCTGTTCGGGCTATGCCCTGCCGCCGAAAGAGCGCTGCAAGCAGACCATCAACCTGATCCCGGAAAACGAAGTGCTGAACGTGCTGGAAGGCGACGACGCTGAAACCAACGCGTTGCGCGCCCGTCGCCGCTGCCAGAAGTGCGGCACGGCGATGGACAGCTATCTGATCGATCCGCAGCGCAAGCTGCACGTCTGCGGCAATAACCCAGAGTGCGACGGTTACGAAATCGAGCAGGGCGAATTCCGCATCAAGGGCTACGACGGTCCGGTAGTGGAGTGCGAGAAATGCGGTTCGGAAATGCACCTGAAAATGGGGCGTTTCGGCAAGTATATGGCCTGCACCAACGACGACTGTAAAAACACGCGTAAAATCCTGCGTAACGGCGAGGTTGCGCCGCCGAAAGAAGATCCGGTGCCGCTGCCTGAACTGCCGTGCGAGAAATCGGACGCCTATTTCGTGCTGCGCGACGGGGCGGCAGGCGTGTTCCTCGCGGCTAACACCTTCCCGAAATCGCGTGAAACCCGCGCGCCGTTAGTGGAAGAGCTGCAGCGCTTTAAAGATCGTCTGCCGGAAAAGCTGCGCTACCTGGCTGAGGCACCGGCGACAGATGCTGACGGCAACAAGACGATGGTGCGCTTTAGCCGTAAAACCAAACAGCAGTATGTCGCCTCCGAAAAAGAGGGCAAAGCGACGGGCTGGTCGGCGTTTTACATCGACGGCAAGTGGCAGGAAGCGAAAAAGTAATTTCCTCTCTTTATCTAAGGCCAGCGCTGCTGGCCTTTTTCTTAGCCTTATATCAAAACGTTCTACATTCCTTCTCACGATGATATAGTGGTTATAGCATTTCCGACATGTTCCTGTGCTTTGCCTCTTTTCTCACCGATCCGGCGAAAATACGTCAATCGGGGATGCTGCTCTGTAGCTTACTGGGATGGAACAGATATGAAATTGCAGCAGTTGCGCTATATCGTCGAAGTGGTTAATCACAACCTGAACGTCTCTTCGACAGCAGAAGGCCTTTACACTTCTCAGCCGGGCATCAGTAAGCAGGTGCGCATGCTGGAGGATGAGCTGGGCGTGCAGATCTTTGCACGTAGCGGCAAACATTTAACTCAGGTTACTCCGGCTGGCGAGGAGATCATTCGCATCGCCCGCGAGGTGCTGTCCAAAGTCGATGCGATAAAATCGGTGGCGGGAGAGCATACCTGGCCGGACAAGGGCTCGCTCTATGTGGCGACAACCCATACCCAGGCGCGTTATGCATTGCCTGGCGTAATTAAGGGCTTTATCGAGCGCTATCCGCGCGTCTCTTTGCATATGCATCAGGGTTCGCCGACGCAGATCGCCGAAGCGGTCTCCAAAGGCAACGCCGATTTCGCCATCGCCACCGAAGCGCTGCATCTCTACGACGATTTGATTATGCTGCCGTGTTACCACTGGAATCGCGCCATCGTGGTGACGCCCGATCATCCGCTGGCGGGCAAGGGCCAGGTCTCTATCGAAGAACTGGCGGAATATCCGCTGGTGACCTACACCTTCGGCTTTACCGGACGGTCGGAGCTGGATACCGCCTTTAACCGCGCTGGACTGACGCCGCGTATTGTTTTCACCGCAACCGACGCAGACGTTATTAAAACTTATGTTCGCTTAGGCCTTGGCGTGGGCGTTATCGCCAGTATGGCAGTCGATCCCATCGCCGATCCCGATCTGGTGCGCATTGAGGCGGCGGAAATTTTCACCAACAGCACCACGAAAATCGGCTTCCGGCGCAGCACCTTTTTGCGTAGCTATATGTATGATTTTATTCAGCGCTTTGCGCCGCACCTGACGCGTGATGTGGTCGATGCGGCGGTTGCGCTGCGCTCTAACGAAGATATCGAAGCAATGTTCAAAGATATCAAGCTGCCGTTTAAGTAGCTCCGCGTTTCGTTTAGCATTGCTAAAGGCTGCCCTGGGCAGCCTTTTTTGTGCGTAGTCGTTAGCGCCACCTTAATGTCGAAAAATGTTTTTATTTTTTTGTAAATGAAACATTGATCACATGTTTTTCTGTTTGCGTTACTTAAATGAGAAACAGTACACAATTTTAACTTTGCCGCTTTGCGCCATGCCAGGATTATTCCCATACTCCAGTTAAGACCTGATGTGAAAGCGCTTTTTATCAGGACTTATAAAGTTAACTCAAATTTGAAATGGCCCTAATCGTAATTTAACTCAAATTTGCAATCTAATAATTCAATTAAGGAAATGTATCGCGGTTCATTATTCCTTAAGTTTTCAGGCCACGTTGATTAATAGCGTTAATCGTTGTGCTCAATAAAAATAACTGGATTTTCGGCCTTAATGAGTTTAGGATTCCTCCTAAATCTTAATCGATGTTATCAATCGTTTTATTGAGAGTGATTATCAAAAACTATGGCTACGAGACTGACTGTACAACCGGACTTCCGGGCAAAAAGCACCAAGGTTGAGCGCTCTGGTAACACCCGTCGCAAAGCCTGGTTAACCGTAATAGCTGCTTCTGCGCTGTTCTGGGTAGTTGTAGCATTGATGATCTGGCGTATATGGGGCTAAACCATGTGGGCAAACACACTCAGCCGTAAACAGTCGTTATCCGCGCCTCAGCTTCAGGCGCCTGCCTGTAAAGGCAAAGAGAGCAGCGTGACGGAACGCAAAGTGACTATCCCGGATAGCTGGGAACTGAGTGAAAATCAGCGTCACTTCATCGAGTCTTTCATGGACACGAAAGCTAAATAAGCTGTCAGCGTAACTGGCTTCGCCAGCGTAATACTTCTTTCCGGTTATCCGGCGGGCAGATTAAAAGCCCACTCTTTTACACTCAGCATAAAAAAGGTGTCATCTGTCTGATGACTGCAGGATTTTTTACGCCCGAATTCGGGAGGAGTGACGTATGAATATGACTATCAATAGCACTAAGATCTCCTGGCTGAGCGCATATGCATTCTCGTTTGCATTCTGGGCAGCGGCCGTATGGATTGCTGTATAACCTGAAAGCGGTATTTCTTCTTATTCTTTTCGCCAGCGCCCCGCAGAGTCTGCGGGGCGTTTTCGTTTGTCTGCGCAATGGTGTAGCATTTCGTGTTGTAATCAAAACGTTAAAGAAAATGTAGTCTATCTTTAACATAAACCTTGTTCTCTCTGAGGTTAACGCGATCACGATAAGAAAAGGAGGAGCTATGTCGGACACCCTACGCCAGCAGAGTCAGGACACGCTGCAGGTCGACAAGCAGCAGTATCATATTTTCAGTCTACCCCGCGCCGCCCAACACCTCGGCAACATCGACCGCCTTCCCAAATCATTAAAAGTGCTGCTGGAGAATCTTCTGCGCTGGCAGGATGGCGATTCCGTGACGGAAGAGGATATTCAGGCGCTGGTTGGCTGGCAGGAAAATGCCCATGCCGATCGAGAGATTGCCTACCGTCCTGCGCGCGTGCTGATGCAGGATTTTACCGGCGTGCCGGCAGTCGTGGATCTGGCAGCGATGCGCGAAGCGGTGAAGCGCCTCGGCGGCGACGTAGCGAAGGTCAATCCGCTCTCGCCGGTCGATCTGGTTATCGACCACTCCGTCACCGTGGATCACTTCGGCAACGACAGCGCGTTTGAAGAGAACGTCGAGCTGGAGATGGCGCGCAACCATGAGCGCTATGTCTTTTTACGCTGGGGCCAGAAAGCCTTTAATAAATTCCGCGTCGTGCCGCCGGGCACCGGCATCTGCCATCAGGTAAACCTGGAGTATCTCGGCAAATCGGTCTGGCATGAACAGATCGACGGCAAACAATTCGCCTGGCCAGATACGCTGGTCGGCACCGACTCGCATACCACCATGATCAATGCGCTCGGCGTGCTGGGCTGGGGCGTCGGCGGCATCGAAGCCGAGGCGGCGATGCTCGGACAGCCGGTATCCATGCTAATCCCGGACGTGGTCGGTTTTAAGCTGACCGGCAAGCTGCGTCCCGGTATTACCGCCACCGATTTAGTGCTGACCGTGACGCAGATGCTGCGCAAGCATGGCGTGGTCGGCAAGTTTGTGGAGTTTTACGGCGACGGGCTGGCGGATCTGCCGCTGGCTGACCGCGCGACTATCGCCAATATGGCGCCGGAGTATGGCGCAACCTGCGGATTCTTCCCGATCGACGACGTCACGCTGGGCTATCTGACGCTCACCGGGCGCGATGCCGAGCAGGTCGCGCTGGTGGAAGCCTATGCCAAAACCCAGGGGCTATGGCGCAATCCGGGCGACGAGCCGATCTTCACCAGTTCGCTGGCGCTTGATATGGACAGCGTTGAATCGAGCATCGCCGGCCCCAAACGCCCGCAGGATCGCGTTTCCCTCGGCGATGTGCCTGCCGCGTTCAACGCCAGCAACGAGCTGGAGGTGAATCATACTCAGCCGGCGCATAAATCGGTCACTTATACCGATAGCCGCACCGGCCTCAGCCATGAGATCGAGGACGGCGCCGTGGTGATCAGCGCCATTACCTCCTGCACCAACACCTCCAACCCGAGCGTCCTGATGGCGGCGGGGCTGCTGGCGAAAAAAGCGGTTGAGCGCGGCCTGAAGCGTCAGCCCTGGGTAAAAGCCTCGCTGGCGCCGGGTTCGAAAGTGGTTTCCGACTATCTGGCGGTCGCGCAGCTGACGCCTTATCTCGACAAGCTGGGCTTCAACCTGGTGGGCTACGGCTGCACCACCTGTATCGGTAACTCCGGGCCGCTGCCCGACGAGATTGAGGCCGCGATTAAAGAGGGCGATTTGACCGTCGGCGCCGTGCTTTCCGGCAACCGCAACTTCGAAGGCCGCATTCATCCGCTGGTGAAAACCAACTGGCTGGCGTCGCCGCCGCTGGTGGTCGCCTATGCGCTGGCGGGCAATATGAAGATCAATCTGCAGACCGAGCCGCTGGGGCAGGATGCGCAGGGCAGGGACGTTTTCCTGAAGGATATCTGGCCGTCGCCGGAAGAGATCGCCACTGCGGTGCAGCAGGTGACCAGCGACATGTTCCATAAAGAGTACGCCGAGGTGTTCTACGGCACCAAAGAGTGGCAGGAGATCAAAGTGAGCGAAGCGGCCACCTATGCGTGGGACGAGGGCTCTACCTATATTCGCCTGTCGCCGTTCTTTGACGATATGGAGCGCGAGCCGAAACCGGTTAAAGATATCAAAGGGGCGCGCGTGCTGGCGATGCTTGGCGATTCCGTGACCACCGACCATATTTCGCCCGCCGGCAGCATCAAAGCGGACAGTCCGGCGGGAGGCTATCTCCAGTCGCACGGCGTCGACCGGGCCGACTTCAACTCCTACGGCTCACGCCGCGGTAACCATGAAGTGATGATGCGCGGCACCTTCGCCAATATTCGTATTCGCAACGAGATGGTGCCCGGGGTTGAGGGCGGCTATACGCGCCATATTCCCAGCGGCGAGCAGCTGGCAATTTATGACGCGGCGATGAAATATCAGCAGGAGGGCACGCCGCTGGCGGTGATCGCCGGTAAAGAGTACGGCTCCGGTTCGAGCCGCGACTGGGCGGCGAAGGGCCCGCGTTTACAGGGCGTGCGCGTGGTGATCGCCGAGTCGTTCGAGCGTATCCACCGTTCCAACCTAATCGGCATGGGCATTCTGCCGCTGGAGTTCGCGCCGGGCGTGACGCGTAAAACGCTGCAGCTGACCGGAGAAGAGGTGTTTGATATCGACAACCTGTCGCAGCTGCAGCCGGGCTGTACGGTGCAGGTCACGATGACGCGCCCGGACGGCACGCAGGAGACGCTGGAAACGCGCTGCCGCATCGATACCGGCAACGAACTGACCTATTATCGCAACGACGGCATCCTGCACTACGTTATTCGCAATATGCTTAACTAAACGCAACGCCGGGGAAACCCGGCATAGGATCATAAACGGCTAACGCGGACGGCAGGGGCCGATCGCGAAGAGAGCCAAAACGGCATTTCTGCCGGCTCGACCTGCGCCTTTCATGGCGCAGGTCGCTTCGCTCCTCAAACCCTGCCGCCCGCGTCTCAGCACTGAAGCTGGCTCAGCAGCTATTCCGATTTCGGCAGCAGATGCCCCATCTTCGCGGCTTTGGTATCCAGATAGTGCGCGTTCTTCGGGTTGCGGCCGACGACCAGCGGCACGCGCTCAACGATGTTGATGCCCGCTTCGCTGAGGATCTCCACCTTACGTGGATTATTGGTCAGCAAACGGACTTCGTTCACGCCCAGCAGCTTAAACATATCGGCGCACAGCGTGAAGTCGCGTTCGTCCGCCGCAAAACCGAGCTGGTGATTGGCTTCGACGGTGTCATAGCCTTTATCCTGCAGCGCATAGGCGCGGATCTTGTTCAGCAAGCCGATATTGCGGCCTTCCTGACGATGGTAGAGCAGGGCGCCGCGACCCTCTTCGGCGATGGCGTTCAGCGCCGCTTCCAGTTGAAAACCACAGTCGCAGCGTAAACTGAACAGCGCGTCGCCGGTCAGGCATTCCGAATGAACGCGCGCCAGCACGGGCGTGTTATCGCTGATGTCGCCGAAAATGAGCGCGACGTGATCGTGACCGGTTGCCAGTTCTTCAAAACCTACCATGAGGAAATCGCCCCAGGGCGTGGGCAGTTTGGCTTCTGCCACCCGTTTAAGCTGCATGTGACTCTCCAGAACCTTCAGAGGATGCGCTATTCTAAAACAGCGCACAGGCCAGTATGGCCTGAAAAAATTGGCAATATTGTGCCACAACGTGAAGTTGGGCTGGTAATTTGTCAGAGCGATTGTAGTGATAAAGCACGATTATCCAATGCGCAATAAGTTATGTTATTATTTTTTAAGATAAAGTTATTTGCAAGCGGCAAAATGAGGCCGTACCAGAGGAGAAAGGATGCTGCAGATTTTGCGTCGCACTACGGCAGGCATGTTGCTGCTGATGATCATTCCGCTCGTGGTCTGGGCGACAGGCTGGCGCTGGCAGCCGGGCGAAAGCGACGCGCTGCTGCGCGTCCTTTACTGGATGACTGAAACCGTTACGCGCCCCTGGGGCACCCTGACCAGTCTGTTGCTCAGCCTTTGGGTGCTCTGGTGCCTGCGCTTTCGCCTCAGGCCCGCGCTGCTGCTGCTGGTGATCATGAACGTCACCATTCTCACCGGGCAATACACCAAATCCTATATCAAGGATCAGGTTCAGGAGCCGCGCCCGTATGTCGTCTGGCTGGAACATAACCACGGCCTCGACGATCGCGAGTTTTACAGCATGACGCGCAAAGAGCGCGGTCAGCGCGTCGATCAGCTGCTCGCCAGCGACCAGATGCTGCCAGGCTGGCTGAAGCGACACTGGGCGTTTGAAACCGGCTTCGCTTTTCCTTCCGGCCATACGCTGTTCGCCGCCAGTTGGGCGCTGCTGGTGTTGAGCCTGCTCTGGCCGCGCCGCCGCTATGTCACTATTGCGGTAGTCGGCGTCTGGGCGGGCGCGGTAATGGCCAGCCGTTTGCTGCTGGGCATGCACTGGCCGGGCGATCTGGCGGTGGCGGTAGCGCTTTCCTGGCTGCTGGTCTCCCTGGCCACCTGGCTGGCGCAGCGCTTTTGCGGTCCGCTCACCTTGCCGCCGGAAGAGCGAAAGGAAGTGGCGCAGCGGGAAAACGGATTGTAATTCCGGACTTTATCCCCATATTATTGATTGCGTTCGCGTAAAAGCGATGCGCCTGGCGCTGCAGGGAGCAGCATTGTTGCCGCTTTTTTGGCATACTTCTACCGGATAACCTCACAACAGGATGCACTGTGAAATATTTGCTGATTTTCTTAGTGGTATTGGTCATTTTTATCATTTCCGTCACATTAGGCGCGCATAACGACCAGGTCATCACCTTCAATTATCTGCTGGCGCAGGGCGAATTCCGTATCTCTACGCTGCTGGCTGCGCTGTTCGGCGCGGGATTTATGCTGGGCTGGGCCATCTGCGGTCTCTTCTGGCTGCGCGTCCGCGTCTCGCTGGGGCATGCGCAGCGCAAAATCAAACGTATGCAGACGCAGCTGGATAAAAGCGCGCCGCCTGCCGCCTCATCGACCGTCGCCGCGGGTCGGGAATAGTCCTCCATGCATGAATTGCTGTTTCTGTTATTGCCCGTCGCCGCGGCTTACGGCTGGTATATGGGGCGACGCAGCGCGCAACAGGACAAGCAACAGGAAGCGAGTCGCCTGTCGCGGGATTACGTTGCAGGCGTTAACTTTCTGCTCTCCAACCAGCAGGACAAAGCGGTCGATCTCTTTCTCGATATGCTGAAAGAGGATAGCGGTACGGTGGAGGCTCACCTGACGCTGGGCAATCTGTTTCGCTCGCGAGGCGAGGTGGATCGCGCGATACGCATTCACCAGTCGCTGATGGAGAGCGCTTCGCTCAACTACGATCAGCGCCTGCTGGCTATCCAGCAGCTGGGCCGCGACTATATGGCCGCCGGGCTTTACGATCGCGCCGAAGATATGTTCAAGCAGCTGACGGATGAGACCGACTTCCGCATCAGCGCGCTGCAGCAGCTGCTGCTGATCCATCAGGCGACCAGCGACTGGCATCAGGCGATAGAGGTCGCCGAGCGGCTGGTGAAGCTGGGCAAGGATAAGCAGAAAGGTGAGATCGCCCACTTCTACTGCGAGCTGGCATTACAGGCGATGAGCAGCGACGATCTCGACCGCGCCATGAGCCTGCTGAAAAAGGGCGAGGCGGCCGATCGCCAGAGCGCGCGCGTGTCGATCATGATGGGGCGCATCCTGATCGAAAAAGGCGAGTATGCTAAAGCGATCGACCATCTGCAGCGCGTGCTGGATCAGGATAAAGAGCTGGTGAGCGAAACGCTGCCGATGCTGGAAACCTGCTACCAGCGCCTGAACCAGCCCGACGCCTGGGCGGCCTTTCTGCAGCGCTGCGTAGATGAGAACACCGGCGCGGCAGCCGAGCTCTATATGTCTGATATCCTTGAGCGTCATGAAGGGCCGGAAGCGGCGCAGCTCTATATCAATCGACAGCTGCAGCGCCATCCCACCATGCGCGTTTTCCATCGCCTGATGGACTTCCACCTGCACGAAGCGGAAGACGGGCGCGCCAAAGAGAGCCTGATGGTGCTGCGCGACATGGTCGGCGAGCAGATCCGCACCAAGCCGCGCTACCGCTGCCAGAAGTGCGGCTTCACCGCCCATGCGCTCTACTGGCACTGTCCTTCCTGCCGCACCTGGTCTTCGGTTAAACCGATTCGCGGACTCGACGGTCAATAGCCGACCGTCGCGCCGTTTTATGCCTTAATCTCTCTTAGTTACAACATACTAGAAAAACGATGTGAGCGTCTGCTCGGCAATGTGCAACTTGTCGCCATGCAGGCGGCGAGGGCGCCGCAAACGTTGTCCCTGGCGGAAGGCGCGGGTAGAATGCTTGCCGTTTGTCCCCTTTGCCTGTCGCCGTCAACTACGAGGAAATGCCATGCCTTTATCGTCAACCGTGACCGCGTCGCCCATTGTGGTGGCGCTCGACTATCACGAACTCAACAGCGCATTGCGTTTCGTCGACCAGATTGATCCGCAGAGCTGTCGCTTAAAAGTCGGCAAGGAGATGTTTACGCTGTTTGGGCCGGCGCTGGTGAAGGCGCTGCAGCAGCGCGGCTTCGAGGTCTTCCTCGACCTTAAATTTCACGATATCCCTAACACTACCGCCCATGCGGTTGCCGCGGCGGCCGATCTGGGCGTCTGGATGGTGAACGTGCACGCCAGCGGCGGCGCGCGCATGATGAACGCCGCGCGTGAAGCGCTGCTGCCGTTCGGAAAGGATGCGCCGCTGCTGATCGCCGTCACGGTGTTAACCAGCATGGACGCCGAGGATCTGCGCGGCCTCGGCATTACGCTGTCGCCCGCCGAACAGGCGGAGCGCCTGGCGAAGCTAACCCGCGAGTGCGGCCTCGACGGCGTGGTCTGCTCGGCCCATGAGGCTGCGCGTTTCAAAACCGCTATCGGCGCCGATTTTGCGCTGGTGACGCCGGGCATCCGCCCGGCAGGCAGCGACGCCGGCGATCAGCGCCGCATCATGACGCCGCAGCAGGCGCAGCAGGCGGGGGTAGACTATATGGTGATCGGGCGTCCGATTACCCAGTCGGCCGATCCCGCCGCCGCGCTGTCAGCTATTTTAACCTCGCTTAAGGAGTCCTCATGAGCCGCGACAATCCGCTGGTCTACTCGACCGACGTGGGCCGTATCGAGCAGCCGCAAGAGAAAGTCGAACGCCCGAAAGGCGATGGTATCGTGCGCATTCAGCGTCAGACCAGCGGCCGCAAAGGCAAAGGCGTTTGCCTGATTACCGGACTCGATCTCGACGACGACGCCCTGAATAAACTGGGCGCGGAGCTGAAGAAAAAATGCGGCTGCGGCGGGTCGGTGAAAGAGGGCGTTATCGAGATCCAGGGCGACAAACGCGATCTGCTTAAACAGCTGCTGGAAGCCAAAGGGCTGAAGGTAAAGCTGGCGGGAGGTTGAATAAAAATCGGGCTACGTCTGTAGCCCGATGGTTATGTTGATACGCTGTGTAGCCTTTTATTATTAAAACGGCTTTGCGGTCATTAATGGACCTGATGACCGATAACGCCGCCCACCGCCGCGCCGCCCAGCGTGCCGAGCGCGCTGCCGTGCGTTAACACTGAGCCACCAATTGCGCCGGCGCCGGCACCGATAGCGGTGTTACGATCGCGTTTTGACCAGTTTGAACAGCCGCTCAGCGCGACAACTAAAGTGGTAGCCAAAACAGCTGCGGTAATACGTTTCATGGTTGTTGTCATAAACTTCTCCTTGATTGTGCTCACAGAGGCAACACACTCAGTATAGGTGTTTTTTTCCTCTGTTCTTATATCTACCCGTATTACGCCATCGCTTCTTCCCTGAAGATGCCGATATGCCTTTCACTATGGACAATGTTGTCTCGGGCAGATAAATGCAGTCGGCAAACAGATCCGCCCATTGCATGAGTGAATTCTAAGCCTTATGCAAATTTTCCGAAGATGGAAGATTCCTAATTCGCGCCACAATTTTTATTTATCAGCCGTTTTCCGCCTCTTTTCCAGCCACTCTCTCCATAAGCTTTTTAGCCAGCGCCTGCACAATTCAGAGATCAATCTGAGCAGGAGAAAACAATGCTGGAACAACTCAAACAGCAGGTTCTGGAAGCGAACCTGGATTTGCCGCGCTACAACCTTGTGACCTTTACCTGGGGCAACGTTAGCGCGGTGGATCGCGAACAGGGTTTACTGGTGATCAAGCCTTCGGGCGTCAGCTACGCCAGCATGCAGCGCGACGATATGGTGGTGGTCGATCTCGCCAGCGGCGAGGTTGTCGAGGGAAACAAGCGTCCTTCATCCGATACCGCCACCCATCGCGCGCTCTATCTGGCCTGGCCGGAGGTGGGCGGCATCGTGCATACCCATTCGCGCCACGCCACCATATGGGCGCAGGCTGGCCGCGCGATCCCGGCCTGGGGCACCACGCACGCAGACGATTTTTATGGCGAAATCCCCTGTACCCGCGCCATGCGCGATGACGAAATTCAGCACGACTACGAGTGGAATACCGGCGGCGTGATTATCGAGACCTTCGCCCAGCGCGATCTCTCGCCCAGCGCCATCCCGGCGGTGCTGGTGAACTCTCACGGGCCGTTCGCCTGGGGACGCGACGCCCATGCGGCGGTGCACAGCGCAGTGGTACTGGAAGAGGTGGCTTATATGGGGCTGTTCAGCCCGCAGCTGCGCGCCGATCTGCCGCCCATCAATCAGACGCTGCTCGACCTGCACTATTTGCGCAAGCACGGCAAAAACGCCTGGTATGGCCAAAAAGAGTAATTCGCTGCGCCAGCGAGGTTAAGGATGACGCACGCATCAACACGCAGGCGTCATCACCGAAGGGTAAGGCGTTTCGCACTAAGGGAAACGACACTACTTTGCCTTCGGTTGATGCCGCCTGCGTGTATAGAGAACAACCGCTAATCCACTTAGCGGTTTCTCTGGTATGGCGACGCCGATCAAAATAACGAAACATACCGGCAGGTAAAAATAAAACAGCGTTTCATTTTTACGATGCGATCACTGTTTTCCCTCGCTGCCACCCGTACTTTGCTGTCACGCCCTCGGGCATAAAAACGCACCTCCCTCTGGACAGCAAAGGTGATCTGTTATGCATATCAAACGTGCTATCGATAAAATTCCTGGCGGCATGATGCTCATTCCGCTCTTTCTCGGCGCGCTTTGCCACACGCTGACGCCCGGGGCCGGCAAATACCTGGGCTCCTTCAGCAATGGCCTGATGACCGGGACGGTGCCGATCCTCGCCGTCTGGTTCTTCTGTATGGGCGCCTCTATCAAGCTGAGCGCCACCGGCGCGGTCCTGCGTAAGTCGGGCACGCTGGTAATCACTAAAATCGCGGTGGCCTGGCTCGTGGCGGCGATCGCGTCCCGCCTCGTGCCGGAGAACGGCGTCGAGGTCGGCATGTTCGCCGGGCTGTCGACGCTGGCGCTGGTGGCGGCGATGGATATGACCAACGGCGGCCTCTACGCCTCGATCATGCAGCAGTACGGCAGCAAAGAAGAGGCGGGCGCTTTTGTGCTGATGTCGCTGGAGTCAGGCCCGCTGATGACCATGGTCATCCTCGGCACGGCCGGCATCGCCTCTTTTGAACCGCACGTCTTCGTCGGCGCGGTCTTGCCGTTCCTGATCGGCTTTGGCCTCGGCAATCTGGATCCGGAACTGCGGGAGTTTTTCGGCAAAGCGGTGCACACGCTAATTCCCTTCTTCGCCTTCGCGCTGGGCAACACCATCGACCTCAGGGTGATCGCGCAAACTGGCCTGCTGGGCATTCTGCTGGGCGTGGCGGTTATCGTCATTACCGGCATTCCGCTGATTATCGCCGACCGGCTGATTGGCGGCGGCGACGGCACCGCGGGCATCGCCGCATCGAGCACGGCGGGCGCAGCGGTGGCAACGCCGGTGCTGATAGCGGAAATGCTGCCGCAGTTTAAACCGGTTGCGCCAGCCGCCACCGCGCTGGTGGCGACATCGGTGATTGTTACCTCCGTGCTGGTACCAGTGATAACTGCTGTCTATTCAAAACGCGTTAAGCGTTCTCGCGTTGCGGTTGGCCAGCGCGCGGCAATTAAGTAACCCCGCTTAAGCATCCCCGACCGCTAAGTCGGGGATATCTCTGGATTTTACTTTATAAATCAAACTCTCATTTGGTCTGGCCTCTCTCTGCATTACGCTGATGTGGCGTTTAACGCATCAAATAAACAGAGGATGAGACGATGACAGTAATTAACCAACCAACCTGCCGACTGTTCACCGAAGTGGGACAGACCACCCAGCTTGCCGCGTACTACGAAGAGGGCCGCCGCACCATGTGGATGATGCTGCGGGCGCAGCCGCGCCCCAGCTTCAACCATGAATTAATCGAGGAGATCATGAACCTGAGCTATGCGGCCCAGCGTTCCGGTCTGCCGATCGATTTCTGGGTCACCGGCTCGCTGGTGCCGCAGATGTTCAACGCGGGCGGCGATCTGCGCTTCTTCGTCGAGTGCATTCGCAACAACCGGCGCGAGGCGCTGCGCGCCTATGCGCGGGCCTGCGTCGACTGCATTCACTCGGCGGCGCGCGGCTTCGACACCGGCGCGGTCACCATTGCGATGATTGAAGGCAGCGCGTTAGGCGGCGGCTTCGAGGCTGCGCTGGCGCACCACTTTATCCTGGCGCAAAACAATGCGCGGCTCGGCTTCCCGGAGATCGCTTTCAACCTGTTCCCCGGTATGGGCGGCTACTCTTTAGTGGCGCGTCGGGCCGGAATGAAGCTGGCGGAAGAGCTGATATGCGAAGGGGAGTCGCACAGCGCCGAATGGTATGAGACGCGCGGCCTGGTGGATAAGGTGTTCCAGCCCGGCGAAAGCTACCGCTGCACGCGCACCTTTATCGATACGCTGCGGCCGAAGCTGAACGGCGTGCGCGCTATGTTGAAGGCGCGCCAGCGCGTTCTGCAACTCTCGCGCGCCGAGCTGATGGATATCACTGAGGACTGGGTCGATTATGCCTTTACGCTGGAACCGAAAGACATCGCCTATATGGAACGTCTGGTGCAGTTACAAAACCGCCATAGCGCATCCTTGCGTAAAGCGGGCTAATAACGCGGAGTTTTAAACGCGGGCAGGATGCTTAGCCAGCCAATGCCCGAACTGTTCTGCGGGCATTGGTTTTGCGTAGAAATAGCCCTGACGCCCGTCCACGCCGTTGAGGAGAACAAATTCTTCTTCCGCTTTCGTCTCAATGCCCTCGGCGATGACTTCCAGCGTCAGCGCCTTAGCGACGGCGACAATAGCGCGCACCAGCGACTGAGAGACCGGCTGCTCGTTAATATTGCGAATAAAACTTTGATCGAGCTTGATAGCGTTGATCGGCACGCGTGCCAGCTGCGACAGCGAAGAGTAGCCCGTGCCGAAATCGTCGAGATGCACCTGCGCGCCCAGCTCCTGGAACTGCTTCATCAGGGTCAGCGCCTGCGCTTCGTTTTCAATCAGGCAGCTTTCGGTCAGCTCGATATCGATCGGACACTCGGTCAGCCCGCTGTCCATCAGCGCCAGCTTAAGATCGCTGTAGATGCTCTGGTCGATCAGCTGCCGCGCCGAGACGTTGACCGCCACGCGTAGATGAATGCCTTCTTCGCGCCAGGCCAGAATCTGCCGCAGCACGGTCAGCATAACCCAGCGCCCGAGCGGCACAATCAGCCCCGACTCTTCGGCATAGGGAATAAAGTCGGCGGGCGAAACCATGCCGCGCTCCGGCGAATTCCAGCGCACCAGCGCTTCCGCGCTGCGCACCACGCCGTCGCTGTCGAGCTTCGGCTGATAGAACACCGTCAGGTGATCCTGATCGAGCGCCTTGCGCAGGTTGGTGTCGAGCCAGAGATACTCAAATACGCGCTGATTCATTTCAGCGGCGAAGACGCAGAACTTGCCGCGCCCGTTCTCTTTGGCGTGATACATCGCGGTATCGGCGTTGCGAATCAGGCTCTCGCGATCTTCGCCGTGCAGCGGCGCCAGCGCGATGCCGATAGAGCAGCCGCTGTAGACCTCAATCAGGCCGATGCGAAAGGGCTGGCGCAGGCGCTCGAGAATGCGCGACGCCATCGCCTCCAGCGCCGCCTGGCTGGTATGCTCCGCCAGCACCACGAACTCGTCGCCGCCGAGGCGCGCCAGCGTCTGGTCTTTCCCCAGACAGCTAAGGATCGCCAGCGACACCGCCTGCAGCAGCTGATCGCCGAACATATGGCCGTAGGCGTCGTTCACCTTCTTGAAATTATCGAGATCGAGGTAGACCACGCCGGTCTCATCCTCTTTCGCCAGCTCCAGCGCCAGGCTAATTTGCTGGTGGATCGCGTTGCGATTAGGCAAACCGGTCACGGTATCGGTGTTCGCCATCACCCGCAGGCGCTCCTGAGCCCGTCGCTCCTCGGTTATGTCCGTTCCGGAACAGATGAGGAAAATTTCATTTTTCCCGCTACCGCTGTGAACGAACTTATTACGAAACAGAAAGAGTCGCTGGCCCTTACGGGTCTTCACCCAGCGTTCCACCTCATAGGAATTGCCGTCGCGAAAGAAACCGGCGATGTTGCGGCGCGAGGCGGCCGCTTCCTGTTTGGTCATAAACAGCTGGAAAACGTTGCGGCCGATCACCTCGTGCTCGTTGAGGCCGGTGTACTCCTCGCTGAGGCGGTTGAAGCGCTGAATATTGCCGCGCTGATCGACAATCACGATCACCGAGTTGGCTTCTGAGACCACCTGTTCGGCAAACGAAAGCCCCAGCGTCAGGTCGCGCGCGACGGCGGAGGTATCGCCCCACGCGGAGGCGGTGCCGGCCCAGCTCGACTGGTTTACCTTGCGGCCGACGAAATGCATCGGCACCGGCGTGCCGTGCAGCGGCAGCGTCAGGTTCACGCTGGAGGTGATCACCGGCATGGCGCGCAACAGGCTGGCCTGCGCGGGCGTCAGCGCAACGGCGATGTTGGTGTGCGCGTTTTCATCCTCTGCAAAATGCAGGGCGTCGCTGTCGGTGGTCAGGCGCCAATGAGGGCTGGTCGTGCCAAACAAGGTATACAGCAACGTTTGCCCTTGTTCATCGGTCATGGAAAGGTCCTCCGGGGGAGTGCTCTACTGGCGTTATCTCATTATTTTATCAACAGTATTCGGCATCTCACTTCAGCACAAGATGCCAGCCAAATATATTTTCCGGTCTGATAAAGAATGGCACAAAAAAGCCCCGCGTCGCGGGGCCGATTTGCCTGCTTAACAAGGACATTTTCCCAGCTTGCCTGCCTGACTGGGGAACCGGGCATCAAGACAGTAACGATGAAAATCGCGCTCGCTCATCGGGGTCAGGTCCGGGTGTTGACGCTGCATATGCTGAAGATAATTTTGATAATCCTGCACGCCCACCATCAGACGAAAACTTTGCTGCACGCCGCGCCACAGCGTTCGCCAGCTAAAGCGCCTGGGGGCGTCGAGCGGGCGGCAGCGGGTAATGGTGTCGAGGCGCGCCGGACGGACGGCGCGGCGAATCGCATCAGACATGATGAACCTCCTTACGCAGCGACGGCTCCGCTTCGTGCGTGGTCGGCACGTTGCTGCGCAGGGCGCGGCGGATCACGAAGAAGGCGGCGATCAGCATGGTGACCGCCACCAGCATAAAGAAGCCGCACAGCACGGCGTTAATCTGGTTGCTGAACACGATGGTTTGCATATCCGCCACGCTCTTCGCCGGGGCGATAATCACGCCTTCGTCGATGCCTTTGCGGAACTTGTTCGCCTGCGCCAGAAAACCGATAGAGGGCTTCTCATGGAAAATCTTCTGCCAGCCCGCCGTCATCGAGGTGATAAACAGCCAGACGGTCGGCAGAATCGTCACCCAGGCGTAGCGCTGCTTCTTCATCTTAAACAGCACCACGGTGCCGAGGATCAGCGCCATCGAGGCGAGCATCTGGTTGCCGATGCCGAACAGCGGCCACAGGGTATTGATGCCGCCCAGCGGATCGACGACGCCCTGATAGACGAAAAAGCCCCAGCCGGCGACCGCGACCGCCGTGCCCGCCATATTGCCCGCCCAGGAGCGGTTATTCGCCAGTGACGGCACCACGGTGCCGACCAGGTCCTGCACCATAAAGCGACAGGCGCGCGTGCCGGCGTCCACGGCGGTCAGAATAAACAGCGCTTCGAACAGGATAGCGAAGTGATACCAGAAGGCCATCATCGCGCGGCTGTTGAAGACGTCGGTGATGATATGCGCCATGCCCACTGCGAAGGTCGGCGCGCCGCCCGCCCGCGACAGCACCGAAGCCTCGCCGACGTCGCGCGCGATGCCCGAGAGCATCTCCGGCGTCACCACGAAGCCCCAGCCGTTAATCACCTGCGAGGCGCTCTCTACCGTCGTGCCGATCAGCGCCGCAGGGGAGTTCATAGCGAAGTAGACGCCGGGATCGATAACCGACGCGCAGATCAGCGCCATGATGGCGACGAAAGACTCCATCAGCATCGCGCCGTAGCCGATAAAGCGGATATGGCTCTCACGCTCCACCAGCTTCGGCGTGGTGCCGCTGGAGACCAGCGCATGGAATCCGGAAATGGCGCCGCAGGCGATGGTGATGAACAGGAACGGGAAAAGCTGGCCAGAGAAGACCGGGCCGCTGCCGTCGATAAAGCGCGTCACCGCCGGCATCTTCATCTCCGGCATAGCGAACAGGATGCCGACCGCCAGCCCGACGATCACGCCGATTTTCAGGAAGGTGGAGAGATAGTCGCGCGGGGCCAGCAGCAGCCAGACCGGCAGCACCGAGGCGACGAAGCCGTAGATCACCAGCACCCAGGTCAGCGAGGTGCCTTTCAGGGTAAAGAAGGGGCCCCAGTAAGGATCCTGCGCCACGTTGCCGCCGTAGATAATTGCCGCCATCATCAGCACAAAGCCGATCAGCGACACCTCCGCGATCTTGCCGGGACGGATAAAGCGCATATAGACGCCCATCAGCAGCGCAATCGGAATGGTCGCGGCGATGGTAAAGAGTCCCCAGGGCGAGTTGGCCAGCGCTTTCACCACCACCAGCGCCAGCGCGGAGAGGATGATGATCATCACGCCGAGCGCGCCGAGCATGGTAATCACGCCGGCAAAGGCGCCCAGCTCCTGGCGCGCCATTTCGCCCAGCGAGCGGCCGTCGCGGCGGGTAGAGATAAACAGCACGAGGAAATCCTGCACCGCGCCCGCCAGCATTACGCCGACGAGGATCCAGATGGTGCCGGGCAGAAAGCCCATCTGCGCCGCCAGAATCGGCCCGACCAGCGGCCCGGCGCCGGCGATAGCGGCGAAGTGATGGCCGAACAGCACCCATTTATTGGTCGGTACATAGTCGAGGCCGTCGTTGAAGCGCTCGGCGGGCGTACGGCGGCGATCGTCCAGCTCGAAAATATTGCGGGCGATAAACAGGCTGTAAAAGCGATAGGCGATGCTGTAGCAGGCGACGGCAGCCACCACCAGCCAGACGGCGTTAACGTGCTCGCCGCGGTTTAACGCCAGCATGGCGAATGCGCCTGCGCCGACTAACGCCACCGCTAACCAGATGGCGCTGGTTTTGACGTTCTTCATGACCTCACTCCTTGTATGAACCGAAAGGGACGTTCAAAGACAACGAGTCAAAGGTAATGTAATGGAATGTAAGTGAAAGTTAATGTGTCGAGAAGTGTGAAGCGGGGAACAAATTTAACATTTGTGTAAAGAGAGAAGTGAAAATGCGGGATAACAGCGATTATCCCGCATCTTTTCATGCTCAGACGGCCGGGCGGGCCACCACGCTGCGCGTTTCCATGCGCACTTCGGCGATGGTCACGTCGATCACGTCGGTCACGCGGAAGGCGACTTCGCCTTTGATCTGCACGGTGCCGTTCTCCTGGCTACACACCAGTTCGTCGCGCACCGCGTGGATTAAGGGCGCCGGAATAAAGGCGACCGCGCCGTTCTCCAGCAGGCGCACGCGCATGCCGCCGCGCGAGACGTCGATAATCTCGGCGCTGAACTTGCGGTCGGTGCCGGCGTGCGGCGCCAGCCAGCGCGCGTAGAGCCAGTCGCCAACGTCGCGCTCCGCCATACGGTTCAGGCGACGACGCTCGCCCATGGTCGTCGTCAGCGCCTCATCCGGACGCGCACCTTGCTCACCGCGGATAATCGCTTTCAGCAGACGATGGTTGATCATGTCGCCCGATTTACGGATCGGCGAGGTCCAGGTGGCGTACGCCTCCAGGCCCAGGCCGAAATGGGGACCCGGCTCGGTGCTGATCTCGGCGAAAGACTGGAAGCGACGGATGCGGCTGTCGAGGTACTGCGTCGGCTGCGCGTCGAGCTGACGGCGCAGCTGGCGGAAACCTTCCAGCGTGGTGATGGCGGCGGCGTCGACGTTGACGCCGTGGCTGGCCAGCACGGCGGCGGCCTGCTCGGCGTTGGTGGCGTCGAAGCCGGTGTGCACGTTATAGACGCCGAAGCCCAGCTTCTCGCGCAGCACCTTACCGGCGCAGACGTTGGCGAGGATCATCGCCTCTTCCACCATGCGGTTGGCGATGCGGCGCGGCTCGGCGACGATATCCAGCACTTCGCCTTTCTCGCCGAGAACAAAGCGGTAATCCGGACGATCTTTAAACACCAGCGCATGGTTCTGACGCCATTCGCTGCGCGCCAGGCAGATGCGGTGCAGCAGACGGATCTGCTGGGCGATCGCCTCGCTCTGCGGCTGCCATTCGCCGCTGTTCTCCAGCCAGTCGGACACCTGGTCATAGACCAGCTTGGCTTTCGATTCGATCCAGGCGGCGAAGAAGTGCACGTCGTCGCCCAGCGAGCCATCCTGCGCCACGGTGACGCGGCAGGCCAGCGCCGGGCGGCGCACGTTGGGACGCAGCGAACAGACGTCGTCGGAGAGTTCGCGCGGCAGCATCGGGATATTGAAGCCCGGCAGATAGTTGGTGAAGGCGCGCTGCGCCGCCAGCTTGTCCAGCTCGCTGCCTTCCGGCACGTAGGCGGTGGGATCGGCGATAGCGATAGTCAGACGCAGCGTGCCGTCGGCGTTCTCTTCGACGTAGAGCGCATCATCCATATCTTCGGTGCTGGCGCTGTCGATGGTGACGAAGTCGAGCGCGGTAAGATCCTCGCGCGTCAGCTGTTCGTCCACCATCTCGCCAAAGCCGACCTGCGGCGCTTCGCGCTCCAGGTTATGGCGCGACAGGGTAACCCACCACGGCGCCAGATGATCGTCGGCTTTAACGATAAATTCGGTCAGTTCGGCGTAGAAACCGCGGTCGCCTTTCAGCGGATGGCGGCGCATTTCGGCAACGGCCCAGTCGCCCGCCTGGAAATCATGGCTCAGGCCACGCACCGCACGGCAGGGGATCGCGTCTTTTAACAGCGGATGGTCCGGAACGATGGAAAGACGGTCGTCTTTCTTCTGCACGCGGCCGACAAAGCGGCTGAGAAAGGGTTCGATCAGCGTTTCAGGCTCGGCGCTTTCACGATCTTTGTCGCTGTGGATGATGGCGGATACCCGGTCGCCGTGCATGACTTTCTTCATCTGCGGCGGCGGAATGAAATAGCTTTTCTGCGCGTCGACTTCAAGGAAGCCGAAACCTTTTTCGGTGCCTTTAACGACACCTTCTGCGCGGGGAGTCTGCGCGTGGAGCTTCTCTTTAAGCTGCGCGAGCAGCGGATTATCCTGGAACATAGTCAGTTTAGTTTCGTGGCCTAAGAGCGGCTGCTAGTTTTACGCGAATCAGGGGCGCGCGGCAAGGCAAAAGAGGGTAAAAAAGCCGGATTAACCGGCTTTTTACTAAGGAAACTCTGCGCTTACGCGATGCGCTGAGTCGGCAGAGAAACCGACAGTTCCAGCTTCACCGGAACCGATTTGGACGTCGGCGTGCCGCTGATGTCGCCGAAGCTGTTAAGCGGAACCAGCGGGTTGGTTTCCGGATAATAGGCCGCGAGGTTGCCGCGCGGAATATTGTAGGGCACCAGTTTAAAACCGCTGACGCGACGCGAGATATTGTCGTTCCACAGGGTTTCGATATCCACCAGCTGACCTTCCGTAAAGCCGAGGGCCTGCATATCTTCCGGGTTGATAAACACCACTTCGCGCTGGCCGTAAACGCCGCGGTAACGGTCGTCGAGGCCGTAGATCGTGGTGTTGTACTGGTCATGCGAACGCAGGGTCTGCAGCGTGAAAGGCACTTCGGCCACGTCCAGCGGGAAGAGCGAGGCGGGCAGCGCCGCGCTGCTGAATTCCGCTTTCTGCGTCGGGGTGTTGAAGCGCAGATCCGCCGCCGCGTTGCCAAGGTAGAAGCCGCCCGGCTGGTCGCACTTCTCGTTGAAGTCGGCGAAGCCCGGAATGGTGGCGGCGATATGGTCGCGGATCAGGTTGTAGTCGGCGGCCAGCTTCAGCCACTGCACCTTCTCGTCGCCCAGCACCGCGTGGGCGATGCCCGCCACGATAGCGGTTTCAGAGCGCTGCGTCTCCGCCAGCGGAATGCCGATGCCTTCGGAGGCGTGCACCATGCTGAAGGAGTCTTCTACGGTGATGAACTGGTTGCCGGTCGCCTGGGTGTCGCGCTCGGTGCGGCCCAGCGTCGGCAGGATCAGGCTCTCCGCGCCCGGCACCAGATGGCTGCGGTTGAGCTTGGTGCTGATATGCACCGTCAGGCCGCAGCGCTGCAGCGCCTCTTCGGTGCGCGGGGAGTCGGGCGCCGCCGCGGCGAGGTTGCCGCCCAGCGCGATCAGCACTTTGATCTCGTCGCGCAGCATGGCGTTCAGCGCTTCAACGGTGTTGTGGCCGTGCTCGCGCGGCGGCTCGAAGCCGAAGTGGCTGCCGAGCGCGTCGAGGAACGCTTTGCTCGGCTTCTCGTCGATGCCCATGGTGCGGTTGCCCTGCACGTTGCTGTGGCCGCGCACCGGGCAGAGGCCTGCGCCTTTCTTGCCGAGCTGGCCGAACAGCAGCTGCAGGTTCACGATTTCGCGTACCGTGTCCACCGAGTGTTTGTGCTGAGTGATGCCCATCGCCCAGGTGACGATAACGCGATCTGCGCTCTGGTAGATGGCCGCAGCTTCGCGGATCTGCGCTTCGCTCAGGCCGGACTGCTGCACGATCTGCATCCAGTCGGTGTTGTCGACCGCGTCGAAATAGGCTTCCACGCCGTGCGTGGTGGCGTTGATAAAGGTTTCGTCGAACAGGCCTTTCGCGTCGGCCGCCACGCGCGCGCGATGGGTTTCCAGCAGCGCTTTCACCATGCCGCGTACCGCCGCCATATCGCCGCCGAGATTCGGCTGGTAATAGGCGGAGCTGATGGTGCCCGCTTTAGAGGTGACCACTTCCAGCGGCTTTTGCGGATCGGCGAAACGCTCAAGTCCGCGCTCGCGCAGGGTATTGAAGGTGACGATCTTCGCGCCGTGATCGGCGGCGTGACGCAGGCTGTGCAGCATACGCGGATGGTTGGTGCCCGGGTTCTGGCCGAAAACGAAGATCGCGTCGGCATGGTCGAAATCGTCGAGGCGGATGGTGCCTTTGCCGACGCCGATGCTGCGCTTCAGACCGGCGCCGCTCGCTTCGTGGCACATATTGGAGCAGTCCGGGAAGTTATTGGTGCCCGCCAGGCGGCCGAACAGCTGATAGAGCCAGGAGGCTTCGTTGCTGGCGCGGCCCGAGGTGTAGAGCTCCATCTGGTTCGGGTTGTCCATCGCCTTGATATGCTGCGCGATCAGCGCAAAGGCGTCGTCCCAGCTCACCGGCTCGTAGTGATCGGTTTCGGCGTTATAACGCATCGGGTGGGTCAGGCGGCCCTGATACTCCAGGAAGTAGTCGCTCTGCGCATAAAGTTTGGTGACGCTGTGCTGGGCGAAGAAATCGGTGTCGACCACGCGACGCGTCGCTTCCCAGGTCACCGCTTTGGCGCCGTTTTCACAGAAACTGAAGGTGCTTTTATTGTCGTCGCCCCAGGCGCAGCCCGGGCAGTCGAAGCCGCGCGCTTTGTTCATGCGCATCAGGTTGCGCATATTTTTCAGCGCAGCTTTGCTGTCTAAAACGAAACGGGTGGTGGCTTCCAGCGATCCCCAGCCGCCCGCAGCGGCGCGGTAAGGCTTAATTTTGCGTTTGAATTTCATGGTGAGTGCAGGCTTATGTTTTTTTGTAGGAAGTTTGTTATCAGGATATATCCTGACGGTGAGGGAAGTGTGCGACTGCAATCATAAGTTGTCTAATTGATTGACTTAATGGTGCGATAGCCGCCGTTTATCGTGCCGCCTATAAAATTGTGATGCTGTTCAAATTTTACTCTCTGGCAACCTGCTGATAACGGGAGTTACTGGCGCATCGGGTCAATACTTGCCTCTTCATCTCTTAAGGGGCGCACTCCATGAAACAGCTCACCAGCCAGATCCATGCGTTTGGCAAAGCGTTGATGATGCCGATCTCGGTGATTGCGGCAGCGGGTATCTTTCTTGGCCTCGCCGCCGCGATGCAGAACCCGGCGATTACCGGCGACGCCTTTGCCCAGATGCAGGTGCCGCAGCTGATTATCGGTTTCATCCGCAAAGTGGCGGGCGCGCTCTTCGCCAACCTGCCGGTATTCTTCGCCGTGGCGAGCGCCATCGGCCTGGCGAAGGCGGAAAAGCCGACGGCGGCCTTCGCCGCGGTAATCGGCTACATCACCATGAACGTCGGCATCAGCGCCACGCTGGCGGCAAAGGGGCTGACGGCGGCGACCACTACGCCGGCCGCGCTACAGCAGGCGGGCATGGACCAGACCACGGCGATGATGACCTCGGCGGAATATATCCAGATGCTGGGCATCTTCACCTACAACATGAGCGTGCTGGGCGGCGTGATTGCCGGGCTGCTGACGGTACTGCTGCACAACCGCTTCTATACCCAGCAGCTGCCGACCGCCATCAGCTTTTTCGGCGGGCGCCGCTTCGTGCCAATCGTCACCGTGGTTGTTCTGCCGCTAGTGGGCGTGCTGCTGGCGCTGATCTGGCCGACGCTGGGCGCGGGCATCGCCTGGGTAGGGGAGATGATCGGTAAAAGCGGACAGTACGGCGCGTTTCTGCTCGGCACGGCGGAGCGCATTTTGATCCCTACCGGGCTGCACCACATCCTCAATGAAACCGTGCGCTTTACCCCGATTGGCGGCATCGCCATTGTCGACGGGCAAACGCTGGTGGGAGCACTCAATATTTTCAACGCGTCGCTGACCCATCCCGGCTCGGTGCCTGACGACGCGCTGCGCAACGCTACCCAGTTTCTCGCTCAGGGCAAAATTCCGGTGATGATGTTCGGCCTGCCGGCCGCCGCGCTGGCTATCTATCACACCGCGCGCCCTGAACATAAGCAGCGGGTCAAGGCGCTGATGATGGCGGGCGCGCTGACCTCTTTCACTACCGGCATCACCGAGCCGCTGGAGTTCTGCTTTATTTTCGTGTCGCCGGTGCTCTATCTGCTGCACGCGCTGCTGACCGGTCTCTCTTTTATGCTGATGTCGATGCTGCACCTGATGATCGGCAACGTGCAGGGCGGCGTGATCGATCTGGTGGTGTTCGGCATGCTTGGCGGCAGCAAAACGCACTGGTGGTGGACGCTGGCGCTTGGCGTGGTCTATGCGCCGCTCTACTACTATGCATTCCGCTTTATTATCACCCGCATGGGCGTCGAGACGCCGGGACGCGAATCAGAAGATGAAAAGCCGCAGCAGGTGGCGGCGGACGAGCGCACGAAGGTGATTATCAGCGGCCTGGGCGGGCAGGCGAACATTGAGGATGTCGACTGCTGCTTTACCCGTCTGCGCGTCAGAGTGAAAGATATGAAAGAGGTGGTGGATCAGACGCTGCTCACGACCGGCGCCAACGGCATCAACCGCGTCAGCGAGCACGATATTCAGGTTATCTATGGTCCGCAGGTCGAGAAGATCGCCAACGAGGTCAAAAGCGCGCTCGGCGTGGCCTGAAGGATTTACGTCTACACTTATCAGACTGGAAGCGAACGAGGAGACGGAAATGTTTAAACATAAAACCAACGAAGAACGTAAACAGGAAGGGGACGTCAGCAAGAGCGCTCCCGAGAGCACGCCGCACGTTCACAACGCCTATGAAGAGGACGATCATCCGGCGACCGATGCGCCTGCTGAACACGGCGAGATTCCGCGTACCCGTGACGATCATAATGATGACACGAAAGATCCCTACGAGGACCGCGAAAAGAAATAGCACCACGGCGCATTCCCACCTTGCTGAATCGGTAAGTAAAGGTGGGAATCACGCCATCACGACTGAAGAGTGAACTGCCAGGAACCGATCGCTTTGCGCTCAAGCACCATGATCTTTTCTTTGCCGTCGATGACCACGAAATATTGCTCTTTGACCTTCAGGCGCTTAGGAAAATTTTCGTTTCCTTCATAGCGAACCGTGACTTTATTACCAAAGATCTCCACCTCTGCGCTGATATCGAACTGCGGAAGATAAATTTTATTTTTCACCTCTTTCTCCTTCTTATATCTAATTCATATTCTTAGCCGCGCTCAGCGCGCCGTAAAGAGTGTAACAGCAAAATTCTTTTTTACTTGCTTGCAATGGCTGCCAATGCGTGCGTAAATGAACGCCTGGTCTGATAAGCAGACAACCACATCCTCTGTTTTTGTCGTCTCTCTCATTTACGTTAGCGCCGCGCTTAAGCCTCTCTTTTTTGAGTTTTATCTCAATCTTACCGATGTGCCTCTGCAATTGAGCTATCATTATTTACAGGCTTAAAGTAAAGAGAACTTATGCCTGATAACATGCTCGGCACGGTTAAAGGGTTTAACGCAGAAAAAGGCTTCGGCTTTATTTCGCCTGATGAGGGCGGCAAGGATGTGTTCGTGCACTTTTCTGCTATCTAAGGCAATGACTTCCGCACTCTCGTTGAGGGGCAGAAGGTAGAATTCACTATGCAGCATGGTCCAAAAGGTCCATCGACTGCCAACGTCACAGGACGCTAAAAATTATTTCAGTTATGATGTCTCTTCGCTGCCCGCACTGTCAGGGCTCGCAATACCGCCGCTCCGTTTATGACGTTAACGTCAAAAACCCGCTTGGCGCTAAATGTATTTTTTGTAAATCGGCTATGATTCAAATAAAACCGCAACCCATCGCTGCCTGATTTTCTTTTTGTTCATCCGAATTACTCTACTTATTCAAGGTCGCCATCGGGCGGCCTTTTCACGTTTTGAACTAAACGATTTGGCCACCGATTAAAAAGCGGGCTGGTTGGTGAGTGGTAAGAATAATCCTGGTCAACAGCATTGACATCGCCAGCAAGGTACCCGAAGATCTTCTTCAGGATGAATCACTTTTAAGTGGGTACAGGGAAAAGCGCAACATAATATTCCTCCACAAAGTTATGCTTTTATGTCATTGACAGGTAAAGAAAATAGACATTAAACAATTAATTTACCTCTGTAATCATGGAGCCGATAACAATTAATCCCTCGCAATCCCCGCTAATCCCTGAAGCCCGCGCGGCACAACCATCCAGCGACTGATTTCTATCCTCCATCATCATTCTGCATCCTTAAAAGTCACATCTGAACCCGCCAAAATCTGTACATGTGTTAGTACATAAAATCGGTTACTCTTCAAAGCCACGCATTTTATGTACTAACGGTGATGGCATGGCGCTCACAGATAGCTACCTCCGCTCAGTTCTGGGCAAAGAGCATGAAAAGGTATTCGAGAAAACCGATCGCGATGGTCTCTCTATCCGCGTGTCCAAGAAGGGGAAGATAGTCTTCCAGATGCGTTACATGTTCGCTGGCAAGCAGCGGCGCGCTGATGTAGGCAGTTACCCGGCTCTGGGGCTGAAAGAGGCTCGTGATGAGCTGCTAAAAATCAGGCGGGCACTTGAGGAAGGTATAGACCCTCAAATGTACCTGGCTTCGCGGTACGAGAAGAACGTCAACGCCATGACAGTTGAAAATGTTATCCGCGAGTGGGATCGGGTTTATGCTCAGGCCAATATTAAAGGCGCGCCGGGGATTATTCGCTCGTTTGAGATCCACGTCTTCCCCAAGATAGGCCATCTTCCACACGATTCTGTCAGTACTCATGCCTGGATAGAATTAATAGAATGCGTACAGAAGAAGGTGCCAGGCATTGCCAGACGCATTCTTACTTCCACGAAGCAGGCCCATGCGTGGGCAATGCGTCGCAAAATCGTAGAGACTGTACCGGTAGAAAGCCTGAAGGCGCACGACCTTGGCATGAAGGTAAACGTCACTAAGCGCGTGCTGACTGATGATGAAATCAGAGTCCTGTATGAGGCTTTTGATAAAACCTCAATGCGCCGGAAAAACGTGTTGCTGATGCAGCTTGTGCTGCTGTTCGGTTGCCGATCGGGTGAGATGATCCAAAGCAAAAGAGCGCATTTTGATTTTGACGAGGGGGTCTGGACGGTTCCGCCTGAGAACCATAAGACCGGTAACAAAGGAAAGCCAATCAGGCGCCCAGTAATCCCTGCTGCGAGAGAAATGCTGGAAGAGGTAATGGCGCTCAGTGAGCATCCTGAATACCTGTTTCAAAGCGCACTTGTTAAAGATAAGGGAAGGGCACTGAATAGCGCTTCCGCGCTCGGGCTGCCTAAAACCATCATTCATTATTACCAGCGAACCAGAGGGGAGATCATGCCTCACTGGTCGATGCACGACCTGAGGCGTACGGCGAGGACGCGGTGGTCATCAATAGCGCCACCGCATGTGTGTGAGGTGATGATGGGGCATACACTGCCGGGAGTCTGGGCGGTGTATGACCACAACGACTATTTAGATGAGCAAAGGAAGGCATACACAGCCTGGTGGGCAATAGTGATGAGAATAGTGAACGGCGAGAGTAACGTGAGATCAATCGTCACCATGTAGCTTGCCAAAGCTTTCAATATCGCGCCTCAGGAACAGGCCGTGATGCGCTGGGTCAGGGAAGCCGCACATACGCTTCTGACCTGTTTTGCGATCGCGACTGTTCCAGTTGCGGATGGTTTTTACTGAGCGTCGGAAAAATGCCGCAGTCTCTTCAAACGTCATATATGGCGATTCCATATCTACTCCTTATCCGGCCAGTACCAGGCCACGGCTAAGCAAATAAAAATGGCGAGCCATGTAAGGAACTCGCCGGGGGAGATGTCGCTGATGGTGTTCATATCTAACCTGCATTAAAGGAGCCAAGGCAGACACAAGCATCCATAGGCTTTAATTCCTCTGTTACGGTAGCTCCCACATCAAAGTTTGAGTCATGTTGGTATGACCCTCGTGCTGCTTCCTTTGCAATAATCAGGGCCTCATCG
>NZ_MLJJ01000011.1 GCF_002095575.1 Pantoea septica | reverse complement strand
AAAACCTGCACAAGCCTTTCTTGTCGGTTTTGCCAATAAATTAATTAGTTAGCCTTAACTGAAATAGATAAGCCGTTATTGTGGGTTCAATAATAAAATTTACGCCTTACCCTTTGATGGCGCTGCCAATAGCGTATCAAGGCGTTACTGCGTTTTTTCTTAATGCAAACCTTACAGGCTTTTTGCGCTTTAGATAAAGCGTCGCGACATCCGCTCACGTCAGCGACGATAATCTTTTACGCGAATTTTTTTACGGCGGCTGAAGATGTATCAGATGGCATGAAGAGTGGACAATAAAAAAGGCTCCTTACGGAGCCTCTCTGTTTAAACGATCCCTTCCGCCGCGCCGACCGGCTGGTTTTCATCCTGGTCGACGGCAAAGCAGGCGATCTGCTGCTCGCCGTAGCGCTTCAGCTTCGGCTGTAGCTGCACGCAGGTGCCGAAGCGGCGACGGCAGCGCGCGTTAAACGCGCAGCCAGGCGGCGGATTGAGCGGGCTGGGCAGCTCGCCGGTCAGCTTGATGCGTTCGCGCCGGTCATCTGGATTGAGACGCGGCGTGGCCGATAGCAGCGCCTGAGTATAGGGGTGTCGCGGATTGCTGAAGATCGCCTCTTTGCTGCCCTTCTCCACGCAGCGGCCCAGATACATCACCATGACCTCGTCCGCAATGTGCTCCACCACCGAGAGATCGTGCGAGATAAAGACGTAAGAGAGCCCCATCTCCTGCTGCAAATCCATCATCAGGTTAAGCACCTGCGCGCGCACGGAGACGTCGAGCGCCGAAACCGGTTCGTCGGCGATCAACACGTCGGGTTCGAGCATCAGCCCGCGCGCGATAGCGATACGCTGACGCTGGCCGCCGGAGAACATATGCGGATAGCGATCGTAATGCTCGGTTTTCAGGCCGACCTTCGCCATCATCTCCAGCGTCTTCTCTTTACGCTCCGCCTTGCTCAGCGCAGTGTTAATCAGCAGCGGCTCCTCAAGGATCTGGCTGACTTTCTTGCGCGGATTAAGCGAACCGTAGGGATTCTGGAACACAATCTGGATTTTCTGACGGCGCAGCTTCTGCGCCTGCGGATCGTGCTTCAGCAGATCCTGACCGTGCCAGAAAAGCTGGCCTTCGGTCGGCGTTTCAATCATGGTCAGCAGGCGGCCGAGCGTCGATTTGCCGCAGCCGGACTCGCCGACCACCGCCAGCGTTTTGCCGCGCTCCAGATTAAAGGAGACGCCGTCCAGCGCTTTCACCAGGCGCTCCTGGCCGAAGAGGCCTTTCTTCACCGGATAGTGTTTTTTCAGGTCAATCGCCTGCAGCAGGTAATCCTGCCTGGTATTATCAAGACTCATAGGTCGGTCTCCCGGCATCATCCAGCGGATAGTGACATTTGGACTGACGCCCCGGAATGTCGCGTAAGGCAGGTTCTTCTTTACGGCAGCGATCGGTGGCGTAGGGGCAGCGCGGATTCAGCAAGCAGCCCATCGGACGGTCATATTTGCCCGGCACCACGCCCGGCAGCGACGCCAGACGCGCCTTATCGGCGGCGAACTCCGGCAGCGCGCGCAGCAGAGCCTGCGTATAGGGATGGCGCGGCGCCTTAAAGATATCGCTCGCCTTGCCGCTCTCGACCACCTGACCCGCATACATCACGATGATGTGGTGCGCGGCTTCCGCCACCAGCGCCAGATCGTGCGTAATCAGGATCAGCGCCATATTCTCCTGCTGCTGTAGCTCCAGCAGCAGCTCGATAATCTGTGCCTGAATGGTTACGTCCAGCGCCGTGGTCGGCTCGTCGGCGATCAGCAGCTTTGGCCGACAGGCGATCGCCATGGCGATCATCACGCGCTGGCTCATGCCGCCCGACAGCTGGTGCGGATAGACATCCAGTCGTGACGCCGGGTCGGGAATGCCGACCTGCGTCAACAGATCGATCGCGCGCTGACGGCGGGTGCGGCGGTTGCCGCCCTGATGCACCTTAATCGCTTCCATGATCTGGTAGCCGACGGTGTAGCAGGGGTTCAGGCTGGTCATCGGATCCTGGAAAATCATCGCCACTTCCGCGCCTACCAGCTGGCGGCGCTCTTTCTCGGAGATGCGTTTCAGGTCGCGCTGGTTGAACTCCAGCTTCTCGGCCATCACTTTGCCGGGAAAGTCGATCAGGCCCATAATCGCCAGCGAACTGACCGATTTGCCTGAGCCGGACTCGCCGACGATCCCCACTACCTGCCCCTGTTCAACCTGATAGCTGATGCGGTCGACCGCGCGGAACGGTGTCTTATCGTCGCCGAAATGCACCGATAATTTATCTACATTTAATAACGCCATCTCGGTGCCTCTTACTGCTTGAGTTTCGGGTCGAGGGCGTCGCGTAAGCCGTCGCCCATCAGGTTAAAGGCCAGCACGGTGAGCAGAATGGTCAGACCGGGAAAGGTCACCACCCACCAGGCGCTTTGCGCATACTGCAAGACGTCGGAGAGCATGGTGCCCCACTCCGGCGTCGGCGGCTGCGCACCCATACCGAGAAAGCCCAACGCCGCCATATCGAGAATGGCGTTGGAGAAGCCCAGCGACGCCTGCACGATCAGCGGCGCCAGACAGTTAGGCAGAATATTGACGAACATCTGACGCAGCATGCCCGCACCCGCCACGCCGGAAGCGGTGACGTAGTCGCGGTTAACCTCAACCAGCACCGCAGCGCGGGTAAGACGGATATAGTGCGGCAGCGCGACAAAGGTCAGCGCGACAGAGGCGTTGACGATCGACGGACCGAAGATCGCCACCAGCACCAGCGCCAGCAGCAGGCTCGGCAGCGCCAGCATAATATCCACGATGCGCATGATGATGGCGTCTACTACGCCGCCGAGGTAGCCCGCCAGCAGGCCAAATATGACGCCGAGGATCAGCGACAGCACCACCACCATGCAGCCCACCAGCAGCGACAGGCGCGCGCCATACATCAGACGCGACAGCACGTCGCGGCCCACATCGTCGGTGCCGAGGATATAGCTCCAGCTGCCGCCTTCCTGCCAGACCGGCGGATGCAGCAGCGCATCGCGGAACTGCTCTGCGGGCGCATGCGGCGCCAGCGCGCCGGCGAAGATGGCGATCAGCAGCATCAGCACCACATAGACCAGGCCGATAACCGCGCCTTTATTGCGTTTAAAATAGTGCCAGAACTCCTGGATGGGGGTCATCGGCTTGGGTGCAGCGGGTACGCTTGCGGGATCAACAACAGACATGACGCCCCCTTATTTCTTATGTCGTATGCGCGGATTGACCACGCCGTACAGCAGATCAACCAGCAGGTTGACCAGGATAATCAGCACCGCAGTCAGCAGCACGCCGCCCTGTACTACCGGATAGTCGCGGCGTTGCAGCGCTTCGATCAGCCAGCGGCCGAGGCCGGGCCAGGAGAAGATGGTTTCCGTCAGGATGGCGCCCGCCAGCAGCGTGCCGACCTGCAAGCCGATCACCGTGACCACCGGCAGCATGGCGTTGCGCAGCGCATGAACGACGATAACGCGCATGCGCGTCAGGCCTTTCGCGCGCGCGGTGCGGATATAATCTTCGCCCAGCACCTCCAGCATCGCCGAACGCGTCATGCGCACAATCACCGCCAGCGGGATGGTACCGAGCACGATAGCGGGCAGGATCATATGCATCACCGCATCCTTGAAGTCGCCCGCCTCGCCCCAGAAGAAGGTGTCGATCAGCATAAAGCCGGTGAGCGGGTTGCTGTCGTCCAGGAACACCGTATCGCTGACGCGCCCGGAAATCGGCGTCAGGTTAAGCTGCACCGACACCAGCATGATCAGCATGATGCCCCACCAGAAAATCGGCATGGAGTAGCCGGTCAGGGAGATGCCGACTGCGGTATGGTCGAAGATGGAGCCGCGCTTCACCGCCGCAAGAACGCCTACCGGGATGCCCACGGCGACGGCGAAGATCATGGCGCAGATGCCGAGTTCCAGCGTGGCTTTAAAGCGCGGTACGAACTCATCCCATACCGGGATGCGGCTCTTGAGCGAAATGCCCAGATCGCCATGCAGCACGCCGTAAATGTAGTGAACGTACTGTTTCCACAGCGGCTGGTCGAGGCCGAAGGCCGCCATCAGCTGGGCGTGACGTTCCGGGGAGATCCCGCGTTCGCCCGCCATGATCAGCACCGGATCGCCGGGGATCATATGCACGAATGCGAAGGTCAACAGGGTAATGCCGATAAATGTCGGGATGACAAGTCCCAGACGTCGGAGTATGAACTGCAGCATAAGCCGGATTCTCAGTCTTTTCCCGCCGCGGTAAGCCGCGGGATCTATTGCTCACAACTCGCTCCCGAAAAAAAACCGCGGGCGCGACGCAAAGTGCGTTAACCGTCATCTTTCGCTGCGCAGGCGCGAGGGCCCCGGCCCGACGTTTACCGCGGCAAATGTCGGAGACTGGTCGGCTCGCCGCTTTCCTGCAGCGCGAAGATGTTGGGTTTTATTCGAAGAAGTTAGCCGAAAATGCGCGTCGACCGAGCGGGCAAGCGCCCGCTCAGGGGCCGAACAGGTCGGCCCGAACCCCAGGAGTTATTCCTGGATATCGACGTTTTCGAAGTGGTGTTTACCTAACGGGTCGACCACGTAGCCAGAGACTTTTTTGCTCACCGGCTCAAACACCGTAGAGTGCGCGATAATCAGCGCCGGCGCCTGGTCATGCATCACCACCTGCGCCTGCTTATAAAGCTCGATACGTTTATTGTGGTCTGACTCCGCGCGCGCCGGCTGGATCAGATCTTCAAACGGCTTGTAGCACCAGCGCGAATAGTTGGAGCCATCTTTTGCCGCCGCGCAGCTAAACAGCGTAGCGAAGAAGTTGTCTGGATCCCCGTTGTCGCCGGTCCAGCCCATCATCACCGACTGGTGTTCGCCCGCTTTCGCGCGCTTCAGGTATTCACCCCACTCGTAGGTCACGATTTTGGCTTTCACGCCGATTTTCGCCCAGTCAGCCTGAACCATTTCCGCCATACGGCGCGCGTTCGGGTTGTAAGGACGCTGAACCGGCATTGCCCACAGGTCGATAGAGAAGCCGTCCGGCAGACCCGCTTCTTTCAGCAGCGCTTTGGCTTTTTCTGGATCGTAGGCGTAATCCTGAATCGCGTCGTTGTAGCCCCACATGGTCGGCGGGATCAGGTTTTTCGCGGCCTGGCCTGCGCCCTGATAAACGGCGTCGATAATCGCTTGCTTATTCACCGCCATGGTCAGCGCCTGGCGCACCTTGACGTTATCCATCGGCTTCTTCTCGGTGTTGAACGAGAGGTAGCCAACGTTCAGGCCCGGCTGCTCCATCAGGTTGATCTTGCTGTCTTTCTTCATGCTGGCGATGTCGGCCGGGTTCGGATACGGCATCACCTGGCATTCGCCCTTCTGCAGCTTGGCGTAACGCACGGAAGCATCCGGCGTGATAGAGAAAACCAGACGATCGATTTTTGGCTTGGTGCCCCAGAAGTCCGGGTTGGCCTTATAGAGAATGCGCGAGTCTTTCTGGTACTGCTGCAGCACGAACGGCCCGGTGCCGACCGGGTTCAGGTCCAGCTTCTCCGGCGTACCGGCTTTCTGCATCTTGTCCGCATACTCTTTCGACAGAATCGACGCGAAATCCATGCCGAGGTCGGCAAGGAACGGCGCTTCTGGACGCGTCAGGGTAAAGCGCACGGTGTAGTCGTCGACTTTCTCGATTTTGCCGATCAGCTTCGGCATATCCATGCCTTCGAAATATTCGTAGCTGCCGCCGGAGACGTTGTGGAAGCTATTGTTTTTGTCCAGCTGGCGCTCGAACGAGAACACGACGTCGTCGGCGTTGAAGTCGCGCGTCGGCTTAAACTCTTTGGTGGTCTGCCACTTCACGCCTTTACGCAGGTGGAAAGTGTAGGTTTTGCCGTCATCGCTGACGTCCCACTTCTCCGCCAGGCCAGGCTGCAGCTCGGTGGTGCCTGTTTTGAACTCCACCAGACGGTTATAGATCGGCACGGAGCTGGCGTCATAGGTGGTGCCAGAGGTGAACAGCTGCGGGTTAAAGCCTTCCGGCGAGCCTTCTGAACAGTAAACGAGGGTTTTTGCCTGAACACCTGCGGCGACGGTCATAGCAATCAGGCTCAGACCGACCTTCAGCATCCTGGATTTGGCCAGGGAGTTGATCATGCTTTTGCTCCATTGTGATGTGATGTTGTGTGTATTGCCCGACCTCTGTTTTTTTTATGCGGTTCAGGCGGACCACTGACGTGGTCGAAAGTGCGGAGCGTTCTTGTTGTGTTTTCCCGACGCCGTGGAAACTGCCGGATCACGCCGCTTCTGCAACTTTATTGACGCATCAATTTGTCAACAGTTGCAATGAACGTCAATACAGCCGCAAGTTATTTACACAGAGTGTGAGGAATAGCAAGCAACGGTAAAAAAAAGCCTTCTCGCTTAATCGCCAGATATTGCACAGCGCTTTTCACCGCCAGACCATATATCTCACTAAGCATGACGATAATTGACAGTGATTCTCACCGCTAAAAAACATCGGCGCTTACGCGATAAATGTTGAATAACTGAACGATTTAGCGTGCGTTATCGCGTCCAGGCAGTGGAAAATGCTGGAATTCAGGCATAAGCAATCCGCATGACAATAAAAAAGGTCATAAGAAAAACGCGATGCGAAATAAGCGTCTGAGCCAGACGCGGCGCGCGTTAGCGCGTAAAAAGGGACAATAATCAGATTAACCAGGCCTGAGCGGCGGCAAAGAGGGATTTCATCGGGTTTGTCATAAACCCGCCGGAAAAAATCCAAAACTAATGGTGCCGATATTCTTCTGAAAAACAGGCGGCGACATTTTTCGACACGCGCTGTTTACGCCTCATAAAACTTATGCGAATAACGAATATGGCCGCGCCCGTGTTTTATCAGATTACATATTCAGCCATTAAAAGAGTGACATTAAAACAGGTGCAAACAGGCTGCATTAAACATATTTTCAAACAGGCCGCGCCAGCGCTTAAACGCGGATGGCATGGACGGAAGAGCAAAGCGTCCTGCGACAAGGATGTCGCGGGCCGAGCGCGCAGGGATGCGGACAGCGACTTTGCGATCCGTCCATGCCATCCGCGTAAACACCTGCCCTACAGCGTCGTTTTTAAACAACAGTACCCTTTTCAACAGACGAAAAAAAAGCTGCTTTTTCAAGCAGGTTTCTTAAATCTGGTCGGTGAGAGAGGATGACGCTTGTCTTCGATAAGCGCCCTTCGGGCCGTTGCTGCGCAACGTTGTCTCGCTACGCTCGGCGCAAACCTCCTTCGGAGGTTCTCATCCTCTTTGCTACGGGCGAAAAAAAACCTGCTTTTTCAAGCAGGTTTCTTAAATCTGGTCGGTGAGAGAGGATTCGAACCTCCGACCCCTTCGTCCCGAACGAAGTGCGCTACCAGGCTGCGCCACTCACCGATGGGGGCGCATGTTACTGCGCCCGATTGTCAGCGTCAACCGCTTTTTAGCGGTTTAGCCGCGTTCGCCTGGAAAGCAGCCTGTCCGCCAAAATTCTGGTGCTTCTCAGTGACATCCCGCGCCTCGCTGTGCGACGAAACGGGCGCCTGGCACCAGTTATTCGCCGCTTTAATACCGCCGTTCGGCGAACGGTAGCCCAGACAACCCAGAATCGTATCGAACAGCTCAACGTGGCGATGCGTCTTCCCGACGCGCTGCTGCGCCTGCAGACGCTCGAAATTAGCGCGGTTATTGGCATCGGCCAGGTACTTATCCGACGCCCACACCATCATCGGCACGCGGAACTGCTCCGGCGGCGCCAGCTCGCGCGGCGTACCGTGCAGGTGCATATTCTCGCTGATCGACTCACCGTGGTCGGCGGCATAAAACACAATCGCTTTCTTATCGCGCAGCTGATCGAACACGCTGTCGAGCATGCTATCCACGTAAAGAATCGAGTTATCGTAGGCGTTAATCAGCTGCGCCTTGCTGCAGGTCTCATCGACACCCATACACTCCGGCTGATAGCGCGCGAAACTGCGCGGATAGCGCTGCGAATAGAGATAGTGCGAACCTTTGGTATGCAGCACCACCAGATGCTTGCCGTGCGGATAGCGATCCAGTGACGCCTTCAGCTCCGGCACCAGCAGCATATCGTCCACCGACTTGCCTGCGTTGCGCGGCTCCGAGCCAATCTGCTCGCGGAAGGCGAAATTATTGACCTCCGCATTATCGTAAAACCAGACCTCGCTCTGCATGGCGAACAGCTCGGACGAAAAGCCCAGCTCCTTCATCACGGCAAAAATATTCTTCTCTTTCAGCGTGCGTCCCGGACTGTCCTCGGTACCGCCTTCTCGCACGAACATACAGCGCAGCGACAGCTTGGTGGCGGTGTCGCACGACTCGCCGCGGAACGCCACCAGGTTCTTCTCTTTGGAAAGCTTCGGCGTGGTATCACGATCGTAGCCCAGCATGCCCATATGATCCCAGCGCGTGGTTTCGCCGATCACGAACACCACATAGGTATCGTCGATGCCCGGCGGCGCGACATAGGTAAACTTCTTCGCCGGGTCGAGCAGTTCCTGACTGTCCAGCGTCTCATCAATGCGCGTCCAGGCAAACAGCCCTACCGCTGCCAGCCAGTTTGACGGCAGATAAGAGTGCGCCACCACGCCGCCGTAGCTCGGCAGATCGATATTGGTGACCTCTTCATTGGCCTTTTGCAGCTTATCGAAATAGCGGATCGGCAGCCACACCAGCGCCACGCACAACAGCAACAACAGCGCAGGCTTCAGGCGCTGTCCCGGCGTGCGCAGCTGCTCCATCAGCGTCTGGCTGAGGTTGTTACGCCAAATCATCAGCAGCGGCAGCGCGCTGACGCCGACCATCCACAGCACGAAATGCAGGCCGACCACCTCTTTCGACAGGTCGACGTCGGTGGTCATTACCGAGGCGACGATGCCGTAGCCGATGACCACGTTAAAAAAGGCCATATAGTAGGCCGCGGCGACGGAAATCAGTACCAGCAGCGTCGCGAGGACGCGATAGAGCCGCTTGCCGCCCAGCGACAGCAGACGCATCAGGAAAAAAGTCAGCACGACGATAGCCATCACTTCCGTGAAAGCCGTTAGCCAGTTGGTGGGGGTGGATTTGGTAAGAAAGCCGTCAAAACGACGGTAAAAAATCGGCAAATTCAGCAGGATGCCGATGTATAACGCCAGCAGCAGCGACAGCTTTTGCTGAGTTATGGTCTTAATATAATTCATCTTAAAGGGTTTTCCCGGGACTTAAGCACGATGTTGAACGCTATTGTGACTATCGCAACGCGGAAGAGTTCGCTTGATTAGCGCAGAGACATGACGATTGTCAGGCGAACAGGAAGAATCTGAACGGGATCGGACGGCTCTTTCACGAGGCTGCACAGTAGAACATAAAATAACCAGGCTGACCAGAAAAGACGGCGGCGAACAGGCGCCAGAAAAGCGGGGAAAATGAAAGCGGGCCCGCTGCCGGGCCCGTAAAAATTAGCGAATGATGTTCAGCGTCACGTCGATGTTATTGCGCGTGGCGTTAGAGTACGGACAAACGATATGCGCGGCGTCAACCAGCTTCTGCGCTTCCGCCTCGTCCATCTCCGGCAGGTGAATATTCAGTTTGGCTTCGATGCCGAAGCCGTTCGGAATCGGGCCGATGCCGACTTCGCCTTCAATCCATGCGTCTTTCGGCATCGCGATTTTATCGCGGCCCGCTACAAACTTCATCGCGCCGAGGAAACAGGCGGAATAGCCGGCAGCGAACAACTGCTCAGGGTTGGTGACTTCGCCGCCGGCGCCGCCCATCTCTTTCGGCACGCCCAGCTTCACGTCCAGCACGCCGTCAGAAGAGGTTGCACGACCATCACGGCCGCCGGTTGCTTTGGCTTTTGCGGTATAAACAACTTTCTCTAAAGACATAACTTCCTCTCTGTATAAACGATTTAATCGTACGCGATTAATATAAGTGTAGCAGGTGTTTCAGCGGGCGCGGGCGCCCGCTATATCTTCAGCGCGACCGGTTAAGATTGTCGCGCAGTAAATCAAGCTCGTTCTTCAGCCCCAGCAGCGTCTCTTCATCGCAGGCCGTGGCGCACTGCACCGACTCCGGAATGGCGCTCGCCTGGCTTTGCAGCTCGCGGCCCTGCTCCGTCAGCGTCACCACCACCTGACGCTCATCCTGACGCGAACGCTGGCGGTTAATCAGCCCGGCGCTCTCCAGCCGCTTCAGCAGCGGCGTCAGCGTGGCGGAGTCGAGAAACAGCTGCTCCCCGATCTCTGAGACGGTGAGATCGTCCTGCGCCCACAGCACCAGCATCACCAGATATTGCGGATAGGTGAGATCGAGCTGCGACAGCAGTTGCCGATAGACTTTATTCATCGCCAGGTTGGCGGAATAGAGCGCGAAGCAGAGCTGTTGATTGACCAACAGTGGCGCTGGCTTCGCTTTTTTGTCATTTTGGTTACTGTTCATGGCAGTAAATATAAATAGCGCGCTAGATAATTGCAAGCAACTTTTTATCAAGAGGGCTTTCGCATGCTGGAATCTCTGGAAGAGCAGGCGCGACGCTATGCGACACGCGCTCATGCTGAAGCCGGTCAACGGCGCAAATATACCGACGAGCCTTACATCGTTCATCCCGCCGCCGTTGTGGAGCTGGTGCGCAGCGTCAGCGCCGACGACGCCCTGCTGGCGGCCGCCTGGCTGCACGATACCGTAGAGGATACCGACACCACGCTGGCGGACATTGAATCGCACTTCGGTTCGCGCGTGGCGCAGCTGGTAGGAATGCTGACCGACAGCGCCCAGCCGCAGGCGAAAAACCGCGCCGCGCGCAAGCTGGCGCACTTTCGCCATACTGCCGAGGCCTCCCCCGAGGCGCAAACCGTTAAGCTGGCCGATATTATCGATAATACGCGCGCCATCGTGCGTTTCGATCCCCACTTCGCTCGCATCTATCTGGTGGAGAAGCGCGTTCAGATTCAACTGCTGAAGCAGGGCGACGTCCAGCTATGGCAACAGGCCAGCGCCATTATCGAGCAGGGGATCGCGCAGCTCGGCCAACCGCCCTACAGCGTGCCGGAAAGCTGGTTCGTTAAACAGGCGGCGAAATATAGCGGGCTGAGCTAAAAAAAAACCCGCCGCTGGCGGGTTATCTTTTTTCTTGTTTTTAATCCAGTAACTGCCGTCCGAGATAGGGATTGGCATGCAGCAATTTCATCAGTTTCTGCGCCGTCGCGGAAGGACGTGTACGGCGCGCTTCCCAGCTTTTTACCGAGGAGACGCTGACGCCCATCACTTTGGCAAATTCATCTACTTTCATTCCGGTTAACTCACGCAGGCGCTGCGGCTCTGGCATGGCGGGCTGAAGCTGAATTTCGGTTGTGGCAGGTGTTGCATCACGTGTCAGCACAATCTGCTCAAGGCTGCTGAGCAATTCAAAAACAGGATCTTTTACTTCCATAGAGAACTCCTTAAAACTCACTATGAATCACGTGAAAGTAGAGGTAAAAACCAAATGGTTCACACACCGATCTTTGCAGGCTGTATCCCGCAAGGGTTTATGGTTATTGTTAGTGAAACCCCTACGGGACACAGCCTGATGCCCACTGCCTGACAAGTTTGTCAGAGCAATGCGCCATCTCGCCGGGATTCTAAGTATGGATAGAGACCTGACGATTTGCTGCGTGAATATCGATTATTTTTTTATCTGAACTTGTCCTTTTCGCTATAAGCAAAACAAGCCATTGATCACAAAAGGCAAACCCACCGCGCTTCGCTTAAAAAAAACGCAAAAATTGCAAAAAATGCGCACCGTTTACACTGCTACTGTAAATCTTTCTGTCTAAAAATAAGGCAAAAATCGCGCCAGAATGCAAAGCCCGTGATTTTTTCTTATTTCATCTCTTCGCTGTCCTGCGACAGGATAGACACTGCACCACCTCGGCGCATCGTTATGGCGCAGCTGCACTCTGCTAAGGAACGGGAAATGCATTCTGAGTTCGATTTTCACGCCAGCTACGCGTCGCATCGCGTGCCGGTGATGGGCCGCAACGCGGTGGCCACTTCTCAGCCGCTGGCGTCACAGGCGGGTCTGCGTATGCTGCTGCAGGGCGGCAACGCGGTGGACGCGGCGATCGCCACCGCCATGGCGCTGACGGTGCTGGAGCCGACCGGCAACGGCATCGGCAGCGACGCCTTCGCCATCATCTGGGACGGCAATCAGCTGCATGGTTTGAACGCGTCGGGCCGCGCGCCCGCCGCCTGGCATCCCGAGCGCTTCGTCGGCCGCAGCCGCATGCCGGAGATCGGCTGGGAAGCGGTCACCGTGCCGGGCGCGGTATCAGCCTGGGCGGCGCTGGCGCAGCGCTTCGGCACGCTGCCGCTGACCACGCTGGCGCAGCCTGCCATCGACTACGCGCGCAACGGTTTTCCGGTCTCACCGCTGATCGCCGAACTCTGGCAGCGCGGTTTCGACAAGCTCCAGCATCAGCCCGGCTTTTGCGCATGTTTTGCGCCCGACGGCAGGCCGCCGCGCGCTGGCGAACTGTTTCGCAATCCGGCACAGGCCGACACGCTGCAAAAGATCGCCGAAAGCAACGGAGAGAGTTTTTATCGCGGCGAGCTGGCGCAAAAGATGGTCGCCTTCGCCCGCCAGCACAACGCCGCGCTGACGCTGGACGATCTCGACAGACATCGCGCCGACTGGGTCAGCGTGCTGTCGCAGCCGTTTGCCGGCGGATCGGTGCAGGAGTTGCCGCCCAACGGCCAGGGGATCGCCACGCTGATTGCGCTGGGCATTCTCGAGCAGCTCGATATCGGCCGCTATGCGCCCGACTCCGTTCCCTGGCTGCACCTCTCTATTGAGGCGATGAAGCTGGCGCTGGTGGATCTGGCCCGTTACGTCAGCGATGAAGATCATCTTGAGTTTCCGGCGCAGCGGCTGCTGAGCGAGAGCTATCTGCGTCAGCGCGCGGCGCTGATCGATCCTCAACGCGCGGGCGACTTCGTCTTCGGCGCCCCCCAGCAGAGCGGCACCGTCTATCTCAGCACCGCCGATGCCAGCGGCATGATGGTCTCTTTTATTCAGTCGAACTTTATGGGCTTTGGCTCCGGCGTGGTGGTGCCTGGCACCGGCATCAGTTTGCAAAACCGCGGCGCGGGCTTCTCGCTCGATCCTGCGCATCCCAACGTCGTGGCGGGCGGCAAGCGTCCTTTCCATACGATTATCCCGGCTTTCGCGCTCGACCCGCAGGGCGCGCCGCTCATGTCATTCGGCGTCATGGGCGGGCCGATGCAGGCGCAAGGCCACCTGCAGCTGGCGCTGCGCATTATGCTGCACAAACAGAATCCGCAGGCGGCAATCGACGCGCCGCGCTGGCGCGTGGAGCAGGGTCGTCACGTGGTGTTCGAATCCTCGCTTGAGCGCAATACGCTGGCGGCGCTGCGTCGGTTGGGACATCAGGTGACGCTGGAGGATCCGCTGCAGGGCTATAACTTCGGCGGCGCGCAGGCAATCGTTCGTGACCCGCAAGGATTCTATATCGCGGCGACAGAGAGCAGGAAGGATGGTCAGGCGGTGGTGTTTTAGCGATACAGGAGGCAGCGGCGCTGCCCCGTCACGCTGTTCAGGCGGCCAGTACCGGTCGTACGCCCAGCGTATGGCAAATGGCGTAGCTCATTTCTGCGCGGTTTAGCGTATAGAAGTGGAAATCCTTCACCCCTTCGCGCGACAGAATTTTCACCATATCCATGGCGATATTGGCGCCGACCATTTTGCGCGTCTCAGGGTCATCGTCCAGCCCCTCGAACATCGCGTTCATCCAGCCCGGCACGCGCACGTTGGTCATATTGGCGAAGCGCGTTAGCTGTTTAAAGTTCGACACCGGCAGAATGCCCGGCACGATCTCGACGTCGATGCCGGCGGCGACGCAGCGGTCGCGAAAACGCAGGTAGCTCTCGACATCGAAAAAGAACTGGGTGATCGCGCGGCTGGCGCCCGCATCGATTTTACGCTTCAGGTTGATGAGATCGGCCTGCGCGCTTTTCGCCTCAGGATGCACTTCCGGGTAGGCGGCCACCGAGATATCAAAATCTCCGACCTCTTTCAGCAGCGACACTAGATCGCAGGCGTACATATCAGGTTTGCCGCCGTTCGCCGGCAAATCGCCGCGCAGCGCCACAATATGGCGAATGCCGTTGTTCCAGTAATCTTCCGCAATCGCGCGCAGCTCGTCGCGCGAGGCGTCGATGCAGGTCAGGTGCGGTGCGGCTTCAAGGCCGGTGCGATCTTTAATGCCTTTAATAATGCTGTGGGTGCGGTCGCGTTCACCGGAGTTGGCGCCGTAGGTGACGGAGACGAATTTCGGCTTCAGGCTGCTGAGACGATCGATTGAGTGCCACAGGGTCTCTTCCATTTCGCTGGTGCGAGGCGGAAAAAACTCGAATGAGACATTAATTTGCCCGTTCAGCTCCGCCAGGCTCTGATTCAGCGCTTCGCGCTGGTTGGCATGAAAGAAACTCATCCTGCTTACCTCATCAAACACGTCGGGTTAATTTGCGGCCTGCGAACATCCATACGTTTAGACGTCCAGATGCACAAAATGAACCAATCTCAGGGAGTCGTCAACTGAAAAGTGATAAAGCGGCGTGACAAATATTCAAACAGCGTGAGGGAAATTCATACGGATGAAAAGCGGCATTGAGCGCCTGCCACCGGGGCAGGCGCGCAAAAGATTACAGCAGTTGAGCAAGCCGATGAATATCGGACTGAATTGCGCCAGCGGTGACGTCGCGTCCCGCGCCAGGTCCGCGGATCACCAGCGGATTGTCGCGATACCAGCGGCTTTCAATCGCAAAGACGTTATCGCACGGCAGCAGCGACGCCAGCGGATGCTCCGGCCGCACCGCTTCGACGCCGACGCGCGCTTTGCCGCTGGCGTCGAAACGCGCCACGTAGCGCAGCACCAGCCCCATCTCCAGGGCCGCTTCCAGCCGCTGCAGCATCTGTTCGTTAAGCGCTTCGCCATGCTCGAAGAAATCGTCTATCGAGCCCGCCTCGCAGCCGGTCGGCACCAGCGACTCGACGCGCACCTGGTCAGGCTCAATGTTGTAGCCCGCCTCGCGCGCGAGGATCACCAGCTTGCGCTTCACGTCCTGACCTGACAGATCTACGCGCGGATCTGGTTCGGTCAGGCCCTGCTGCCACGCCTGGTCCACCAGCTCGGTAAAGGGCACCGTGCCGTCGAACTGCAGGAACAGCCAGGAGAGCGTGCCGGAGAAGATGCCGCTGATGGCTAAAATCGTGTCGCCGCTGTCGCGCAGATCGCGCACCGTGTGGTTAATCGGCAAACCGGCGCCGACCGTGGCGTTATAGAGCCAGTGTCGCCCGGTTTTGGTAAAGGCGTCGCGGATCTGCCGCCAGGTCTGGCTGTCGGACGCCCCGGCGACTTTATTCGCGCTGATGACGTGGAAGCCGTGGCTGGCGAAATCGAGATACTGCTGCGCCAGCGGCGTGCTGGCGGTGACGTCAAGCACCACCAGATCGTCGAACGGATGCGCGCGCATCCAAAGGAACAGCGACTCTTCGTCGCGCTCCTCCGCCTCGTCATCGAAGAAGGCAAGCGCGCGGCTGGCGTCAAGGCCCTCATAGCTCAGCAGACTGCGTCGACTGTCCGCCACGCCCGCCAGAACATATTCAAAGCCGGTGCGCGCCGACAGTGCTTCCTGCTCGCGCGCAAACAGTTCCAGCCAGCGCGAGCCAATATTGCCTTTGCCGAACAGCATCAGGCCGATGCGCTTTTCGGCGCGAAACAGCGACTGATGCAGCCCCTGCACCAGCGACTGCGTCGGCCCGACGCGCAGCACCGCCACCAGGCTGATGTGATCTTCCGACTGCCAGACGAACTCGACCGGCTGGTCCTGAATCTCCTGCCAGAAACGGTGGCTGTGCAACGGATTGCGCGTGACGCCCGCGCCGACCAGCGCCACCAGCGCCAGCCCTTCGCGCAGCTGCAGATGAGCGGGCAGGCCCGCATCCTGCAGCAGCTGGAACACGCTGTTGACGACTTCGGCGGTATAGCAGAGCTGCAGCAGCTGGCGATCCGGGTGCACGCCGGTCGCCAGCGGACGCAGCTGCGCCCGCTTGAGGTAGAGCTCGACCTCTTTATGCAGCGCCGCGAAATCGTGCCGATCCGGCACCTGGACCTCAATCAGGCAAACATCGTCATGGCTGGTGACGATGCGTGCGCCGGTGCCGGACGCCAGCACGCGCTCAATGCGCGTCGAGCCCTGCTCCGGCTGATAGCTGCAGCGCAGTTGCAAATCGATATCGCTGCCGGAAACCGGCTGCAGCGTGCGCGTATGCAGCACCGGCGCGGCGAGGCGCGCCAGCTCGCTCGCTTCGTCGAGGCGCAGCAGCGGCAGCAGGCAGGCGTCGGAAACTTTGCGCGGATCGGCGCTGTAAACCCCGGCGACGTCGCTCCAGATGGTGACGCGGCCGACGCCCGCCAGCGCGCCAATCTGCGTGGCGGAGTAGTCGGAGCCGTTGCGCCCCAGCAGCACGGTCTCGCCCGCATCGTTGCGGCTAATAAAGCCGGTCACCACGATACGCTGGTGCGGATGCTGCGCCAGCAGCGTTTGCAGCAGCGGCCAGGATTTGCCTTCGTCGACCTGCGGCTGCGCGGCGCGCTCCGCCCGCAGGAAGTCGCGCGCGTCGAGCCAGCAGGCGTCGATCTCGCGCTGGCTCAGCACCGCCGCCATCAGCCGCGCCGACCACACTTCGCCGTGGCCGACCACTTCGGCGTAAACCGCGTCGCTGATGGCGCCGTCGAGCAGCGCGGCGAGCTTTTCCAGATCGCGAATAAAATTCGCCATGAGCGGCTCGGCATATTCAGCCGGCAGCAGTCCGGCGATCAGCTCGCTGTGATAACGCCGTAAAGCCTGTTGCACCTGATGCGCGGCCAGGCGATCGCTCTGGCTGAGCTTTAGCCAGCTAATCAGCTGGTTAGTCGTAGAGCCAGCCGCCGATACCACCATCAAATCGCCCGGCAGACTGTAGTCCGCCATGATGCTGGCGACGCGCTGGTAACAGCGCGCATCCGCCAGGCTGCTACCGCCAAATTTGTGCAACTGCTTACTGTTCGGCGTTGCCGCGCCGGCTGAAATCGTCATTTTTAACCCTCGGATGCCGTCCGGAACGCATTATCCAGATCGGCGATTAAATCTTCATGATCCTCAATGCCCACCGAGACGCGTAGCAGCGTCTCGGAAATGCCCGCCGCCGCACGCGCCTCCGCCGACATGCCGGCGTGCGTCATGGTTGCCGTGTGGGAAATCAGGCTTTCTACGCCGCCGAGCGATTCCGCCAGCGTAAACAGCTGCAGCGCCTTGAGAAAACGACGCAGCAAGGCTTCGTCGCCGTCCAGCTCGAAACTCAGCATCGCGCCGAAGCCGCGCTGTTGACGCGCCGCGAATTCGTGTCCGGCGTTTTCCGGCAGCGAAGGATGATACAGCTTTTTCACCAGCGGTTGCTGTTGCAGATAGCTCACAATCGCCAGCGCGTTGCGCTGCGCCGCCGCCATACGCGGCGACAGCGTGCGCAGACCGCGCAGCAGCAGATAGCTGTCGAAAGCCGCGCCGGTGACGCCGATGTTATTTGCCCACCACGCCAGTTCAGTCACCTGCGCCGGATCTTTTGCAATCACCGCGCCCGCCACCACGTCAGAGTGGCCGTTGAGATATTTGGTGCAGGAGTGGATCACCAGGTCTGCCCCCAGCGCCAGCGGATTTTGCAGCGCCGGGCTGAGGAACGTATTGTCGACCACGCTGACGGCGCCTGCGTCGCGCGCCGCCTCGCAGATGGCGGCGATGTCCACCACGCGCAGCAGCGGATTGCTTGGGCTCTCCACCAGCACCAGCTTCGGTTTTTCCGCCAGCGCCGCATCCAGCGCCGCGCGATCGCCCTGATCGACGAACTTCACGCGGTAAGCGCCGCGCTTCGCCATGCTGTCGAACAGGCGATAGCTGCCGCCATAGCAGTCGTGCGGGGCGACAAGCAGATCGCCCGGCTTCAGGAACACCGTCGTCACCAGGTGGATCGCCGACATGCCGGTATTGGTCAGCACCGCGCCCGCCCCGCCCTCTAGCTCCGCCAGCGCGCGCTGCACCACGTCGCGCGTCGGGTTGCCGCGACGCGAATAGTCATGCGCGCGCGGTTCGTTAAAATCGAGGAAGTTATAGGTGCTGGAGAGGTGAATCGGCGGGACAACGCAGCCATATTGCTCGTCATCATTCAAACCGCTGCGGACTGCGATGGTTGCCTGTTTACGCGTCATGGTGCTTTTTGTTCCTGAAGAGAGTAATAAAGAGGCATCAGAATAACATTCCACAATTGGACGTCAATACATCTGGACATCTAAATGTCTTTGCGTATAGATTGAGCAGAATGCTATAACCCGTTAAAATTACCCCTCATTGCCTGCGTTTTGCGTCCGCTTTTGCGGCCAGGATGAAGAAACCCCGCAGTTCAAGAGGTCAGGCACGGTAAAATCGGGCATAATCCACGGATTTCCCACTTTCAACTTTTGATTAAGGTAACCCATGGCTGAATGGAACGGCGAATATATCAGCCCCTACGCTGAACACGGTAAGAAGAGTGAGCAGGTTAAAAAGATCACTGTCTCTATCCCGTTGAGCGTGCTGAAAATTTTAACGGATGAGCGCACTCGTCGTCAGGTGAACAACCTGCGTCACGCCACAAACAGCGAACTGCTGTGTGAAGCCTTTTTACACGCCTTTACTGGACAACCGCTGCCAGACGACGTTGACTTGCGTAAAGAACGCAGCGATGAGATCCCAGAAGAAGCGAAAAAAATCATGCGCGAGATGGGCATTGATCCCGATACATGGGAATACTGATTCGCAGATATAAAAAAACCCAGCCTTGGCTGGGTTTTTTCTTGCCGTCGAACCAGAAAGTTCGAATGCCGTTTAATCTTATTTTTTCGCGCCTGGCACGCTGAAACGCTTGTTAAAGCGGTCAACACGGCCACCGGTTGCAACTTCACGCTGCTTACCAGTGTAGAACGGGTGGCATTTACCACAGACGTCCAGGTTCATGTCGTGAGACATAGTAGAGCGAGTGTGAATCACGTTACCGCAGGTGCAGGTGATGGTCACAGCTTCGTATTTCGGGTGAATACCTTGTTTCATGGGAGAACCTCATAAAAGGCCGTGTCGCTCTCCGTGCCAGGCTAAAAACCTGCACAGCACCACACGCGGTTGAACATTAATGTTTAAGCTCTGGCGAGACCTTTCTCACCAAAGGCGGCATACTATACAGAAAATAACCGCTTTTAGCAAATCTTCTGCAAGATACCCGCTGGTCGCGCCAGCGTGTACACTAGGCGTCCCGCTATGAATCGTTGAACCGGAAAGAGATCGCCATGCCCGTCGTTCAGGTTGCCCTGCCCGTTCCGCTACCCCGTCTGTTTGACTATCTGCCGCCGCACGGCCCGCAGCCGGTGCTGGGCGGACGCGTCAGCGTGCCGTTCGGCAACCGGAAGATGGTCGGCGTGGTGGTGGGTTTCCGCGAACAGAGCGATCTGCCGGAGGCGCAGCTCAAGCGCGTCGCCGACGTGCTGGACAATGAATCCCTCTATCCGCCTTCGCTATGGCGTCTGCTCAACTGGGCGGCGGGCTACTACCATTCGCCTTTGGGCGAGGTGCTGAGCCACGCGCTGCCGGTGCTGCTGCGCCAGGGCAAGCCGGCACAGGACGCGCCGCTGTGGCAATGGATCATCACCGAGCAGGGCCAGGCGACCGCGCCGGAGAGCCTGAAGCGCGCGCCGAAACAGCAGCAGGCGCTGGCGGCGTTGCGTAATCAGCCGCTCTATCGTCATCAGGTCGCCGAGCAGGATCTTACCGAAACCGCCTTTCAGGCGCTGCGTGCGAAAGGCTTGTGCGACCTGCGCGAACACCAGCCGCAGCGGCTGGACTGGCGCACGCGCTACGCCGTCAAAGGCGAGCGCCTGCGGCTCAATACCGATCAGGCGATGGCGGTCGGCGCTATCCGCAGCGAAGATGAGCACTACGCCGCCTGGCTGCTGGCCGGCATCACCGGCTCCGGCAAAACCGAAGTCTATCTTAGCGTGCTGGAAAATGTGCTGGCGCGCGGCAAGCAGGCGCTGGTGCTGGTGCCGGAGATCGGCCTGACGCCGCAGACCATCGCCCGCTTCCGCGAGCGCTTCGACGCGCCGGTTGACGTGCTGCACTCTGCGCTCAACGACAGCGAGCGCCTTGCCGTCTGGCTGCGCGCACGCCAGGGCGAAAACGCCATTATCATCGGCACGCGGTCGGCGCTGTTTACGCCGCTGGCGCGTCCGGGCGTGATCATTATCGACGAAGAGCACGACAGCTCTTATAAACAGCAGGAAGGCTGGCGCTATCAGGCGCGCGACCTGGCGGTATTCCGCGCGCGCGAAGAGGATATCCCGATCGTAATGGGCTCGGCGACGCCCGCGCTGGAGACGCTGCACAACGTGCGCAGCGGCAAATATCGCCAGCTCGACCTGACGAAACGCGCCGGCAATGCGAAACCGGCCCTGCAGCAGCTGGTTGATCTGAAAGGGCAGCAGCTTACTGGCGGGCTGGCACCCGCGCTGATCGGCAAAATGCGCCAGCATCTTCAGGCGGATAATCAGGTGCTGCTGTTTCTCAACCGCCGCGGCTATTCGCCCGCGCTGCTCTGCCACGATTGCGGCTGGATTGCGGAGTGTCAGCGTTGCGAACGCTACTATACCCTGCACCAGCAGCAGCGCCAGCTACGCTGCCACCACTGCGACAGCCAGCGTCCGCTGCCCAATCAGTGCCCGCAGTGCGGCTCGACGCATCTGCTGCCGGTCGGCGTCGGCACGGAGCAGCTGGAGCAGCAGCTCGGCACCCTCTTCCCCGGCGTGCCGATATCGCGCATCGACCGCGACACGACCAGCCGTAAAGGCGCGCTGGAGCAGCATCTTGCCGACGTGCATCGCGGCGGCGCGCGCATCCTGGTGGGTACGCAGATGCTGGCGAAAGGGCACCATTTCCCGGACGTGACGCTGGTGTCGCTGCTGGACGTCGACGGCGCGCTTTTTTCCGCCGACTTCCGCGCCGCCGAGCGCTTCGCGCAGCTTTACACGCAGGTTGCGGGCCGCGCCGGCCGCGCCGGCAAACAGGGTGAAGTGCTGTTGCAGACCCACCATCCGGAACATCCGCTGTTGCAGACGCTGCTGCACCAGGGCTATTTCGCCTTCGCTCAGCAGACGCTGCTGGAACGCCAGTCGGTCATGCTGCCGCCCTGGACCAGCCACGCGCTGTTTCGCGCCGAGGATCACGACAACCAGCAGGCCGCCGAATTCTTGCGGCAGCTGCGCAATCTGATCGATGCCAGCCCGCTGAAGGATACCGCCATGTGGCTGATGGGCCCGGTGCCAGCGCTGCAGCCAAAGCGCGGCGGACGCTGGCGCTGGCAGCTGCTGGTGCAGCACCCCTCGCGTAAGCGGCTGCAGCAGCTGCTCGACGGCTCGCTGCCGCTGATCGCGACCCTGCCCGCCGCGCGCAAAGTCAAATGGACGCTTGATATCGACCCGACCGAAAGCTGAGCCTGCGAGCCAGATCGAAAAAAGTCGCACAAGTCACAATTTTTATGCAAATTAAGTAACAAACCAGCCGCGCAATCGTTAACATTGTGAGCGGCGTGGCTTTTTTCGGCCACAACTATCCTTTGAATGCGTCAGGAGTAGAGTGTTGGAGCAGAACCCTCAAGCGCCCGCCACCATGAAAGATGTGGCTGAAAAGGCGGGCGTATCCACCGCCACCGTCTCACGCGCGCTGATGAATCCTGAAAAAGTGTCGGCGGCGACGCGGCAAAAAGTCGAACAGGCGGTAATCGCCGTCGGCTATGCGTCGCACGGCCTGACGCGCAACGCCCGCCGCGGCGACACGCAGACTATCCTGGTGATCGTCCCCGATATCTGCGATCCCTTCTTTAGCGAAATTATTCGCGGCGTCGAAGTGACGGCGGCGCAGGAAGGCTATCTGGTGCTGATTGGCGACTGCGCGCACCAGAATCAGCAGGAGAAAACCTTTCTTGATCTGCTGCTGACGCGTCAGATCGACGGCATGGTGCTGCTCGGCTCGCAGATCCCGTTCGATCCCGTTCACGATGAGCAGCGCAATCTGCCGCCGATGGTGATGGCGAATGAGTTCGCCCCGGAGATGGCGCTGCCTACCGTGCATATCGACAACCTGACGGCCGCTTTCGAGGCGGTCAATCACCTGCTGCAGCTGGGCCATCGCCAGATCGCCTGCATCGCCGGGCCGGAAGCGATGCCGCTGTGCCAGTACCGCACCCAGGGCTATATCCAGGCGCTGCGCCGCAGCAATCTCACCGTCGATCCTACCTATATCGTACGCGGCGACTTCAGCTTCGAAGCGGGCGCGCAGGCGCTGAAACAGCTGATGGCGCTGCCGCAGCCGCCGCGCGCGCTCTTCTGTCACAGCGATATGCTGGCGCTCGGCGCGATGAATCAGGCTAAACGCCTCGGCCTGCGCGTGCCTCAGGACCTTTCGATTGTCGGCTTCGACGATATCGAGCTCTCGCGCTACTGCGAACCGCCGCTCACCACCGTGACGCAGCCGCGCTATCAGATTGGGCGCGAAGCGATGCTGCTGCTGCTGGATGAGCTGCAGGGCAAGCGCGTGAATAACGGTTCGCGTCTGCTGGACGCCGAACTCACCGTGCGCGGCAGCACGGCGCCTGAGAAGAAGCGCGAGAAATAGCCGCTATTTTAGGTTATTTTCAGGAGATTCTTAAGGCGAACACTGCTGGTCAAAGTTCCAACCCTTAAGTAACATGGCGGACTCCTTGCCGGGCGATCTTTTCAGGCGTTTTCGCCCCATTGGCACGATTTTTTGAAGGGTATCAGAACGAGAGTGGCACAGAGAGATTACGTAGGCCGCGGGCGTTCAACAGGGACGCGTCGCAAAAAAAGCAGCACCAGCCGTGGAAAGAAAAGCAAAGGCGGTTCAGGTGTTTCCAAACTCATGATAGGGCTGGCCGTCGCGGTGCTGGTGACCTTTGCCGGTGGTTTATGGTTCCTTGCGCATCATAAAAAAGAAGATGTGCCGGTGATCCCGGATCATAAAGCCAACGGCAACGGCCTGCCGCCGAAGCCTGAAGAGCGCTGGAAATATATTAAAGAGCTGGAGAACCGTCAGGTGACGGTGCCGACGCCGACCGAACCTTCGGCGGGCGGCGAGGTCCAGTCGCACACGCAGCTCACCGACGAACAGCGCCAGCTGCTGGAGCAGATGCAGGCGGATATGCGCCAGTCGCCGACGCAGCTGAATGAAGTGCCGTGGAACGAACAGACGCCGGCGCAGCGTCAGCAGACCCTGCAGCGCCAGCAGCAGCTTCAGATGCAGTCGCGTCAGCAGCAGCAGGCGACGCAAAGCGCGCCGGCGCGTCAGCAGACCACGCATCAGTCTCAGCCGCAGCCGAGCGCGCGTCTTGCGCCGCAGCCGCGCCAGACGCAGCAGCCTGCGCCCGTCACGCGCGAACCTGCGCAGGAGACGGCGAAGAAAGCGGCAGAAAAACCGGCCTCTTCGCAGCGCTGGATGGTGCAGTGCGGTTCGTTCAAAGGCACCGACCAGGCGGAATCGGTGCGCGCCGGTCTGGCGTTCGAAGGTTTCGAAAGCCGCATTACCACCGGCGGCGGCTGGAATCGCGTGGTGATAGGTCCACTGAAGGATCGCAGCACCGCCGACAGTACGCTGAAGCGGCTGCGCGGCAATGGCCATTCAAACTGTATTCCGCTCGCCGTCGGGGGTTGAAACCCGCCAAAGCCGCCCCATATCTGGTTGCATGATGCGCCGCGCCTTGCCGCGCGGCGCTTTTTTTCTACTGCAACAAGGGGTCTGCCCGTGACAACAATAGTAAGCGTACGACGCAACGGACGAGTCGTTATCGGCGGTGATGGCCAGGCAACTCTCGGCAATACCGTGATGAAAGGCAACGTGAAAAAAGTGCGTCGTCTTTACAACGATAAGGTAATTGCCGGTTTCGCTGGCGGCACTGCAGATGCCTTCACGCTCTTTGAACTCTTCGAACGGAAACTGGAAATGCATCAGGGTCACCTGGTGAAAGCCGCCGTCGAGCTGGCGAAAGACTGGCGTACCGACCGTATGCTGCGCCGTCTTGAAGCGCTGCTGGCGGTCGCCGATGAAAACGCTTCGCTGATCATCAGCGGCAACGGCGACGTTATCCAGCCCGAAAACGATCTCATCGCCATTGGTTCCGGTGGCCCCTTCGCTCAGGCGGCGGCGCGTGCGCTGCTGGAGAATACCGAGCTGGGCGCGCATGACATCGTCGCGAAATCCTTAGATATCGCAGGCGACATCTGCATCTACACCAACCACAATGTTAACTTCGAAGAACTGCCGTCCAGGGCGTAAGGATTAAAGATGTCTGAGATGACTCCCCGCGAAATCGTCAGCGAACTGAATCGCTTTATCATCGGCCAGGACGGCGCAAAAAAAGCTGTCGCCATTGCGCTGCGCAACCGCTGGCGTCGTATGCAGCTCGACGAAGAGCTGCGCCACGAGGTGACGCCGAAAAACATTCTGATGATCGGCCCGACCGGCGTCGGTAAAACCGAAATCGCCCGTCGCCTGGCGAAACTCGCCAACGCGCCGTTCATCAAGGTAGAGGCGACCAAATTCACCGAAGTGGGCTACGTCGGTAAAGAAGTCGACTCGATCATTCGCGACCTGACCGACGCCGCCGTGAAAATGGTGCGCAGCCAGGCGATCGAAAAGAACAAATACCGTGCCGAAGAGATGGCGGAAGAGCGCATCCTCGACGTGCTGATCCCGCCCGCCAAGAACAACTGGGGCCAGCCGGAGCAGAGCAGCGAGCCTTCCGCCGCGCGCCAGTCGTTCCGCAAGAAGCTGCGCGAAGGCCAGCTGGACGATAAAGAGATTGAGATCGACCTCGCAGCCGCGCCGGCTGGCGTAGAGATCATGGCGCCTCCAGGCATGGAAGAGATGACCAATCAGCTTCAGTCGATGTTCCAGAATCTGGGCGGCCAGAAGCAGAAGCCGCGCAAGCTGAAAATCAAAGACGCGATGAAGCTGCTGATTGAAGAAGAAGCGGCCAAGCTGGTCAATCCGGAAGAGCTGAAGCAGGATGCGATCGAAGCGGTAGAGCAGCACGGCATCGTGTTTATCGACGAGATCGACAAAATCTGTAAGCGTGGCCAGTCGTCCGGTCCGGACGTGTCGCGCGAAGGCGTACAGCGCGATCTGCTGCCGCTGGTGGAAGGCTGCACCGTGTCGACCAAGCACGGCATGGTGAAAACCGATCATATTCTGTTTATTGCCTCAGGCGCGTTCCAGGTCGCCAGCCCGTCGGATCTGATCCCGGAACTGCAGGGCCGCCTGCCGATCCGCGTCGAGCTGCAGGCGCTGACCGTGAACGATTTCGAGCGCATTCTCACCGAGCCGAACGCCTCTGTGACCGTGCAGTACAAAGCGCTGATGGGCACCGAAGGAGTTAACGTCGAGTTCACCGAGGACGGTATTCGCCGCATCGCCGAAGCGGCATGGCAGGTCAACGAAACCACCGAGAATATCGGCGCGCGCCGTCTGCATACCGTGCTGGAGCGTCTGATGGAAGATATCTCCTATGACGCCAGCGATCGCCACGGCGACTCCATCACCATCGACGCGGAGTATGTCAGCAAGCATCTGGATGAGCTGGTGGCGGACGAAGATCTCAGCCGCTTTATCCTGTAATTTCATTTTTCTATGCGCTTGCGCAAAGCCCGGCCACTGAGCCGGGCTTTTTTTTTCTGCATGCTGCTGATGCAGCAACTTTTTTTCCGCTGATGATTTTGCCAACAATCCGCAACTGGCGGTATACTTACCGCTCCTGTGGCAAACAGATGAACCCATCATGAAATACGATACCTCTGAACTCTGCGACATCTACCATGAAGAAGTGAACGTTGTTGAACCGCTTTTTTCAAACTTTGGTGGCCGCACCTCATTTGGTGGTCAGATAACCACAGTGAAATGTTTCGAAGACAACGGCCTGCTCTACGATCTGCTGGAAGAGAACGGCCGGGGCCGCGTGCTGGTGATTGACGGCGGTGGTTCGGTGCGTCGCGCGCTGGTGGATGCGCAGCTGGCGCGTCTGGCGGTGGAAAGCGAATGGGAAGGCTTAGTGGTTTACGGCTCCGTGCGTCAGGTGGATGACCTGGAGGAGCTGGAGATCGGCATTCAGGCGATTGCCGCTGTGCCGGCGGGCGCGGCGGGCGAAGGCATTGGCGAGAGCGACGTGCGCGTTAACTTCGGCGGCGTCACCTTCTTTTCCGGCGACCATCTCTACGCCGACAATACCGGCATAATCCTCTCTGAAGATCCGCTCGATATCGAGTAACGCCGAAAACGAAAACGGGAGCGATGCGCTCCCGTTTTTCATTCTAATGAGGCGCTTACACCTCTTCCATTTTTCCCAGCAGCGCACGCAGGCGATCCTGCCACAGATGCTGCTCTTCCTTTAGCTGCTGATTTTCACGCACCAGCGAGTCATGATTGCCCGCTGCCTGTTGCGCTTCGTTTTTCAGCGCGTTGTTCTGCTCTTTCAGCTCTTCGATTTCCATCTGCAGCAGGGTGATGGTATCAATCGCCTGCTGTACTTTCGCTTCCAGTTTCTCGAATACTTCAAATGACATCTTTCTGACCTCTCCTAAATTCTCGCAGGGCGTTGATGATGCCAGCCTTAGCGCGTGACGCCCTGTATCAGCCAGGCCAGCAACAATGTTTCCGATTGTATGTAGCCTGATAGCGCAAGTCCAGCGACGCGGGCACTGCGGGCGCAGTCTGTAACACTTTTCGGCTTATACCTGGCCCCTTGCCGCTGCGCGCGGTTGCTGCGAAAAGCGAGGCGGCTAGAAAGTTGAAATGATGTTTCATGAAAGTGAAAAGGCGCGAAAACGCGCATTTTTTTGACTCAGCACACAGATTTAGATTTCGCTATTTCTCGTTTATGCTCGTTAACGATAAATTTACACCAGCCCTACAAGAGAGCTGGGTGACTCATGGATTGAGAACAAAAACTGATAAAATTTAACCTCGCTTCAGGAATACCATTATGAGCCAGACATCGAACACGCTGAAAGGGCAGTGCATCGCCGAATTTATCGGAACCGGCTTGATTATCTTCTTTGGCGCAGGCTGCGTAGCCGCGCTGAAAGTCGCCGGCGCCGCCTTCGGGCAATGGGAAATCTGTATTATCTGGGGACTCGCCGTCTCCATGGCTGTCTACCTTACCGCCGGCGTATCTGGCGCCCATCTTAACCCTGCCGTCACGGTGGCGCTCTGTCTGTTCGCCAACTTTGAAGGTCGCAAGGTGGTGCCTTATATCCTGGCGCAGGTCGCTGGCGCGTTCTGCGCTGCCGCGCTGGTATACGGTCTCTATTACAATCTGTTTTTCGATTACGAGCAAAGCCATCAGATGGTGCGCGGCACGGTTCAGAGTCTGGATCTGGCCGGCATCTTCTCTACCTATCCTAACCCGCACATCAGCGTAGGGCAGGCGTTCCTGGTTGAAATGGTGATCACGGCGGTACTGATGGCGGTGATTATGGCGCTGACCGACGATGGCAACGGCGTACCGCGTGGTCCGCTGGCACCGCTGTTGATCGGCCTGCTGGTTGCCGTTATCGGCGGCGCAATGGGTCCGCTGACCGGCTTCGCCCTGAACCCGGCGCGCGATTTCGGACCGAAGCTGTTCGCCTTCTTTGCGGGTTGGGGTAACGTGGCCTTCACGGGCGGTAAAGATATCCCCTACTTCCTGGTACCGATCTTTGGCCCGTTAGTGGGAGCCTGTCTGGGCGCCTTTGGCTATCGCGCGCTGATTGGCCGCCACCTGCCTGGCGCCGTACTGGCCAGCAGCAAAACAGAAAAACCGGTCGCACGCGCTGAGCAGCGTAAAGCGTAAGTTTCACCTTTTCATCGGGAATGCATTATGACGACTACCACTGATAAAAAATATATTGTTGCGCTCGACCAGGGCACCACCAGCTCACGCGCCGTCGTGCTGGATCACGACGCCAACATCGTTGCGGTATCGCAGCGCGAATTTACCCAGATCTACCCGAAAGCGGGCTGGGTTGAACATGACCCGATGGACATCTGGGCATCGCAAAGCTCGACGCTGGTAGAGGTGCTGGCGCACGCCGACATCCGTTCCGATGAGATCGCCGCGATCGGCATCACTAACCAGCGCGAAACCGCGATCGTCTGGGACAAAGAGACCGGCAAGCCGATTTATAACGCCATCGTCTGGCAGGATCCGCGCACCGCGGACTACTGCAACAAGCTGAAAAAAGAGGGTCTGGAAGAGTATATCCAGCATACTACCGGCCTGGTAATTAACCCCTACTTCTCCGGTACCAAGGTGAAGTGGATCCTCGACCATGTAGAAGGCGCGCGCGAACGCGCGAAGCGCGGCGAGCTGCTGTTCGGCACCGTCGATACCTGGCTGGTGTGGAAAATGACCCAGGGGCGCGTGCATATTACCGATCACACCAACGCCTCCCGTACCATGATGTACAACATTCACAAGCTTGAGTGGGATCAGCGCATGCTGGAGATCCTCGATATCCCGCGTGAAATGCTGCCGGAAGTGAAAGGCTCTTCAGAAGTGTACGGTCAGACCAATATCGGCGGTAAAGGCGGCACGCGTATTCCTATCGCCGGTATCGCAGGCGACCAGCAGGCGGCGCTTTACGGCCAGCTCTGCGTTCAGCCGGGCATGGCGAAAAATACCTACGGCACCGGCTGCTTTATGCTGATGAACACCGGCACCGAAGCGGTGACCTCTTCGCACGGCCTGCTGACCACCATCGCCTGCGGTCCGCGCGGCGAAGTAAACTACGCGCTGGAAGGGGCCGTGTTTATCGGCGGCGCCTCGATTCAGTGGCTGCGTGACGAAATGAAGCTGATCAGCGACTCGGCCGACTCCGAGTACTTTGCGCTTAAGGTGAAGGATACCAACGGCGTTTATATGGTGCCGGCCTTTACCGGCCTGGGCGCGCCTTACTGGGATCCCTATGCGCGCGGCGCGATTTTCGGCCTGACGCGCGGCGCTAACGCCAACCACATTATTCGCGCCACGCTGGAGTCTATCGCCTACCAGACGCGCGACGTGCTGGAAGCGATGCAGAACGACGCCGATACTCGCCTGCAGTCACTGCGCGTGGACGGCGGCGCGGTGGCGAACAACTTCCTGATGCAGTTCCAGTCGGACATTCTCGGCACGCGCGTTGAGCGTCCGGAAGTGCGCGAAGTTACCGCGCTGGGCGCCGCCTATCTGGCGGGTCTGGCGGTAGGCTTCTGGGGCGATTTGGAAGAGGTGCGCGCCAAAGCGGTTATTGAGCGCGAATTCCGCCCGAGCATCGAGACCACCGAGCGCAACGTTCGCTATGCCGGCTGGAGAAAAGCGGTGGCGCGCGCGCAGGCGTGGGAAGATCACGACGAGTAATATGAGCGTACGCCAGCAGCTGGTGGCGAACATCTCAACCTTCCGGGCCCGCGACGCTGTCGCGGGCTTTTTTTTGCCCTTCCCCGCTATGCTACACTGCCCTTTTTTCAGCAGGTGCAGGCCATGAAACGAGAACTTGCCATAGAATTTTCCCGCGTGACCGAAGCGGCGGCGTTAGCCGGCTATCGCTGGCTGGGACGCGGCGATAAAAACAGTGCCGATGGCGCTGCCGTCCACGCGATGCGACACGTCCTGAATACCATTGATATCGACGGCCAGATTGTGATCGGCGAAGGCGAAATCGACGAAGCGCCGATGCTCTATATCGGCGAAAAAGTCGGCAGCGGGCGCGGCGACGCGGTCGATATCGCAGTGGATCCGATCGAGGGCACGCGGATGACCGCGATGGGCCAGGCCAATGCGCTGGCGGTGCTGGCGGTCGGCGACAAGGGCAGCTTTCTGCACGCGCCGGATATGTATATGGAGAAACTGATAGTCGGCCCGGCGGCGCGCGGCCATATCGATCTCCATCTGCCGCTGGAAACTAATCTGCGCAATATCGCCGCGGCGTTGGGTAAACCGCTGGCGCAGCTGACGGTCTCTATTCTGGCGAAACCGCGCCACGACGCGGTTATCGCGCAGCTACAACAGCTTGGCGTGCGCGTCTTCGCCTTCCCGGACGGTGACGTGGCGGCCTCGATTCTGACCTGTATGCCTGACAGCGAGGTCGACGCGCTCTACGGCATCGGCGGCGCGCCAGAGGGCGTGGTGTCGGCGGCGGTGATCCGCGCGCTGGATGGCGATATGCAGGGCCGCTTGCTACCGCGTCATGAGGTTAAGGGCGAGAGCGAAGAGAATCGTCGCATCGGCGAACAGGAGCTGGCGCGCTGCGACGAGATGGGCATTAAAGCGGGTGAGGTTTTGCCGCTGGCGCGAATGGCGCGCAACGACAACGTCATCTTTGCCGCCACCGGCATTACCAGCGGCGATCTGCTGAAGGGGATTACGCGTCAGGGCAATATCGCCACCAGCGAAACCCTGCTGATCCGCGGCAAATCGCGCACCATCCGCCGCATCCAGTCAATCCACTATCTGGATCGCAAAGATGCGGCGCTGCATCCTTTTATCCTGTAACCGTGCCGCTCTGACCTTCCGGCTGTCGCGACAGCGGCAGCCAGCACAGCAGCATCACCAGCGCGGTAGCGAACATCAGCATGCCCAGGCTGAACTGGTCGCGCTGCGGCAGCAGCGCCGATGCCCAGGCCACCACGCCCGAACCCAGGTTTTGCAATCCCCCGATCAGCGCGCCGGCGCTGCCGGCCTGCCACGCGTAAGGCTCCATCGCGCCTGAGGTCGCCAGCGGAAACAGCATGCCCGCGCCGAAGAAGAAGAGCGCGGCGGGCACCAGCAGCGTCCAGATATTCATCATGCCGAACCAGGCCGGGATCCACATCAGCGCGCCCGCCAGCAGACAACTGTTGACGCCGGTCCACATCAGGCTATGCCAGGAGCGCGTCTCGCGTCCGGCGAACCAGGCGCCGAAAAAGGCGGCGGGGATCGGCAGAATAAAAAGAATGCTGACGGTAAAGGCATCCAGCCCCAGCACGCCGCCCAGCAGCACGCCGCAGCTCGCTTCGAAGACCGCAATGCCCGCCAGCGCGCCGATCAGCAGCACAATAAAGCGTACGAAGCTGGCGTCGCGCAGCAGCCGCTGATAGCGGCGGAAAAACGGCGTGACTTCGCCGCCTTGCGGACGCGTCTCCGGCAGCCAGCGCATCATCGCGCCGGTCACCGCGACGCAGAGCAGCAGCAGGAAAGCGAAACAGGCGTGCCAGCCGAACAGCTTCGTCAGCAGCGCGCCGATAACCGGTGCCAGCAGCGGACTGACCAGCAGTCCCATATTGAGCAGGCTATTGGCCTGCCGCAGCGCGACGCCCGCATAGAGGTCGCGCGGCATAGTACGCGCCATCACGCCCGCCACGCCGGTGCCCAGCCCCTGAATGGCGCTGCCCAGCACCAGTACGTTCAGCGACGGCGCCAGCATCGCGGTCACCGCGCCGATCATAAAGATCGTCATGCCGGCGAGGATCACCGGACGGCGCCCGATGCTGTCGGAGAGCGGGCCGTAGATCAGCTGCGATCCGCCATAGGTCATCAGATAGGCCGCCATTACGCGCTGCAGCGTGCCGTCGTGCACGTTGAGCGCGTCCGCCATCTCGGCCATCGCCGGGACATAGATCGTCTGTGCCATTTGCCCAACCGCCAGCATTAAAATCAACATCAGCAACAGCGGCCGATTTTCCATCTTCTTCATCGACATCTCGGTCTGTGAAATAAAGTTAATTCAGCAGCAAAATGCGCTGCATCGGGTTAATGGCGGGAAAAATATCAGGATTACGTGACAAATCGAGAGACGGGCGCAAAGACGCGGGCGTAAAGGCGTCAAGTTTTCGTACCACCGTGTCAACTGGGGGCAACGACGTGTTGAGACGTGCGGCGCATTTGTCGATTAGAGCCAAAAAAAGGGCGGGCGGGTGGAAAAAGCGCCCTGCAGCCGCGATGATAACACTGTGCCTGAAAAATCAACGACCAGGAGAGTAACGATGGCTGAATGGGTCAATGCGCAAGTAAAGGAAGTAAAGAACTGGACGGACGCGCTGTTCAGTCTGCGGGTGCATGCGCCGATTGATGCATTCACCGCCGGTCAGTTCGCCAAGCTGGCACTGGAGATAGATGGCGAACGCGTGCAGCGCGCTTACTCTTACGTGAACGCGCCCAGCGATCCTTTACTGGAGTTCTATCTGGTCACGGTGCCGGAGGGCAAACTGAGCCCGCGTCTGCAGGCGCTCAGGCCGGGCGACACCGTGATGGTAACGAAAGAGGCCGCCGGATTTTTTGTGCTGGATGAGATCCCGCCGTGCAAAACGCTATGGATGCTGGCGACCGGCACGGCGATCGGGCCTTACCTCTCTATTCTGCAACAGGGCGAAGGGCTGGATCGCTTCGATCATATCGTGCTGGTGCACGCGGTGCGCTATGCCGCCGATCTCAGCTACCTGCCGCTGATGCAGTCGCTGCAGCAGATTTACAACGACAAGCTGCGCATTCAGACTGTGGTGAGCCGCGAAAACGCGGCGGGATCCCTCACTGGCCGCGTGCCGGCGCTGATCGAAAGCGGCGAGCTGGAGCGCGCGGTGGGCCTGCCGATAGAGGCGGAGTCGAGCCATATCATGCTGTGCGGCAACCCGCAGATGGTGCGCGATACTCAGCAGATGCTGAAAGAGACGCGCGATATGCGCAAGCATCTGAAGCGTAAACCCGGGCATATCACCAGCGAGCACTACTGGTAAGCGCGATGGGATAAGATAATTCTTATCCTGAGACAAGTTTTGCCCGTCGCGCTTTTGACTTTCGCAGGTAAAACCCGTTCTAATTTGGCGCAGAGTTTACTGGTCGAGCCTACGAAATGAAGAATTTGCCTGGCGCGCTGCTGCTAAGCCTTGCGCTAACGGCCCCGGCATTTGCCGCCGATCCCACGCTGCGCGAGCGCAGCGAATCCGTGCCTGCCGCACCCTATTTGCTGGCGGGCGCGCCTACCTTTGATATGACCATCGGCCAGTTCCGCGAAAGGTATAACGCCGCCAATGCCGACCTGCCGCTGATGGAGTATCGCGCCATCGACAACCGAAACGACAGCAGCCGCCTGACGCGCGCGGCGAGTAAAATCAGCGAAACGCTCTACGCCTCCACCGCGCTGGAACAGGGAACCGGAAAGGTGAAGACGCTGCAGCTGACCTGGCTGCCGGTGCCGGGACCGGATCAGAAAGCGTCGCAGGAGAAAGCGCTCGCCTACATGACGGCGCTGCTGCGCTTTTTTGTGCCGGGTCTTTCCCCGGACGAAGCGCGGCAAAAGCTGAACGTGCTGCTGAGCGAAGGCAAAGGCGCGCGCTATTTTTCCCGCACCGAAGGCGCGCTGCGTTTCGTGGTGGCGGACAACGGCGACAAGGGCCTGACCTTCGCCGTCGAGCCCATAAAACTGGCGCTGCCGCCTGCCGATCAGGGCGGCAAAAATGACGAAAAGCAAAGCCATTGACCTGATAGATCTCTATACTGTCTGGCAGTCTACGCTGCCTGCCGGCAGTGCAATTTAATGAATCGCGTAACGCGGAGGATAGAATGCGACATCCATTGGTTATGGGTAACTGGAAACTGAATGGCAGCAAGCAGATGACAGGCGAGCTGATCGAAGGCCTGCGCAAAGCGCTCTCCGGCGTTGACGGTTGCGGCGTGGCGATCGCCCCGCCGGCTATCTACCTCGACCAGGCGAAACACGCCATCTCTGGCAGCCACATCGCTCTGGGCGCACAGAACGTCGACGTCAACCTCTCAGGCGCTTTCACCGGCGAAACCTCCGCGGACATGCTGAAAGACATCGGCGCGAAATATATTATTATCGGCCACTCTGAGCGTCGTACCTACCACAAAGAGAGCGACGAGCTTATCGCGAAGAAATTCGCCGTGCTGAAAGCGGCTGGCCTGGTGCCGGTACTGTGCATTGGTGAAACCGAAGCGGAAAACGAAGCGGGTCAGACTGAAGAAGTCTGCGCGCGCCAGATCGACGCAGTGCTGGAAACCCAGGGCGCGGAAGCTTTTAACGGCGCAGTTATCGCCTATGAGCCGGTCTGGGCTATCGGCACCGGCAAATCTGCCACTCCGGCGCAGGCGCAGGCAGTGCATAAATTTATTCGCCAGCACATCGCGAAGAAAGACGCGGCGGTCGCAGAGCAGGTGATCATTCAGTACGGCGGTTCTGTTAACGACAAGAATGCGGCTGAACTCTTTACCCAGCCGGACATCGACGGCGCGCTGGTCGGCGGCGCCTCACTGAAGGCTGATGCCTTCGCCGTTATCGTTAAAGCAGCGGCGGAAGCGAAAAAAGCGTAACTTCCGATACGCAAAAAAGGCGGCCTGATGGCCGCCTTTTTTATTGCCGTAAAATCTCGCAGCTGTGGTCCTGTAGCTCTTCTGCCGAGCCGCGGTTGAGCAATAGCCAGTTGCGCTCAAGCGCCAATACCGCCAGACGCCCATCCGGCAGCGCCGCCAGCGCCAGGCCATATTTGCCCATTTCGCCGCGCGCATTGGGGATCTCGTTGGCTACGCGGATAAACAGGCTCTGCTGCGTCAGCTCCGGCAGGGTGAGCGCGCGTATTCGGTAAGCGTGCTGGCGCAGCCGTTCCGTCTGCCAGCGGCTGGAGAGCACGGGCGCGAGGCGATCCAGCACGCGGCGCACATCGGGACGCAGGCAGGAGATATGAATATGCAGCTGATTCTGGGTGCGGCCATACTCGGCGTTGATCGCCAGCGACAGCGCGCTGTCGGCGACTGGCGCGCCGCGCTTTGCCGCCAGCTGCGCGCGCGCCTGCCAGGCGAAGGCGAAGAAATTGGGCGTCGCGGGATTGAGCAGCGCCGGGCTTTCCATGCCGCTGATTTTCGCCAGCGGGATAAGCAGATACTGCAGCGGCCCGTTCAGATCTTTGAGCAACACATAGCCTTGCTCAAGCTCGACGCGCTGGCAAGGCGCGGGCTTGCCCGTAGCGCGCTGATTCGGCTCGCACTTTTCACTGACGATATGCCACAACGCATCGCTGTTTTTATGCAGGTGGAATGCGGCAATCGCTAAACCGCTTATCAGGATCAACAGCAGCAGCGCAATCAGGCCAGGCGCACGGCGACGTCCCTGCATAGCAAGGCTCCTCTTTCCGCTTTTTTCCGCATCCTCGCCTGGCTGCCGTGCAATGTCACGCACAAATAAAAACGACCAGCACGCTGGCTGGCCGTTTTTATTGCGGTTGTAGGATTAAGGCTTCATCACCTGGTCATAGGTGCCGCCATCAGCAAAATGCGTTTTCTGCGCCTGCGTCCAGCCGCCGAACTTATTATCGATGGTAAACAGCTTCACTGGCGCGAAGGTGCTGGCGAACTTCTTCGCCACTTCCGCATCGCGCGGGCGATAGTAGTTTTGCGCTGCGATAGTCTGGCCTTCCGGCGAGTAGAGATACTTCAGATAGGCGTCCGCAACTGCGCGCGTACCCTGATCGTCCACCACTTTATCCACCACGGAAACGGTGGGTTCAGCCAGAATGGATTCGCTCGGCGTGACGATTTCAAATTTGTCTTTGCCCAGCTTATCGACTGCCAGATAGGCTTCGTTTTCCCAGGCGATCAGCACATCGCCGATGCCGCGCTCTACAAAGGTATTGGTTGCGCCACGCGCGCCGGAGTCCTGGACCTCGACGTTTTTAAATAGCGCTTTTACGTAAGCCTGCGCCTTCGCCTGATCGCCATTATTTTGATCCAGCGCCCAGCCCCATGCCGCCAGATAGTTCCAGCGTGCGCCGCCTGAGGTTTTTGGATTCGGGGTAATGACAGAAACGCCTGGCTTAATTAAATCGGACCAGTCGTGAATGCCTTTAGGATTGCCTTTGCGCACCAGGAAAACAATGGTGGAGGTGTAAGGCGCGGAGTTATCCGGCAGACGCTTGAGCCAGTTCTTATCGATACGGCCGCGTTCGGCGATGGCATCAACATCGGATTGCAGCGCCAGCGTCACGACATCGGCGCGAATGCCGTTAATAACCGAGGTCGCCTGCTTGCCCGATCCGCCGTGAGACTGGCGGATCACCACGTTATCGCCGGTTTCCTGCTTGTAGTGCGCCGCAAAGGCTTTGTTGTACTGCTCGTACAGCTCGCGCGTCGGATCGTAAGAGACGTTTAACAGCTGGTAATCCTTTGCCAGAACGCTGGCAGAGGCCAGCAGAAGGGTAATCCCGATACTCCACTTGTTCATTGTGCACGCTCCCGATGTCATTATGCCGGTAGCGTGACATAAACCATTTTAGAGCTAAAAGAATTAAAAATAAGCATTTATAACTGGCAGGAATATAGACAATTAAAATAAAAGCGCGCCTGAGAGGCGCGCCTGAAGCGTGTTTGGGATCAGTAGAGTTTTTTCGCGGTTTCCAGCCAGTCGCGCTTAAACGGACGCTTCATGTTTTCGATAGCGTCGATGATGTCGTGATGCACCATCTTCTCGTTCTGGATGCCGACGCAGCGGCCGCCGTAGCCCTGTAGCAACAGCTCAATAGCATAGGCGCCCATGCGCGACGCGAGGATACGGTCGTAAGCGCAGGGCGCGCCGCCGCGCTGAATATGACCGAGTACGGTCGCGCGCGTTTCGCGTTTGGTTTCCGCTTCGATGTACTTCGCCAGGTCGTCGATATCGCAGATATGTTCGGTGATCGCGACGATGGCGTGCTTTTTGCCTTTGGCGATGCCCGCTTTGATCTCCATTACCAGCTCTTCGCGGGTATACGGAATTTCCGGCAGCACGATAAATTCGCAGCCGCCCGCAATCGCCGCCGCCAGAGTCAGGTCGCCGCAGTAGCGTCCCATAACCTCGACGATAGAGATGCGCTGGTGCGAAGAGGAGGTGTCGCGCAGACGGTCAATCGCCTCGACCACGGTTTCCAGCGCGGTGAAGTAGCCGATGGTGTAGTCGGTACCCGCAACGTCGTTATCGATAGTGCCCGGCAGGCCAATGCACGGGAAGCCCATTTCGGTCAGACGCTTCGCGCCCATATAGGAGCCGTCGCCACCGATGACAACCAGCGCATCGATGCCGCGTTTTTTCATATTCTCAATCGCGACCTGGCGCACTTCGTCGTTGCGGAATTCGGGGAAACGCGCCGAGCCCAGGAAGGTGCCGCCGCGGTTAATCATATCCGATACGCTGTAGCGGTCGAGATTGATCATCCGATCTTCGTACAGTCCCAGATAGCCGTCATAGATACCAAAAACTTCCAGTCCTTCGCTCAGCGCTGATCGCACAACGCCGCGGATGGCTGCGTTCATGCCGGGGGCGTCGCCGCCGCTGGTCAATACACCAATTTTTTTGATCATGACAACCTCTGGATTGTTAAAACGAAAAGTTAATCCTGCCTGTCGTGCGCCGCTAAGCGGCATACCCTATGCGCGACTCGTGATGGCAGATAGTATATCAAAGGCTTGCTGCTGAATTGATTCAGGTCAGACAAGTTTTCACTAAATTTTTTGCATTAATGTTAGCGCTTCGTCATTTTAAATAGATTAAATTGATTCAATCTGGTTAAAAGCCGGGTGAATTCTGCTGTTCAATCGGCACGACAGAGCAGGGATCCTGATGAATAATCACGTCCGAGCCGGGGAAACGCTGACGCAGCGCCTTCTCTACCTGATCCGCTACGCGATGCGCCTGCACTAGCGGCAAATCATCATTAAGCTCCAGATGAAGCTGGATAAATTTAGTCGGTCCCGACTGACGCGTACGTACGTCATGCACGCCCTCCACGCCCGGCCAGTTCAGCGCAAGATCGAGAATGATATTATGCTCTTCCTCCGGCAGCGCGCGATCCAGCAGCGACTGCACGGCGTCGTAGCCCATCCGCAATGCGCTGTACAAGATGTAGACGCCGATGCCTAACGCGAATAGCGCGTCTGCGCGCGCGAAGCCATAGCTGCTTAAGCCCAGGGCGATCAGGATAGCGCCGTTCATGACCACATCGGACTGATAGTGCAGCATATCGGCGCGAATCGCCTGGCTGTGCGTGTGGCGCACGACCCAGCGTTGAAATGCTACCAGCAGCAGCGTCGAACAGAGCGCCACCACGGTAACCACCACCCCAACCAGCGGCGCGCGTAGCGTATTGGGCGAAGCCAGATGCTGGATGCCGGTCAAAAACAAGAACAGCGCCGAACCAGAGATAAACATGCTTTGCGCCAGCGCCGCCAGTGATTCCGCCTTGCCGTGACCAAAAGTATGGTTAGCGTCAGCAGGTTGCAGCGCATAGCGCACGACTAAAAGATTAGTTAACGAGGCGGCGATGTCCACCAGCGAATCGACCAGACCCGCCAGCAGGCTGACCGAACCGGTATACCACCAGGCAAAAATTTTGACGATAAGCAGGCTGGTTGCCAGGATCGTCGCCGCCAGCGCCGCGCGCTTGACCAGACGAGCATAGGTGGGTTGCATGATGTGCTCCCTCAGCCATTACAGGCATGCACCCGAAATAAAGGAATGGCTAAAGTTTAACATCCAGATTGTCGCTGCGCATAAACCCTGCGTCATCAGAAGAGAAAAGCTGGCAGAACGCCAGAAAAAACAAACCCCGCCCTCAAAGAGGACGGGGTATCGTTTCCCGCGTGGGAAACGCACGGTTTACTGCCAGGCTCTAAACTCGTCAGGAAGAGCTGCGGCCGCCGCCGTGGCTGTTTTGACCGCCTTTTTTGCCTGCTTCAGAGGCTTTTTCACGATCGTTTTTGAAATTACCGCTGCCGCCGCTGCTTTTTCCACCTTTTTTGCCGGCTTCAGAAGCTTTCTGCGGATTGTCTGCGAAATTGCCTGAACCACCACGATGTTCTGCCATAACTTACTCCGTTAATATATTCAGATTGATTACGTAATGTGGTTACTGCACCCCATTTAAATTCCCTAAATTCTCGGGGCGTGCACTTTCCTTGCTGCGACAAAATTAAGTGTAGAAGTAAGCCAGAAGAATTCAAGAAAAGGATAAAATAATTAACTGATTGATATTAATATACTTTAAATGTGGCCGACAAGCTTACTTTCTTCTTATCATATATTTAAACAAATAGCCGCTTCGCTTTATTATTTTTTAAAACACCGCATCTATCGATATATTTTCACGGCATAACATATGTTTTATAAAAATAAACGAGACGGCTAAAAATAATATCTTGATAAATACCTTAAGCTTTAAGGCGTTAGTGCTGTCCTTAAATAAATTGTTAATGCCGAGGAGAAATCGGCCCGCCAGAATGGACGCTGCGACCGGAAATGCGCAAAAAACAAAAAAACCCCGCCATCATGGCGGGGAAGACAGGGATGGTGTCTATGGCAAGGAAAACAGGGATACTATGTTACTGGTTACTGCTGGTACTACTCACTGCTTGCAGCGATGAAGCCGACTGCAAATTAGAGAGCTTGCGCAGCTCGGCGAGCCGCCACTCGTAATTCTTTTGCAACGCGGCCTGCTGAGCCGGCGTGAGCAAGTGATACATCTGGTTGCGAATGCGTGCCATCTCGACATGCTGTTCGATCTGCGCCTGAGCGATTTTCTCAGCCTGCGCGCGAATAGCCGCTTCGTTAAAAGTGTCCGCCGTAATCAGATCGTGCATATTTTCGATATCACCGATGCTGACAGGGGAACGTTCATGTCGCGCCTGCGTCATCAGGTCTCGCATCTGTTGACGCTGCTCTTCCGTCAACTCGATGCCGTCGAACATGTGGCTTTGCGGATTTTGCGTCATACTGCCTGTCGTCAATCCGCCGTGATGCATTTCGTCAATCGTCGTCGTGTCTGCCACTCCTGCGCTGGCGTGATTGAGAACCATCGCTGAGGCAATGACGACGGCGGTTACTGTGCGCATCGTTTACTCCAGTCCGTTCCGTTTTGCGATTCAACGAGGACCAGTGTACGGCGACAGCTGCAAACATCCGTCAGGGGGTGTAAAACTACGTAAAGCGTTGGATTGACAAGTCAGGAACACGGTATTTTGCCTGCGGAGGGCAATAAAAAATGAATAAAATCCTGTTGGTTGACGATGACCGCGAATTGACTTCGCTGCTTAAAGAACTGTTAGAAATGGAAGGGTTTGAAGTGGTGGTAGCCAGCGACGGCGAACAGGCGTTAAGCCTGCTGGATACCTCTATTGATCTACTTTTGCTCGATGTGATGATGCCGAAAAAGAACGGTATCGACACGCTGAAAGAGCTACGCCAGCAACATCAGACGCCCGTCATCATGTTGACCGCGCGCGGTAGCGAGCTGGATCGCGTGCTGGGGCTCGAACTGGGCGCGGATGACTATCTGCCTAAGCCGTTTAACGATCGCGAACTGGTGGCGCGTATACGCGCGATTCTGCGCCGTTCCAACTGGAGCGAGCAGCAACAGCAGCACGACAGCAGCTCGCCGACGCTGGAAGTGGACTGCCTGCGCCTGAACCCGGGCCGTCAGGAAGCGAGTTTCGACAATCAGACGCTGGATCTTACCGGCACCGAGTTCACCCTGCTCTACCTGCTGGCGCAGCATCTCGGCCAGGTCGTCTCGCGCGAGCATCTGAGCCAGGAAGTGCTTGGCAAGCGTCTGACGCCGTTCGACCGCGCCATCGATATGCACATCTCCAACCTGCGCCGCAAACTGCCTGAGCGCCGCGACGGCCATCCGTGGTTTAAAACCCTGCGCGGCCGCGGCTATCTGATGGTTTCGGCTTCATGATAGGTAGCCTCACCACCCGCATCTTCGCCATTTTCTGGCTAACCCTGGCGCTGGTGTTGATGCTGGTATTGATGGTGCCCAAGCTGGATTCCCGCCAGATGGCCTCGCTGCTCGATAGCGAGCAGCGCCAGGGCACCATGATTGAACAGCATGTCGAAGTGGAACTGGCGCAGGATCCGCCCAACGATTTGATGTGGTGGCGCCGCCTCTCGCGCGCTATCGACAAATGGGCGCCGCCGGGCCAGCGCCTGCTGCTGGTCACCAGCGAAGGGCGCGTCATTGGCGCGCAGCACAATGAAATGCAGGTGATCCGCAACTTTATCGGGCAGTCCGACAACGCCGATCATCCCCAGAAAAAGAAGTATGGCCGTATCGAAATGGTCGGCCCCTTCGCGGTGCGCGACGGCGAAGATAACTATCAGCTCTACCTGATTCGACCGGCGACCAGCTCGCAGCTCGATTTTATCAATTTGCTGTTTGACCGGCCGCTGCTGCTGCTGATCGTCACCATGCTGATCAGCTCGCCGCTGCTGCTCTGGCTGGCGTGGAGCCTGGCGCGTCCCGCTCGCAAGCTTAAATATGCGGCCGATGAAGTCGCCAGCGGTAATTTGCGCCAGCATCCGGAACTGGAATCAGGGCCGCAGGAGTTTCTCGCCGCCGGCTCCAGCTTCAATCAGATGGTGAGCGCGCTCGAACGCATGATGACCTCGCAGCAGCGTCTGCTGTCAGATATCAGCCATGAGCTGCGCACGCCGCTGACGCGTCTGCAGCTGGCCACGGCGCTGCTGCGCCGTCGCCACGGCGAAGGCAAAGAGCTGGAGCGTATCGAGATGGAAGCGCAGCGTCTGGACGGCATGATCAACGATCTGCTGGTACTGTCGCGCACCCAGCACAAGAACGCGCTGGTCAGCGAGGCGATGAAAGCGAATCAGCTCTGGAACGACGTGCTTGAAGATGCGAAGTTCGAAGCCGAGCAGATGGGCAAGCAGCTCGACGTGCCCTATCCGCCCGGCCCCTGGCCGCTTTACGGCAACCCACATGCGCTGGAAAGCGCGCTGGAGAACATCGTACGCAACGCGCTGCGCTATTCGCACTCGCATATCAGCGTCAGCTTTTCGGTGGATATCAGCGGCCTGACGGTGCACGTCGACGATGACGGCCCGGGCGTCAGCCCGGAGGATCGCGAGCAAATATTCCGTCCCTTCTACCGCACCGATGAGGCGCGCGATCGCGAGTCAGGCGGCACGGGGCTCGGTCTGGCGATTGTCGAAACCGCTATCCAGCAGCACCGCGGCTGGGTGAAGGCCGACGACAGCCCGCTCGGCGGCCTGCGCCTGACGCTCTGGCTGCCGCTCTACTCCTCTAGCCGGCAATAATTTGCTATGCTTCGGCCCCTGTTATCGGGGGCCTTATGCTTAACATCGTCTTATTTGAACCAGAAATCCCGCCGAACACCGGCAATATTATTCGCCTCTGCGCTAATACCGGCTTCAGGCTGCATCTGATTGAACCGCTTGGTTTCGCATGGGACGACAAACGGCTGCGCCGCGCCGGTCTCGACTATCACGAATTTACCGCGATTCAGAAGCATGAAAGCTATGAGGCGTTTCTGCGCGTCGAGCAGCCCGCGCGGCTCTTTGCGCTGACCACCAAGGGAACGCCGGCGCACAGTGCGGTGAGCTATCAGGCGGGCGATTATCTGCTGTTCGGCCCGGAGAGCCGCGGACTGCCCGCCGAGATCCTCGACGCGCTGCCGCCAGCGCAGAAAATCCGCATCCCGATGCGTGCGGAAAGCCGCAGCATGAATCTGTCGAATGCGGTATCGGTCGTGGTGTATGAAGCATGGCGCCAGCTTGATTACGCAGGCGCGCGGCTCGTTTAGATCCCGTCGCCGAACTCAAAGCCCGGCACGGTGCCGTTGAAGTGTTGATCCATGTCCATTGAGGGTTTGTCGCTCGCTGGTTTGCCGACGATGCGCGCCGGCACGCCTGCGGCAGTGGTATGCGGCGGCACAGGCTGCAACACCACCGAGCCTGCGCCAATCTTCGCGCCGCGCCCGACCTCGATATTGCCGAGGATCTTCGCCCCTGCGCCAATCATCACGCCCTCGCGGATTTTCGGATGGCGATCGCCGCTGGTTTTGCCGGTACCGCCCAGCGTCACCGACTGCAAGATCGAAACGTCGTTCTCCACTACCGCCGTTTCGCCGATAACGATGCCGGTGGCGTGGTCAAGCATAATGCCGTGGCCGATGTTCGCCGCCGGATGAATATCTACAGCGAACGAGACGGAAATTTCGTTTTGCAGATAGACCGCTAAGGCGCGACGCCCTTCGTTCCATAGCCAGTGGCCGATGCGATAGGCCTGCAGCGCGTGAAAGCCTTTCAGATAAAGCAGCGGCGTAGAGTATTTATCTACCGCCGGGTCGCGCTGGCGCACCGCCTGGATGTCGAGCGCGGCCGAGGCGATCATCGAAGGATCCTGACGATAGGCCTCTTCGACAATTTCGCGAATAGCGATAGCGGGCATAATCGGATTAGCGAGCTTGTTGGCCAGCATATAGCTCAGGGCGCTGCCGAGATTTTCGTGTTTCAACAAAGTCGCATGATAAAAGCTGGCCAGCATCGGCTCGCAATCGGCCAGCGCGCGCGCTTCCGCTTTGATGTTGTTCCAGACCAGTTCTAACTCATCAGACGACATTGCAGTTTTCTCCCGAAAAAAAAAGCGCCTGAATGGCGCTACAGGTGACTATGCTGCGCATCCCGCATCAGCCTGAACCGTTTTCGTCCTTCCTTGTACGGCCTAACAGGCTCAATGCTGCCTCTCGCGCCGATTTTCCGCAATAGAGCACCTGATAGATTTGCTCGGTAATCGGCATTTCAACGCCGACACGCTCAGCCAATGCCTTGACTTCTTTGGTGTTTTTATAGCCTTCTACAACTTGTCCGATAATGCGTTGCGCGTTATCCACCTCTTCGCCCTGGCCCAGCATCAGGCCGAAACGACGGTTGCGCGACTGATTGTCGGTACAGGTCAGCACCAAATCGCCTAAGCCGGCCATGCCCATAAAGGTGGTGGCATCGGCACCCAACGCGGCGCCGAGACGACTCATTTCGGCGAGGCCGCGCGTAATCAGCGCGGTACGCGCATTAGCGCCGAAGCCGATGCCGTCGGAGATGCCTGCGCCGATGGCGATGACGTTTTTCACCGCGCCGCCAAGCTGCACGCCGATAAAATCGGGATTGTTGTAAACGCGGAAACTCTTGCCGCAGTGCAGCTTTTGCTGCAGATCTTCAGCAAAAGTGGCATCGGTCGCCGCCAGCGCGATCGCGGTCGGCAGGCCCGCCGCCAGCTCTTTGGCAAAGGTCGGCCCGGAGATGACTGCGAGCGGCGTAGCGTCGCCGAGGATGTCGCGCGCCACATCCTGCAGTAGCCTTCCAGTTTCTCTTTCCAGCCCTTTGGTCGCCCAGACGATGCGCGACTCAGCGCGCAGATGCGGTTTAATCTGCTTCAGCACGTCGCCGAACACATGGCTCGGCACCACCACCAGCAGATCGCGGCTGGCCGCAATAGCGCGCGCTAAGTCGGGCTCAAGCTCAAGGTTGTCGGGAAAAGGTACGTCGGGGAGAAAAGCGCTGTTGCAGCGTTCGGCCTGCAGCTGCGCCAGATGCGCGGGATTGTGTCCCCACAGCAGCACGGGATGGCCGTTGCGGGCTAAGGTAATGGCCAGAGCGGTGCCGTAAGAGCCGGCACCGATGACGCTAATCGAAGCGTGTGTAGTCATCAGGCATCCTGATGTGGTTCGGCACCTTCGCCTTGCTGCTGCAGGTAGTTCATGAACAGCGCATCAAAGTTTACCGGCGCCAGGTTAAGCTGCGGGAAGGTGCCGCGAGACACCAGGCTGGTGATGCATTCGCGCGCATACGGGAACAGGATGTTCGGGCAATAGGCGCCCAGGCAGTGCGCCATCTGCGTGCCTTCGATGCCGCTGATGGTGAAGATGCCCGCCTGCTGAACTTCGCACAGGAATGCGGTTTCTTCGCCAACGCTGGCGGTCACGGTCACGCGCAGCACCACTTCATAAACTTCGTCAGCCAGCTGTGATGACGCAGTATCCAGATCCAGCTTCACTTCCGGCTCCCACTCTTTCTGGAAAACCTGCGGCGCGTTCGGCGCTTCGAAAGAAACGTCTTTGGTGTAAACGCGTTGAATCTGGAATTGCATTTCGTTGGTGTTTTGTTCTGACATCTGACTAAGTCCTGTGAGTTGAAAAATCCTGCGCCGCTCTTACGCCTGCAGTAGCGGATCTAATCCTTCACGACTGTCCAGCGCGTAAAGGTCGTCGCAGCCGCCGATGTGCTGCGCGTCAATGAAAATCTGAGGCACGGTGGTGCGGCCGCTGCGTTTGATCATCTCTTCGCGTTTCGCGGCGTTCCCGTCGATAGGGATCTCCTGAAACGACACACCTTTTTGACTCAACAGCGCCTTCGCCCGGTGGCAGAAAGGACAGGTCGCCTTGGTGTAAATCTCGACATTAGCCATGTTACGTACCTCGGTAAGATGTTATTTTCCGCGCACCAGCGGAAGGTTGTCTCCGCTCCAGCCGCTGATGCCGTCTTTCAGAACGGTCACCTGGCTAAAGCCGGCGGCGCTCAGCTTTTCAGCCGGCTCGCTCGCGCTCTGGCCGGTGGCGCACACCACAATTATGGGCTGAGCTTTATGCTTTTCCAGCTCGCCGAAGCTGCCTTTTTTGATGTCCGCCGCCGCAACGTTCAGCGCGCCCGAAATATGTCCTCTGCGGTAATCGTCACGCGACCGCACGTCCACTACTACCGCCTCTTCTTTGTTAATCAGGCGGGTCGCTTCGCCGCGGCTGATAACTTTCACCTTAGAAAACATCCCTTTAAAGGTGGTAACAATCACCAAAACCAGTAAAACGACCCATGCCAGACTGAGGATGGTGTGATTGCTTGCAAACTGCATAATTTCTTGCATGAGGGGTAAAGACTCCAGACCGGGCTAATTAAGCTAAAAACAAGGGTTCTGAGTATACCTGCGCCACTTCTCATGTACAGACGCTAAGCGGCCAGAGTTACGATTTGTGCGTCATTTTCTAAAAAAAATTGCTGTATCGCAAAAATGGCGCAACCCTTATTCGGCATCAGGATAAATACCGACATCTTTGGAAAAGGAAATCCCGCGGCGTTGCGCTGGTAAGCGGCTGTTCATCGTGGAATAATCACTGGCCTATGAAGGGAAAAGCGACTGTTTTAGCCACAAGGACTCGTCACAGCGGAAAGAAACACCCGTTGCCTGCACACTTGTCCACTCTCTCCTTCAGCCTGCTCTGCGCGGGCGTTCTGTTATTGCCTGCGGCCGCGCACAGCGCTGACGACAGCAAATCGCAGCTGAAATCCATTCAGCAAAATATCGCCGAAAAAGAGAAAAGCGTTAAGGCGCAAAAGCTTGCGCGCAGCAAGCTACTCGATCAGCTGCAGAGCCAGGAAAAGATCATTGCGCAGGCCAGCCGTCAGCTGCGCGAAACCCGCAATAGCCTGAACGCGCTCAGCCGCGAAGTCAGCCAGCTCACCGCCTCGATCGCGCGGCTTGAAAAGCAGCAGGCGCAGCAGGAAACCCTGCTGGCTCAGCAGCTGGATGCGGCTTTTCGTCAGGGCAAGCATAACGGCGTGCAGCTCCTGCTGGGCGGCGAAGAGAGCCAACGCAGCGAACGTATTCTCGCCTACTTCGGCTATCTTAACGACGCGCGTCAGCAGAGCATCGACGCGCTGCAAAAAACGCGTCAGACGCTGGGTGAGCAAAAAGCGTCGCTGGAGCAGAAACAGCAGCAGCAAAAAACGCTGCTGGCCCAGCAGCAAGGCCAGCAGCAGAAGCTGGAGCAGGCGAGCGCGGCGCGTAAGAAAACGCTGAGCGAACTGGAAAACGCGCTGGAAAGAGACCAGGCCGATCTGGTGGAGATGCGGCAGAACGAAAGCCGCCTGCAGGACAAAATCGCCCGGGCCGAACGCGAGGCGCGAGAGCGCGCGGCGCGCGAGGCGCGGGAAGCGGAAAAAGTGCGCCAGCGTCAGGCGCAGGCGAAAGCCAAAGGATCGACCTACCAGCCCACCCAGAGCGAGCGCGAACTGGTGGCGCGAACCGGCGGTCTGGGCCGCGCAGGCGGCCAGGCCCTGTGGCCGGTGCGCGGTCGTATCGAACATCGCTTCGGGGAACAGCTTCAGGGCGAACTGCGCTGGAAAGGGCTGGTGATCGATGCGCCGGAAGGCGCCGAAGTCAAAGCGATTGCCGACGGCCGCGTGCTGATGGCCGACTGGCTGCAGGGCTACGGGCTCGTCGTCGTGCTTGAGCACGGCAAAGGAGATATGAGTCTCTACGGCTATAACCAGAGCGCGCTGGTTAGCGTTGGCGCCCAGGTGAAGGCAGGACAGCCTATCGCCCTGGTGGGCACCAGCGGCGGACGCGGTACGCCGTCGCTCTATTTTGAAATCCGACGTCAGGGACAGGCCGTCAATCCACTCCCGTGGTTAGGAAGATAAGTGTTTTATCAACGTCGCCATCTCGCCGCCGCTATCGGCGGACTGCTGTTAAGCTGCGCCGCCCATGCGGGCAAACTCGCCATCGTTATCGACGACTTCGGCTATCGTCCTTCTGAAGAAAACAAAGTGCTGCAGATGCCCGCCGCGATCTCCGTCGCAGTGCTGCCTGACGCGCCCGGCGCGCGCCAGATGGCAACGAAAGCGCATCAAAGCGGCCATGAGGTGCTGATCCATCTCCCTATGGCGCCGCTCAGCAAACAGCCGCTGGAGAAAGATACCTTGACGCCGGAGATGAGTAGCGAAGAGATCGCGCGCATCCTGCGCAGCGCGGTCAACAGCGTGCCTTATGCCGTCGGCCTGAACAACCATATGGGCAGCAAAATGACCTCCAGCCTGCCCGGCATGGTAAAGGTGATGCAGGCGCTTAATAAGTACAATTTTTATTTCTCGACAGCATGACTATCGGCAACAGCCAGTCGGTGCCCGCCGCGCAAGGCACGCACGTGAAGGTGCTGAAGCGCCGCGTTTTTCTCGACGACAGCCAGGATATCAACGCGATTCGCCAACAGTTTACCCGCGCCGTGAAGCTGGCGCAGCGCGACGGCTATGCCATCGCTATCGGCCATCCGCATCCTAATACGGTGCGCGTGCTGCAGCAGATGCTGCCAACGCTGCCTGCGGATATTACGCTGGTGCGCCCAAGCCAGCTGCTGAACGAACCGCTGCGCGGCACGACGTCGCCAGCGAAAACGCAGCAGCCGCCGCGTCCGCATAAGCCGGGCTTCCAGCCGCCAGGCATTTGTAAAGTGCAGCCGCAGCCGGTTCCGGCGACCAGGGCGCTTGAAGCGGTGTGGGAGAGCGCGAGCCAGAGCGTAGTGGTTACAGGATTGAAACAGCTTTTTTAACACGCTATTTCGCGTGCTGTTTCAGTCTTAACATTCTTTTCTGATCAGAAATCACTATAATCCGGTGCGAGCGACGCTGACCGGTTATAAGGATTTCTGTCAGGATGAGGACGGCAAAACAAAAAGTTATGCTGCTGGATAACGGCAGAGAATGGGGTGGCGGCACCAACAGCATGCTGGAACTGCTTAAGCGCATCGACCGCGACGCTTTCGATATCACCTGCTGCTTTTATCACAATTACGCGCGCGGTAACGGTGAAACCATCGAGTCGGTGCTGAACGCCATCGCCATACCGGTCATCTTTATTCCTCAGAAAAAACAGCCCGGCTGGGCGAAGCTCGCTAAAGAAGCGGCGCGCGCCCTGCTTTTCTTCAATCGCCGCCTGAAAAAAGAAGCGGTCGACGCTATCGATGCGCGCTGGCGCGTCCGGCCAAATGCCCGCAAGCTGCGCGCGCTGCTGCAGCAAGGCCGCTACGATACGCTCTATATGAATAATCAGCCGAGCACTAACGTTGAAGGCTACCTCGCCGCACAAGGCCTTGATATTGCCGTGGTACAGCACTGCCGCATTGAGCCGCTGATGAATGCCCGCCTGGCGAAAATGGTCAATGATGGGTGCGATGCCGTTATCGCCGTCTCTCACGGCGTGAATCAGACCTTACGCGACGGCGGCGTCGAGGCGTCGCGCTGTTTTACCGTCTCCAATGCGATCGATATCCATCAGCCGTTGCCTGAGCGCGCGGCGGTGCGCCAGCGCTTAAACCTGCCGGCGGACACCTTTATTTTCGGCACCATCGGCTCGCTGATCCTGCGTAAGTCGAACCACCATGTTCTGCAGGCGCTGAGCCATTTCAAACAGGCCTGTCCCGACGCGAACTGGAAAATGATCGTGGTCGGCGATGGACCTGAAGCGGCTGCGCTGCGCCAGCAGGCCGCCAGAGAGGCGATTCTCGATCGGGTCATCTTTACCGGCTTTCAGAATAACGCGCTGGATTACCTCGCCGCGTTCGACGTCTTTATCCTGGCGTCCCGCAGCGAGGGTCTGCCGCGCGTCGTGCTGGAAGCGATGCTGGTCAATACGGCGGTGATTGGCTCACGCGTGGTCGGCACAGAGGAGCTAATCAGCCCTGACGACACCGGCCTGCTGTTCGAATATGGCGACGTGGCGCAGTTAACTCAGCACCTCGTCACGCTCTGGCAGGACGAGGCCTTACGTCAACGATTAACCCATGCCGCGTCGGCGCGCGTTCGATCGCAGTACGCCATCGAAAATTATGTAAACGGCGTGGAAACCATCCTAAAAAGCGTCACAAGGAAGAAGCATGCTTAACTTTCTCAATCCCCGTTTTCGCCGCGTGCGCGCACGCCATAATCTGCCTTACGCGCAGTCCGACGTGCAGGGCGCCATCCCCGTGACCTCTATCGTCATTCCCTGTACCGGGGAGGATTACGTTGAGGAAGCGAAGCTCAGCGCGCTGTTTGCCGAGCGCTTTGCCACGGCGGCGCAGGAGATCGTTATCGTTAGCGACCAGCCCGCCGCCGCATTTGGCGAGCTGACGCCTAAAACTCGCATTGTGACGCTGGAGGTGCCGCATCGCGAAGAGGCCTATCCCTACAAGCAAATTTATCGCAGCCGGCTGATAAAAATGCAGGCGCCGCTGCATGCGCAGGGCGACGGGATCCTGATGATCGATTCCGATCTCAACCTGCTTAAAATGCCTGACATTCACATGAAAGACGGCCATTTTTACTCCAGCTTTCGCCAGGGCAAGATGATTGCCAAACTGGCCGGCGCGCCGCTGGAGACAATTCCCGCTTACTATCAGCACAGCGTGCGCCCCTATCTCGAAGATCACGTTAACGGCGCCTATCTGGCGGCTACGCGGCAGACCTGGCAGCGCGTCTGTCCGCTCTGGCTGACGCTTTTCGACGACACCTGGAAATTAATGAACGACAGCCAGCCGCCGACCGATCAGCTGCCGCTGGCGTGCCTGCTGGATCTGCTCGACCTGCGCACCGTCAACCTGGGCGAGTGGGCGAACTGGCCGGTATCCAAGCGCATCGGCGGCAAGCCGGGAGTCATACCGCCAGAGGTGGTAGGCGCGCACGGCGGCTTCCCGCTTTCCGAATGGCAAAAATATCTGGCCGATCCTCGTCAGCCGCTGACCTTTAAAGGTCAGGACTACACCCGCAAGGTGCGCTACCTGACGGATGCGGAAAAGCAGCAGCAATAAAACGAAAGCCGCCCGCGCGGCTTTTTTAATCCCAACTCAGCACCACTTTCCCTGAACGTCCGGAGCGCATCTCGTCGAAGCCCTGCTGGAAGTCGTCGATAGCGTAGCGGTGCGTGATCACCGGCGTCAGATCGAGCCCTGACTGAATCAGCGCCGCCATCTTGTACCAGGTCTCAAACATCTCGCGGCCGTAGATACCCTTAATAAACAGCCCTTTGAAGATTACCTGGTTCCAGTCGATCGCCATCTCGCCCGGCGGGATGCCCAGCAGCGCAATACGCCCGCCGTGGTTCATCACCTCCAGCAGGGTACGAAACGCCGGCGGCGCGCCGGACATCTCCAGGCCTACGTCGAACCCTTCCGTCATGCCCAGCTCGCGCATCACCGCGCGCAGATCTTCATGCGCCACGTTGACCGCCCGCGTCACGCCCATGGTGCGTGCCAGCTCAAGGCGATAGTCGTTGATGTCGGTGATGACCACGTTGCGCGCGCCGACATGTTTACACACCGCCGCCGCCATAATGCCGATAGGGCCGGCGCCGGAGATCAGCACATCTTCGCCCACCAGATCGAACGACAGCGCGGTATGCACCGCATTGCCGAAGGGATCGAAAATCGCGGCCAGCTCATCGGAAATATTGTCGGGAATGCGGAAGGCGTTGAAGGCGGGGATCACCAGATACTCGGCAAAGCAGCCCTGCCGGTTGACGCCGACGCCAATGGTATTGCGGCACAGATGAGTGCGGCCGGCGCGACAGTTGCGGCAGTGTCCGCAGGTGATATGCCCTTCGCCGGAGACGCGATCGCCGATGCTGAAGCCGCGCACCTCCTGGCCGATGGCGACGACTTCACCGACATACTCATGCCCGACAATCATCGGCACCGGAATGGTTTTACGCGACCAGTCATCCCAGTTGTAGATGTGGATATCGGTGCCGCAGATAGCGGTTTTGCGGATTTTGATCAGCAAATCGTTATGGCCCGGCTCCGGGATCGGCGCATCGGTCACCATCCAGATGCCTTCCTGGGCGTGAAGTTTGGCTAACGCTTTCATGCAGAGCTCCTCAGGCGATCACGCCAAGCTGTTGTCCAATGCGGGTAAAGGCCTCGACCGCGCGCTCCAGCTGCTGCTGGGTATGCGCCGCCGAAATCTGCGTGCGGATACGCGCCTGGCCGCGCGGCACCACCGGGTAGAAAAAGCCGGTAACGTAAATGCCCTCCTGCTGCAGCAAACGGGCGAATTCCTGCGCCACGCTCGCTTCGCCCAGCATGACGGGAATAATGGCGTGATCGGCGCCCGCCAGGGTAAAACCGGCCGCCGTCATCTTTTCGCGGAAGAAGCGGGCGTTGTCCCACAGGCGCTGCCGCAGACCGTCGCCCTCGCTCAACAGGTCAAGCACGCGGATGGAAGCGGCAACGATCGCCGGCGCCAGCGAATTAGAGAAGAGATAGGGGCGCGAGCGCTGGCGCAGCCATTCGACGACCTCGGCGCGAGCCGCGGTATAACCGCCGGAAGCGCCGCCCAGCGCCTTGCCCAGCGTGCCGGTAATAATGTCGACGCGATCCATTACGTCGCAATATTCATGCGTGCCGCGACCGGCCGCGCCGACAAAGCCCACCGCATGCGAGTCATCCACCATCACCAGCGCATTGAACTCGTCGGCGAGATCGCAGATGCCGCGCAGGTTAGCGATCACCCCGTCCATAGAGAAGACGCCGTCGGTGGCGATAAGAATATGGCGGGCGCCTTTTTCGCGCGCCTCGACCAGACAGGCGCGCAGCGCCTGCATATCGTTATTAGCGTAGCGATAGCGCTGCGCCTTACAGAGCCGTACGCCGTCGATAATCGAGGCGTGATTGAGCGCGTCTGAAACGATCGCGTCTTCCGCGTCGAGCAATGTTTCAAACAGGCCGCCGTTGGCGTCGAAGCAGGAGGAATAGAGAATGGCATCCTCCATGCCGAGAAACGCCGCCAGCTTTTTTTCCAGCTGCTTATGCGCATCCTGCGTACCGCAGATAAAGCGCACCGAGGCCATGCCGAAACCGTGCGTTTCCATGCCTTCTTTCGCCGCCTGAATCAGCGCCGGATGGTTCGCAAGGCCTAAATAGTTGTTGGCGCAAAAGTTAATCACCTGCTGCTGGCCGACTTCGATATCGGTTTGCTGAGCGGACGTAATGATGCGCTCCTGCTTAAACAATCCTTCACGGTGCGCCGTATCCAGCTGCTGGCGGATCTGCTGATAAAATTGCGCTGTCATCATTGTTCTCCTCAGATGGCATAAATTCGGCACATCTTACTGAAGAAGAAGGGTGCTAACGATAAATCCACCAGGAGAATGTTAATTTTGCAGCATAGTTCACGTCAGAAAGCGCGGAGGCGGCGGCGTGTCGGAGTCATCTGGCTGTCTGCTCCGTGATGAAATGTTATGATGTGAGACATTAGCGCGTGAAACCGCCTGTTTCATGCCCCAACGTTTAAAGGTAGAGCACATGATTATCGTCACTGGCGGCGCAGGAATGATTGGCAGCAATATCGTCAAGGCGCTCAACGATCGCGGCATCAGCGATATTCTGGTCGTCGACAACCTGAAAGACGGCACCAAGTTCGTCAATCTGGCCGATCTGGATATCAGCGACTACATGGATAAAGAGGAGTTTCTCACCTATATCGCAGCGGGCGAGGATTTCGGTCCGATCGAGGCGGTATTTCATGAAGGTGCCTGCTCAGCGACCACGGAGTGGGACGGCAAGTACATGATGGACAATAACTATCAGTACTCGAAAGATCTGCTGCACTACTGCCTTGAGCGCGAAATTCCTTTCCTTTACGCCTCCTCCGCCGCCACCTACGGCGGACGTAACGACAACTTTATCGAGAAGCGCGAATATGAGCAGCCGCTGAACGTCTACGGCTACTCTAAAATGCTGTTCGATCACTATGTGCGCCAGATCCTGCCGGAAGCGGATTCGCCGGTGTGCGGCTTCCGCTATTTCAACGTTTACGGCCCGCGCGAAGGCCACAAAGGCAGCATGGCGAGCGTGGCGTTCCATCTCAACACGCAGATCGCCAACGGCGAAAACCCTAAGCTGTTTGAAGGCAGCGAGGGCTTCCAGCGCGACTTTATCCACGTTGACGACGTGGTCGCGGTCAATCTGTGGTGCTGGGAAAACAAGATCTCCGGTATCTATAACTGCGGCACCGGTCGCGCCGAATCGTTCCAGGAAGTGGCGGACGCGGTGCTGAAATTCCACCAGAAAGGGCAAATTGAGTACATTCCCTTCCCGGAAAAACTGAAGGGCCGCTATCAGGCCTATACTCAGGCGGATCTTACCAGCCTGCGCGCGGCCGGATATGACAAGCCGTTCAAAACCGTCGCGCAGGGCGTAGCCGAGTATATGGCCTGGCTGAACCGCAGCGCATAAGGAACGCGTACCCGCGATGAAAATTCTGGTTATTGGCCCATCGTGGGTCGGCGATATGATGATGTCGCAAAGCCTCTATCGCACCCTCAAGGCACACATCCCGACGCCGTGATTGACGTGATGGCGCCGGCCTGGTGCCGTCCGCTGCTGTCGCGCATGCCGGAAGTGAGTCAGGCGCTGGCGATGCCGCTCGGGCACGGGGCGCTGGCGCTCGGCGAGCGCCGGCGCATCGGCAAATCGCTGCGCGCCAGCGGCTACGATCGCGCCTATGTGCTGCCGAACTCGTTTAAATCCGCACTGGTGCCTTTTTTCGCCGGGATTAAACGCCGCATCGGCTGGCGCGGCGAGATGCGCTACGGCCTGCTGAACGATGTGCGCGTGCTGGACAAGGCGGCGTTTCCGCTGATGGTGGAGCGCTATATCGCGCTAGCCTGCGACGCGCCGGTCGCTTCGGCGCAGCAGCTGCCGCAGCCGCTGATCTGGCCTCAGCTTCAGGTAGATGACCAGGAAAAAATCGAAACCTCCGCTCAGTTTCAGATCCCGGCGGAGCGGCCGCTGATCGGTTTTTGCCCGGGCGCGGAGTTTGGTCCGGCGAAGCGCTGGCCGCACTATCACTATGCCGCGCTGGCGCAGCAGCTGATTGCCGAAGGCAAACAGGTCGTGCTGTTTGGTTCGGCAAAAGATCGCGAGTGCGGCGAAGAGATTATCGCAGCGCTGCCCGCCGAGGCGCGCCACTACTGCCGCAACCTGGCGGGCGAGACGCAGCTTGAGCAGGCGGTCATTCTGATCGCGCGCTGCGACGCCGTGGTCAGCAACGATTCGGGATTGATGCATATCGCCGCCGCGCTCAACCGGCCGCTGGTGGCGCTGTACGGCCCAAGCAGCCCCGATTTCACGCCGCCGCTTTCAAAGCAGGTGCGTATTATTCGCCTGATTACCGGCTACCATAAGGTTCGCAAAGGCGATGCCGCGCAGGGCTATCATCAGAGCCTGATCGACATCCAGCCGCAGCGCGTTTATCAGGAACTGAGCGAACTGCTGGCTCATCCGCAGGAGACGGCATGCACGTCCTGATCGTCAAAACGTCGTCAATGGGCGATGTGCTTCATACCCTTCCCGCTTTAACCGACGCGATGCAGGCGATCCCTGGCATTCGCTTCGACTGGGTGGTGGAAGAGAATTTCGCCCAGATCCCCTCCTGGCATCCGGCGGTGGATAAAGTCCTGCCGGTCGCCATTCGCCGCTGGCGCAAACACTGGTTCGGCAGCCAGCAGCGCGAAGAGCGGGTGCGCTTCAAGCGCGATTTGCAGTCGCGCCAGTATGATGTGGTGATCGACGCGCAGGGGCTGATCAAAAGCGCCGCGCTGGTGACCCGTCTCGCCAGAGGCGTCAAGCATGGCCAGGATAGCCGCAGCGCGCGCGAACCCTTCGCCAGCTGGTGGTACGACCAACGCCATGAGATTGATAAAAAGCAGCATGCGGTAGAGCGCACGCGCGAGCTGTTCGCGAAGAGTCTCGGCTACGAGAAGCCGCAAACCCAGGGCGACTACGCCATCGCCGCGCACTTTATGGGCGACGTGCCGCAGGATATCGCTCCCTATCTGGTGTTTCTCCATGCCACGACGCGCGACAACAAGCACTGGCCGGAAAGCCACTGGCGCGAGCTGATCGGCCTGCTCCAGCACTCGGGGCTGCATATCAAGCTGCCGTGGGGCGCCGAGCACGAGCATCAGCGCGCCCAACGCCTGGCGGAAGGCTTCGACTATGTCGAGGTGCTGCCGAAGCTGACGCTGGAAGCGATAGCGCGCGAGCTGGCAGGCGCGAAGGCGGTGGTGTCGGTGGATACCGGCCTAAGCCATCTGACCGCAGCGCTCGATCGCCCCAATATCACGCTTTATGGGCCAACGGATCCGGGGCTGATTGGGGGATATGGGCAGAACCAGCAGGCTCTCTGCCCACCTCAGGGCAACAGCATGTCAGATATCAGTGCGCAAGCGGTGGCCGAAAGGCTGGAGACGTTTTTAGGATGAAAAAGCTCCACATTATCAATCTCGGCAAGATGGGCGGCGTCGAGCGCCTTTTTCTTCAATATATCAACGACTTTTCCGATGGCAAAGATGATGTAATCTGCATCAGCAATGAGATTGACGAAGATATCCGGCGTCAGATGCCGCAGCAAAAGATCGTTTTCGCCAACCGGTTAGTTAATGGCCTTCGGCTCAAGGCGCCTCAGTTTCTCAGGAAATATCTGCTGCAGAAGCGGGTTGAAGCCAGCGATGCGCAGGCGATCGTCGTCTGGGACCTGGTGCCGCGGCTGACGGCCAAACCGAAACGCGCGAAGCTGGTCTATTACGATCATGGCTGCTCCTGGCGCTATCCAGAGAATCATAAGACCCTGAGTTTTATGCGCATGTTAGATGGCGTAATCTCCGCCTCGTCAGCCTCTTCTCAGGTGATGAAGCATCGTTTCAACCTGCCCTGCCCCCATTATGTGGTCATTAACCGCATCATGACGCCGCCCGGCATACGCCTGGAACAGCGCGTGCTCACGTCGCCGATCAAAATCGGCACCGCCTCGCGTCAGGTCAGCCTGAAAGGAATAAGCGTCACGCTGCTGACGCTAAAAGAGTTGCTGCGCCGCGGCCATGACGTGACGCTTGAGATCGCCGGCAAAGGGCCCGATCGCGACGCCTTTATCGCGCTGGCCAGCAGGCTGGGCATTGAGGATAAGGTCACCTTTAGCGGCTTCCAGCAGGATATCGCGCCCTTTTTCAACCGCATCGATATCTATATGAGCACGCCGGTAACGGAACCTTTCGGTCTCTCCTGCATGGAGTCTCTCTATTTCGGCGTCCCGGTTATTTATCCACTGGTCGACGGGCAGCCTGAAGTAATAAAAAACGGCGTATGCGGCATCGGCCTTACGCCTTCCGTCTCCATTGAAGAGCATGAAAAGCTGACGGGAATACGCGTCGATTTTCCTTACGACGTCTACGATCCTGTGCGAAATATCATGACCCGGCCGCTGCTGCTTTCTCATGTCGCCTGTGCGGATGCGGTAGAAACCTTATTTGATCAGCAAACCTATCAGCGTTTTAGCCAACAGGCGAAACAATGGACAAAAGAGCATTTTGATTACGCCGTTTTCAGGACTGAATTTAACGGCGCGCTGAGCGCCATAACGGGTAGTAACGATGAACATTAAGCTGACGCTATTTCGACAGGATTCGCCGCATCTCTATTTTAGCCTGCTTATTTTCGCCGGCTGCGCGCTCGCCTTTTTGACCTCGCCCTTCGGCGGTTCATTCGGCAGAAACGTTTTTTACATCACCAGCTATCTGGCGCTGGCGGGGTTTATCATCCACGCCAGATATTATCTGCAAGAGAAAAAACATCTGGTGTTGCCCGTCGCCCTTTTTCTGGTCGGACTGGTGAGCATTCTCTGGACGACAATCTATAAACAGCCGGGCGATTACATCACGCTCTACCGCCAGTATCAGTCAACCGGCAGGCTGCAAATTGCAGCCTCGTTTCTGCTGCTGGTTACGCTGAATGACCAGCGCATCCGCCAGCGCAGCGCGCTGGTTGCCGCCATGATTACAGGCGTCGCCGTAAACGCCTATGCGCTGTATCAGGGGATCCATCTCGAGATCGGCCGCGTTGAGCTTAATTACGATCGCGCCACCATCGCCGCCTATATCCTTACCGCGGTGAACCTGATTTTTATTAAATCCGCGCTGTTATTTAGAACGCGGCATAAAATCTGGTTGTTTGCCCTGCTGTTCATGGTGACCTATACCACGATTATTCTGACCGGAACGCGCGCGGCTATGCTGGCTTATCCCATTCTGGTGATGATTCAGGTGCTGTTCACCAAAGATGTCATTCAGCGTAAGCATAAAATCATTCTCTTTACCGCCCTGCCTGTATTGCTGGTGATTAGCGCGCTGGTGTTTCAGAGCAAAATTCAGGCGCGGATTCAGGATCTCAAAGATAACATTGCGATGATGCACGAGACGCAGGGAGAGAATTCGATTATCTCCCGTCTTAGCATGCAGACCGTCGCCATGAAAACCGGCGCCACCGCCCTGGCAGGGCAGTCGGCTGAAGAGCGCGGCGAGAAAGCGGAAGCCCTTATCAAACAAAACCCCAGCCTGTACGGTGCGCAAATCTATCTCACCGTGCATATGCATAATGAAGTGCTGGAAAACTTTTCAATCAAAGGCCTGTTCGGCATTGTTTCGCTTATCGGCCTCTACCTGAGCCTGATTTACAGCGCCTTCAGGCCGCTGCGCAACCCGGCGTTACTTTCTGTCGGGATCTCGCTCATCATTTACGGCCTGAGCGACGTTATTTTCTTCAGTACGGAAGGAACGCTGCTTTATTGTCTGGCAATTATCTTCAGCGTTATGATCGCAAAGCAGTCTTATCCATCCGAGGATCGGTGTTAATGGCAAAACAGCGCTATTTGCTGAGCGTCATTGTTCCTTTTCACAATGACGAGGCGTTTATTACCGCCTGCCTGACCTCGCTGCTGACCCAGGCTGATGACGATATGCAGGTCGTAATTATCGATGATGGCTCGACCGATAGCTCAACACAGCAGGTTACGGCACTGGTGGCGCGCTACGCTCACTGCCATATCACCTTTATCCGCCAGGAAAATCAGGGCATTGCGACAACGCGCAATGTGGGGTTACGGCATGCGCACGGCGAGTTTGTGACCTTCCTGGACGGCGACGACCTGGTAAGCAGCAACTACTATGCGGTCATTAAGCCCGTGCTGCTTGCAGGCAGCGATGACCTGATTGATTTCAACTATGCACGCTTTGATGAGACGCCGCCTGTCGCGCCGCAGAGCGAAACGGCGCAGCGAACGCCCTATGATTTTTCTTCGCAGGGGCTCGCCTGCTTGCAACCGCTGTTTCAACGCGCAATGTGGCACTTGTGGAACCGCATCTATCGCCATACCCTGCTGGCTGATGAGCGTTTCGAAGATGGCCGTCGCTATGAAGATGTTATTTTTACGCCCTTTCAGTACTTCAAAACGCGCCGGATTAGCCATCTGGAGAACACGCTTTATTACTACCGCGACAACCGCCGCGGCATAACGCGCAACGTTCGTCCAGGCGATATCAGCGACATGCTGTTCGCGCTGGAAAAAATAAGGACGATGGCTGAAGCGAGACGCAGTGAGCCTGATTTTCAAAGGCTGGCGACGGGCATGATGCTGAACTGCTTTAGCGAAGTAAAAAGCATGTCAAAGGCGCTGCATGGCTACTACTACTACTCCGCCGATACCCGAAAAGCGCTGAAAGCCGCCGCCGTGCTGTGTCGAGGCTACTGCAGACCGAAGAAGTACTGGCAGATGCGCTATCCCGGTCTGGATACCTTTTTTTCTTCACTACGCCGCATTGGCAAAAAAAAGCCTGCTGCGGCGCTATACCGCGAGGAGTAACTGCTGCTTTTTCTGCACGGCAAACTCGGTCAGCGTCAGGCCCTGAGTGCGGCTCTGCAGCCAGCTAAACAGTTGCTCCAGATCGTCATACAAACGCTCAATATCCGCCTCATTTTTAAAGGTCGGGCTGCCGTCGGGCATGAATTCGGAAGAGTGCAGCATAAACTCTACGTAGTCGCTGCCCTGGCTCAAGCACTGCTCTGCCACTCGCTTCATCTGCGCGACGTTGCCGTCGACCGGCCGGAGCCAGTTTACGGAAGGACCCCGCCGCTTGCCGCGCAGGCTATCCCAGGTTTTTTTCAATCGGCTGGCAAAAATCCCGTGCCGATACTGGATGCTCATAGGCACTTCCAGCAGGTCTGACTGGCCAGGCTGCGAGATATCGTTGAGATCGAGAAAATAGGCGTGGTCAGGGAAACGGCTGTAATCGGTGCCGCCCTTTCCCTGCGGCGCGCCGGCAGAGGCGCGCCAGTCGACGCGCGGCGTGACGGAACAGTCGACAAGGTAGCCGTTATCCACCAGCGCCTGCGCGTAGATTTCGTTGAACGCCCAACGGCCTGCGCGATGGCTGCGCATTTTGGTCTGAAACGTCTCCTCCAGCAGATCGGTCATAAAGGCGACCTTGTCGCGCAGGATCTGCTCAGGATATTCGATAAGGTAGGGTTGATAGCGCCAGTCATCATCGGTCAGCGCGTGAGCGGGCGGACTATGCCAGGCGTGCAGGTGCATACCCACTTCACCTTGTCCGCGCGCCAGAAAATCGCGGGCAAAATCGACATAGTCGGGATCGCTCGCCATCTCGTAATTGGTCAGCCAGGTCGGTTTAAAATCATATTTTTCACAAAGCGACTGAAAACGCGGCAGAAAACGGACGTTATGCGTCGTGACCTGGCCGCTGCGGTTGCGCCACAGGTTATCGCCTTCAGTATCAAGCGTAATTAAAAAAGCTGGTTTTTCCATGACTTATCCGTAATACGAGGTGTCGCTATAAAGCGTTATGTTACGCAGGCTGAGCACAAGTCGCAAAAAATTTAACCGCGGCCCCTCCTTGCTTCTCTTAAAGCAGAGCATGTTTGGTTAAACTAAACTTATTTACACTGTAATTTCTTACGTGTTGTTAAGTTAAGGTTATGAAAAGCAAGGTTAGGATTTTCTGTCGCGACTCCTTTAAAATTGCGCGATAACGAGATTAGTTTTATACACTTTTTTGCTGCCAGGTCGAGACAGCCTTAGGTTTCACTCTATACAGGCTGGCATGTTGAGGTAGGTATTTTGTCGAAACGCATACTGATGATCATTGATGGCTTGCCTGGCGGAGGCGCTGAAAAAGTCGTGCTGACGCTGGCGGAAGGGATGGCGGCGCTGGGACATCGCGTCTCGCTCTTCTCTTTACGTAGCGTATGCGACTACCCTATTCCTGAAGGCGTCGATTACAAGGTGATTAAAGATCGCTGTAAACTGCCCTGGCGTAAACTCACCGAAACGCATCGTCGCGCGCGCCTGCTCGATCAGGCCGTTAACCAGGCGCAAAAGGCTGAGGGCGCGTTCGACCTGGCGCTTTCACATCTCCATAAAACCGATCGTATCGTCAAGCACTCGCGCGTGCTGGATCCTGATAAAACCTGGTACTGCCTGCACGGCGTCTTTTCAGCCTCTTACCTGGCGCGTAAGACGGGATTCTCTCTATGGCTGAAACGCTTAAAAATACGCCATGTCTACCAGGACAGCCAGCTGATCGCCGTCTCGCCCTATGTGCTTGAGGATTTAATTGAAAACGTTGGCGTACGACCGAGCCGTACCCAGGTGATCGCCAATCCATTCGATTTCGAACAGATCATACAGCTAGCGGCGAAACCCTGCCCGCTGGCCGGCACCGATTTTATTCTCCATGTGGGTCGCTTCCACGAAACCAAACGCCACGACAGGCTGCTTGAAGCCTATGCGCAAAGCGGTATTCAGGCTCCGCTGGTGCTGCTTGGCCAGGGCAGCCCTGAACGCACGGCGCAGCTGCGCCGCCTGGCGGATAGCCTGGGTATTGCAGAACGGTTGATCTTTCAGGGATTTCAGGCGAATCCCTATCCCTGGATACGCCATGCCCGGCTGCTGGTCGTCAGCTCCGATAGCGAAGGATTCGGCAATGTGCTGGTCGAAGCCTTGATCTGCCAGACGCCGGTCGTCAGCACGCGCTGCCCGGGCGGGCCGGCAACGATCCTGACGCACGATTTGGCGCGCGGGCTCGCTGAGATGAACGCCGCCTCTCTGGCGGAGAAAATGCGTGAAATCTATCATTGTCCGCCCGAGTTGCAACATCTCGACCTAAGCATTTATAGTCTCTCCGTTATTTGCGAACAGTATCTACAGCTTGCGCAGCGGTCGCATACGGAATTATCTGCCGCTCCGCAGCTTACGAGCTAAAAAGGTCTCCCTTTCGGCGTGACCGGATAAAGGGAAAATATTTTGAATTACGTAATACTTTTTCTGCTGTTTCTGCCGGTCAAGTGGATGATGAAGCTGCTGCATCCCCGCACGGGTAAAAACCTTGTGATTCAGACAGCAAAAATCGGCGATTTCGTGAATATCACGCCGCTGCTTGCCCATCTGCAAAAAAGCGATGCGCTGCTAAGCCGCAGCGTTGCACCGCTGGCGGAGCGCGATGATACGCTGGACACCCTCTGGTATATCGAAGATCACAAAAGCAGCCTGATAAAGAAGTTCAGGCTGATATGGCGGCTTCTAAATCGTTACGACAATATCTATCTGCTGCATCCCAACAACCTGAATTTATTTATCGCCGCCTGCTGCAACGCCAGCAATAAGCAATTTTTAACCACCTATAAGCGCAAAGCCTATCAGGACATTTTTTACCTGACCGCCAGCGGCGTGGTCAGCCATGAAAAAAACACGCTAACGGTCGAGAACTATTTGAAACTGGCCGATCGTTCTTTTACTAAAGAGAGCTACCCGACTCACGCTACCCGCCCGCTCTGGCAACCAGAGAATCTGCCGGAAGAGATTTATTCGGGTCAGGGCGTCAGGATCGGCTTTAGCATTACCGCAGGCAACCAGGCCAAAACCATTCCACCCGCCATCTGGAAAACGCTGTTCGATAGCCTGGACGATTTATCCTGCACTTTTTACGCCTTTGGCGCCCCCAATGAGCAGACCCGCCTGCAGGAGCTTTTCAAGGTAACCGGCGAGCGAGAGAATATTGTTAATCTCATCGGTAAGCTTCCGCTAGAGAGCCTGCCGGCCGCCATTGGCGAAATGGACTTTTACGTCGCCTCTGACTCCGGGAATGTCTATATCGCGGACGCGCAGCAGGTGCCGGTGATCCTGATATACGGGCCGTGCAGCGTTGAGGAGCAACGTCCTCTTGGCGACGTGCTGTTGATTGGCCCAGACCACATCGCGCCCTCCTCGTTCGTCTTTGAGGCGCTCTACCAGTTTCATCATCCAGCTGAACAGCTTTATAAGCTGGATGCACGCAAGCTTAACGATATCCATGATTTTATTTCCGCCAGGCTGGACAAGCAGCTGGCGCGACGGAAAAACAAACAGAAAATATGACAGGACAGCCTGATTCTTCCCCTTTGCTCAGCATCATCTCTCCCATGTACAACGCGGGCGAGATGTTTGATGCCTTTATGCAGTCGCTGCTGGCGCAGACTCTGACCTCGCTGGAAATCATTATCGTCGACGACGGCTCTACCGACGATTCCGGCGCGCGCGCCGACGCCTGGGCGGCGCAGCATCCCCATATCAGGGTTATTCATCAGGAAAACGGCGGCGTATCGCGCGCGCGCAATGCTGGACTGCGCGTCGCGCGCGGCAAATACGTCACCTTTCCCGATTCAGACGACACCATGCGGCCCGAGATGTATAAAACGCTGGTAGAGATGGCGGAACAGGACGATCTCGACGCCGCGCAGTGCAACGCCGAATGGTTTTTCCAGCGCGACCAGCGCACCAGGCCGATGATCCCGCTGGAGCGCCTGCGCAGCACGCCGGTGCTGGGCGGCGCCGCCTGGCTCAATACCGCGCTGAAAACCCGGCGTTACCTGCACGTGGTCTGGCTGGGCATCTACCGCCGGTCGCTGATCGAGCAGAAGCAGCTCTGGTTCGAACCAGGGTTGCATCATCAGGATATTCCCTGGACCACCGAATTTATGCTCAACGCGCAGCGCGTACGCTATACCGAACAGGTGCTCTATCGCTACTACATGCACGACGCCTCGATCAGCAACCGCAAGCGTACCGGCCAGCGCAACGTGGAGTATCAGCGCCACTACCTGAAGATCGCCCGCATGCTGGAGGAGATCAACGCGCGCTACAAAGAGAGCGTGACCATCTATCCGGCTTTTCATGCGCAGATTACACACGAAGCGTTGAGCGTCTGCCACTGCGTGCGCCGCGAGCCCGACCCGGCCGCGAAACAGGCGATTATCCAGGATATATTCGCCAGCAAAACGCATCTGCGTATGCTGCGCAACGCGCGCGGCGTTAAACAGTGGTATCAGCTGCTGCTGTGGCTGAGTCGCCTCTGGCGCTGGCGAGACAAATAACCGCCGCCGCAGGTTTCCCCTCCGAAGGGTTTGCCCTACAATCGCCTCACTGAAAATTAAGAGCATTTGTGTATGGCAAACCCGACTCACGCAGACGTCACCCCACACAATATTTTGCTAATCAAGCTGCGCCACCACGGCGATATGCTGCTTACCACGCCGGTTATCAACGCGCTGCGCCAGCGCTATCCGCAGGCCAATATCGACGTGCTGCTCTACAAAGAGACGCGGCCGATGCTGGAGGCACATCCGGCGATTCGCCAGCTGCACGTTATCGACCGCAAGTGGAAGCAGGAAGGAAGCTGGCGCAAACTGCGCCACGAGCGCGACCTGCTCGCCGCCGTGCGCGCCAGCCGTTACGATATCGTTATCAATCTCGCCGACCAGTGGCGCAGCGCGCTGATTACCCTGGCTAGCGGCGCGCCGCTGCGTATCGGCTTCGCATTCAATAAGCGCAACAACGCCTTCTGGCGACGCTGCCACAACTGTCTGGTGCCGACCAGCAACCATAATCAGCTGCATACGGTAGAGCAGAATATGACGGCGCTGACGCCGCTCGGCATCTCGCCGCAGGGCGCGCGCGCCTCTATGCACTACAGCGCCGTCGACGGACAAAAAGTCGATGCGCTGCTGGCTGAACAAGGAGTCGACTCGGCGTTTATCGTCTTTCAGCCCACCTCGCGCTGGAATTTTAAGTGCTGGGAAGAAGAGAAGGTCGCCGTGACCATCGACCAGCTAGCGCAGGCCAACCGCAAAGTGGTATTGACCGCCGCGCCCGACAAGCATGAGATGGCGATGATCGCGCGCATCCAGGCGCTCTGCACGACGCCGCATCTGGTGACGCTGGCGGGCCAGCTCACGCTGCCGCAGCTGGCGGCGCTGATCGATCGCGCCCGACTCTTTATCGGCGTCGACTCCGCGCCCATGCATATGGCCGCCGCGCTCGACACACCCTGCATCGCACTGTTCGGACCGACCAAGCTGCAGTTCTGGCGGCCATGGGGCGACCATAATCGCGTTATCTGGGCAGGCGATTACGGCCCACTGCCTAACCCCGACGCCATCGATACCAACACCCGCGAGCGCTATCTGAGCGCCATTCCAGTCGACGATGTGGTCGAAGCCGCAAGGGATTTTCTGCATGACTAAATTACGCCTGGCGATCGTCCGACAGAAGTATCGCCCCGACGGCGGCGCCGAACGCTTTATCTCGCGCGCGCTGGAAGCGCTCGGCAGCGAGCAGCTGGATCTCAACATCATCACGCGCAGCTGGCAGGGCACGCCGAATCCCGACTGGCATCTGCACATCTGCAATCCGCCGAAGCTGGGACGGATTTCGCGCGAGCGCGGCTTTGCCCGCGCGGCGCGCGCCTGCTGGGAAAAAGAGCGGTTCGATATTGTTCAGAGCCACGAGCGCATCGCGGGCTGTGATATTTTTCGCGCCGGCGACGGCGTGCATCGCGTCTGGCTGGAGCAGCGGGCGCGCATCGTCTCGCCGTGGCAGCGCATGAGCGCCGCCCTGAGCCCCTATCATCGCTACGTGCTGCGGGCGGAAGCGGAAATGTTCAACGCCGCGTCCCTGAAGGCGGTCATCTGCAACTCAGAAATGGTGAAGCGCGACATCCTGCGCTGCTTTTCGCTGAGTGCGGAGAAAATTCACGTTATCCATAACGCAATCGACGCTCAGCGCTTTCAGCCCGCCAGCGAGGCGAGCCGCCGTGCGACGCGTCAGCAGCTGCAGCTGCCGGAGAACGCCACGGTACTCATCTACGTCGGCTCCGGCTTCGAGCGTAAAGGGTTAAAGGCCGCGATCGAGGCGCTGGCGAACAGCGACCGCTATCTGATTGTGGTCGGCCAGGACAAGCAGCTGTCGCGCTATCAGCAGCTCGCCAATCAGCTGAACTGCCTCGACAGGCTGCGGTTCGTCGGCGTGCAGCAGGATGTGCAGCCCTTCTACCACGCCGCCGACGGCCTGCTGCTGCCGACGCTCTACGATCCCTTTCCGAATGTCGTGCTGGAGGCGATGGCCTGCGGCTTGCCGGTGATCACCAGCACCGGCTGCGGCGGCGCGGAATTCATTAGCGCTGGTCAGGAAGGGTTCGTTTGCGATGCGTTAGATATCAAGGCGTTGAACCAGGCTATTATGTCGATACCGGCGCTTTCGGTTGATTCGCGTTTAGGCGAAGCCGCAAGGCGCAGAATCGAGCCTTACGGTCCTCAGCGTCTGGCGCAGTCGCTGACTTCCCTTTATCAGCAGGTCCTGCTGCGGCCCTGACAAAGTGGTGAGCGTATCTGGGCTTTCTGGTAACATAGATTGATTTATGTGAAATTTTTTCTGCCCGGCTGTCGAAACGATAACTATGACAACCCTCTATACCGTTCTGCTCTACCTCATCCAGCCGCTCATCTGGCTGCGCCTCTGGCTGCGCGGCCGTAAAGCGCCGGCGTACCGTAAACGCTGGGCAGAGCGCTACGGCTACTGCACGGGAAAAGTGGAGCCGGACGGTATCGTGCTGCATTCGGTCTCCGTGGGCGAAACCCTGGCAGCTGTTCCCCTGGTGCGCGCGCTGCGTCATCGTTATCCGACCTTGCCGATTACCGTGACCACCATGACGCCGACCGGCTCTGAGCGCGCGCAGTCGGCGTTCGGCAAAGATGTGCATCACGTTTATCTGCCTTACGATCTGCCCGGCGCCATCAACCGTTTTCTCGATACGGTCAATCCGCGGCTGGTGATCATCATGGAAACCGAGCTGTGGCCCAATATTATCCGCATCCTTCATCAGCGTCAGATCCCGCTGGTCATCGCCAATGCGCGCCTGTCGGAGCGTTCCGCTAAAGGCTATCGCAAGCTGGGCGGCTTTATGCGCGACCTGCTGCAGCGCATTACCCTGATTGCCGCGCAGAATACGGAAGATGCCGACCGTTTTCTTGCGCTGGGGCTAAAGCGCTCGCAGCTGGCGGTGACCGGCAGCCTGAAATTCGATATTTCCGTAACGCCTGAACTGGCCGCCAGAGCGATAACGCTGCGTCGTCAGTGGGCGCCGCGCCGTCCGGTCTGGATCGCCACCAGCACGCACGAAGGGGAAGAGGCGATCGTGCTGGACGCCCATCGCCGCCTGCTGCAAACCTTTCCCGATCTGCTGCTGATTCTGGTGCCTCGCCATCCGGAGCGCTTCACCGATGCGCGCAACCTGACGCAGAAACGCAACTTCAGCTTTATCCTGCGCAGCAGCGGCGAAATTCCTTCCGGTTCGACCCAGGTGGTGATCGGCGACACCATGGGCGAGCTGATGCTGCTTTATGGCATCGCCGACCTCGCTTTCGTCGGCGGCAGCCTGGTAGAGCGCGGCGGACACAATCCGCTGGAGCCTGCCGCTCACGCCATTCCGGTGCTAATGGGCCCCCATATCTGGAACTTCAAGGATATCTGCGCCAGGCTGCAGCAGGCGCAGGGTCTGATTACCGTTACCGACGTGGTATCGCTGGAGAAAGAGGTGACCAACCTGCTGCAGGACGAAGATTACCGTCTTTATTACGGCCGCCACGCGGTCGAGGTGCTGCACCAGAATCAGGGCGCGCTGCAGCGTTTGCTGCAGTTGCTTGAACCCCATTTACCGCCGCGGGCCCACTGATGAGCGCTCGCCAACGCCTTTCCGTGGTGATCATCGCCAAAAACGAAGCGGCGCTGCTGCCCGACTGTCTCGCCTCCGTCAGCTGGGCGGACGAGATTATCCTGCTGGACGCCGGCAGCAGCGACGAGACCGCCGAGATCGCGCGTCAGGCTGGCGCTAAAGTCTATCGCGCCGAGGCGTGGGTCGGATTCGGCAAACAGCGCCAGCGCGCGCAGCGCTATGCCAGCGGCGAGATGATTCTGATGATCGATGCCGACGAGCGCGTGACGCCGACGCTGCGCGCCAGTATTGAAGCGGTACTGACGCAGCCGCCTGCCGGTACCGTCTACAGCCTGAACCGCAGCAACCTCTTTCTCGGCCGCTTTATGCGTCACAGCGGCTGGTACCCGGATCGCGTTATGCGCCTTTATCCGCGCGCGCTGAGCTATAACGACAATCTGGTGCACGAGTCGCTGGAAACGCAGGGCGCGCCGGTGGTGCGGCTGCAGGGCGACCTGCAACATCTCACCTGCCGTGACCTGATCGTTTTCCAGCAGAAGCAGCTGGCTTACGCCGCCGCCTGGGCGCAGGAGCGCCATCAGCGCGGCAAGCGCTGCGGCCTCTTCTCGATCTTTTCCCATACGCTGGGCGCCTTTCTGAAAACGCTTCTGCTGCGCGCAGGCTTTCTCGACGGCAAACAGGGCTGGATTCTGGCCGTGGTCAACGCGCAGTACACCTTCAACAAATATTCCGCGCTGTGGGCGCTGAATCATGCCGCAGACAAAGGCCGTCTATGAGCACTAAAGCGATTTATCCCGGAACCTTCGATCCCGTTACGCTCGGCCATCTCGATATCGTGACGCGCGCCGCGCAAATGTTCGATCGGGTGGTGCTGGCGGTGGCCGCCAGCCCGAGCAAGAAGCCAATGTTTAGCCTGGAGGAGCGCGTCGAGCTAGCGCGAAACATGGTGGCGCATCTGCCGAACGTCGAGGTAGCGGGATTTAGCGATTTGATGGCGAACTTCGCCCGGGCGCAGCAGGCCAATGTGCTGGTTCGCGGCCTGCGCGCGGTTTCCGACTTCGAGTATGAGATGCAGCTCGCCCATATGAACCGCCATCTGCTGCCGACGCTGGAGAGCGTGTTTCTGATGCCGACCGAAGGCTTCTCTTTCGTCTCTTCTTCGCTGGTCAAAGAGGTGGCGCGCCACGGTGGCGACGTCAGCGCCTTTCTACCGCCGCACGTGCTGCAGGCGCTGCTGAAGAAGCTGGCCTGATTAACACTGGCAGTTGGGGCACCAGAAGGTGCTGCGCTGCCCATGCTTGCCGCTGACGATGGGCGTGCCGCAGGCGCGACAAGGTTCGCCGGCGCGGCCGTAAACCTGCAGCTCCTGAGCGAAATACCCGGGCTTGCCGTCGCTCTGTAAAAAGTCGCGCAGCGTGGTGCCGCCCTGCTCTATCGAACGCAGCAGCACCGCCTTAATGGTCGCGACCAGACGCTGCGCCTCTTCATCGCTCAGGCTCATCGCCGGACGATCGGGCAGGATCCCGGCCGTGAACAGCGATTCGCTGGCGTAGATATTGCCGACGCCGACCACCACCTTGTTGTCCATCAGCCACTGTTTAACCGCCGTACGCTTGCCGCGCGACTTCTCATAGAGATAGTCGCCGCTAAAGGCGTCGCCGAGCGGTTCAGGCCCCAGGTGCGCCAGCACGTTGCTGCCTTCAGGATCGGTGCTCCACAGCCAGGCGCCGAAGCGGCGCGGATCGGTGTAGCGCAGCACTTTGCCGTTGCTCATCACTAAATCGACATGATCGTGTTTCGCAGCGGGCTGCTCTTCCGGCAGCACGCGCAGGCTGCCAGACATGCCGAGGTGGATAATGATCCAGCCGTGCGGCAGCTCCAGCAGCAGATATTTGGCGCGGCGCTGCACGCTCAGCACAGGCTGGTCGCTGAGCGCATGGATCTCCTGCGACACCGGCCAACGCAGGCGGCCGTTGCGCACCACCGCATGTAAAATTTTTTCGCCCACCAGATGCGGTTCTATGCCGCGTCGGCTGGTTTCGACCTCGGGTAATTCCGGCATGTTCTCTCCTCAAAAAGCGGCAAAAACAAAAAACCCGGCCGAAGCCGGGTTTTTCACAGAACACCAAAATTATTTAATTTTGGCTTCTTTATAGATCACGTGCTGACGTACAACCGGATCGAACTTTTTCAGTTCCAGCTTCTCAGGTTTAGTACGTTTGTTCTTCGTGGTGGTATAGAAGTGACCTGTACCAGCAGAGGAAACCAGCTTGATCTTCTCACGAATACCTTTAGCCATGATTCAGTTCCTTAGTACTTCTCACCACGGGCGCGGATTTCGGCCAGAACCGTATCGATGCCCTTTTTATCAATAACACGCATACCTTTAGCAGATACACGCAGAGTAACGAAGCGCTTCTCGCTCTCAACCCAAAAACGGTGTGAGTGCAGGTTCGGAAGGAAACGGCGTTTCGTCGCGTTCATTGCGTGGGAACGGTTGTTACCGGTCACCGGACGCTTTCCAGTTACCTGGCAGACTCGTGACATGTCTATTCTCCAAAAATCAAATCAGCTCGAGCTTTAAAAACTAGGTCTTGGCCGCCTCGTCAGGCTCATAGCCCGCCAGGCGAGTTCCATGTGAACCCGCTAAGCTGGCCCAAACGCCAAACCCGAGATTCTCAAAGGTGGCGTAGTATACGCCGCTCAGCGCAAGTGCTCAAGTCCCGAACAGATAAAGATCCCTGAAGATCGTGCAAAAACCCGCCATCTGCACCTGCCGGCCCTGGCTTTTTACAGCCAGCCGCGCTCTGCAAAAGAGACATATTCGCCGTGACCGATCACCAGATGATCGAGCAGGCGTATATTCAGCAGGGTGCAGGCCGCGCTGACCTTATGCGTAATATGTCGATCGGCGCGGCTCGGCTCCGCCATGCCGGAAGGATGATTGTGCGCGAGAATAATCGCCGCCGCGTTAAGCTTCAGCGCCTCGCGCACGATTTCACGCGGATGCACCTCGACGCTGTTGATAGAGCCCATAAATATCTTCTGCGCCTGTAATACGCGATGCTGGTTATCCAGAAACAGCGCCATAAAGATTTCCCGCTCCTGATGCGCCAGCACGCTTTGCAGATATTGCCGCGTGACCTGCGGGTTCGCCATGACATCTTCCCGCGCCATCTGGCTGGCGAAAAAGCGCCGCGCCAGTTCAGCGATGGCGTGCAGCTGCGCCAGCTTGGCGGCGCCGACGCCTTTTATCTCCTCGAACTCCGCCGGCGACGCGGTCATGATGTGATAAAGGGAGCCGAACCGCTGCAGCATCTGCTGCGCCAGCGTGATGACATTCGCGCCGACCGTGCCGGTGCGCAGAAAGATCGCCAGCAGTTCGACGTCACTTAACGCCTCTGCGCCCATCAACCGCAATTTTTCTCGTGGTGTTATATCGTCCATAAATGCCTCCTGCCATTGACGACATCATGGCCAATTACTGTATACTTAACCAGTACCCTCTGCCGGGTTTACGAGGCGGCTCGCAAACGCAGAAGGTGAAAAGGCGCGGGGTCGGCTTTATGATACATTCCTGCCACCCGGCCGCGTCTGACGCGGCATCCAGCGAAATGAGGCCTATAGCATGATGGGATTAGCCGGAAAAAAAATTCTGCTTGGCGTGAGCGGCGGCATCGCGGCGTATAAAGCGCCCGAGCTGGTGCGTCGTCTGCGCGATCGCGGCGCCGAAGTACGCGTTATGATGACGCCCGCCGCCAAAGCCTTTATTACGCCGCTCAGCCTGCAGGCCGTTTCCGGCCATCCGGTGTTCGAAGATCTGCTCGATCCCGCAGCCGAAGCGGCGATGGGCCATATCGAACTGGCGAAATGGGCCGATTTAATCGTACTGGCGCCGGCGTCTGCCGACCTTATCGCCCGTCTGAATGCCGGCATGGCCAACGATTTGGTGACCACCGCCTGTCTCGCCACCGCCGCGCCCGTGGCCGTGGTGCCGGCGATGAATCAGCAGATGTATCGCGCCGCCGTCACGCAGCATAATTTGCAGCAGCTTGCGGCGCGCGGCCTGCTGATTTGGGGGCCCGACAGCGGCAGCCAGGCGTGCGGCGACGTGGGCCCTGGCCGCATGCTCGACCCACTGGTGATTGTCGACCATGCGGTGCAGTGGGCCTCGCCCATCAACGATTTGCAACATCTCAACATTATGATCACCGCCGGTCCAACGCGCGAAGCGCTCGACCCGGTGCGCTATATCAGCAACCACAGCTCCGGCAAGATGGGCTTCGCCATTGCCGCCGCCGCCGCCAGCCGCGGCGCCAGCGTAACGCTGGTGAGCGGCCCGGTTAGCCTGCCAACGCCGCCGGCGGTTCGCCGTATCGACGTGACCTCCGCACTGGAGATGGAGGCCGCCGTCATGGCTGACGCAGCGAAACAGCACATTTTTATCGCCAGCGCCGCGGTAGCGGACTATCGCGCCGCGACGATCGCGGCGGAAAAGATGAAAAAGCAGGGCGGCGAAGATGATGCCGTCACGCTCCAGCTGGTGAAAAACCCGGATATTGTGGCGGGCGTCGCCGCGATGCCGCAGAACCGGCCCTACGTGGTTGGATTTGCCGCAGAAACCCAGAATGTGGAAGAATACGCACGACAAAAACGGGTAAGAAAAAATCTGGACCTGATCTGCGCTAACGACGTAGCAAAAGCCGGACAGGGATTTAACAGCGATACCAACGCGCTTCACCTCTTTTGGCAGGAGGGAGAAAAACGCTTACCGCTCAGCGATAAGACGCTCCTTGGCCAACATTTATTAGACGAGATTGTCCGCCTTTATGATGAAAAAAATCGACGTAAAGATTCTTGATGCGCGCGTGGGCGCGGAGTTTCCGCTGCCGACCTACGCGACCTCTGGCTCCGCCGGGCTCGATTTGCGCGCCTGCCTGGAGAGCGCGCTGGAAATCACGCCCGGTATGACCACGCTGGTGCCGACCGGCCTGGCGATACACATCGGCGATCCCGGCCTGGCGGCGGTTATCCTGCCGCGCTCCGGCCTGGGCCATAAGCACGGCATCGTGCTGGGCAATCTGGTGGGCCTGATCGATTCCGACTATCAGGGCCAGCTGATGGTATCGGTCTGGAACCGCGGCCAGGAGAGCTTTACGCTGCAGCCAGGGGATCGTCTTGCACAGCTGGTCTTCGTGCCGGTCGTTCAGGCGGAGTTCAACCTGGTGGAAGATTTCGACGCCAGCGCCCGTGGGGAAGGCGGTTTCGGCCATTCAGGCCGTCAGTAACGCCCATTTTTGCTTAACCATCTGTTTATTTCCACTCAGCCTTAAGCCTCGCGCTTAAGGCTGACAGGAAGGTGTGCCTGTTTAAGGTAAATTTCAGGGGTTTTTAAGGTCATGGCAGAAAAAAAACTCGCCAAACGGAACCGTCGCGAAGAAATTTTGCAGGCGTTGGCGCAAATGCTGGAATCCAGTGACGGTAGCCAGCGCATCACCACCGCCAAGCTGGCGGCCAGCGTCGGTGTTTCTGAAGCGGCGCTTTACCGCCACTTTCCCAGCAAAACGCGCATGTTCGACAGCCTGATTGAGTTTATTGAAGACAGTCTGATTACCCGCATCAATCTGATCCTGAAAGATGAAAAAGAGACGATGGCGCGCCTGCGTCTTATCGTGCAGCTGATTCTGGGATTTGGTGAGCGTAATCCGGGGCTGACTCGCATTTTGACCGGTCACGCGCTGATGTTTGAGCAGGATCGCCTGCAGGGGCGCATTAATCAGCTGTTTGAGCGTATTGAAGTGCAGCTGCGTCAGGTGATGCGCGAACGCAAAATGCGTGAAGGCGAAGGCTTCGAAACGGACGAGGCGCTGCTGGCGAGCCAGCTGCTGGCGTTTTGCGAAGGCATCCTGTCGCGTTACGTGCGCTCGGAATTCCGTTTTCGGCCGACCGCCGACTTCGATATCCGCTGGCCGCTGCTGGCCGCGCAGCTGGTGTAGTCCGCGCACGTCAGCCGGACTGGCTTCCCTTTCCCGGGCGGGAAAGGGAAGCCATCGGCATTAAATGCCGTACTCTTTCTGATAGGCGCGCACTTTCGCCAGATGATCCGCCATTTCAGGCTTCTCTTCCAAATAGCTAATCAGATCCTTCAGGGTAATGATGGCGGTAACCTGACATTTATAGTCGCGCTCCACCTCCTGAATCGCTGAAATATCGCCGCGTCCGCGCTCCTGTCGATCCAGGGAAATCAGCACGCCCGCCAGCGTGGCGTTATGCGCGTTGATAATGTCCATCGATTCGCGTATCGCCGTGCCGGCGGTGATGACGTCATCCACCAGCATAACGCGGCCCGCCAGCGGGCTGCCAACCAGCAGACCGCCTTCGCCATGATCTTTCGCCTCTTTGCGGTTGAAGCAGTAAGGCACGTCGCGGTCATGGTGATCGGCCAGCGCCACGGCGGTAGTGGTGGCGATAGGAATGCCTTTATAGGCAGGCCCGAACAGCAGATCGAAGTCGACGCCGCCGTCCACTAACGCCTGCGCGTAGAAACGGCCCAGCAGCGCCAAATCGCGACCGCTGTTGAACAGGCCGGCATTGAAAAAATAGGGGCTTTTACGGCCAGACTTCAGGGTAAATTCGCCGAACTTCAGCACCTGCTTGTTCAGGGCGAATTCAATAAACTGACGCTGCCAGGCTTTCATCTCTCACTCCTCTCGCAAAAAAAAGGCGACTCTCTGGTCGCCTGGTAAATCAGTTGTTCAGCGCCGCTTTCTGCGCTTGAATCAGTTCCTCGATGCCGCCGCGCGCCAGCGCGAGCAGCGACAGCAGCTCCTCATGGCTGAACGGCTCGCCTTCCGCCGTGCCCTGCACTTCGATCATGCGGCCATCTTCCAGCATGACCACGTTCATGTCGGTTTCAGCGGCGGAGTCTTCTACATACTCCAGATCGCAGCGCGCTTCGCCTTCGACGATGCCGACGGAGATCGCCGCCACCATGCCTTTCATCGGGTTCGCTTTCAGCTTGCCGTCGGCCACCAGCTTGTTCAGCGCATCGGCCAGCGCCACGCAGGCGCCGGTAATCGACGCGGTACGGGTGCCGCCGTCAGCCTGAATCACGTCGCAGTCCAGCGTGATGGTAAATTCGCCCAGCGCTTTGAGATCGACCGCCGCGCGCAGCGAGCGGGCGATAAGGCGCTGGATTTCCAGCGTACGTCCGCCCTGTTTGCCTTTGGCCGCTTCACGCGCCATACGGCTATGGGTGGAGCGCGGCAGCATGCCATATTCGGCGGTTACCCAGCCTTGCCCCTGCCCTTTCAGGAACCGCGGGACGCTCTCTTCCACGGTAGCAGTGCAAAGCACTTTAGTTTCGCCGAACTCCACCAGTACTGAGCCCTCGGCATGTTTGGTGTAGTTTCGGGTCAGGGTGACGGGACGCACCTGCTGTGCGCTTCGGCCTGCTGGACGCATGGTAATCTCCGGCTGAAATGAATTGGCTGCGCATTATACGGACTTCCTCGTCGCCTGTCTTGCTGACGGGATGACGCATCGGCGGATGAATTTCCGCGCGGTCTGTGGCTAAATGCGCCTTCCTCACTCACTGAAAATAAAAAGTATGACCTCAATTCTTCATTTCCTGCTGGCGCTGGCGGTGATTTTTGCCCTTGCGCTGCTGGTCAGTCATGACCGCAAACAGATACGCCTGCGTTATATCGTGCAGCTTATCGTGGTGGAAGCCGCGCTGGGCTGGTTTTTCCTGCACTCCGCCAGCGGACAGGCGGCGGTTGGTGCCTTCAGCGGCTTTTTTGAGAAACTGCTGACCTTCGCCGCGCAGGGCACAGACTTCGTGTTCGGCAATATGAGCAAGCAAGGGCTGGCCTTTATCTTTCTTGGCGTGCTCTGCCCCATTGTGTTTATCTCGGCGCTAATCGGCATTCTGCAGCACTGGCGCATTCTGCCGCTGCTGATTCGGCTGGTGGGCACGCTGCTGTCAAAAGTTAACGGCATGGGCAAACTCGAGTCGTTCAACGCCGTCAGCACGCTGGTCCTCGGCCAGTCGGAGAACTTTATCGCCTATAAAGGCATTCTGGGCGATATCCCGCCGAAGCGCCTTTACACCATGGCCGCCACGGCGATGTCCACCGTGTCGCTCTCTATCGTCGGCGCCTATATGTCGATGATCGAGCCGAAATATGTGGTCGCCGCGCTGCTGCTCAATATGTTCAGCACCTTTATTATTCTCTCGATTATCAATCCCGGCAAAGCGCAAGATGAAGCGGCGATCCCGCTCGACAAGCTTCATGAAGAGCAAAGCTTTTTCGAGATGCTGGGCGAGTACATTCTGGCGGGCTTTAAAGTGGCGATGATTATCCTGGCGATGCTGATCGGCTTTATCGCGCTGATCGCCGCGGTCAATGCGCTATTCAGCGCGCTGTTCGGCTACAGCTTTCAGCAGATTCTCGGCTATCTCTTCTATCCGTTCGCCTGGCTGATCGGTATTCCCGCCGCCGACGCGCTGCAGGCCGCCAGCATTATGGCGACCAAGCTGGTGGCGAACGAGTTCGTGGCGATGATTGAGCTGCAAAAGGTGGCGGCCAACATGACCCCGCGCGGGCTGGGCATTCTCTCAGTGTTCCTGGTGTCGTTCGCCAACGTCGCCTCGATCGGCATCGTCGCCGGCGCAATCAAAGGACTGAACGAACAGCAGGGCAATGTGGTCTCCCGGTTCGGCTGGAAGCTGGTCTACGGCTCCACGCTGGTGAGCCTGCTGTCGGCCGCCTTCGCCGGTCTGTTTATCTGATCGCTATACGGCGGCCTTCCAGCCGCCGTTTTTATTCAGAATCCCACGCACACCGGCGCGTCGACGCGCATCACCGACTCCTGGCCGAAGCGTTGCTTGTAAAGCGTGCGCAGCGCTTCGATATCGTCGTTAACTCCGTTTTCCGCGCCGTGAATAAGCATCAGCGCCTTGCTCGGCTCGCGCGCCAGCTTGCCGCTTTTCTCCAGCCACTGACCGCTGGCGTCGTAGACGCTGAGTCCCGCTTTGAAGCGCGGCGTCACCTCTTTATCAAGGAACTGCTGCCAGTCGTCGCGGCTCACCATCCCGCCCTGCGGTTTGCTGAGGCCGAACCAGAGCGTGGTCTGCATCATCATTTCGCCGCCGGCGCACACGGCAATGGGTTTGGTCGGCGGCGGGAGCGGACGCGGCGCCTGGCAACCGGCCAGCAGCGCGGCGAGCGCCACGGAAAGGGCTACAGAGCGGAACATCGGCAGAATCCTCATTAAAACGGTCAGCGACCATCATAAGTGCCTGTCCGCAAAAGCGGAAATGTTTCGTTATTCGCAAGCACCTGCGCTTATGCCTGTTAGCGCGCGGCGGGTGTCGCTATACTTGCTGCATAATTTCTGACAAAGAGTAGCCGATTATGATCCGCAGTATGACCGCTTACGCCCGCCGCGAAGCCAAAGGCACCTGGGGCAGCGCCGCCTGGGAGCTCCGCTCCGTTAACCAGCGTTATCTTGAAACCTATATCCGTCTGCCGGAGCAGTTTCGCAGCCTGGAGCCGGTTATCCGCGAACGCATTCGTCAGCGCCTGACGCGCGGCAAAATCGAGTGCAACCTGCGTTTCGACGCCGATCCCAGCGCGCAGGGCGAACTGATGCTGAATGAAACCCTGGCGAAGCAGCTGGTGCAGGCCGCCAACTGGGTGAAGATGCAGAGCGATGAAGGCGCCATCAATCCGATGGACATTCTGCGCTGGCCTGGCGTGATGTCCGCGCAGGAACAGGATCTCGATGCGATTAACGCCCAGCTGCTGAGCGCGCTGGACGGCGCGCTGGATGACTTCATCGTCGCGCGCGAAAGCGAAGGCGCAGCGCTGAAAGGCATGATCGAACAGCGACTCGAAGGCGTGAAGCAGGAAGTGGCGAAAGTGCGCGCCCAGATGCCTGAGATCCTGAAATGGCAGCGCGAGCGTCTGGTGGCGAAGCTGGAAGAAGCAGAAGTGCAGCTGGAAAACAATCGTCTCGAGCAGGAGCTGGTGATGATGGCGCAGCGCATCGACGTCGCGGAAGAGCTGGATCGCCTGGAAGCCCATGTCAAAGAGACCTATAACATCCTCGGCAAAAAAGAGGCCGTCGGCCGCCGCCTCGACTTCATGATGCAGGAGTTCAACCGCGAATCGAACACGCTGGGGTCGAAATCGATCAATGCGGACGTGACCGCATCGGCGATTGAGCTGAAGGTGTTAATCGAACAGATGCGCGAGCAGATTCAGAACATCGAGTAACATTGCATACTGTCGCACTCAGTAGCAGATAACCAACCCAGCCCGCTAAATGCGGGCTTTTTTAATTTCCATACTGTCGCATATGATTGCATAACATCGCGCATTTTCTTTGTACCCATGGTTGTATCCAAAGCACTTGTCACGATCCAGCTTGGGTACAAAGCGCTATTCAATGCTCAGGTGGCACTATGACAAAGCTAGCAGATATTCAGATATCTTCATGTGCCGTCCACTCTCCCCAGCGTTTCAGCACTGCCCGTATATCGCGCATTATTCAACCCTCACCCGGTAAGCGTTAGTAACTAATTACTTTGCTAAATCCCGACGATTAGACGGGAGCATCAGCTCGCGCCCGGTACCCGTGAGAAAAATTCTGATTGCCTGAATCTGCAAAAAATTACGTGCAGAGGCTGTACAATATTTACACTCTGACCTTTCACCGCGTATTATTCCCTGTGAAGACCTCAAAGGACGATAACACAAGGAATGTGTCACGATGGCCGCACTACAGTTTCCCTGTACCCTATTCAAAACCCAAAACCGGATGGACGACTACGGCGCTAAAGATATGCGCTGCGGCGACTTAACCGAAGCACAGTTAAAATCCCAGTACCGGCTGGATTACATTTCTGACCGGGTTGATCCCTGGACGCTTACCCGGCGTTCCTCAATGGATCGTCCCCAGTCCATGTTCTGCTGTAATCTGCGCGGCCAGGGTGAAAAGATTACCCGACAGCAGTGCGCAGCAATGCTGTTTGATGAATTTCGCTCGTTATCCCACAAGTTTTCCCTTTACGGGCCCTACAGCCACCTGATCGAAAAGATGATCACTCATATGCAGAACGGCAATGGTACGCCTTTCCGCGATGTGGCGCTGGACAGGGCATTGAAAGAGCATATTCTTAATGATAGGTCTGAAAAAAATAGTACTCGTATTTTGTTAGAAAAAGTATTTCAAGAAAAAAATGACTGGAAAAATAGAATTTATCCTGTTGCTCAAAAAGATGATTTAAGGACTGCTATATCTCGTGGAAAACTCCCTAAATTTGACCGCTTTCAGGATAATTTTAACGGTATGGGAATCACCGTGCATGATACCTGGGCAACACATATCATATTACAATCACTACATATTGAAAATGATCGATACCGGGCAGTTGTGCACTACAAAGTACAGGATCACTTTGGCCTTGACAGCGACGATATACTGAAAACAAAATTCAGCCAGTTCCATTTCTTCCGCATCTGGTTTGTTCTCCAGCGATACAATCAGTTTGGTTTCAAGCCATTTATGACCAATATGGAAGCAACCGTAGAAATCACAGGGAGTCGCAATGAAAGTAATAAATAAAAAAATCTTGATTCTATTTTTCTTGACTGCTTGCGTTTTACTAGGTTACTGGATTTGGCTGTGTTTACGTCCTGTAGAGATTGTCGCGCTACATCAGGAAAATAACTATAGTGATATTTTAGTTAGAAGCTTCCCACCTACAGATAAGGGGAAAATAATTTGGTGGCTAGAAAATAAAAACATGTTAGAAGAAAAATATGGTATTCCAAAGCATAGCTCAGATGGATCTTTCGTAGTTGTATTTTGGGATTTTGGCGATGGTTATAAAGAAACAGATGGATATGACAACCTTTGTTTCAAAGATATGAAACCACCGATGAATTGTATAGAAAAAAACTCTCTCCTTATGGTGAGGAACAGTGAAAATACAGGGAGTTATTTTGTTCTGGATAGTGGAACATATCGTATAAGTAATAAAGGGGATATAGTAAAGAACAAATCGGATTAGATCCGCTCCCCTCGCGTAGAGACAGCAAAAAATCATCCCCTGCCCGGTTTACCGCTAACTGCTTTTCTGACCTCAGCAAGGCAATTTTATCTAAATGTGTGCAAATTTCCATCACACCAGAAATGACAAAGGCAGAGCGCCGCAAAGAAAATGAAAAACTACGATGGTTCTCACTTCCGACGAAAGAAGCCAGGCTGCGGCGTATTGTGTCAAATATGGCGGCGTGTGCGTTTGGTGGCACTGATATTGACGACAACACCCCCGGTGCAATCCAGATGCTGATGCCTGTTTTAAAGCGCTATTCGATGCTGGTGTACCAGACTGCAAGCCATACAGCTGAAAATCCACGCCTGCGCATCGTGCCTGAATACTCCCGGCTGGTGGAACCGAAAGAACGCCGGGCAACTGGCGAGGCTGTAGAAATGTTACTGATGCAGGAAGCAGGCTTTACGATTGCCAGCATTGACGGCGATGTATCCCGATGGGTAAACGGTCCATGCAGAGCTCCACCAGAAAGACTGATTTTGTCGGTGCCACGGCGCACGATTTATTACACCTGCCCGGAATCTGCAAAAAATTACATGCAGAGGCTGTACAATATTTACACTCTGACCTTTCACCGCGTATTATTCTCTGTGAAGACCTCAAAGGACGATAACACAAGGAATGTGTCACGATGGCTGCACTACAGTTACCCTGCACCCTATTCAAAACCCAAAACCGGATGGACGACTACGGCGCTAAAGATATGCGCTGCGGCGACTTAACCGAAGCACAGTTAAAATCCCAGTACCGGCTGGATTACATTTCTGACCGGGTTGATCCCTGGACGCTTACCCGGCGTTCCTCAATGGATCGTCCCCAGTCCATGTTCTGCTGTAATCTGCGCGGCCAGGGTGAAAAGATTACCCGACAGCAGTGCGCAGCAATGCTGTTTGACGAGTTCCGCTCGCTATCCCGCAAGTTTTCCCTTTACGGGCCCTACAGCCACCTGATCGAAAAGATGATCACTCACATGCAGCACGGCAATGGTACGCCTTTCAGGGATATGTCGCTGGACAGTGCAATGAAAGAAAACATAGTTAAAGACATTTCGGAGAGAAACAGTACACGCATTTTGTTATCGAAAGCCTTTAGAACAAACATAGACTGGGAAAGCAAGCATTTTCCAGTAGAAAACCGAGACAGATTAAGAGATGCAGTGCTAAGTGGTAAATTACCAAAGTTCGACAGATTCCAGGATAACTTTAACGGGATGGGGATCACTGTCCATGACACTTGGGCAACACATATCACCATAAAATCACTGCATATTGAAAATGACCGATACCGAGCAGTGGTGCATTACAAAGTACAGGATCACTTTGGCCTTGACAGCGACGATATACTGAAAACAAAATTCAGCCAGTTCCATTTCTTCCGCATCTGGTTTGTTCTCCAGCGCTACAATCAGTTTGGCTTTAAACCATTTATGACCAATATGGAAGCCACTGTAGAGATTACCGGTGGCCGTTATGAAATCTAAAAATAAAAAATTTATTTGTGCTTTATTACTGGTTATTTGCGCCCTGCTGAGTTACTTCCTCTGGTTATCGTTGCGCCCCGTAGAGATCGTAGCCGTTCATCAAAGACGTAACTATAGCGATGTTTTGGTAAAAAATTTCCCACTGACCGAACAAGGGAAAATAAATTGGTGGTTGAAAAACAAGAAAATGCTCAAGGACATGTATAACATTCCCAAACCTGCCCAAGATGGTTTTTTTAGCGTCATTTTTTGGTATTTTGGTGATGGATATAAAGAAACTGATGGGTATGACAGACTCTGTTTTGATGATATGAAACCACCAATAAATTGCATTGATAAAGATTCGCTCATTATGGTGAACAACAGTAAGAATACCGGGCTTTATTTCATTTTAGATAGCGGAACATATCGTATAAATGACAGCGGTAATATAGTAAAAAATAAGTCAGATTAGTGTATTAGCTCAGGCCTGATCTGACAGTTATCGGTTATTTATACAGGTATCTGTTAGATTACATCTGGCTTAAATTTTTCTCAGCCCAGATGCGCTTTCCATCAAGTAACGTTTCCATTGGCGGCATAATCAATAACAGACCGCTCAGTAGCATCATCGGTACGGTTCTTAAGGTTTGGTGCGCGGCGACTCCGGTTTATCAAAGCATCCACGCCACCTTCATCGGCCAGTTCGCAGTAACGATAAAATGTATCACGTGAAACGGCCATGATTTTACAGGTTTTCGATACATTGCTGAGTTCTTCCGCCAGATTAAGCAAACCGGCTTTGTGTTTGATAACGGGATTGGCAGTATGAAGGATGAGAATTACCCCGTATTTTGTATAAGGATTCGATACCCATATCAAACCGGTAACTCTCAACCTTTCAAGGCCATATGTCAGATCAAGTCGCGACTAATACAGATTAGGTTTTTCCCTCGCGTAGAGACAGCAAAAAATCATCCCCTGCCCGGTTTACCGCTAACTGCTTTTCTGACCTCAGCAAGGCAATTTTATCTAAATGTGTGCAAATTTCCATCACACCAGAAATGACAAAGGCAGAGCGCCGCAAAGAGAATGAAAAACTACGATGGTTCTCACTTCCGACGAAAGAAGCCAGGCTGCGGCGTATTGTGTCAAATATGGCGGCGTGTGCGTTTGGTGGCACTGATATTGACGACAGCACCCCCGGTGCAATCCAGATGCTGATGCCTGTTTTAAAGCGCTATTCGATGCTGGTGTACCAGACTGCAAGCCATACAGCTGAAAATCCACGCCTGCGCATCGTGCCTGAATACTCCCGGCTGGTGGAACCGAAAGAACGCCAGGCAACTGGCGAGGCTGTAGATATGTTACTGATGCAGGAAGCAGGCTTTACGATTGCCAGCATTGACGGCGATGTATCCCGATGGGTAAACGGTCCATGCAGAGCTCCACCAGAAAGACTGATTTTGTCGGTGCCACGGCGCACGATTTATTACACCTGCCCGGAATCTGCAAAAAATTACATGCAGAGGCTGTACAATATTTACACTCTGACCTTTCACCGCGTATTATTCCCTGTGAAGACCTCAAAGGGCGATAACACATGGAATGTGTCACGATGGCCGCACTACAGTTTCCCTGCACCCTATTCAAAACCCAAAACCGGATGGACGACTACGGCGCTAAAGATATGCGCTGCGGCGACTTAACCGAAGCACAGTTAAAATCCCATTACCGGCTGGATTACATTTCTGACCGGGTTGATCCCTGGACGCTTACCCGGCGTTCCTCAATGGATCGTCCCCAGTCCATGTTCTGCTGTAATCTGCGCGGCCAGGGTGAAAAGATTACCCGACGGCAGTGCGCAGCAATGCTGTTTGACGAGTTCCGCTCGTTATCCCGCAAGTTTTCCCTTTACGGGCCCTACAGCCACCTGATCGAAAAGATGATCACTCATATGCAGAACGGCAATGGTACGCCCTTCCGCGATATGGCGCTGGACAGGGCATTGAAAGAGCATATTATCAGGGATTCGTCAGAGAAGAACAGTACACGCATTCTGTTATCAAAAGCCTTAAAAACAGGCATCGTCTGGGAAAACAAGTATTTTCCGGAAAGTGAAAAATATCAACTAATGGATGCCATCCTGGATGGAAAACTCCCTAAATTTGACCGCTTCCAGGATAATTTCAACGGCATGGGGATCACCGTCCATGACACCTGGGCAACACATATCACCATAAAATCACTACATATTGAAAATGATCGATACCGGGCAGTTGTGCACTACAAAGTACAGGATCACTTTGGCCTTGACAGCGACGATATACTGAAAACAAAATTCAGCCAGTTCCATTTCTTCCGCATCTGGTTTGTTCTCCAGCGATACAATCAGTTTGGTTTTAAACCTTTTATAAGCAACATGGAAGCTACCGCAGAAATCACTGGAGGGCGTAATGACAGTAAAAAATAAAAAAATCTTGATTCTGGTTTTCCTGACTGCCTGTGTTCTGCCAGGTTACTGGCTTTGGTTATCACTGCGTCCGGTGGCGATTGTCGCCGTTCATGAGGATGGTAGCCATGCTTCTGTTTTAGTTAAAGCTTTCCCATTTACGGATAGGGGTAAAATCAACTGGTGGCTAAAAAATAAAGATATGTTGAAAAAAAATATAACATTCCTAAACCATCATCCTCTGGCTATTTTGCTGTTATTTTTTGGGATTTTGGCGATGGATACAAGGAACAAGGCAAATATGATAGACGTTGTTTTACTGATATGAAACCACCAATAAATTGCATCGATAAAAATTCTGTTCTAATGGTGAATAGCAGTAAGAATACCGGGACTTATTTCTCTTTGGATAGCGGTACATATCGTCTAAACGACAGCGGTAAGATGATAAAAAATAAATCAGATTAGAACCGCTCCTCTCGCGTAGAAACAGCAATAAAATCATTCCCCCTGCCCCGAATCCGCAAAAATTTACGGGCAGAGGCTGTACAATATTTACACTCTGACCTTTCACCGCGTATTATTCTCTGTGAAGACCTCAAAGGACGATAACACAAGGAATGTGTCACGATGGCTGCACTACAGTTACCCTGCACCCTATTCAAAACCCAAAACCGGATGGACGACTACGGCGCTAAAGATATGCGCTGCGGCGACTTAACCGAAGCACAGTTAAAATCCCATTACCGGCTGGATTACATTTCTGACCGGGTTGATCCCTGGACGCTTACCCGGCGTTCCTCAATGGATCGTCCCCAGTCCATGTTCTGCTGTAATCTGCGCGGCCAGGGTGAAAAGATTACCCGACGGCAGTGCGCCGCAATGCTGTTTGATGAATTTCGCTCGTTATCCCGCAAGTTTTCCTTTTACGGGCCGTACAGCCACCTGATCGAAAAGATGATCACTCACATGCAGCACGGCAATGGTACGCCCTTCCGCGATGTTTCGCTGGACAGAGCATTGAAAGAGCATATTATCAGGGATAACTCAAAGGAAAATAGTACACGCTTGTTATTGCAGAAAGCGTTTGAAGACAATATAGACTGGGAAAATAATATTTATCCATCTATTGAAAAGGCAAAGTTGTATGAAGCCTTATCTGGTGGAAGGTTGCCAAAATTCGACAGATTCCAGGATAATTATAACGGCATGGGTATTACCGTCCATGATACCTGGGCAACGCATATCGCCATAAAATCGCTACATCTTGATAATGGCCGTTTCCGCGCAGTGGTACATTATAAAGTCCAGGATCATTTTGGTCTGGATAGCGATGATATTCTGAAAACAAAATTCAGCCAGCTCCATTTCTTCCGCATTTGGTTTGTTCTCCAGCGGTACAATCAGTTTTGCTTCAAGCCATTCATGACCAATATGGAAGCCACCATAGAAATTACAGGAACTCGCAAATGAGAGTGAAAAACAAGAAAACTATTGTTCTGCTCTTTCTGGCTGGCTGCGTGCTAATTAGCTATTGGCTTTGGTTGTCTCTTCGTCCCGTGGAGATCATAGCCGTTCATCACAGAAGTAGTGGTTTTAGTGATCTTTTGGTCAACAGTTTCCCGCCGACTGATAAAGGAAAAATTAACTGGTGGCTAAAAAATAAGGATATACTAAAAGATAAATATGGCATTCCTAAACCTGATAAAAATGGCTATTTTTATCTGACCGTCTGGTTATTTGGAGAGGGTTATAAAGAGGAAGGGAAATATGACAGGCTTTGCTTTATTGATATGCCTCCCCCTATAAACTGCATCGAAAAAGATAGGGTTTTTTCAATCAGTTACAGCAAAAACAGAGGCGCTATATTTACAGTAAATGATGGCGAATACCATATAAAAAAAACGGTAATATAATAAAACTTAAAGACGAATAGAATCCCTCTCCCTCGTATGGGGACAGCAATAAAATCATCCGCTCTAACCTACTTGCACCAGATCTGTGGAAGCAGCAAAATGGCCGGGAGCCTATCTCGACGGAGAGAAAAGCGGCAACGCCTTACCGCCTGCCTCAAGCTCCTTTCAGTAAAGCGATTGCGTGGATGGAGAACGTAGCAGATGAGTGATTTTATCGCACTATTTGATTATTACCCCCTACCGCTGGCAACCAAACATCTCGATTGTGAAGAAGCAGAGTTACTTCTGCTTGCTCATGCGGGAATGATCATCTTCTATAAGTAACCTGATCCTACTCACCTTATCGAGTGGGAACAGATGGATATTATAGAAATTGGCGCGGTTATCCTGGAGAACACGAAAACAGGCAGAAAATACCGGGATGATCTCGTCAATTTTGATACTTGCCGCTCTAATTTAGCCTTACCACGCAAAACTGACGTTATGAATATGAAGTTTCACTACATTAGGGCATTCCGCACCTGATTTTTGCTCCAACGATAGGAAAAATTTGCATTTAGAACTTTTTTACAAATATGAAACTGTCACAAGAATCATCCATTAAAATGTTGATAAATATTATTTATTTTATTGTAATCAACATTCAGCTTCAGATCATCGAGTGACAGGCGACATCTGCTATACGAAAGGCTCGCCTCTGGGCGAGCTTTTGGCCGTTTTCTCTCTCCGCTAGCGTAAATTCTGCGTAAATAAACATAAGCATTCATTTCCAGACCACTCTTAATGTTAGTGCTTCTGCTATAGGCTGCCGCTTCGGAATCTAACTAACACACTGTTTTTAATGTTTATTCTATCGACAACATTCTTTCTCTTAACGATAATCACCCGTTCAATGAAACATTCATCTCCATATGATTCCGCAGTTTCACTTTCTTTCGCGGCACTTTTTGCTAATGTGCCGGTCCGATTGACTACAAGCTGTAGCGCCTGGGGAACTTAGGGAAGTGCTTCTTTATGCGATACATACATTCATCACATAAAGGTGCGCTATGAAAAAGACCGGAGCTTTCTGCCGTTCAATGCTGCATCCGCGTTACTGGTTAACCTGGTTAGGTCTGGGCATCCTGTGGCTGCTGGTTCAGCTTCCTTATCCTCTTCTGATGCGTCTCGGCGCCAACGCCGGCACGCTTTCTCGTCATTTCCTTAAGCGTCGGGAACGTATTACGCGACGCAACATCGAACTCTGCTTTCCCGGCATTGCCGAACACGATATAGAGCGCATGATCGCGGGCAACTTCGCTTCGCTGGGCATGGCGCTGATGGAAACCGGCATCGCATGGTTCTGGTCCGATCGCGCGGTGAAAAAACTGTTTGAGGTGTCAGGCTTGCACCATCTGCGGTCCGCCATGGAGCAGAAGCGCGGCGTAATGGTTATCGGCGTGCACTTTATGTCGCTGGAGCTGGGCGGCCGCATCAGTGGTTTATGTCAGCCGATGATGGCGATGTACCGCCCACACAACAACCGGGCGATGGAGTGGGCGCAGACCAAAGGCCGTATGCGATCCAACAAGGCAATGATCGATCGACGCGATTTGCGCGGTATGGTGCATGCGCTGAAGAAAGGCGAATCAGTGTGGTTTGCGCCGGATCAGGATTACGGTCCGAAAGGCAGCGTCTTCGCTCCACTGTTCGCCGTTGAGAAAGCCGCGACCACCAACGGCACCTTTGTTCTGTCGCGCCTGGCCAATCCGGCGATGCTGACCATCTCGCTGATCCGCAATCCCGATAATTACGGCTATCAGCTGATTATCGATCCCGAGCTGGAAAACTACCCGCATACCGATGAAGCCGCCGCCGCCGCCTATATGAACAAGGTGATCGAAAGCCAGATTCTGCGTGCGCCGGAGCAGTATCTGTGGCTGCACCGCCGCTTCAAAACCCGCCCGCCGGGTGAAGCATCGCTCTACGTTTAGTCTGTTCCGCAGCCGCATCATGACGACCATCATGATGCGGTTTTCGCTTTCTGCGGCTGGCATCTCGCAGCAGATTGCTGAATGATGAGGCTCTCTCTGTTTGTGCAGGAACCTCGTATGGATATGAACCAACGCTGGCAACGTCCTCTGCCTGACGATCGCCTCACGCCCTATATTGAAATCGACGCCGACAGGCTGGAAAGCAATCTGCAGACTATGCAGGAGAAAGCCAGTCGCGCAGGCGTCGCGCTTCGTCCCCATATCAAAACGCATAAAAGCCTCTATATTGCCCGCCGCCAGCGTTCGCTGGGCGCCTGCGGCATCACCGTCTCCAAACCAGGCGAAGGCGAAGTCTTTATTCACGGCGGCGAGCGCGACATCCTGCTGGCCTATCCGGTGATTCGCGCCGACAGCATTGCGCAGCTGCTGACGCTGGCGGCGCAGCATCAGGCGAAAGTTACCTTAATTGTCGATGCGCCATATGGCATAGCCGCTATTGCCGAGGCGCTACGCCAGCAGCCTGATGCCGACGTTGGGGTGGCGATTAAGGTAGATGTCGGACTCCACCGTATCGGCGTCGATCCGCATCGCGACGACGCGGTAAGGCTGGCGCAGGCAATGCAGGCGGCGCGGCTACGTTTTGCCGGTCTGGTCTCGCACGCCGGGCACGCCTACGGCGCGGGGAACCGCGACGCCATTGCGGAGATCGCTCAGCAAGAGGCGCGACTGATGCAGCAGGTACAAGGCCAGCTGCGCGCAGCGGGTTTCGCCTACTGCCCTGTTTCCGTTGGCGCGACGCCTACAGCGCTCGCCGCGCCGGTGGCCGACGGAACCGATGAGATCCGTCCGGGAAACTACGCCCTGCTCGATCTGACCGCCTGCCGCCTAGGCCTGAGCCGTGTTGACGAGCTGGCGCTGAGCGTGATCGCTCGCGTGGTTGCGGTAAACCGCCATTTCATCATTATCGATGCGGGTTCTAAAATGTTGAGTTCCGATAAAGGGCCGCACGGCACCAGCGCCAGCGGCTTCGGCGTCGCCGTCGATGAGAGCGGCACCTGCTATGAGATTAGCAAGCTGTCGGAGGAGCATGGCTTTATCGCCAGGCAGGACAGCGCGCCCCGCGTTGGCACCCTGCTCCGTATTTACCCCAATCACAGCTGTGCGGTTATGGCGCAGTCGGATAGTTATGTGCTGCGTCACGCCGATGGTCGCGCAGAGCGCCAGTCGATTGACGCGCGCGGACGTTTCCTCTGATCGTTCCCGGCAGGCCGCCCGGCCTGCCGGATGAAACCCTGTCTGCGCCACACTTCTGGCTGCGCGCGATTCTCCCCCTGCGCCCAACATGCTTTAATGCCTTTTTAACCCGGTTCCGGAGGTAGCATGTTGTTGTCCCAGGTTGTCAGTCAGACCATTGCGCGTAACTGGTTAGATTTATATGAAACGATCTGGAAGCCGGAATACTTCGCCAAATGGGCCTCTGGGCTGAGCAGCAGCACGCTGGAGCAGGAAGGCAGTTACTGGCGCGCTCGCGGGCCGGAAGGTTCACTAAAGCTTCGCTTTACCCCGCATAATCCCTTTGGCGTCATGGATCACTGGATTGACAGCGGCTTTGGTAAAGAGATTTATATGCCGATGCGCGTGGTCGCCAATGAACAGGGCGCGGAAGTCGTGATGGTGGTTTATCGCCAGCCACTTATGTCTGACGGGAAGTTTTCTCAGGATATTGAATGGGTAAGAAGCGATCTCGCGCGTCTCAACCGGCTGCTCACCCAGTAAAACCGGCGAAGAAGCCGCCGATCTTTAGTCATGGCTGGGCCTTACGGCTCAGAAAAGTGAAAAAAGTTCAGTAAAAACGCATAAGCGCTTTCACCTTTTTCATAAGCCATCTTCTCGATTCACAACAGTTTCATTAAAGCCCGCTATCCGGGAAAAGTCCTGGGTAGCGAACCCTGCCGTTTCGCTGTAACGCCTGAAATACATGCATTCTCTGCGCGTGCGCATTTTTTATACCCGCGGTTTACCCTTTTTACTGCACAACGATTAATAAACCTTTAGAACGGAAGTTAAAAAAATTTCATGCAAAGAGTGAATCCATTTATTTCTGCAGCGAAGTTATCAGACTTTTCTTATGGTGTGGAATTAAAAAAAACGAGGTATAAATTAGCCACACACAGCAACACTTAAAAATAACAACACCAGGAAATAAAAATGGATTGCTCAACTACGGCTCTGCTGTCAGAAGAAGAACTTGTTGAGATCGCCGGTAGGATGCTGGCTGGAGAATATAAAAATATAAAGGGATTTGCCCAGGACCTGGCCGCTTTTCTGTTAACCACAGAAAAGACGGCCCTGTCCCGGGATAATAATAATAGTGGGGAAATTATTTACGTTTCCGAAATCCATCGCATTGAATCAATAATAACTGGTGAAGCCTGGCGTACTGCGTCTGGACTTCGCGCAGGCGAATGGCATTAATTATTGATGTGAAATAGCCTGCTATTTCATACGTCACATTTTACTCGGTACCTGTACCTAACGAGCATATCATGGCGATACGTGAACGAAGCTTTACCGGCGCAAAGTGGTCGATTCTTTCATCGATTAAAATCATCGGCATTGGGGTACTTCAGCTCTCTTTACTGGCGCAAATACTGCAGGCTAACGAGCTGAACCTGCTGGCGATCGCCATCATCGGGCTGCTGGTCATTGATACGCTGGCTGACCGCAGCTATTCCAATGCGCTGATCCGCAGCGGCACGCTGTCGGTACGCGATCAGTCGATGCTTTACTGGGGCAATATGCTGCTGAGCCTGGTTATTTTCGCCGTACTGTTTACCGGCAGCGATCTTATCGGCAACTACCTGCAGCAGCCTGAAATAGCCATTATGCTGGAAATGGTCTCTGTTATTTTTATTATTATCCCGCAGGGACAGCATTATCGCGCTATTTTACAGCGCGAAAAGCAATATACCCGCATCGCATTTACTGAAACGCTGTCTGTGCTTTTTGGACTTGGCGTAACGCTATTTACCGTCTGGCTGACGCCTTCGGTACTGTGCGCCATCTGGGGTTATCTGGCAATGGCCTCTATTAGGATGCTGATCTATTGCTATTATGGCCGCTCGAGCTTTCAGCCGGAATATCGTTTTAATCTCAAAGATTACAGTCGCATCCGCGCAAGAATCGCATAATAAAAACAAGTCTGTATGGTGGGCTCTGGGCATCTGACAAGATGCATTCGCGTGCTGGCGACAGCACGCATTTTTCTTTTTATCTACGCTATATTTTTATTTCTTACTCAGGGATTACTGACTAAGCGGCTTCTTTCTCGTCTTCCCTGATAGCCTCGTTTCAATGGCGCTTCGCTTCATCTCTTGCTGTATCGATAATTCGTTTTTCTTATCCAGCAGTCGCAGCGCTGCACTCGCTTTCCCGCTACGTCGGCGTTTTTCCGCAGGCCGTCATAAGTTAAACTGATGCGAAGCGATCGCCTGAGAAATTCTCAGTTGCTGATATTTTACTCACCCCGTAGCCTTGCCGCCCACCTTCTGGAGCCAGCTATGTTATTAACCGTCCTCTATATCATCGGCATTACGGCGGAAGCCATGACAGGCGCGCTTGCCGCCGGGCGACGCAAAATGGATCTGTTCGGCGTGATTATCATCGCGTCAGTCACGGCGATTGGCGGCGGATCGGTGCGGGATATTTTACTGGGTCATTACCCGCTCGGCTGGGTGAAGCATCCGGAATACATCATGATCGTTGCCGCCGCCGCCGTGCTGACGACCTGGCTTGCGCCGCTGATGACCCACCTGCGCAAAGTTTTCCTGGTGCTGGATGCGCTGGGCCTGGTGGTCTTCTCGATTATTGGCGCGCAGGTCGCGCTCGACAGCGGCCATGCAATGATTATTGCCGCCATCGCCGCAGTGATTACCGGCGTATTCGGCGGCGTGCTGCGCGATATGTTCTGTAATCGTATTCCGCTGGTGTTTCAGAAAGAGCTTTATGCCGGTATCGCCTTCGCTTCCGGCTGGATATATATCCTGCTGCTGAAAACTTCGCTGGCGCATGAGGCTGTGGTGATGATTACCCTGCTGTTCGGCTTTCTGGCGCGTCTGCTGGCGCTGCGCTTCCGGCTTGGACTGCCTGTTTTCAACTATCCGCACCCGGAGCACTGACCCCGCCCGGAATGCCCTGCTGTCGCAGAAAAGCGATCAGTTTTTGTATGCGCGCGTCCTGCAACATGGCGTGAATACGCTGCGCCAGGATCGCGCCAACGCCCGGCAGCGCCTGCCACTGCTGCACGTCGCGCTGCTGCACGTCATCCCAGCTCTTGTCCGGCAAGGCATTTAGCGCGCGCCGCGGCAGCGGTATGCCGAGCGCGCCGATCCAGCGGCGCAGCGGCTGCTGACGGGTCAGATTGAACCGATGCCAGAGCTGCTGCGCGCGCGTCGGGCTGATGCCTGGGCTCTGCGCGATTTGCTCTGGCGTCAGCGTCAGCCAGGAGAAAAGATGCGACATGGCGCGGTTCTCCAGCAGCCGCAGCCAGGTGCTGCGCTGCGCGCCGGCGATATCCAGCACCGATTTCTGGCTTAGCCAGCTTAGCCGCGCCAGCAGTTGCTGGCGGCAGGCGGGCGTGACGCTCAGGCAGCTGAGCGGCGTAAAGCTTTCAGCATCCGGCGGCTGCGGGTAATCACGTTTTGCGACTCGCCATATCACTCTTTCCAGACGAGGAATGCCCTGTCCCGCCAGGCTGATGGCCACCTGATCGCCGGCAATAACGTCCCATGTCCGCCAGCGTCGCAGCGAGCCGATGTTCACGCGCCGGACGATTTTGTCGTCGAGCGCGACCGGCTGAAGGGTGAGCACCACGGTAATATTGCCTGTGCGGCCGGTGGTGAAATCTACCGAACGTACTTCGCTGGTGACGTCCGGCGGCTCAAATTTCCACGCCACCGCCCAGTCGCCTTCGCCAGGCATCCAGCTTTGTCCGGCGGGACGCGTCGTCTGATGCACCACCACGCCGTCCGTTGCGAAAGGCAGCGGCGCGTTGAACCAGCGATCGCGCCAGACCGCGACTTCCTCCTCGTCGCGTACGGGCTGACTCCACATTTGCGCCAGACCCAGTCCCCAGCCGGCAAGCTGCCGCAGACGATCCGTCATCGCGGCGGGCCCATCCGGCCATCCCCAGATAAACAGACCGATATCGGCCAGCAGTGGTACAGGGTTCTGACTCATCAGCGCGCCCGCTACCTGCGCCCGCGCGTTTTTGCCGCCGTCGCGCCACTGCTGATGATCGGTCATCTTCAGAAAGAGTTCGCCCTGCAGCACTACCTGCGGCGCATCACTCTCGATCTTCAGCGGGATGGCGGGAATATAGGGCGCTTTCGCTAACCAGGACTCGCCGTGCAGACCATCGCCGCGGCTAATTAACGCCGCCAGCTTCCCCGCCTCGTAGACCAGCGTGACCGCGACGCCGTCGATTTTCGGCTGCACCCATAAGTCGCGCCGATCCTGCATCCAGTACGCCAGCGCCAGCTTATCGCGAACTTTTTTTACGCCGGTATGCGCCACCGGATGCGCGACCCTGCCGCTGGCGGGCAGCTGAGAGTCATAGGCCGGGCGGGCGGGCACGAAGCAGCCCTGCCAGCTTTTCAGCCGCTGCAGCAGCGTATCGTAGTCCGCATCGCTGACCAGGCTCTTGCCATCGCGATAGTAGGCTTCGTCCCAGCGCTCCAGCTGCCGCTGCAGACGGGCGATCTCCTCTCCGGCGCGCGCAGGCGTCCATACGGGACAAAGCGCGTATGCCGGCTCGGCAGCCAGCAACAACAGGCACAGCAGCAGGCGTAGCGTCTCTTTCATAATGAGCCTCCTTGACGTTTCGCCTATTGAAGCGGCACGGAAGCAACAGGACGACAGCCAAAAAAGCAGAACGGAAGGGAACAGGCAGAAAAAAGAGGCGTTTGCAGGCTGGAAAAGGCGGTTTTACGCGCCGCGCCGCAAAAGATTTAGCGCAGCGCCATGCGCAAACGCTGCGTGACGGCCCTAAGCCGTGTATACTTTGCAGGAAATCGACTCCGCTCTTTACTCAATTCAAGAAGACCATGGCTCAAGGCACGCTTTTTATTGTTTCCGCCCCCAGCGGCGCGGGTAAATCCAGCCTGATTCAGGCGTTACTGAAGACACAACCGCTGTACGATACGCAGGTGTCTGTTTCTCACACCACCCGCGGCATGCGTCCTGGTGAAGCCCATGGCGAACACTATTACTTCGTCTCAAAAGATGAATTTGAAGCGATGATCGCGGAAGACGCCTTCCTCGAGCATGCAAAAGTCTTCGACAACTATTACGGCACGTCGCGCAAAGCGATCGAGCAGGTGCTCTCCACCGGCGTCGATGTGTTCCTTGATATCGACTGGCAGGGCGCGCAGCAGATCCGTGCGAAAATGCCCGCCGCGCGCAGCATCTTCGTGCTGCCTCCTTCGCAAGACGAACTGGACCGCCGTCTGCGCGGCCGCGGTCAGGACAGCGAAGAGGTGATTGCCCGCCGCATGGCTCAGGCGGTTTCCGAGATGAGCCACTACGCCGAATACGACTATTTAATTATCAATGATGATTTCGATCTGGCGCTGTCCGATCTGAAGACCATCATCCGCGCTGAACGCCTGCGCATGGGGCGCCAGAAGGCGCGTCATGATGCTTTAATCAGCAAACTATTGGCAGTCTGAAGTCAGTTTCAGTATTATGCCCAGTCATTTCTTCATCTGTGGAGTAGCACACCTATGGCACGCGTAACCGTTCAGGACGCAGTAGAAAAAATTGGTAACCGTTTTGACCTGGTGTTGGTCGCTGCACGTCGTGCACGTCAGATGCAGGTAGGCGGCAAAGATCCGCTGGTTCCGGAAGAGAACGATAAAGCCACCGTTATCGCCCTGCGCGAAATCGAAGAAGGCCTGATCACCAACCAGATCCTCGACGTGCGCGATCGTCAGGAGCAGCAAGAGCAGGAAGCCGCTGAATTGCAAGCCGTTACCGCTATCGCTGAAGGCCGTCGTTAACAGCAACCTGCAGGCCAACCTTGTATCTGTTTGAAAGTCTCAATCAGCTGATTGAAAAATACCTGCCGGAGGAGCAAATCAAGCGCCTCCAGCAAGCGTATCTTGTCGCACGTGATGCTCACGAGGGACAGACACGCTCCAGCGGCGAGCCCTATATTACCCATCCTGTTGCCGTCGCCTGCATTCTGGCGGAAATGAAGCTCGATCATGAAACGCTCATGGCCGCGCTGCTGCACGACGTGATTGAAGACACGCCGGCAACCTACCAGGATATGGAGCAGCTGTTCGGCAAAAGCGTGGCGGAGCTGGTGGAAGGCGTATCCAAGCTGGATAAGCTGACCTTCCGCGACAAGAAAGAGGCGCAGGCTGAGAACTTTCGCAAGATGATCATGGCGATGGTGCAGGATATCCGCGTCATCCTCATCAAGCTGGCCGACCGCACCCACAATATGCGGACGCTGGGCTCGCTGCGTCCAGACAAGCGTCGTCGCATCGCGCTGGAAACCCTGGAGATCTACAGTCCGCTGGCGCATCGCCTGGGTATTCATCACCTGAAAATCGAGCTGGAAGAGCTGGGCTTTGAGGCGCTCTACCCTAATCGCTATCGCGTGATTAAAGAGGTCGTAAAAGCGGCGCGCGGCAACCGCAAAGAGATGATTCAGAAGATACTGTCGGAAATCGACGGGCGTCTGCAGGAAGCGGGCATTCCCTGCCGCGTCAGCGGCCGTGAAAAACATCTCTACTCTATCTACCGCAAAATGACGCTGAAAGAGCAGCGTTTTCACTCCATCATGGATATCTACGCCTTCCGCGTGATCGTGAAGGACGTGGACACCTGCTATCGCGTGCTCGGTCAGATGCACAGCCTGTACAAACCGCGTCCAGGCCGTATGAAAGATTACATCGCTATCCCCAAAGCCAACGGCTATCAGTCGCTGCATACCTCGATGATCGGTCCGCACGGCGTGCCGGTCGAGGTGCAGATCCGTACCGAAGATATGGATCAGATGGCAGAAATGGGGGTCGCCGCGCACTGGGCTTATAAACAGGCGGGCGAAAGCGGCACTACCGCGCAGATTCGCGCCCAGCGCTGGCTGCAAAGCCTGCTGGAGCTGCAGCAGAGCGCGGGCAGTTCTTTTGAATTTATCGAGAGCGTGAAGTCCGATCTCTTCCCTGACGAGATTTACGTCTTTACGCCGGAAGGACGCATCGTCGAACTGCCGGCCGGCGCGACGCCGGTCGATTTCGCCTATGCGGTGCATACCGATATCGGCCATGCCTGCGTCGGCGCGCGCGTCGATCGCCAGCCCTATCCGCTCTCGCAGCCGTTGACCAGCGGCCAGACGGTAGAGATCATTACCGCGCCGGGCGCGCGTCCCAACGCCGCCTGGCTCAACTTCGTCGTCAGCTCCAAAGCGCGCGCCAAAATTCGTCAGCTGCTGAAAAACCTCAAGCGCGAAGACTCGGTCAATCTTGGCCGTCGCCTGCTGAGCCACGCGCTCGGCGGCAGCCGCAAGCTGGCGGAGATCTCGCCCGCGAACATCAAGCAAGAGCTGGATCGCATGAAGCTGACGTCGCTGGACGACCTGCTGGCGGAGATCGGCCTCGGCAACGCCATGAGCGTGGTGGTGGCGAAGAACCTGCTGCAGTCGAGCAATGCGACGCCGCCGAGCAGCAGCAAACGCGGCAAGCTGCCGATCAAAGGCGCAGACGGCGTCCTGATCACCTTCGCCAAATGCTGCCGTCCGATTCCCGGCGATCCCATCGTGGCCCACGTCAGTCCCGGCAAGGGGCTGGTGGTGCATCACGAATCCTGTCGTAATATCCGCGGCTACCAGAAAGAGCCGGAAAAATTCATGCCGGTGGAATGGGATAAGGTCACCGATCAGGAGTTCGTGGCGGAAATTAAAGTCGACATGTTCAACCATCAGGGCGCGCTGGCGAACCTGACGGCGGCGATCAATACCGCAGGCTCGAATATCCAGAGTCTCAATACCGAAGAGCGCGACGGCCGGGTTTACAGCGCGTTCATCCGCCTGACCGCGCGCGATCGCGTCCATCTGGCGAACATTATGCGTAAAATTCGCGTGATGCCGGATGTGATCAAAGTTCACCGTAACCGTAACTAGCGCATGAACGCCCAACGCTTCGCTCGTATTCAGGAGATGCTGGCGCTTCGCCAGCACGACCTCACCGTCTGTATGGAACAGGTGCATAAGCCGCACAACGTCTCGGCGGTGATCCGCACGGCGGATGCGGTGGGCATTCACGAAGTGCACGCCGTCTGGCCCAGCGAACGGATGCGCACCATGGTCTCCGCTTCCGCCGGCAGCAACAGCTGGGTGAAGGTCAAAACCCATCGCAATATCGCCCAGGCGGTTGCCCATCTGAAAGATCGCGGCATGCAGGTGCTGGCGACCAACCTGTCGGCCAGAGCGGTCGATTTTCGCGAAATAGATTACACCCGCCCGACCTGCATTCTGATGGGCCAGGAAAAAACCGGCATCACCGCCGAAGCGCTGGCGCTGGCCGATTGCGACATCATTATTCCCATGGTAGGCATGGTGCAGTCGCTGAACGTTTCCGTGGCCTCCGCGCTGATCCTTTACGAAGCGCAGCGCCAGCGGCAGAACGCCGGACTCTATCAGCGTCGGCACAGCCTGCTGGACGAAGAGGAGCAGCAGCGCCTGCTGTTCGAAGGCGGCTATCCGGTGCTGGCGCGCGTGGCGAAGCAGAAAGGTCTGCCCTATCCGCATATCAACGCCCAGGGCGAAGTGGAAGCTGACGCCGACTGGTGGGCCAGCATGCAGGCCACGGGGAAAAAGAAATGAAGGGCCGCCTGCTGGATGCCATTCCGCTCAGTACCCTGACCGGCGTCGGCGCCAGTCAGGCGGCGAAGCTGGCTAAGCTCGGCCTCCATACCATTCAGGATCTCCTGCTTCATCTCCCGCTACGCTACGAAGACCGCACTCAGCTCTACGCCATTAACGATTTGCTGCCTGGCATCTGGGCCACGGTAGAGGGCGAGGTTTTGCAGTCCGATATCTCCTTTGGCCGACGCCGCATGCTGGTGTGTCAGATCAGCGATGGTAGCGGCGTGCTCACCATGCGTTTCTTCAACTTCAATGCCGGGATGAAGAACAGCCTGGCGCCGGGCCGCCGCGTGACCGCCTATGGCGAAATCAAGCGCGGCCAGCGCGGCGCGGAAATTATTCACCCCGAGTATCGCGTTCAGGGCGAGCAGAGCCCGGTTACGCTGGAAGAGACGCTGACGCCGGTCTATCCCACTACCGAAGGCATTCGTCAGGCCACGCTGCGCAGCCTTACCGATCAGGCGCTGACGCTGCTGGAGAGCGTGCCGATTGCCGAACTGCTGCCGCAGGAACTGGCGCAGGGATTGATTAGCCTGCCGGAGGCGCTGCGCACGCTGCATCGCCCGCCGCCGGACCTGCGCCTGAGCGAGCTGGAGCATGGCCGCCATCCGGCGCAGCGTCGTCTGATCCTTGAAGAGCTGCTGGCGCACAACCTCAGCATGCTGGCGGTACGCGCCGGCGCGCAGCGTTATTACGCGCTGCCGATGGCGCCGCGCCATACGCTGAGCGACAAACTGCTGGCGGCGCTGCCCTTCTCCCCGACCAACGCGCAAAAACGCGTGGTGCAGGAGATTGAGCGCGATCTGGCCAAAGATTTCCCAATGATGCGTCTGGTGCAGGGCGACGTCGGATCCGGTAAAACCCTGGTCGCGGCGCTGGCGGCGCTTGACGTGATTGCGCACGGCAAACAGGTGGCGCTGATGGCGCCTACCGAGCTGCTGGCAGAGCAGCACGCGAACAACTTCCGCAGCTGGTTCGCGCCGCTGGGCATCGAAGTCGGCTGGCTGGCCGGCAAGCAGAAAGGCAAAGCGCGACAGGCGCAGCAGGAGGCGATCGCCAGCGGACAGGTGGCGATGGTGGTCGGCACGCATGCGCTGTTCCAGGAGCAGGTGCAGTTCAACGGGCTGGCGCTGGTGATTATCGACGAGCAGCATCGCTTTGGCGTACATCAGCGGCTGGCGCTGTGGGAGAAAGGCGAAGAGCAGGGCTTCCATCCGCATCAGCTGATTATGACCGCGACGCCGATTCCGCGCACCCTGGCGATGACCGCCTATGCCGATCTCGATACCTCGACCATTGACGAGCTGCCGCCGGGACGTACGCCGGTTACTACCGTCGCCATCCCCGACAGCCGCCGCGACGACATCATCGCCCGCGTGCGGCACGCCTGCCAGGAGGGCAGACAGGCTTACTGGGTCTGCACGCTGATCGAAGAGTCCGATCTGCTGGAGGCGCAGGCGGCGGAAGCGAGCTGGGAAGCCCTGAAAATCGCGCTGCCCGACCTCAATATCGGTCTGGTGCACGGCCGCATGAAGCCTGCGGAGAAGCAGGCGGTAATGGCGGCCTTCAAGGCCAACGAGATGCAGCTGCTGGTGGCGACCACGGTGATCGAAGTCGGGGTCGACGTGCCTAACGCCAGCCTGATGATTATCGAAAACCCGGAACGCCTGGGGCTGGCGCAGCTGCATCAGCTGCGCGGACGCGTCGGGCGCGGCGCGGTGGCATCGCACTGCGTGCTGCTCTACAAGGCGCCGCTGAGCAAAACCGCGCAGCGTCGTTTGCAGGTGCTGCGCGACAGTAACGACGGCTTCGTCATCGCCCAGCACGATCTGGAGATCCGCGGTCCGGGCGAGCTGCTGGGCACGCGCCAGACCGGCAACGCCGAGTTTAAGGTAGCGGATCTGCTGCGCGATCAGGCGATGGTGCCGGAAGTACAGCGCGTAGCGCGCCATATCCACCAGCACTATCCGGAACAGGCGAAGGCGCTGATCGAGCGCTGGCTGCCGGAAACCGCCCGTTATACCAACGTCTAATTCTCTCTTTGCTCCGACCTGACTGCGCCTGTGCCCAGACGCGCACAAGATAAAGGCTGGCAAACGATTGCTTTCATTCATCAGCGGTTTAAAATCCCCCTCTTCACAGATTGGGAAGCCACTTTATGTCCGTTAATCAACCAGACGCCACACGCCATAAATCGACGACGCCGCGCCAGAGCGAACTGATTTACCGCCTTGAAGATCGTCCGCCGCTGCCGCAAACCCTGTTTGCCGCCGGTCAGCATCTGCTGGCGATGTTCGTGGCGGTGATCACGCCCGCGCTGCTGATTTGTCAGGCGCTGGGCCTGCCTGCGCAGGATACGCAGCACATTATCAGCATGTCGCTGTTCGCCTCCGGCGTCGCCTCGGTGCTGCAGATTAAAACCTGGGGTCCGGTCGGCTCGGGCCTGCTGTCGATTCAGGGCACCAGCTTCAACTTTGTGACGCCTCTGATTATGGGCGGCATGGCGCTGAAAAACGGCGGCGCCGACGTGCCGACCATGATGGCAGCGCTGTTCGGCACGCTGATGGTGGCCTCCTGTACCGAGATGGTGCTGTCGCGCGTTCTGCACCTGGCGCGCCGCATTATCACCCCGCTGGTCTCTGGCATCGTGGTGATGATTATCGGCCTGTCGCTGATTCAGGTCGGCCTGACCTCGATTGGCGGCGGCTTTGCCGCGATGAACGATCACAGCTTCGGCGCGCCGAAAAACCTGCTGCTGGCGGGGGTGGTGCTGGCGGTGATCATCGTGCTCAACCGTCAGCGTAATCCTTATTTGCGCGTCGCGTCGCTGGTGATCGCCATGGCGATCGGCTATCTCGCCGCCTGGCTGATGGATATGCTGCCGCAAACCGCCGCGCCGGCCAGTCAGCCGCTGGTCGCGGTGCCGACGCCCCTTTACTATGGACTGGGCTTTGACTGGAACCTGCTGGTCCCGCTGATGCTGGTGTTTATGGTCACCTCGCTGGAGACGATCGGCGATATTACCGCGACCTCGGACGTGTCAGAGCAACCGGTTAGCGGTCCGCTCTATATGCAGCGCCTGAAAGGAGGCGTGCTGGCTAACGGGCTGAATTCCTTTGTCTCCGCGCTGTTCAACACCTTTCCCAACTCCTGCTTCGGCCAGAACAACGGCGTTATCCAGCTTACCGGCGTCGCCAGCCGCTACGTCGGCTTTGTCGTGGCGCTGATGCTGATTGTGCTGGGTCTGTTTCCGGCAGTGAGCGGTTTTGTACAGCATATTCCGGAACCGGTGCTGGGCGGCGCCACCATCGTCATGTTCGGCACCATCGCCGCCTCCGGCGTGCGCATCGTGTCGCGCGAGCCGCTCAACCGCCGCGCGATTATGATTATCGCCCTGTCGCTGGCGGTGGGGCTGGGCGTATCGCAGCAGCCGCTGATCCTGCAGTTCGCGCCAGACTGGCTGAAGACCCTGCTCTCTTCCGGCATCGCCGCAGGCGGAATCACCGCCATCGTGCTGAACCTGATCTTTCCGCAGGAAAAGTAACCTCTCCGGCGGGCTGCGGCCCGCCTCTGCTATTTATTCGTATTTACATCCAGGCTGTTGAGCTACAACGGTAATTCAGGCATAACAAGCACTGACCGGAAAGATGGCGGGATGGATACAATGAAATTTCTTGGAAAATTTTTTCTTACGGTGCTGTTGCTGCTGGTGCTGAGCCTGGTGGTGATCTACGTTCTGCTGCAGACGCAGTGGGGCGCAGGCTGGTTCAGCCGCTACGTGAGCGATAAAACTGACTGGCATCTCTCCCTCAGCAAGATAGAGCACAACTTCTCCTCGCCTTCACACATCATTCTCGACAACTTCACTTTTGGTCATGACGGCCAGCCGGCCGCCGTTGTGGCGAAGCGCGTCGATCTCGGATTTGCGCTGCTGCAGTTCAGCGATCCGCTGAACTTCGGCAGCATCGAGCTGCGTGACGGCGTGGTGAACCTGGCCAACCTGACGCCTGGCGACGCCCTGCCTTTCCAGGCGGGACGCCTGCAGCTGAACAACATGCGCATCGACAGTCCAGACACGCCTCTGCCGCTTGCGGCTCGGCAGGTAAACGGTGGCGTTATGCCGTGGAGACCCACGACGAAGAGCATGCTGGGCAGCGACGCGCAGTTTCAGATGAGCGCTGGCGACCTGACGCTGAACAAGGTGTCAGGCGCAAACGTCCTGATTCAGGGCAGCGTATCGCAGGGTCGTATGCTGTTCAGCAATGTTGGCGCCGATCTGGCGCGTGGTTCAATGACCGGCAGCGCCGAGCGTGACGCGCAGGGCAACTGGCTGATCCGCCAGCTTCGCCTCAACGATATTCGCCTGCAAACCGCCCAAAGCCTGGCGGACTTTCTGCGGCCGATTCAGGCGCTGCCTTCCGTCACCATTAACCGTCTGGATATGACCGACGCGCGCCTTCAGGGCCCGGACTGGGCGGTCACCGATCTCGATCTGACGCTGAAAAACCTGACCTGGCAAGGCGACGACTGGCGCAGCGACGACGGTTCGCTCTCGCTGAACGCCAGCAACTTTATCAACGGACGCTTCGAGCTTAACGATCCGATCCTCAATCTCGACCTGTCGCCGCAAGGCATCGCGCTGACCCAGTTCAGCTCGCGCTGGGCCAACGGCGTGATCCGCGCCGACGGCAGCTGGAGCCGCAGCGACAAGCGCCTGACGCTGAACAATCTGGCGGCTGCCGGGCTGGAATATACCCTGCCGCAGAACTGGCGCGATCGCTGGCAGGCGGCGCTGCCGACCTGGCTCGATTCGCTGGAGGTGCGACGTTTCACCTCTAATCGCAACCTGATCATCGATATCAACCCGGCGTTTCCGTTTCAGATGACCTCGCTGGAAGGCAACGGCGAAAATCTGCTGCTGGCGCGTCAGCATCAGTGGGGGATCTGGTCAGGCAAGATGAGTCTCAACGCCGCCGAAGCGACGTTTAACCGCGTCGATCTGCGCCATCCGTCGCTGTCTCTTATCGCCGACGATCGGCAGATTCAGGTTACGGAGATGAGCGCCTTTAGCGGCAATGGACTGCTGGAAGGGTCAGCCAGCGTCGGCCAGCAGCCGGATAGGCCGGCGGCGCTGACGCTGAAAGGCCAGGCGGTTCCCGCAGAGGTGCTGCAACACTGGGGCTGGCCTGCGCTGCCGGCGAGCGGCCCGAGCAATTTCCAGCTTCAGCTTAACGCCGCGCTCAGGGCGGATGCGCCGCTGAAATCCTCGGCGAACGGCTCGCTCTCGCTGCGCACCGATACAGAGCAGGTTCAGCAGCAGATGCAGGCGGGCGAAGTCAGATAAAGAGAGCGCCAGGACCGTATCATCGGTCCTGGCGTTTTAGTTGATACGCGCGCCGGAACCGCCCTCTTCTAGCGGCTCGTCAGGATCGGCGGGTAGCACGATATAGACCCCTTCAAACACCGCGCCCGGCTCCTCATTACCGTACAGCTCGACTTCAAGACGCACGCGCGCTTTGCGACCGCGCGCCAGCCGATCCAGATCCCCGCTCATCGAACCGATATCGGCAATTGCGCCGGGACGTCCGGCGATCGGCTTGCTGTAGCGAATATGGGCATCCGCCAGGATGATGGTGCCGCCAAGATGGCGCTCGCGCAGCAGCAGCCAGATTAACCCCCAGCCGGTCAGGGTCGCCAGGGAGAAGAGGCTGCCGGCAAACAGGGTGTGGTGCGGATTCTGGTTGCCGGTTTCCGGCATGGTGGTGATAAATTTCTGCCCAGTGAACTGCAAAATACGCACGCCCATCTTCTCGCTGAGCGGAATGTTGTCGTACCAGGCCTGCTGCAGCTGACCGCACCAGTCGGCGCGATGCAGAATATCGTCCAGCGTCACCACCGGCTTGATCATCAGGAAGTGGCGCACCGGCGTGGTCTGCGGCGCGGTGATCTCTCCCTGATTGAGGTAGCCCAGCTTGGCGAAGAACTCAACCGCGTCTTCGCGCGCGGCGCAGGTCACGCGCTTAACGCCTTCCTGCCGCGCCACCGATTCCAGCGTCATCGCCACCAGCGTGCCCAGCCCTTTCCCCTGCACCGAGGGATGCACGGCGAGGAAGCGAATTGACGCTTCGTTGTCGGCATTAATATAGAGACGCCCGGCGGCCACCGGCTGGCCATGCTCGTCCACCACCATCTGATGATGCGCCAGCGCGTCCCAGCCGTCCCGCTCCGAGCCCTGCGGCTGGCGCAGCGGCTTGCGTAGCATTTCCCAGCGGAACTGGTAGTACATATCCAGTTCTTCCGCAGTTTGCGGTACCCGAAGATGATACATAAAGTGGTTCTCTCGTTCAGAGCTTGCGTGGCCGATCCCGTGCCGCTCGGCTGCCAGACTCACACCTGCAACCAGAAGGTCACAGGACCATCGTTGACCAGCGCCACCTGCATGTCGGCGGCGAAACGTCCGTTGGCGGTAGTCACGCCCTGTCGACGGCAGCAGTCGCTGAAATATTCATACAGGCGGTTCGCCTCGGCGGGCGCCGCGCCGCCGGAAAAAGAGGGACGCATGCCTTTTTGCGTGTCCGCCGCCAGCGTAAACTGCGACACCACCAGCACGCTGCCGCCTGCCTGCTGGACGTTAAGGTTCATTTTTCCCTGCTCGTCGCCGAAAATACGATAGCCCAGCACTTTCTCCGCCAGCCGCTCGGCGCGCTTCTCATCGTCCTCTTTTTCTACGCCTAGCAGCACCAGCAGGCCCGGACCGATTTCGCCTACCACCGCGCGGTCCACGCTGACGCTGGCGCTAAGTACTCGTTGAATCAACGCAATCATGCAACCTCTCGTTCTTTTTCGCCTTCCTGCTGTTTTAACTGGCGATAATCGCCCTGCGTCACGGTAATTTCCGCGCCTAACAACACAATACACCAGGTCCAGTAGACCCAGAGAAACAGGATTGGAATAACCGCCAGCACGCCATAAATCAGCTGGTATGAAGGAAACATCGTAACATAGAGGGCAAAGCCCTTTTTACCCAGCTCGAACAGCGCGCCCGCCACCAGCGCACCGATTAAGGCGTCGCGCGACGGCACGCTGCGCGTCGGCACAATGCTGTAAAGCAGCCAGAACGCGAGCCAGGAGAGCAGCAAAGGGAACACCCTCAGGACCTGATCGATAACGCCGTACACCCCGCTGTCGCTTATCCAGCGCAGCGAGAGCAGATAGGAGCTGATCGCCAGGCTGGCGCCGGCCAGCAGCGGGCCCAGCGTCAGGATCATCCAGTAGACGGCGAAAGAGTAAACCAGTGGGCGCTTCTTATGGCTGCGCCAGATGGTGTTAAGCGCGGTATCGACCGAATGCATCAGCAGCAGCGCGGTGACAATCAGTCCTATCGCGCCCAGCGCCGTCATACGGTGGACGTTGGCCACGAACTGATCCAGATAGCGCTCCACCACGTTGCCGGTCGCCGGCACAAAATTGGCGAAGATGAAATTTTTCAGCTGAACGCTGACTTCAGAAAAGACAGGAAACGCGGAGAAAAGCGCGAACACCACGGCGATCAACGGCACCAGCGCCAGCAGCGAGACAAAAGCCAGATTGCCGGCCTGCGTCGTCATGTTGTCTTCGTCGATGCGTTTCCACAGCAGCCTGAGCCACAGCCAGAACGCGTGGCAGGTTGAGATAAAAGGGCGCGACGTCATCATTCAGCGATGGCTTGCCAGCCAGGTCGGCACGGTTTTGCTGTCGGCGACCAGTACGCTTCTGATGCCCAGCGCCTCCGCGCCTGCGATGTTGTCCGCGTTATCGTCAAAGAAGATCGCCTGATCGGCGCGATAGCCCTCTTGCTGCAGCACGTGCTCGAAGATGCGCGCTTCAGGCTTGCGCATTCCCAGTTCCTGCGACAGATAGATGGCGTCCGCTGCAGCGCGCACTTCCGGATACTGCGTCGGCCAGAATTCGGTGTGCAGCTTATTGGTGTTGGAAAGGATCACCACGCGATGCCCGTCGGCGCGGAGCTGGTTCATCAGCGCCAGCGTATCGGCGCGCGCGCCCATAAATACCGCTTGCCAGCCCGCCACGAACTGCTCGTAGCTCAGCGCAATGTCGAGCCGCTCGCATAACTCTGCGGCGAAATGTTCGTCGCTGATCTCGCCGCGCTCGTGTTGTTCAAACGCCTCATCCATCTGGAAGCGGCTTTGCAGCAGCGCCAGCGGTACGCGGCCGAGATCGCTCCAGACGCCCAGCACGCGATTAAAATCGATATCAACAATCACATTGCCTAAATCAAAAATGTACAACATGTCGTTACTCCTCTGGTTCCCTGGATCATTCACTCTAGCGGCAAAACCAGGGGCTGAACAGGTAACAGGCAGGAGAAAATCCGTTATGGAAGCTGGCGCATGCGGGCTTAAGGCGCATGGGCGGCGGGCGGCTCCATCGCGGCGGGACAACACGCGTCAGAAAGGAGGCAGGAATAAAAAAAGCCCCGCTAAGCGGGGCTTTTTATCAGATCGAAACGTCTTACTCTTTCGGACCGCGCGACGCGCGTTTGCGGTCGTTTTCGGTCAGGTGACGTTTACGGATACGGACCGACTGCGGCGTGACTTCAACCAGCTCGTCGTCATCGATGAATTCGATGGCCTGCTCAAGGGTCATCTTCACCGGCGGTACCAGAGTTGTCGCTTCATCCGTACCGGAAGCACGCATGTTGGTCAGCTTCTTACCGGTCAGGCAGTTAACGGTCAGGTCGTTGGAGCGGCTGTGAATACCGATGATCTGGCCTTCATAGACTTCCGCGCCGTGGCCCAGGAACAGCTTGCCGCGATCCTGCAGACCGAACAGGGCGAAGGCAACTGCTTTGCCCTGGCCGTTAGAGATCAGCACGCCGTTCTGACGCTGGCCCACTTCGCCCGGACGAATATCGTCGTAGTGGCTGAAGGTGGAATAGAGCAGACCGGTACCTGAAGTCATGGTCATGAATTCGTTACGGAAGCCGATCAGACCACGGCTCGGAATAACGTAGTCAAGACGTACGCGGCCTTTGCCATCCGGATCCATGTTTTTCAGATCGCCTTTACGCTCGCCCATGGCTTGCATAACCGCGCCCTGATTGTTCTCTTCGATATCCAGCGTAACGTTCTCGAACGGCTCTTGTTTACGGCCGTCGATTTCACGGAAGATAACTTTCGGACGGGAAACCGCCAGTTCGAAGCCTTCGCGACGCATGTTTTCGATCAGCACCGACAGGTGCAGTTCGCCACGGCCCGATACGCGGAACGCGTCCGCGTCTTCTGTTTCTTCTACGCGCAGCGCAACGTTGTGCACCAGCTCTTTGTTCAGGCGCTCAAGGATCTGACGCGAGGTCACATACTTGCCTTCCTGACCGCAGAACGGCGAGGTGTTGACGTTGAAGAACATGGTCACGGTCGGTTCGTCGACGCTCAGCGCCGGCAGCGCCTCTACATTCTGCGGATCGCAGATGGTATCGGAGATGTTCAGCTCGCCCAGACCGGTGATCGCGACGATATCGCCCGCTTCCGCCAGGTCGGTATCGATACGCTCCAGGCCCAGGTGGCCCAGCACTTTACCGACTTTGCCGTTACGCGTTTTGCCTTCGCTGTCGATAACGGTAACCTGCTGGTTCGGCTTGATTTTGCCGCGCTTGATGCGGCCGATGCCGATTACGCCCAGGTAGTTGTTGTAGTCCAGCTGCGAGATCTGCATCTGCAGCGGCGCGTCAACTTCCACCTGCGGCGGAGAAACATGCTCGACGATTGCCTGATACAGCGGGGTCATATCTTCAGCCATGTCGGTGTGATCCAGACCGGCGATGCCCTGCAGCGCAGATGCGTAAATGATCGGGAAATCAAGCTGCTCGTCGGTAGCGTCCAGGTTGACGAACAGGTCGAATACCTGGTCAACAACCCAGTCAGGACGCGCGCCTGGACGGTCAATCTTGTTGATTACAACGATCGGCTTCAAACCATGGGCAAAGGCTTTTTTGGTCACGAAGCGAGTTTGCGGCATAGGGCCATCCATCGCATCAACAACCAGCAGCACCGAATCAACCATGGACATGACGCGCTCTACCTCACCGCCGAAGTCGGCGTGTCCTGGGGTATCAACGATGTTGATACGGTAGTCATTCCATTTGATAGCGGTGTTTTTAGCGAGGATGGTAATTCCACGCTCTTTCTCCAAATCGTTGGAGTCCATCACACGCTCAGTCGCTTCGGTACGCGCGTCAAAGGTACCGGACTGTTGCAGCAGCTTATCAACCAGGGTGGTCTTACCATGGTCTACGTGCGCGATGATGGCGATGTTACGCAAATTTTCGATCACAACTTTGCCTCAGGCATTAGAAATAGCGCGCTATTGTACACGGATTAAGCGGGATACTGAACACGATCACACTTTTCACCTGAAGTTTATTGCACTGGCGGAAATTTGCGCTGGATGCGGTGCACTTAATGCACTAAGTTGGAGGTTCGCACCATTTTGGTGCCGCAAAAAGCATGCAAAGCACAATTTTGGTGCAAATTCGCCAGTCTGGTGCAGCGCGCTGGCAACAAAAGGGTGCGCGCAGGCGGGATTTAGCCGCAAAAAAGAAAGTTGGCACAGAATTCGCTTTATCTCTTTCAAGCGAAAACAGCAGTTGCACGACGGTTGCAGAGCTTGCCGAGATCGGTTGGTTGGGAATGGCGGTCAGACACTTCAGGTTTCAGACGACGCAGCCACTCACCACGATGACAATGACCATTTCCAGGAGAGTTGAGTATGTCCGCTGAACACGTTCTCTCGATGATGAACGAGCACGAAGTTAAGTTTGTTGACCTGCGTTTTACCGATACCAAAGGTAAAGAACAGCACGTTACTATCCCTGCTCACCAGGTTAACGCTGACTTCTTCGAAGAAGGCAAAATGTTTGACGGCTCCTCTATCGGCGGCTGGAAAGGCATTAACGAATCAGACATGGTGCTGATGCCGGACGCGACGACCGCCGTTCTGGATCCGTTCTTCGAAGACCCGACGCTGATCATCCGTTGTGACATCCTCGAGCCAGGCACCATGCAGGGCTACGATCGCGACCCGCGCTCTATCGCCAAACGCGCTGAAGAGTATCTGCGCGCGTCCGGCATCGCCGACACCGTGCTGTTTGGACCGGAGCCGGAATTCTTCCTGTTCGACGATATTCGTTTCGGCTCTTCAACTTCCGGCTCGCACGTCGCTATCGACGATATCGAAGCGGCCTGGAACACCGGCAAAGAGTACGAAGGCGGCAACAAAGGCCACCGTCCGGGCCTGAAAGGCGGCTATTTCCCGGTTCCGCCGGTTGACTCCGCGCAGGACATTCGCTCCGCCATGTGTCTGACCATGGAGCAGATGGGCCTGGTGGTTGAAGCGCACCACCACGAAGTGGCGACTGCTGGTCAGAACGAAGTGGCGACCCGCTTCAACACCATGACCAAGAAAGCGGACGAAATTCAGATCTACAAATATGTGGTGCACAACGTCGCGCACGCCTACGGCAAAACCGCGACCTTTATGCCGAAGCCGATGTTCGGCGACAACGGTTCAGGCATGCACTGCCATATGTCGCTCTCCAAAGGCGGCGTAAACCTGTTCGCAGGCGACAAATACGGCGGCCTGTCTGAAACCGCTCTGTTCTACATCGGCGGCATCATCAAGCACGCGAAAGCGATCAACGCGCTGGCGAACCCGACCACCAACTCCTACAAGCGTCTGGTACCTGGCTACGAAGCGCCGGTTATGCTGGCTTACTCTGCCCGTAACCGCTCCGCCTCTATCCGTATCCCAGTTGTTGCCAGCCCGAAAGCACGCCGTATCGAAGCGCGCTTCCCGGATCCGGCCGCTAACCCGTACCTGGCATTCACCGCGCTGCTGATGGCTGGCCTGGACGGCGTGATCAACAAGATCCACCCGGGCGATGCAATGGACAAGAACCTGTACGATCTGCCGCCGGAAGAAGAAGCGGAGATTCCAAAAGTTGCTGGTTCACTGGAAGAAGCGCTGAACGCACTGAACGAAGATCGCGAGTTCCTGACCCGCGGCGGCGTGTTCACCGACGACGCCATCGATGCCTACATCGAACTGCGTAAAGTCGAAAACGACCGTATCCGCATGACGCCGCACCCGGTTGAGTTCGAACTTTACTACAGCGTTTAATCTTTATTCTGCACCGGTCGCGTTGCCGTCCCAGGCGGCAACAGGATAGATCCCGAGGCTGCTAACGCAGCGGCGACGCGCAAGGCGCAGAAGATTTTTGTTGCCGTGGAAACTTTAGCCCATCTCCGGATGGGCTTTTTTCGCCGCGAAATCATCGTTCAGCCGTCTGGAAACAGGCGCGGAAGAGTATAATGCACTAAATAAGTGCAGAGGAACGCTGTATGGCAACTGGCTCCCTGCCCGACGCGGGGCAAATTCTCAACTCCCTGATAAACAGTATTCTGCTGGTGGACGTCGATCTGGTCATCCACTACGCCAACCCGGCGGCGCAGCAGTTACTGGCGCAAAGCTCACGCAAACTGTTCGGCACGCCGCTGCCCGATCTGACCGGCTACTTTTCGCTGAATATCGAGGTGATGCGCGAGAGTCTGGAGGCTGGCCAGGGCTTTACCGATAGCGAAGTGACGCTGGTGGTCGACGGCCGCGCGCACGTGATGGCGCTGACGGCGCAACGGCTGCCGGACGGTTTTATTCTGCTGGAGATGGCGCCGATGGATAATCAACGCCGCCTCAGCCAGGAGCAGCTTCAGCATGCGCAGCAGGTGGCGGCGCGCGATCTGGTGCGAGGACTCGCACACGAAATTAAAAATCCGCTGGGCGGGCTTCGCGGGGCGGCGCAGCTGCTGTCGCGCGCGCTGCCCGATCCGTCGCTGAACGAATATACCAAAGTCATTATCGAGCAGGCGGACCGCCTGCGTAATCTGGTGGATCGTCTGCTCGGTCCGCAGCAGCCTGGCATGCATATCACGCAGAGCATTCACCAGGTTGCGGAACGGGTGGTGAATCTGGTGTCGATGGAGCTGCCGGAGAATGTCGCGCTGGTGCGCGATTACGATCCCAGCCTGCCGGAGCTGCCGCACGATCCCGATCAGATTGAGCAGGTGTTGCTGAACGTGGTGCGCAACGCGCTGCAGGCGCTAGGCGACGAGGGCGGCACCATTATTTTACGCACCCGCACCGCCTTCCAGCTTACCCTGCACGGCACGCGCTATCGTCTGGTGGCGCGCATCGACGTTGAGGATGACGGCCCGGGCATTCCAGCGCAGCTGCAGGATACCCTGTTCTATCCGATGGTGAGCGGGCGCGAAGGCGGCACCGGCCTGGGTCTCTCTATCGCCCGTAGCCTGATTGATCAGCATTCAGGAAAAATTGAGTTCAACAGTTGGCCTGGACACACCGAATTTTCGGTTTATCTGCCTATTCGCCAGTGAGGTTTCTATGCAACGAGGGATAGTCTGGATCGTCGATGACGATAGCTCCATCCGCTGGGTGCTTGAACGCGCGCTTACTGGAGCCGGGTTAAGCTGCGCCACTTTCGACAGCGGCAATGAGGTGCTGGACGCGCTCTCGAGCAAAACCCCAGACGTTTTACTGTCAGATATTCGCATGCCGGGCATGGATGGGCTGGCGCTGCTGAAACAGATTAAACAGCGTCATCCGATGCTGCCGGTCATCATTATGACGGCGCACTCCGATCTCGACGCCGCCGTCAGCGCTTATCAGCAAGGGGCGTTCGACTATCTGCCGAAACCCTTCGATATTGATGAGGCGGTAGCGCTGGTCGAGCGCGCCATCAGTCACTATCAGGAGCAGCAGCAGCCGCGCAATCAGCCGGTCAGCGGCCCCACCACCGATATCATCGGCGAAGCGCCGGCGATGCAGGATGTCTTCCGCATTATCGGCCGTTTATCGCGCTCGTCGATCAGCGTGCTGATCAATGGCGAATCGGGAACCGGGAAAGAGCTGGTCGCGCATGCGCTGCACCGTCACAGCCCGCGCGCCAAAGCGCCTTTTATCGCCCTTAATATGGCGGCTATCCCGAAAGATTTGATCGAGTCAGAGCTGTTCGGTCATGAAAAAGGGGCGTTTACCGGCGCAAATCAGATTCGCCAGGGCCGTTTCGAGCAGGCGGACGGCGGCACGCTGTTTCTGGATGAGATTGGCGATATGCCGCTCGACGTGCAGACGCGCCTGCTGCGCGTGCTGGCCGACGGGCAGTTTTACCGCGTCGGCGGCTATGCGCCGGTCAAAGTCGACGTGCGCATTATTGCGGCCACGCACCAGAATCTCGAGCTGCGGGTGCAGGAAGGCAAATTCCGCGAAGATCTGTTCCACCGCCTGAACGTGATCCGCGTCCATCTGCCGCCGCTGCGCGAGCGCCGTGAAGATATTCCTCGCCTGGCGCGCTATTTCCTGCAGGTAGCGGCCCGCGAGCTGGGCGTCGAGGCGAAAATCCTCCATCCGGAAACCGAAGCGGCGCTGACGCGTCTGCACTGGTCCGGCAACGTGCGCCAGCTGGAAAACACCTGCCGCTGGCTGACGGTGATGGCGGCCGGTCAGGAGGTGCTGATTCAGGATCTGCCTCCCGAGCTGTTCGAGTCCAGCACGCCGGACAATCCGGTGCAGTCGCTGCCGGACAGCTGGGCAACCCTGCTGGCGCAGTGGGCCGACCGCGCGCTGCGTTCCGGTCATCAAAACCTGCTCTCCGAAGCGCAGCCGGAGATGGAGCGCACCCTGCTGACCACCGCCCTGCGTCATACGCAGGGACACAAGCAGGAAGCGGCAAGGCTGCTGGGCTGGGGGCGCAATACTCTCACGCGTAAGCTGAAAGAGCTGGGCATGGAGTAACGAGCGAGGGGCAAGGCGACTTTTTACACAAAGCGTCGCCTTGTCCCGCTTTACATGCCGATGCCGTTCAGTATCATACGTGCGGCTATCGGGAGATGAACGATGTTAGATTCCTTTCTTCACATGATTTCGCACAATGTCGCCGTTATCGGCAGCGCCCTGGGTCACTCGCCGCAGGCTGCCTTCGCGACCGTACTGTGCGCCATCATGGTCAACCTGTTTAACTAAACTCCGCGCCAGCGCGTTTTCGCCTTAAATCACGCGCGAAAACTGCTGCTGGCGCGCCTTCTGGCGCAGATAAACGTCAAAGCACATGCAGATGTTGCGGATCAGCAAACGGCCTGCGCCGGTGACCTGCAAACCGCCAGCGCGCCGCTCCACCAGCCCATCGTCGATCAGCGGCTGCAACAGCGTTAAATCCTCGGCGAAATAGTCGCAGAAGCGAATCGCGTGCTGCGCTTCAATGGCGCTGAAATCGAGCGAGAAGTTGCAAATTAACTGCTTGATGACGTCGCGCCGCAGGCAATCGTCCGCGCTAAGTGCTACGCCGCGCCACAGCGCCTCGCCGCGCGTTGCTACCGCGTCGTACCAGCGATTCAGCTCTTTCTCGTTCTGCGCGTAGCTGTCGCCAATCATGCTGATGGCGGACACGCCGAGCCCCAGCAGATCGCTATCGCCCTGAGTGGTGTAGCCCTGGAAATTGCGATGCAGCAATCCGGCGCGCTGCGCCTGCGCCAGCTCGTCCTGCGGTTTCGCGAAGTGATCCATGCCGATAAAGTCATAGCCCTGCTGCGTCAGCGTCGTGATGGTCTGCTGCAGGATTTGCAGCTTCTGCTGCGCCGACGGCAGCTCCTGCTCTTTGATTTTACGCTGCGCCGCAAACAGCGCCGGCAGATGCGCGTAGTTGAACACGCTCATGCGGTCCGGGTTAAGCGCAATCACGCGCTGCAGGGTATAGGCGAAGCTCTCCGGCGTTTGCAGCGGCAAGCCGTAGATAAGATCGATGCTGGTAGAGTGAAAGCCCTGCGCGCGCGCGCGCGCCATCAGCGCAAAGATCGCCTCTTCGTCCTGAACCCGATTTACGCGCTCCTGCACCGCTTTATTGAAATCCTGCACGCCCATGCTCAGCCGGTTAAAGCCGAGCTGGCGCAGGTGCGAAATAGTATCGGGAGCGATTTCACGCGGATCGACCTCGATCGACATCTCCAGATCGTCCGCCAGGCTGAAGTGATCCCTCAGCAATGCCACCAGGCGTGAAAGCTGGTCATGATTCAGGAAGGTCGGCGTGCCGCCGCCCCAGTGCAGCTGCGTGACGCGCCGCTCGCGGAACAGTGGCGCGCGCTGGCGAATCTCCTGCGCCAGCGCGTCCAGATAGCGGTCAGCTTTATGCAGCTGGCGCGTCACGACCTTATTGCAGCCGCAGAAATAGCAGAGCTTATGGCAGAACGGGATATGAACGTAGAGCGACAGCGGGCGCTCCGGATAGCGCGCCACGGCACGCAGAAAATCCGCCTCGCCGTAGCTGTCGCTGAATTCAAGCGCAGTAGGGTATGAGGTATAGCGCGGACCGGCGTAATTGTATTTTTCAATAAGCCGCTGGTCCCAGGAGACAGGTTGCAAAGACATGCTTACTCCTTCCGGTGACGTCTGAGAGAAGGTCGCGATGCAGAAGAGAGGAAAGGTGTGCGGGACTGAACCCGACGTAAACGTGACTTCAGACGCGACAGGCGGCGTAGTTTAGCCAATAACCAGATGAGATAACATGACAGCAGCAGCGCTAAAATTGATCCAGGCCAAAACATAACGATTTACCTGTCTGGCGCGGCATGCGCCTGCGCGCATGCCGATCAAAAACTTAGTTGCCTTTCAGCAGACGATACATATCTTCTTCAGCCTGCTCATCTTCCGCTTCATCGTCCATGTTGATGCCGAGCTGCTCCATCAGTTCATCGATGCGGTCCAGGGTTTCATCCAGCCATGCCTGCTCTTCCGCCGACAGCGTGTCGCCGTTTTCCATGCGATCCAGCAGCGCGTCGAGACGCTCGCTGTTTTCCAGCTGCGCCAGCTCCTCTTCCGGGCTGAGACGCACTTTTTTCGCGACGGGCTTCGCCGCTTTTTTTACCGGCGCGCTCGCTGTTGCGCCATCCGCCACCAGCGGGATCGGCTTTTTGCTGCCGATGCGCGGATCTTTTGCTTTATTGCCCTGAGCAGATTTTCCCGCGCTGGCCACAGGATTGGCGCGGCTGCCGGACGCATTGCCGCGATGCTTTTTATCACGCTTGCGATCGCGTGCGGCCTCGTTAAGTTCTTCGCGCGACTTACGCTTGGTTTTACTTGCCGGTTTAGCGTGCGCGCCGCGTACAGGTTGCTTCATGATGTCAGGTCTCACTGTTTTTAATCAGTATCAGTATAACCCTCTCACTCCTGACGCTGCTTTTTTGTCGGCGATGCGCACCTTAACGTACGTATCCTCTTCTCAAGCTCGTCTGACAACAGAGGGGACAGAATTGCGGCGAAATCTAGCAGAAAGCGGACAAAGAAAAAAGGCGACAGCCTGATGCTGTCGCCTTATTTCGCACCTTCCGCAGAAGGAATCATATTTTTATTCCCTTTTGGCTCGCAACGTCCCGGTCGATCCCGCGCCTGCTCAACTCCTGAGCGAATCCCTGTCCTTGTCTGGCCTGTTATCCCTGACCCTCTCCTTTCCTTTGCTCGCGGTCGTCCCGACGCTCCTGAGCACATCATCCTGATGGGTGCTGCCCTGCACTGCCCAATAATGTAGACCAACCTGCGGAACCCACAACCTGACTTCAGGGTTTTTTGCACATTTAAACGTCTCATTATTCTCAAGCTAATGATTATAAAGGTTTTAAATATTCAAATTTTTTAGTAAAAACAGTAATCGCTGGCAGCTTTTATGGCTGATATCTTACAAAAGCCAGCAGATCGATGCTCTCGGGCACTTTTGCGCCATAACGCGTATAATCAGCGCCAATGCCCGCATTCGTCTCTGGAGTTAAACTTTGTCTGCACTGAATTATCACGTTACCCATTTCATCCTCAGCGCCCCGGATATCCGCCATCTGCCAGCCGACACCGGTATTGAGGTCGCTTTCGCCGGACGTTCCAACGCGGGCAAATCCAGCGCGCTGAATACGCTGACCAATCAAAAAAGCCTGGCGCGCACCAGTAAAACACCCGGACGCACGCAGCTGATTAACTTGTTTGAGGTCACTGAAGGCAAACGCCTGGTGGATTTGCCCGGCTACGGCTACGCCGAAGTGCCGGAAGAGATGAAGCGCAAATGGCAGCGCGCGCTGGGTGAATATCTGCAAAAGCGCGAAGCGCTGAAAGGCCTGGTAGTATTGATGGATATTCGTCATCCGTTAAAAGATCTCGACCAGCAGATGATTCAGTGGGCGGTAGAGAGCGGGATCCCGGTAATGGTGCTGCTGACTAAGGCGGATAAACTCGCTTCCGGCGCGCGCAAAGCGCAGCTCAATATGGTGCGCGAAGCGGCGCTGGCCTTTATGGGCGATGTGCAGGTGGAGATGTTCTCCTCCCTGAAAAAAATGGGCGTCGACAAGCTGCGTCAAAAACTGGACGTCTGGTTTAACGAACTGGCGCCTGCGCAGGATGACTCCGCTGAGGCGTAACAGCCTTGCGAAACTTAGCAAAAGCCCAATAAAAAACGCCCCAGTCATAAATGACTGGGGCGGCTAATATTCAGCCAAATCCGATTACGTGAAGTAAAAGGTCTGAAAGATAGAACATCTTACCTCTGTACCCTACGCCTGGAACTTTACCTGATTTTTTCTGACGGACAAAGGGTTTTTTGTAGTTAGCTTTCATCAAACGACATGATTTTTCATGCGTTCGTCACAAAAATCGCCTCTGACAGTAGTTTAATTACTAAAAAAATGCTTAACCGAGAAGCAGTTAGAAAGCGCGTGCTTTTGTCTCACGCTGAATCGGTTAAACAGACTTTTTTCTTATATCCTGAGCAGGCTGGCAACAAAGAGTTATCGCCAGCCTGAGCGATCTCAGTCAGTGTGCCTCGTCCCAGTTTTCGCCGACGCCGACCTCAACCTGCAGCGGTACGTCCAGCTTCATGCTGCCTTCCATTAGCGCGCGGATCTGCTGGCTGGCGGACTCAACCTCATCGCCCTGTACTTCGAACACCAGTTCATCATGGACCTGCATGATCATCCTGATCGCGCCGTCGTTGCGCTGCTGCAGCCAGTCATCCACCGCAATCATTGCACGCTTAATGATATCCGCCGCCGTGCCCTGCATCGGCGCGTTGATAGCCGCACGCTCGGCCGCTTTGCGGCGAATAGCGTTGCTGGAGTTGATGTCTGGCAGCCACAGGCGACGTCCGTCCAGGGTTTCGACATAGCCTTTGCTGGCCGCCAGCTGGCGCGTGTTTTCCATATAGCGCAGCACGCCGGGATAGCGTTCAAAGTAGAGATCCATATAGCGCTTCGCTTCGCCCGCGCCGATATTGAGCTGACGCGACAGGCCAAACGCGCTCATGCCGTAAATCAGGCCGAAGTTAATTGCCTTCGCGCTGCGGCGCTGTTCGCCGCTCACTTTATCCAGTGCGACGCCGAAGACTTCTGACGCGGTGGCTCGGTGGATATCTTCCCCGTGCGCGAAGGCGTCCAGCAGGCCTTTATCCTGCGACAGGTGCGCCATAATGCGCAGCTCGATTTGCGAGTAGTCCGCCGCGACGATGCGGTTGCCTTTCCCTGCGATAAAGGCCTGACGGATGCGGCGGCCCTCGTCATTGCGCACCGGAATGTTCTGCAGATTTGGATCGGTAGAGGAGAGTCGCCCTGTCGCGGTTACCGCCTGGTGGTAGGAGGTATGAACGCGGCCAGTGAGCGGATTGATCATCTGCGGCAGCTTGTCGGTGTAGGTGGACTTGAGCTTCGACAGGCCTCGATGCTCCAGGATGACTTTCGGCAACGGATAATCGAGCGCCAGCTCCGCCAGTACCTCTTCGCTGGTAGAAGGCGCGCCGCCCGGCGTTTTCTTGGTCGGTTTGATGCCCTGTTTTTCAAACAGGATAGTCTGCAGCTGCTTGGTAGAGGAGAGATTAAAAGGCTCGCCCGCTAGCTCATGCGCCTTCTGCTCCAGCTCCGCCAGCCTGAGCGTCAGCTCTTTAGAGTGCTGCGCCAGAATGCCCTGATCGATCAGCACGCCGTTGCGCTCGACGCGCGAGATCACCGTGACCAGCGGCATTTCGATTTCTTCGAAGACGTGCTTCGGGCCCGTCTCTTTTTCCAGCTCCGCCCACATTTTCAGGTGCAGCTGGAGCGTAACGTCGGCATCTTCTGCCGCGTAGTGCGCCGCCTGCTCCAGCGCGATTTGGTTGAACGTCAGCTGATTTTTTCCTTTGCCGGCGATCTCTTCGAAAGTCACGGTTTTATGGTTCAGCCAGCGCGCCGACAGGCTGTCCATATCGTGTTTGCCCACCACGCTGTTAAGGATGTAGGACTCCAGCATGGTATCGAACTTAATGCCGCCCAGCTCGATATCATAGTTTTTCAGGACGCCCCGGTCGTACTTGAGGTTCTGACCCACCTTCAGCGCGTTGTCATCTTCAAGAACTGGCTTAAGCTGCGCCAGCACCTCGCGGCGATCGAGCTGATCCGGCGCATCAAGATAGTCGTGGCCTACAGGCAGATAAGCGGCCTCGCCCGGCGCGACGGCCAGCGCGATGCCGACAATGTTGGCGCTGAGCGTATCAAGCGAGTCGGTTTCGAGATCAAAAGCAAACAGATCGCTCTGTTTCAGCTTCTCCAGCCATTCGTCGAGCGTCGCCTGATCAAGAATGGTGACGTAACCGTCAGAGGCGAGCACGCTGGTCGCCTCCGGCTTAGCCGGCGCTTCATCCGGCAGCGTCTGCTGCGCCTTCAGATTGCTCTTTTTGCCCTGCAGCCATTTGCCGTCCTGCAGATCGGCCAGCCAGCGTTTAAATTCGTAGCGGCTGAATAACGCCTGCAAAGCGGCGACGTCCGGCTCCGCGACCGTCAGCTCGCTGCAGCTGAGCTCAAGCTCAACGTCGGTTTTGATAGTGGCCAGCTGATAAGAGAGAAAGGCGACGTCGCGATTCTGCTCCAGCCTGGCCGCCATGGTTTTCGCGCCGCGGAAAGAGAGCTCCGCGACCTTATCCAGATTGTCATAAATCGACCGCATGCCGCCCAATCCCTGCAGCAGCGCCTGCGCGGTTTTTTCGCCCACGCCCGGCACGCCTGGAATGTTATCCGAACTGTCGCCCATCATCGCCAGAAAGTCGATAATCAGCGCTGGCGGTACGCCATACTTCTGCTCGACCTCTTCAGGGCCGAGGATCGTATTGGTCATGGTGTTGATCAGGGTGATATTGGGCGTCACCAGCTGCGCCATATCTTTATCGCCGGTGCTGATCAGCACGGGACGGCCCTCTTTCTCCGCCTGCAGCGCCAGCGTACCGATCACGTCGTCCGCCTCGACCCCGCTTACCGCCAGCAGCGGCAGGCCCATCGCCTTCACCATCTCGTGCAACGGCGCGGTTTGCGCGCGCAGATCGTCCGGCATCGGCGGGCGATGCGACTTGTAGTGCTCGAACAGCTCATCCCTGAAGGTTTTGCCCTTGGCGTCAAATACCACGGCAACGTGGCTTGGATTATATTGCGCCAGCAGACTTTTCAACATGTTGAGCACGCCATACATCGCACCGGTAGGCTCGCCTGCGCTATTGGTGAGCGGCGGAAACGCATGATAAGCGCGGTAAAGGTAGGATGAGCCATCAACCAGAATCAGGGGATTTTCTGCAATTTGCGCCATAAGTCTGTGTAATCTTCGTTGCCATGGATTGGACTATAAGGATGCCACAGCTTGAGCAGAATGTTGAACGCGGGCCGCCCATGCTGCAATTTTTTCGCGCTTTTACGGTGCGGATCGCAAGGATCTTTCTGTGGATAACTTTGTGCGCAAAAATCATAACGTATTCGGGTTAGCGGTATAAAATACCGGCTTGCTTTATAAATATAAATAAAATCAGAATCTTAAGTTATTACTGTGACAGGGTGTACCTTTCTACACAGGCAGAGGCTTATGTGGATATTAAATTGGAAAGGGTGCAGATGGACTATTTAGCTAAATAATTTCAATCATAAAAAAACGCCGACACTGTCGGCGTTTTCAGACGTAATGCGCGTTTATTATTTCTGGCTGACCAGAAATTTCACCACGTTGGCGTATTCCGCGACAAAGTTATCCATGGAACTGGTGTCGAGACCGCCATTGTTGACCATATATTTGCCGTTGACGAACATCGCCGGCACGCCGCGCAGATCGACATCCGAAGCGGCCTTTTGCTGCTGCGCAACCAGCGCTTTCACGGCAAAGCTGTTCCAGGCGGCGTCATATTCCTGAGAAGAGATGCCTGCCGCATTGATAAAGGCGGCTTTCAGACTGTCGGCATCGGTAATCGTCTGGGTTTTCTGAATGCCGTCAAAAAGCGGCGCCGTGACTTTATCCTCGACGCCCAGCGCCATTGCCACCGCCCATGCATGCGTCACAATCGGACCGAAATCGCCGCCCAGGAAGTCGACGTGATATTTAACCACTTTGGTATCAGCAGGCAGATTCTTTTTTACGGCCTCGCCAATGTGATAGACGCGCTCGAACTGATAGCAGTGCGGACAAAAGAAGGAGAAGAACTCCAGCACCTGCGGTTCGCCAGCAACGGGTTTTGGCAGGCTGACGTATTGCTGACCATCGGTAAACTGGGCAGCAGAGGCGCTGAACGCCAGCACTAAACCAACCAGTGCAAACCAAATTTTCTTCATTGTGAAAAATTCTCCTGACTTCTCTATTTAAAATTGCGGGGTCAGCTGCAGCGGCGGTTCCTGCAACAGCTTCTCCTGCTCGGTAAATTGCGAAATCTGTCTGCGCCAGAAATCCTCGTCCGTCATCCATGGAAACGCACGGGGAAAAGCCGGATCCTGCCAGCGGCGCGCAACCCAGGCCAGATAATAAACCATGCGCATGGCGCGTAAAGGCTCAATCAGTGACAATTCATTAATATCAAAATCGCTGAACTCAGTATAAGCCTCGAGCAGGATATCCCACTGGATACGCTGCTCCTGCCGATCGCCGTTGATCAGCATCCAGAGATCTTGCACCGCCGGCCCATTACGCGCATCGTCGAGATCGACAAAGAACGGCCCGTCGCGCCACAGAATATTGCCAGGATGACAATCACCATGGAGACGCAGCGGCTGCCAGCTGTGATGCCAGCGCTGCTGTAAGGCGACGCCAAGCTTATCTACGGCCTGCAACAGCGCCGGCTTCAGGGAAGCAGGCACCAGGGCATTACTCGCCAGTTCGGCGCGCGGCTGATGCAGATACTCCTCTAAGTCCATGGTAGGACGGTGTTCAAAGCGCTGCTTGCGCCCGGTCTGGTGTATGCGCCCCAGAAAGCGGCCGACCCACTCCAGATGCTCATCATTGTCGGTTTCATACTGACGACCGCCAAGACTGGGAAACACAGTAAACATGAAGCCAGCATGGGTATGCAGGGTTTTTCCCTGCAGGATCAGAGGCGCGGCAACAGGCACCTCATCCGCCTGCAGATCGCGCGTGAAGCTATGCTCTTCTTCAATCTGCGCCGCGCTCCAGCGCTGCGGGCGATAAAACTTCACCACATAGCGACGCCGGTCTTCATCACTGAACTGATAGACGCGGTTTTCATAGCTGTTAAGCGCGGTTAATCCAGACTCAACCCGAAGTCCGGTTTCCCATAACGCATCGAGGATGGCGTCGGGATCAAGCGTCTGGAAATTAAAAGCGGCATCCATAGGATTATCCGTTACAGTCTTTACTCGAAGCCGCCAAGCATAGCATTAGTTATCATCCTTAATCACACCGCGCGCGCGCAGCAGCGCAGTTTTAAAATCCGTTTCATAATCTTTTTGTCGGCCGGGAATTTCCGCATACTTATCGGCATTGCGCATTTTCAGATGGTAAATCAATACGTCATCGGTTAATTCACTTAATGGGCCACTGAAACCCGATTCCTGCGCCAGCTTTTGTAAAAACTGCGTCAGGTTAAGGTCAGGCTCCTGTTGCCACGCAGGACGCAGCAGCTCAATCAATTCATTCAGGCGATGGTATTTCATCTATTTGTCCCCATAACAGCTTTGTTATAAGCCTTCAAACAGGAGTATCGGCATGGCAGCATTAACCGGCGTTATTCTGGCCGGCGGACAGGGGCGTCGCATGGGCGGTCAGGATAAAGGGCTGATGCTGTTTCGCGGCATCCCGCTTTATCAGCATGTTCTTCAACGGCTCAGGCCGCAAGTCGACATTGTCATGATAAGCGCTAACCGTAACCTTGATCGTTATCAGTCGAGCGGCTGTAGGGTGATCTCTGATACCTTGCCTGACTATCCGGGACCGCTGGCGGGTATGCTGAGCGGCCTGCAAGCCGCGCAAACGGAATGGGTGGCCTTCTGTTCCTGCGACACGCCCTTCGTGCCCGTAGATTACGTAGCAAAGCTAGAACAGCACAGAGCAGAGGCGCCTGCCGTGTGGGCGCGCTCGGCCGAGCGCGATCATCCCGCACTGGCGCTGTTGCATCGCAGCCTGGAGGCACCGCTGGCTGATTATCTGCGGCGCGGAGAACGACGCCTGATGCAGTTTCTACGCGAACAGGGCGGCCATGCGGTGACGATAAGCCAGGATGACGCCGCGTTTCGCAATGTGAATACGCCTGACGATCTTGAGGATAACGCGCTATGACGCTGCCGTTACTGGCTATCGCCGCCTGGAGCGGCACCGGGAAAACCACGCTTTTGCAACAGGTCATCCCGCAGCTGAAAGCGCGAGGCATTCGGCCCGGCTTGATAAAGCATACTCATCACCAGATGGAGATCGATACGCCGGGAAAAGACAGTTATCTGCTGCGAAAAGCGGGTGCTGAGCAGGTTATTGTCGCCAGTTCGCAGCGCTGGGCACTGATGTGCGAGACGCCGGACGTCAGGCTGGATTTGCGCTATCTGGTCAGTCGTATGGATGCGACGCTGCTGGATATGGTGCTGGTGGAAGGATTCAAAGATGAGCCGGTGCCGAAAATTATTCTGTGGCGCGCCGGCGTAAAAGGCGAGGATTTGCCGCTGCTGGACGAGTACGTTATTGCTGTCGCCAGCGATAGCCGCTTTGACACAGATCTGCCCTTGCTGGATCTCAATCGTCCCGACGAGATCACCGCCTTCATCGCCGGGTGGTTAGGCAGAGCGTAACGCGAGCCGACGTGCTGAAGGAGAGATCTTTCAGCGCATTTTTTTGCGCGCCTGAAAAC
>NZ_MLJJ01000010.1 GCF_002095575.1 Pantoea septica | reverse complement strand
GCTGCTGCTAAAAACGCTGGCGACCACGCTGTCAGTCGGCTCCAACGCGGTAGGCGGCCTTTTTACGCCGTCGTTGCTGATCGGCGCGCTGCTCGGCGTGTCGCTGGCGACGCTGGGCGCGGCGCTGCATCTGCCGCTCGGCAACGTACTGCTCTACGCCGCCATCGGCATGGCGGCGGTGCTGGCCGCCGTCAGCCAGGCGCCGCTGATGGCGATCCTGATGGTGCTGGAGATGACCCTCAACAGCTCGCTGCTTTTTCCGGTGATGATCGCCGCCGTGCTGGCGTCGATGGTGGTTTATCGCCTGCAGTCCGCCAGCACCTATCCGGTGGTCGGCAACCATTTTAACCGCTCGGAGGCGAAATATGACTTCGACAACATGCGCGTGGCGGAGCTGATTATTCCGGGGGCGGCGCTGCAACCGCAGGAGTCCGTCGGGCAGGCGCTGGCGGTCAGCTCGCTGAAGCGCGAGCGCTACGTCTACGTGATTAACGCGGCGGGCGCCTTTCTCGGCGTAGTTTCAATCCACGATATCGCGCGTAAGGTGCTGGCGCAGGAGATTACGCTGGATTCGCCGGTCTCGACGGTCATGGACGACAACTTCCCCTTCGTCTACCAGAACCAGAGCATGCGCGAAGGCTGGGAGGCGTTCGCGCGCGTGACGCTGGAGCGCCTGCCGGTGCTGAATAACCCGCAGGAGAGGCGCTTTCTCGGCGCACTGACCAAAACCAGCCTGATCCAGAAAGCGCAGGAGTTTCTTTAGGCCGCGTTGCCGCGCATCGCCTGATCCGTCATCCAGAGCCGGGCGTCGAACTCCAGCTGATGGTAGTCCGGCTCCATATGGCAGCAGAGCTGATAGAACGCCTTGTCGTGCTCTTTCTCTTTCAGGTGCGCCAGCTCATGCACCACGATCATGCGCAGAAAGGGCTCAGGGGCGAGGCGGAAAAAGGTTGAGACGCGGATTTCTGCTTTGGCCTTAAGGTTGCCGCCCTGAACGCGCGAAACGGCAGTATGCAGGCCCAGCGCGTGTTTCATTACCTTGATTTTATTGTCCCAGATAACTTTGCTGATCGGCGGAGCGTTGCGCATAAAGCGATTTTTCAGCGCCTGGGTATAGTCATATAGCGCTTTATCGCTGACGATATTGTGGGTGTCGGGATAGCGCTGCTGCAAAAAAGCGCCAAGCTTTTCATGTTTGATCAGCGTCTGAACCTGCTGAAGGATGTTCTCAGGATAACCCTGCAGATAGATGAGTGAGGACATTAGGGATTCCCGGCGAAAGACAGTATACTGCGCCCCCTTTTTAGGGCGTAAAACAGCCAGATTGTACCAGCCGGAGAATTCATGAGCCAACTTGAACTAGCAGATCGCACCCTGATCCTGCATCGTTTTCCGCAAATGCGTGAAGAGAGTCCGCTTCAGGCGTGGGATGCGGCGGATGAATATTTGCTGCAGCAGACGCTGCCGGAAGGCCCGATTCTGGTGTTCAACGACAGCTTCGGCGCGCTCACCTGCGCGCTTAACCCGCGTCCGGTCTGCCACGTCAGCGACTCCTGGCTCAGCCAGCAGGCGACGCGGCAAAACCTGCGCCTCAATCAACTTGACGACGGGGACGTGCGCTTTCTCAGCAGCCTCGATCCGCTGCCCGCCGCACCGGCCGCGGTACTGATTAAAGTACCGAAAACCCTGGCGCTGCTGGAGCAGCAGCTGCGCGCCCTGCGCGAGGTGGTGACCGCCGATACGGTGATCCTGGCGGCGGCGCGCGCTAAAGAGATCCATAACTCCACGCTGCAGCTGTTCGAGAAGATCCTCGGCGACACTCGCACCTCGCTGGCGTGGAAAAAGGCGCGTCTGATCTACACCCGGTTCAGCGCGCCGGCGCTGGCGCCGCAGGCGGCCACGACTGTCTGGCCGCTGGACGAGACGCCCTGGCAGATCCACAACCACGCCAACGTCTTCTCGCGCACCTCGCTGGATATCGGCGCGCGCCTCTTTATGCATCACCTGCCGGAAAATATCGAAGGCGAGATCGTCGATCTCGGCTGCGGCAACGGGGTGATCGGCCTGATGGCGCTGGAGAGCAATCCGCAGGCGGAAGTGCATTTTCTGGACGAGTCTTACATGGCGGTGGCGTCGAGCCAGCTCAACGTCGAGGTGAACCGTCCGCAGGATCTGACGCGCTGCGTCTTTCGCGTCAACAACGTGCTGAGCGGCTATCCGTCAGACCGTCTGCACGCCGTGCTCTGCAACCCGCCGTTCCATCAGCAGCACGCCGTCACCGATCACCTGGCGTGGCAGATGTTCCGCGACGCTAAACGCTGCCTGCAGTACGGCGGCGAGCTGCGCATCGTTGGCAACCGCCACCTCGACTATCACCACAAGCTGAAAAAACTGTTCGGCAACTGCACGCTGGTGGCTTCGAACCAGAAGTTCGTGGTGCTGCGCGCGGTGAAGATGCGCTGATCAGATAGCCAGCGCCAGCTGCACCGCCTGGGCAATCGCCCGGCGGGCATCCAGCTCCAGCGCCACGTCGGCGCCGCCGATAAGGTGAACGCTTTTGCCGCGCGCGCGCAGCCCCGCCTCCAGCTCGCGCTGCGGCTCCTGACCGGCGCAGATAATCACGTTATCCACCAATACTCTCTCCACTGCGCCGTCGCGGCGCAGCAGCAGCCCTTCATCGTCGATCGCCAGATATTCGACGCCGCCCCACATGCGCACGCCGCGCGCCTGCAGCGTGGCGCGATGGATCCAGCCGGTGGTTTTACCCAGACCCGCGCCCGGCTTGCCCGGTTTGCGCTGCAGTAGCCAGATGGCGCGCGCAGCAGGCTGCGGCTCGGCGTGCGTCAGGCCGCCGCGCTGCGACAGCGTCAGGTCGATGCCCCATTCGCGGCAGAAGCTTTCGCTGGTTTGCGCTTCCGCCGGCTGAGAAAGGTACATGGCGGTATCGAAGCCGATACCGCCCGCGCCGATAATAGCGACGCGGCTGCCCACCGGTTTTTTGTCGCGCAGCACCTCAAGATAGCTGAGCACGCTCGGATGATCGATGCCGGGAATTGCCGGCGTGCGCGGCTGAATGCCGGTCGCCAGCACCACCTCGTCCGCCTCGGCCAGATCCGCCGCCGCCACTCGACGGCCGGTTTGCACCTCGACGCCGGCCGCGGCAAGCTGGTGGGTGAAGTAGCGCAGGGTTTCGCTAAACTCCTCTTTGCCCGGGATCTGGCGTGCGATGTTGAACTGGCCGCCGATGGCGTCGTCGGCGTCGTAGAGCCTTATCCGATGGCCGCGCTGCGCCGCCTGCAGCGCGAAGGCCATGCCTGCCGGACCGGCGCCCACCACCGCGATAACCTTCGACGCGGCGCAGGGCGTTACCGGCATCAGGGTTTCGTGGCAGGCGCGCGGGTTCACCAGGCAGGAGGTGACCTTGCCGACAAAGATCTGGTCGAGGCAGGCCTGGTTGCAGGCGATGCAGGTATTGATGCTCTGCGCCGCGCCGCGCGCCGATTTGCTGACGAAGGCGGCGTCGGCGAGAAACGGACGCGCCAGCGACACCATATCCGCGCAGCCGCTCTGCAATAGCTGCTCGGCCACCTGCGGATGGTTGATGCGGTTGGTGGCGATTACCGGCGCCGATACATGCTGACGCAGCCGCCGCGCCGCCGCGGCGAAGGCCGCGCGCGGCACCGAAGTAGCGATTGTGGGAACGCGCGCTTCGTGCCAGCCGACGCCGGTATTGAAAAGGGTGACGCCGCTTTTTTCCAGCGCGGTCGCCAGCGTTAGCGTCTCTTCCAGCGAGCTGCCGTCCTCCACCAGATCCAGCATCGACAGGCGGAAAATCATAATAAAGTCGCGGCCCACGGCGTCGCGTACCGCGCGGGTAACGGCCAGCGCGAACGCCTGACGGCGCGTCGCGTCGCCGCCCCAGCGGTCGCTGCGCTGATTGGTGCGCGGCGCTAAAAACTGATTAATCAGGTAGCCTTCCGAGCCCATGATCTCTACGCCGTCATAGCCTGCGCGCTGCGCCAGCCGCGCGCAGCGCGCGAAGTCGTCGATGGTTTGCAGGATCGCCTGCTCGCTCATCTCCTGCGGCAGATAAGGATTAATCGGCGCCTGGATCGCCGAGGGCGCCACCAGATCCTGCTGGTAGCTGTAGCGGCCGGTATGCAGGATCTGCAGGGCGATTTTGCCGCCTTCCGCATGTACCGCGTCGGTAATCTGGCGGTGCCAGCCGCACTGTTCCGGCGAGACCAGCGTCGCGCCATGCTTCATGGCCACCCCCTGCGCGTTAGGCGCTATCCCGCCGGTGACGATCAGCGCGACGCCTTCGCGCGCGCGCTCGCCATAAAATGCGGCAAGGCGCTGGGCGCCGTCGGCATGCTCTTCCAGCCCGGTATGCATCGAGCCCATCAGGAAACGGTTGCGCAGCTGCGTAAATCCCAGGTCGAGCGGAGCGAACAGGGCAGGGTAGGCGTGACTCTTCACGGCGGCATCACTCAGGTTAAGTGGTCGGATGAGTGTAATGTAGCTGCCGTGATGTTAAAAAAAAGTGAAAGTTTGTCGCGCTGTGAGGCGCATCAAAAAAGCGAGCCTTAGCCGCCCCGACGGCGTATCCATGAGAAGCGCGACTGATAGCCGCTGTTGAAGTGAGTATTGCGGCGGTAGCTGGAGCCGGTTTCCGCCATGCAGTAGGTGCAAAAGCTGACGTTTTCGATATTCGCCGCCGGCACGCCCGCCGCTGTCAGCCTTAACGTCGCCAGCTGCGGCAGATCGAACCAGACGCCGTTGCGGGTCGCCTTCGCCTGCGGCCTGACGGCGAGCGGATTGTGCGGCTGCTCGCGGTGCCAGCAGGACGGCTGCGATCCGGAGAGCGTGGGCGCGATGGCGCTCAGCATCTCCTCGCCCAGCTCATAGCAGCAGGGCGCGATGGCCGGCCCGATGGCGACATACAGGCCATCCGGCGAGCTGCCCGCTTCGCACAGCCTTATGACGGCGCGCTCCAGCACGCCCGCCAGCGTGCCTTTTAGCCCGGCATGCACCGCCGCCACGCGCCGCTGCTGCGTATCGGCAATCAGCACCGGCAGGCAGTCGGCGGTATAGACCGCAACCGGTCGGGCGCCCAGTCCGATAATCCCGTCGGACTCGCAGCTTTTCGGCGGCACGTTGGCCTCGTCATCGACCACCGTGGCGCTGTGGCGCTGATGGCCATAAGCAACATCGTCCGGCGGCGCTTCGCCCGCGGGCTGAAAGGCATAGTCAACCCACTCCAGCGCATCAAGCAGGGTAGAGCGTACGCGGATTCCCATATGAATCTCCTCTGAGGCGTTTGGCTGCATTCAGCTTAGGTTAACTGCTACATTTTTAAAGCGTTACCTCTTCCCACTTTCGGCTTAAGGATAACAGGATGAAAATGACCGCAACGCTGCTGACCAGCGGCCTGATGGCGTTGATGCTCTCGGGCTGCGCCTCGCAGACGGCGCAACATGCGCAGCAACAGCTCGGCCAGCAGTCGGTGCTGGCCCTGAACTGGTTCCAGCAGTCCGGCGAGTATCAGGCGCTGACGTGGCAGGCTTTCAACGGCGCGCGGCTGGCGTTCGACGCCGCGCCGTCGCTGACCGGCAAACCCAAGGCGGTGATCGTCGATCTCGATGAAACCATGATCGACAACAGCGCCTACAGCGCCTGGCAGGCGAAAAACGGCCAGCCGTTCAGCGCGCAAAGCTGGTCGACGTGGACCCAGGCGAAGCAGGCGCTGGCGGTGCCCGGCGCGGTTGATTTCGCCCGCTACGTCACCTCGCACGGCGGCACGCTGTTCTACGTGTCGAACCGCGATCAGAAAGATTTCGACGCCACCGCCGCCAGGCTGACGCAGCTCGGCTTCCCGCAGGTGACGCCGCAGACCGTGCGCCTCAGCACCGGCAGTTCTAACAAGCAGGCGCGTTTCGACGCCATCAAAGCGGCGGGCTACAACGTCGTGCTTTACGTCGGCGATAACCTCAACGATTTCGGCGCGGCGACCTGGCATCAGGGCAACGCGCAGCGTCGCGCCTTTGTCAGCCAGAATCACGCGCTGTTCGGCACCCGGTTTATCGTGTTGCCTAATCCGCTCTATGGCGACTGGGAGAGCGGCATGGCGGAAAACTACAACAAGCTGACGCCGCAGCAGCAGCTCTCAACGCGCGATGCGCAGCTGAAAGCGTGGAACGGTAAATAATTCGTCAAGCGAAAGAGCCTGCGCCAGCGGGCTCTTGTTATTATCCGTCGGCATTTACGTTTACAGGTAACTATTTTGCTGCAAACTAATTTAATTATCTCTTACTTTTAAAACCACCTTTATTAAGTTCATTACGCTGCCTTTTTTGCTGGTAGCCAGTGTTAATCGCTATTGGTTAAAAAATTAATTCGGATTTTTCTGTAGAGAAGTGCCGCTGGTAACTGAGCGCGTGTAGAAAACTCTCCAGCTGAAATGTCATTATTTGTCAGCGGAATTGGCTTTCAGTTAATAGGGATATTTTAATTTATTGATATTGTTATTTTTTAATTCTTTATCCCGCATCGCTTAAATCGCGCGTCTTTGAATAGCTTTACCTGAAATTTACCTCTGCTGAATTATTCCTTACAAAGAGCGGACTGCTCTGGCCTGGGAAAAAATTACGGATGCGTAATTAATCATAAACGTCTATAAACAATTTCTTTGATCAACTGCGTTATTTCCTGGACCGACGCCGGCTAACTGTGAGCCGGTTCACCGCCTTGTTCGCCTGAATATTCGATTCCCGGTTGTTGAGAGAGACGATTGTGACGACACTGAAACCTTTATTAGCGAAAAATCGCAGCTGGGCGCTCCAGCGCCGCGAGCGTAATCCTGACTATTTTGAAAAATACCTCCATCAACAAAAACCGCATTCACTCTGGATTGGCTGTTCAGACAGCCGCGTGCCGGCCGAAGTCCTGACCGGCTCGCATCCCGGCGAACTCTTCGTTCATCGCAATATCGCCAACATGGTGGTCGACGGCGACGACAACCTGATGAGCGTGCTGCAGTACGCCATCATCTATCTCGGCGTAAAACGCATCGTGCTGTGCGGCCACTACGGCTGCGGCGGCGTTCAGGCGGCAATTGACCTGCCGCAGAGCCCGCTGGCGCATGAAGACTCGGCGCTGGCGCGCCGTATCGCCGCGCTGCGTCAGGCATTAGGGGACGGACTGTCCGACGAGCCGCAGACCGCCGCGGAAAGGCTGAACCGGCTGGTAGAGGTCAACGTACTGGCGCAGTTCGCCTGTCTCGCCGCTGCCGCGCCGGTGCGCGACGCGTGGCGCGCGGGCCAGACATTAGATCTGTTCGGCTGCGTTTACGATCTGCAGTCGGGCCACCTTAAAGAGTTAATCCAGCAATCAGCAGAGGAATCTTCGCCATGAATGTGAATACGCTTCGTCAGGATATTCCTGCCGGCCTGGTGGTTTTTCTGGTGGCGCTGCCGCTTTGTCTGGGCATTGCGCAGGCGAGCGGGCTACCGCCGTTCGCCGGCCTGCTAACCGGGGTGATCGGCGGGCTGCTGGTCACCGCGCTTAGCCCGTCGCGCTTTGCCGTCAGCGGCCCGGCGGCGGGTCTGGTGACGATCGTCGTCGCCTCTGTCGAGACGCTCGGCAGCTTCAGCGCTTTCCTTACCGCGCTGGTGCTGGCCGGCCTGATGCAGTGCGGCCTGGGGCTGCTGCGCGCCGGCCGTTTTATCTCGCTGGTGCCGGGCAGCGTCATTAAGGGCATGCTGGCGGCTATCGGCATTTTGCTGATTATCCAGCAGATCCCGGTGGCGTTCGGTATCGAAGGCGATGCCGGTCTGGCCGGGTTCGCCAGCGGCGCCGCGACCTTTTCCGCGCCTGCGATGCTGGTCGCCGGCGGCAGTCTGGCGATCCTCTGGCTCTGGACCACGCCGCTGGTGAAAAAGGCGGGCGTGCTGGGCTGGATACCCGGTCCGCTGGTGGCGGTGCTGTTCGGCTGCGCCGCCACGGTATTCGGCGGACGGCTGATGCCGGAAATGGCGGCTCAGCTGTCGCGCATCGCGCTGCCGGAGTTCGATAGCCTCTCCGCGCTGGCGGCGCAGCTGGAGAGCCCGGCCTGGAACGCCTGGCAAAATCCGTCGGTCTGGGTCGTGGCGGTGACGCTGGCGCTGGTCGCGAGCCTGGAGACGCTGCTGAGCCAGGAGGCGCTGAAGAAGCTGCGCCCGCAGAATCCGCCGCCGTCGCCCAACCGCGAGATGTTCGCGCAGGGGATCGGCAATCTCAGCGCCGGCCTGCTGGGCGCCATGCCGATTACGGCGGTGATCGTGCGCAGTTCGGTGAACGTCAGCACCGGCGCGCAGACCAAGCTCTCGATACTGATCCACGGCGTGCTGCTGCTGATCTGCGGGCTCTGGTTTAGCGATATGCTGAACGCCATTCCGCTGGCCAGCCTGGCGGCGGTGCTGCTCTATACCGGCTATAAGCTGGCGACGCCGAGCCTGTTTGTGGAGCAGTTCCGCATGGGCGCGCAGCAGTACGTGCCGTTCCTCGCCACCATCGGCGGCATTATCCTGTTCGGCATGCTGATGGGCATCGGCATCGGCCTGGCGACGCAGATGCTTTACAGCCTCTACAAGAGCCATCGCAACGCGCTGCAGCTGACGCGCTATGACGATCACTATGTGCTGCGCTTTCAGCAGAATCTGACCTTTCTGCACAACCCGAAGCTGCAGGGGCTGCTGGCGGAGATCCCGGAGAACAGCGTGGTAATTGTGGATCACGATAACGCCGAGTATCTGGATCCTGACGTGAAGGCGGTGCTGAAGGATTTCGGCGACAACGCAGATAAGCGCGGCATTCGCCTCAGCCAGTGGCCCGTTGCGGTGAAGTAAAAGAAGGATTCGTCTGTTAGTCAGGCAGCTACGCGGGTGACATGGCCTGATCGCAAAGACGCAAAAGCGGCATCCCTGCCAGCTCGGCCCGCGACATCCCTGTCGCGGGACGCTTTGCTCTTCAGTCCATGTCACCCGCTAGTTCGACTAAGGCGTTGTCTGAAAAATCGGATATCTCGGATAGCCGATTTTTTTATTTAAGGCATAATCTCCGCGCCGTAAGCCAGACGGCGCAGCCCACATTGCGAGTAGCGCCGATCTCTGCCGTTTATTCACTGAATTGCCCGGGCGACAAATACGGTTTAATGGCGTACGGCGAAGGTCGGAGAAGGGCAGGGAGCGGAGAATTTACAGGCTACAGGGTTCAAACCTATGCGCGTTAAGCTGTTTGCAGAGCACAACACCACAATAAATCTCCTCTCGCTGTTTCTGATCACCCTGCTGTTTTGCTTTTTGGGCAGCCATCTGCGCGTGCCTGCGGAGCTTTCTCTTTTCTGGCCGGTAAACGCCATCGTCGCCGCCGTCATCGTTCGGCATCCCTGGCTGCACCGCATTCGCTACTATCTTGCCAGCTTCGCCGCCATGGTGGCGAACGACACGCTTTTCTCCGGCTGGGCGTGGCCTGCCGTGACGCTTAACGTCGCCAACCTGCTGTTTATCATTATCTCTGTCTCGATGCTGGTGAAGCACTATCTGCGCGACTCCGACCGCAGACAGATCAGCAACGCGCTGCGCATCTTTCCCGCCTGCCTGCTGGCCGCTTTCGCCTGCGCCACCTGGGGCGGGCTGGCGCAGGATTTTAGCTTCGACACCCGCTTCGCCACCGCCTGGGGCGACTGGTTCAGCGAACAGTTCTCTACCGGCCTGATGCTGCTGCCTTTCCTGCTGACGCGCAACTGGCGCGGCCTGTCGTTCGCCGCGCTGCTCTCGCCGGGCAAATGGCTGCCGTTGCTAAGCGTGGTGCTGTCGCTGGCGGTCGGGGCGATGATGGGCGGCGCCGGCAGCCTGACCTTCCCGGTTCCGGCGCTGATCTGGTGCGCCATCGTCTTGCCGATCCCGGTCACCAGCCTGGTGATCCTGCTGACCGGCATCAGCGAAATTGTGCTGGTATCGCACGGCGTAATGAACATTCAGGGCAACGATAATCTGCTGCATTTAAGCCATCTCACCTCGGCGCGCCTCGGCGTCGCCACCGTCGCCATCAGCCCGCTGATCGTCGCTGTCAGTATGGATGCGGTACGTCAGCTTAATCAGCGGCTCGCGCTGCGCGCCAACTACGATTTTCTTACGCAGCTGCTGTCGCGCTCGGGGCTCTATGAAAGCCTTAAAGAGGAGCCGTTCTCGGCGCAGCGCAGCGTCGGGGTCATTCTGCTGGATGTCGACTATTTCAAAGCCATCAACGACAACTTCGGGCATGACGCTGGCGACGGCGTACTGGAGGAGATAGCGCTGCGCATGCAGCAAGTGGTGGGCAAGCAGGGGCGCATTTGCCGTTTCGGCGGGGAGGAGTTCGCCATCGTGCTGTTCGACGCGCGTCCCGAGCGGCTCTACCAGCTGGCGGAGGCGGTGCGGCAGGCGATCGGCAAAGAGAAGTTCTGGCTGCAGGGCAACACCGTGACCGTCACCGTCAGCCTGGGGCTGGCGCAGGGCAAAGCGGGCGAAGAGCGCGACTGGCACAGCCTGGTCAACCAGCTGATCTCCGCCGCGGATAAAAACCTCTATCTCTCCAAGCGCAACGGGCGCAACCAGACCACGCCCGCCTTCAGAACCCTTGCGCTGGCCACCAGCGACGTGGCGTAACGCGCCACGTCGCCTCGCCTCTACACGCTGCTTTTCAGCTGGCTGGTTTGCTGATGGCGCTCGAGCGCCAGCTCGATCAGGCGGGTAATCAGATCGCGATAGCTGAGTCCCGCCGCCTGCCACAGCTTGGGATACATGCTGATATTGGTGAAGCCGGGCAGGGTATTCACCTCGTTGACGATAATCTCGCCCGCTTCCGTCAGGAAAACGTCGACGCGCGCCATTCCGCTGCACTCCAGCGCCTGAAACGCCTTAATCGCCACGGCGCGGATCGCTTCGCTGCGCGCATCGTCGATAGCGGCAGGCACCTGCGTCTGCGCGCCGGTTTCGCTGATATATTTGGTCTCGTAGGAGTAGAAGGCGTCGTGCACCACCACTTCGCCGCACGGGCTCGCCTGCGGATCGTCGTTGCCCAGCACCGCACACTCGATCTCGCGGCCTTTGATGCCGGTTTCAATCAGCACCTTGCGATCGAAGGTAAAGGCGAGGTCCAGCGCGCGGTCGAACTCCTCGACGCGGTCGACTTTGCTGACGCCCACTGAAGATCCCTGATTGGCCGGTTTGATAAACAGCGGCAGGCCGAGCTGCGCGACAATCTCCGCCGCCTGAATACGCGACCGCTGCGCCTGCGTGACGCTAATCCAGGGCGCGACCTGCAGCCCGGCGTCGCGCAGCAGACGTTTAGTGAAATCTTTGTCCATGCTGACCGCCGAGCCGAGCACGCCAGAGCCGACAAAAGGCAGCGACGCCATGCGCAGCAAGCCCTGCAGCGATCCATCTTCGCCGAGCGTGCCGTGCACGATGGGGAAAATCACATCGAGCTGCGACAGCGCATGACCGCTCTGGCGGGCGATGACCTGCTGCTGCGACGCGCCCGGCACCAGCGCCACGCTTTCGCCTGCGCGGTTAAGCGCGATCAGCGCCGGATCCTGCGCGTTAATCAGAAAGTCAGAGGCGTCGTTCAAATGCCACTGACCCTGTTTATCAATGCCTAACAGCACCGCCTCAAAACGCGTTTTATCGATCGCATCAAGGATATTTTTAGCCGACTGTAACGATACTTCGTGCTCGGCCGATTTGCCGCCGAACACAATGCCTACCCGCAGTTTTGTCATTAGAGCTTGCCTGAAAAGATGTTGCGAAACCCACAAGATAACACGCGGATTTCGCGCTGTAACGGCGTGGCGCAGCCTGGCGTCGGCTTAATTCAACGCGTCCGAGAGCAGGGCGCGGCACTGGGCGGCGTCGGCGCTGGCCTGCGCCTTTTGCCCGTCGCTCAGCGTCTGCCAGGCGTCCGCCACGTGCTGGCCCAGGCGCGGCTGGAAGTGGATTTTTTGCAGCGCGTAGTCGGAGTTGCCGCCTTCGATAACCGTGCGCATATCCGCCACAAAGCGGCGGCTATCGTCATGGTGAATCGCGCAGAACACCGAGATGTACCAGGCCTCATCCTCTTTGCTGTAGTGCGGCGTCAGCCAGTACCAAGCGGCGGCTACGCAGAGGAGGAGAAGGGGAATGAGAATGTTAAGTCTGAATCGCATGTATCGGTTCGGTCCGCCGAGGCGAAGCGCGGCTCCTTTAAATTAATGTCATGACGACGATGCCGGTGGCGGAGATCTCGTTCAGCGCGCATTCAAATTCGGCGTCGCCGCCGCTGATTCTGACCCGGCCGCCAGGCAGGCGAGAGAGATTGCGCAGGCTGGCCATGCCCTCAATATCCAGCAGCCATTTGCCGTCCACCACCGCCTTAAAGCTGCGGTTAACGATGTACTGCTGCTCGCCTTCAATCACCGCCAGCAGATTGCTGTGGGGCGCCACCTTGTCCAGGAACAGCTTGCTCTCCAGAGTCACAAAATCGACAGGCGCGAGTTCACCATTTGTTAACTTTACCCGTTCGATATCGGTAAGACTCTTCATCGGGTGGCTTTCGCTGCCTTTTTCGGCCGCCTGCGCCTGCACCGCGCTGGGCGGATTGCCCTGGCCATAGAGGATCCAGTTCAGTTCGGCATCGGTATCGATAAGGCACTGCACCACCAGGTCTGCCGGGAAAGCGTCTCTTTTATAACGCATTGCCAGGTTGCTCGAAGAGAGGCCGACATGCTCCGCATACTGCGACTTCTGTTTAAACCCATAGGCCTGAATCAACCTGTCGAGGATAGCCCCGCCGCTCCCGTTAAAATTAGTGACTAACATTTTTGAGCTTCCTCTTGTGTTACTAACATATTTGAATTAGCATCACTTCGTTGTGAATGTTATCGCATATAACTGACATTACGTTAACTGGAGATGATGCCTTATGAGGCCTGATATTACAAATGCCATAGCTGCGCTCCTTTTATTACGAATTGGCGTAAAACGTCCCGTTTCAGCGCTCTTTATTCAAGTAGCGCGCCTGTTGCCTGCGTTTTACGCCGGGCCCAGCGCATCGGCTAAAGCGACGCGCGGCAAGCAAAGCGCGCCAGGGCGCGCGACAAAAACGCCCATTTCTTTTTCTGTTAACTTTAAGCCGGCCTGATTCACTTATGATGAATAGCCACTCTGAGCCTGCGCCGGCCATGAGCTTCGACGAGTTCCGCAAAAGCTGGCGGCGAATGCGGAGCGACAGCCGTAATCCGGCGCTGGTCGCCTTTAACCGGCAGAACGAGGAATTTAAGTTCTGCGTCCTGACGCTGGCGAACCGGGAAAGGCCGGGAAGCTTCCGGCTACAGGAGGTCGGCGACGCTTTTGAATCCTTCGATGAGCCCCGCCGCGCGCTGATTATTGCCGCCATGAACAAAATGGTGCGCTGGGGCAGGCTGCTGCCGCGTCCCTTTTCCGACGCCGATCGGTATCTGTCTGAATAACTGACCTTAACCGCAAATCGATGACGTCAACCCGTCGGGCTCCCCTTTGCCCGCATTCAGGAGAGAGAAGATGAAATACCCTAATCACTACGCCGGGCTGTGTCGCTATGAAGCGCAGCGCTACCGCGATAAATCGCAGGAGCTGCGCTGATGGTCGACAGCATGGACATTGAACAGCAGCGTCAGGCGGAGCAGCTGGCGCTCGATATCGCCGCCGTGACGCAGCGGCCGAAAGGCGTTAGCGCCTTTTTTTGCGAGGCGTGCGACAGCGCGATCTCCGAGGCGCGTCGCCGCGCCGTTGGCGGCGTCTCCCGCTGCGTCGCCTGTCAGGAGATCGCCGAGCTGCGCGGCCGTCACTACAGGGGCGGCCGTTAATGCCGCGCGTCTTCTGGCCGTGGAACGCGCCGCGTCAGGCGATCGCCTCGCCTTATCCTACGCACGCCGCGATGCAGCAGCGCAGTCGCGAGCTGGCGGCGCTGTCGCAGGCGTGGATATCGCTGGAGCAACAGCCGTCGCTGGTGCAGCGCGCTGTCAGGCTGCGTCACGGCCAGCTCACGCGCGAGCGCGGCCCGGCCAGCGCCGCATCTTATTTGACGACCACCTTTGCCGGGCGCCTGCTGCCGCGCGTGGAGCGGGTCAACGCGCAGTATCGGCTCGGCGCGATGCGTCGCGGCGTGGCCGCGCGGCTGAGCGGCCACGCCGCCCAGGAAAAAGGCGCCGCGGCGGCGGCAGGCGCGCTGTGGGAGCTGATGCGCCGCTTTAACCAGCTGCCCGATATGGCGCGCGCCGATGTCGATCGGCTGGCGGGCGATATCGCCAGCTTTATTTTCGCCGAGCTGGTGCAGCTGCACGCGCAGAATCGCGGCGAATCGGACTGGCGCTACAGCCACGACCTCTATCTGACCGCCGCGACCCTTACCCGCGAGTTCGGCCAGACGCCGCCGCTGTGGCAGAAGGTCACTACGCGCCTCTTCGCGCCGGAGGAGGTGACGCCGGCGATTATGCGCATGCAGGGAGAGACGTGGTGGAAAGGTCGGCTGCGCCGCATCGCCGACGCCTGGCGCGAACATCTGCAGATTGCGCTGGCGCAGGTCAGCAAAACGCGTTCGCCCTACGCCAGCCGCGCGACCATTGCCGAATGGCGCGAACAGAAGCGCCGCACCCGCGACTTTTTGCAGAGCATGGAGCTGGAAGACGAAGAGGGCAACCGCATCAGCCTGATCGACAAGCATGACGGCAGCGTCGCCAACCCGGCTATCCGCCGCTGCGAGCTGATGACGCGCATTCGCGGCTTTGAAACCATCTGCCATGAGATGGGCTATGTCGGCGAGTTCTGCACGCTGACCGCACCGGCGCGCTATCACGCTACGCTCGGCAGCGGCCGGCACAACCCGAAATGGCGCGGCGCCAGCCCGGCGGAGACGCAGCGCTACCTCTGTCAGCTCTGGCAAAAAGTTCGCGCCAGGCTGCACCGCGAGCAGATCCGTCTGTTCGGCATTCGCGTCGTCGAACCCCACCATGACGGCACGCCGCACTGGCATCTGCTGCTGTTTATGCGCCCCCAGCAGGCCGCGCAGGTGCGCCATATCCTGACGGAGTACGCCTTCCAGCAGGACAGCGAAGAGCTGATCAGCGAAAAAGCGCGCAAGGCGCGTTTTCACACCACCGCCATCGATCCGCAAAAGGGCAGCGCCACCGGCTACATCGCGAAATATATTGCCAAAAATATCGACGGCTACGCGCTCGACGGCGAGCGGGACAGCGAGAGCGGCGAGCCGCTGCGCGACTGCGCCGCCGCGGTTTCCGCCTGGGCAGGACGCTGGCATATCCGTCAGTTTCAGTTTGTCGGCGGCGCGCCGGTGACCGTCTGGCGCGAGCTGCGCCGTCTGACCGACGGCGAAGGGCTGCGCAGGCTGGGCGACGAGCTGGCCGACGCGCGCGCGGCGGCGGACAGCGGCGACTGGGCCGCCTACGTCAACGCCCAGGGCGGCCCCTTCGTGCGTCGCGATGAGCTGGCGGTGCGCGTCTGGTACCAACAGGCCGAAGAGCGCAACAGCTGGGGCGAAGAGATTACGCGCATTAAAGGTGTCTACCTCAGCGCCACGGGCGACGAGAAACCGCTGCTGACCCGGCTGGTGAACTGGAAGCTGGTGCCGAAGCGTAAAGCGGAGGCTGAAAAGGCCGAGCAAAGCGCATCAGCTTGGAGTTCTGTCATTAACTGTACGCGGATGGCGCGGTTGCCAGGCGTATTAGCGCGGTTGAATCATTGGCCGGAACCGGCGGTGAAAAAAAGGGTGAAACCGGCTGGCGATGGCGCTTTATACAGCCAAAATACGCCGCCCTGACGCGCTTTTCCCGCCTTTTTTACGCATTTGGCTTAGGGGTTAACGCGACAAAAAAGTTTCTATATCAATAGCCTAAAGGCAGGCGGTTCAGATCTTAATTTTCTTTATATCAGATTGCATGCTGTGCTACTGTATAGATATACAGTTATAAAATGGGGGAGGGAAAGTGGATACTGATTTACAAGAACAGGTAATGCTTGAGCGCGTCGAGCTCATTGCACGTCTGACCACTGAAGGAGTTTGCAGGGAACGCGACCGGGAAGTGGCCCTCGCTCTCATCGCCGAGATTGCAGGCGACATGATGATAAAAAACAAGGAATTTGCCGTTTCGTTCTCCGCGATACCCACCAATAAATAACAATGCAGGTATAGCGATGAGAGGCGACGGCCCGACGCATCATAAGCGGCAGATCCCACATCTTTCCCCTTGACGCTTGCGCCGTCCGACGACGGCGGAACGGAAGCAGTAACGGCACCCTCGGGTGCCGTTTTTTTTGCGCCGCGATCCGGCTGTTTGCCCATATTCCAGCGGGCGTGCCGGCGTTGAGCCGTCGTCTCGCAGCGAGGAGACTGGCTATGCCGGATAGCGCGCAAGCGCCGCCGCACTTAACGGCCCGATCCCGGGTCTGCCGACACCACCTCCAGCGGGGAACAACAACAGTGACGCACTATTTTAGCGTGCCCGTCCGCGGGTCCGATGGGGAGCTATCGCCATGAATATCTACGCGCTCCAGGGCGATACGGTCGATGAGATCTGCTATCGCTACTACGGCCGCACGCAGCAGGCGGTCGAACAGGTTTACGCCGCCAATCCTGGCCTCGCCGAGCGCGGCGCCCTCCTGCCGCACGGCTGCGCGCTGACGCTGCCCGAACTGCCAGACGCGGCCACCGGCGAAACCGTGAATCTGTGGGACTGAAGATGGAAAAAACCAGTTCGCTGATTAACTACCTGGTCAGCCTGTTTCTGATGTGGCTGGGCCGCCACACCATCCAGGATATCGCTTTTCTGGTCGGCTCCGGCGTGGCGGTCATTACCCTGATCGTCAACGTGGCGACCTTTTTCATCAACTGGCACTACCGCCGCAAAACCTATGAGCTCCAGCGCCGGCGCGCAGGGAGGCTATCGTGAGCCAGACCGCGAAGCGCTGCGCCGTGGTCGCCGTGCTGGCGATCGCCGCGCTGCTGCCGCAGTTTCAGACCCTGAAAATCTCCGCCGGCGGTTTGCAGCTGCTGGCCGACGCGGAAGGCTGCCGCACCTCGCCCTATCAGTGCAGCGCCGGCGTCTGGACCAACGGCATCGGCCATACCGCAGGCGTGACGCCGCAGAGCGTCGTCAGCGAACGCCAGGCGGCGGTCAATCTGGTCGACGACCTGATACGCGTCGAGCGCCGGCTCTCTCTCTGCGTGACGGCGGCGATGCCGCAGCCGGTCTGGGACGCGCTGGCGAGCTTCGCCTTTAACGTCGGCGCCGGCGCCGCCTGCCGCTCGACCCTGGCCAGCGACCTCAATCAGCAGCGCTGGCGCGCGGCGTGCGACCAGCTGCCGCGCTGGATCTACGTTAACGGCGTGAAAAGCGCCGGGCTGGCGCAGCGGCGCGAGCGGGAGCGCGCCTGGTGCCTGCGAGGCGTCCCATGACGCGTCTCCTTCTTACGCTGCTGGCGGCGCTGCTGCTGGCGCTCGCCTTCACCGGCTGGCGCGGCGCGCAGGTCGGGGCGCAATTACGCGAGGCGCAGCGCGCCGGCGCCGCGCTCTCCGCCGATCTCGCCAGCCGCGATCGGACCATCGCCCGCCTCAATCGCGAGGCGCAGGCGAACAGCAAACGCGAGGCGGCGCTGCGTCAGCAGCAGAGTCAGGCCAGTCGTCTCGCCCTCAACCGTGAAGTGCATATAGCGAGGGAAACCGATGAAAACCAGGCGTTACGCGAGTGGTCTGCTGCCGCTCTGCCTGACGATCTTATCCGGCTGCACAGCCGTCCCGCCTTCGACAACGCCCGCGATTATCTGGGCTGGCTGTCCGCGCGTGAACAGCTGTCCAGTGCCGGGCAACAGCCTGCGAACGCAGGGCGATCTGGCGGCAGATAACCGTCAGCTAGAGGCTGCGCTCGCGTCTTGCGGGCTGCAGATTGAAACCATTAAAGCGTGTCAGGAGCAACAGGATGCAGAAACCTCAACAGCTACGCGCGGCGCTGAGCCGCAGCGTGCCGCTGCTACAGCAAAACCCGGAGCGGCTGACCATGACGATCGCCGCCGGAACGGTGGTGGCGACCAGCGCGCCGTCGCTCTCTTTTGAATATCGCTACCGGCTGGAATTAACCCTTGCCGAGGTTGAGCAGGATATCGAGGCGGTCATCGTGCCGCTGCTCGCCTGGCTGCAGGATAACCAGCCGGAGATGCTGGGCAACGCCGAGAAACGACGCAGCGATTTCACCTTCGCCATCGACGCCGCCGGCGCGCTCAGCATCGGCCTGCAGCTGACCGAGCGCGTGCTGGTCACGCAGCAGGAGAGCGCGGTGCAGGTCACCTTTCCCGGCGAGCCGACGCCGCCCGCGAACGACAACGCGCCGCTGCAGCTCTGGGTACAGGGCGCGCTGGTCAGCGAGTGGCAGCGCTAAAGCTGTTCTGTCATCTCTCAGCGGTCGGCGTCGCGTTGCTGGCCGCATGCACCGGAGGTAACACTAGCGACATGAACGAACATATCAGCGAAATCCTGCGCCTGCTGCGCAACCTTATCCGCATCGGCACCGTCTCGGCGGTGGATCCGCAGAGCGGGCGCTGCCGCGTCCGCAGCGGCGACAATGAAACCGGCTGGCTGCCGTGGCTCAGCGCCCGCGCCGGACGCTCTCGCGCCTGGAGCGCGCCCTCGATCGGCGAGCAGGTGCTGCTGCTGAGCCTGGGCGGCGAGCTGAATACCGGCTTTATCCTGCCGGGCATCTTCTCCGACAGCCATCCTGCGCCTTCCGCCTCGCCTGATGCGCTGCACTGGGCGTTTCCCGACGGCGCGGTTATCGAGTACGAACCGCAGAACGGCGCGCTCAGGGCGAGCGGCATTCAGACCGCGCGCCTCCAGGCGGCGACCAGCATCCTGCTCGACGCGCCGCTGGTGGAGTGCAGCGCGAAGCTGAAAACCGCCACGCTGGAGCTGACCAGCGGCGGCACGCTGCAGGGCAACGTGACCCACAGCGGCGGCAGCCTGAGCTCTAACGGCATCGTGGTGGACCTCCATCAGCATGGCGGCGTGAAGTCGGGCGGCGATCTGTCGGGAGGACCGCAGTAATGGCTGAAAAATATATCGGGATGAGCCGCGACAGCGGCGCCGCGCTGGCGGATCTGGAGCATATCCGCCAGTCGGTGCGCGATATTTTGACCACGCCGCTCGGCTCCAGAGTCATGCGGCGCCGCTACGGCTCGCTGCTGTCGGCGCTGATCGACCAGCCGCAAAACCCGGCGCTGCGCCTGCAAATCCTGTCCGCCTGCTATATGGCGCTGTTGCAGTGGGAGCCGCGCATTCAGCTGAGCGCTATCAGCTATGAGGCGTCGTACGACGGCGGCATGACGGTAGAGCTAACCGGCAGCCGCAGCGATACGGCGCAAGCATTTTCCCTGACCATTCCCGTGAGCTGAACCTATGGCAACCATTGACCTGAGCCAGCTGCCTGCGCCCGACGTGGTGGAGGCGCTGGATTATGAAACCCTGCTGGCCGAGCGCAAGGCGACGCTGATTTCCCTCTATCCGCCCGAGCAGCAGGCGGCGATAGCCCGCACGCTGGCGCTGGAGTCGGAGCCGCTGGTGAAGCTGCTGCAAGAGAACGCCTACCGCGAGCTGATTCTGCGCCAGCGCGTCAACGAGGCGGCGAAAGCCAATATGGTCGCCTGGGCGACCGGCGCCGATCTCGACCAGCTGGGCGCCAACAACGGCGTGACCCGGCTGACGCTGAGGGCGGCGGACAACAGCACGCTGCCGCCGACCGCGGCGGTGATGGAGAGCGACGACAACTTCCGCATGCGCATCGCCGCCGCGTTCGAAGGACTGAGCGTGGCGGGGCCGAGCGGCGCCTACGAGTATCACGCCAAAAGCGCCGATGGGCGCATAGCGGACGTTTCCGCCACCAGCCCGGCGCCGGCGGAGGTGGCGATCACCGTGCTGAGCCGCGAGGGCGACGGCACCGCGCCTGCCGATCTGCTGGCGATCGTGGCCAACGCGCTTAACGATGAGGATGTGCGTCCGGTGGCCGATCGCGTTCGGGTGCAGGCGGCCGCTATCGTCAGCTACCGCGTCGACGCGACGCTGTTTCTCTATCCCGGCCCGGAAGCGGAGCCGATCCGCGCCGCCGCCGAGGCGAAGCTGCTCGCCTTTATCAACGCGCAGTCGCGGCTGGGGCGCGATATCCGCCAGTCGGCGCTCTACGCCGCGCTGCATGTGGAGGGCGTGCAGCGCGTCGAGCTGGCGCAGCCGACGGCCGATGTGGTGCTGGATAAAACCCAGGCCGCCTGGTGCAGCGGCTACAGCATCAGGGTAGGAGGTTCCGATGAGTGATCGGCTGCTGCCGACCGGCTCCTCGCCGCTCGAGGTCGCCGCCGCTCAGGCGTGCGCCGATATCGAGGCGATGCCGGTGCCGCTGCGCCAGCTATGGAACGCGCAGACCTGTCCGGTGACGCTGCTGCCTTATCTCGCCTGGGCCTGGTCGGTCGACCGCTGGGACAGCGGTTGGAGCGAGTCCACTAAGCGCAGCGTCGTGGCCGCCTCGGAGTATGTGCACCGGCATAAAGGCACCATCGGTTCGCTGCGGCGCATCGTCGAGCCGCTCGGCTATCTGATCCGCATTATCGAGTGGTGGAAAACCGGCGACGCGCCGGGCACCTTTCGCCTCGACGTCGGCGTGCTCGATACCGGCATTACCGAGGAGATGTACAACGAGCTGGAGCGGCTGATCGCCGATGCGAAGCCGTGCAGTCGACATCTGATCGGCCTTTCGATCAATCTCGATTCGAGCGGGACGCTGCCGGTAGCGGCCGCCAGCTACAGCGGCGACGAGCTAACGGTTTATCCCTACACCCCTGAAATCATCACCGTGAACGGGCCTGGCTACACCGGCTCAGCGGTACATTTAATTGACCTGACGGAAGTGCGCACATGACAACAAAATATTATGCCCTGCTGACCAATCAGGGCGCGGCCAGGCTGGCGAACGCCACGGCGCTCGGCGCTAAGCTGCAGATCACCGAAATGGCGGTAGGCGACGGCGGCGGCGCGCTGCCGACGCCGGATGCCTCGCAGACGAAGCTTATCGGCGAGAAACGGCGCGCGGCGCTGAATTCGCTAAGCGTCGATGCGGCCAACAGCAGCCAGATTATCGCCGAGCAGATTATTCCCGAGAACGAAGGCGGCTTCTGGATCCGCGAAATCGGCCTGTTTGACGCCGACGGCGAGATGATTGCCGTCGCCAACTGCGCCGAGACCTATAAGCCGCAGCTGCAGGAGGGCAGCGGCCGCACGCAGACGGTGCGCATGATTATCATCGTCAACAGCGCCGCGTCAGTGACGCTCAAGATCGACCCGTCGGTGGTGCTGGCGACGCGCCAGTATGTGGACGACGGGGTAATTGAGGCGAAGCAATATGCAGATAAGGGCATCGCTGATCATGTCGCGGCGGCGAACCCGCATCAGCAGTATCTGCAGATTGCGAACGCATTAAATGAAATTAAAGATGCTGCGCTGGTATCGAAATTGCTGCAAAACCTCAATCTTATAGATTCTGATGGATACGCAGGACGATTAATTGGCGTTCGTATTATTACTTCTTCTCAAGTTTATAGTGCGAGTACAGGTACAAAAGCAGTGATTGTTGAGGCAGTAGGCGGAGGCGGTGGTGGTGGTGGGACATTCACAACTACTGTGGAGGGGGAAAAAGCTCTTTCAGCTGGAGGCGGTGCCGGAGGTTATGGAAAATCTCGATACATGGCCGGATTTAATAATGTGAATGTCACTATTGGCGTTGGCGGAGTTGGAGGTCCGCCTGACAAAAATACAACGGGTGGAAATGGCGGGGATACCTCATTTGGTTCGCTAATGGTCTGTAGAGGAGGAGCGGGCGGCACTTTTTGTACACCTTGGCCGTACCCTATTCATACTTCTGGTGCGCCATCTGGTAGCGTTAGTGGAGCTAACTTGTATGCTTATGTGCCTAACCATGGCGCACCCGGCTACTATGCCAGGAATGGCTGGCTTTCTGGCGCAGGGGCAAGCTCGCCGTTTGGCTTTGGTGGAATGCAGGTCGGAGGAACGTCTGCTGGAATTAATGCTTCCGGCTATGGTTCTGGAGGTAGCGGAGCGTCAACGGCCAATCTTATAGCTGGTCAGAAAGGTGGTGCGGGTAGTCAGGGTTTGGTAATTGTATGGGAGTATGCTTAATGGCTGAACATTATGCAGTTATCGACAGCAATGGCAAAATTCAAAACATCGTGTTATGGGATGGGAAAAGTAATTGGTTGCCTCAAGAAGGACTAAAGGTTATTGCATGCAATAAAGATGAGTGCATGATTGGTGGAACTTATATTAACGGAACTTTTTTGCTGCCTGATTTCGAACCTTATACTTCTGAAGAATTGCTAGAACAGAAGGTATGCAAAAAAAATAAACTTTTGGATGATGCTGCGACAAGAATAGCTATTTTGCAGGATGCAGTATCACTTGAAATGGCAACAGAAGATGAGCGCGCTTCACTTATTGAACTGCAAAGGTATCGAGTACTTCTCAATCGAATAGATGTATCATCTACAGTAGATATTAGCTGGCCAGTTATGCCTGCTTCATAATTAAAATCCCCGCCTTGCGGGGATTTTTTTATCGCTCCATGTTCACTCATCCCTCACCAAACCGCAACCGCATGATTTCTCTCAGCTGACCTGACAATCTGACTCCACCCTCAACACGGAGTGCATCAGATGTCTGATTATCATCACGGTGTACGCGTTGTCGAAATCAATGACGGCACGCGCACCATTTCTACCGTATCCACCGCCGTAGTCGGCCTGGTCTGCACCGCAGCCGACGCAGACGCCGCGGCTTTCCCGCTCAACACCCCGGTGCTGCTGACCAACGTGCAGGCCGCCATCGCCAAAGCCGGCAGCAAAGGCACGCTGGCGGCATCGCTGCAGGCGATTGCCGACCAGTCGAAACCGGTTACCGTCGTGGTACGCGTTGCCGAAGGCGAGACCCCCGAAGCGACCACCTCCAATATCATCGGCACCACCGACGAAAACGGCCAGTACACCGGCATGAAGGCGCTGCTGACGGCGCAAACGCAGCTCGACGTTAAGCCGCGCATTCTCGCCGTACCGGGCCTCGACTCGCAGGAAGTGGCGACCGCGCTGGCGAGTATCGCGCAGCAGCTGCGCGCCTTCGCCTATGTGTCAGCCTGGAACTGCAAAACCATCAGCGACGCCATGAATTACCGCAAAAACTTCAGCCAGCGCGAGCTGATGGTGATATGGCCCGACTTCGTCGCCTGGAACACCGCGACCAACGCCGCCGAAACCGCCTATGCGACGGCGCGTGCGCTGGGCCTGCGCGCCAAAATCGACAACGACACCGGCTGGCATAAAACCCTGTCGAACGTCGGCGTCAACGGCGTCACCGGCATCTCCTCATCGGTCTTCTGGGATCTGCAACAGAGCGGCACAGACGCTGACCTGCTCAACGCGGCGGACGTCACCACGCTGATCCGCAAAGACGGCTTCCGCTTCTGGGGCAACCGCACCTGCAGCGACGATCCGCTTTTTCAGTTCGAGAACTACACCCGCACCGCGCAGGTGCTGGCTGACACCATGGCTGAAGCGCACATGTGGGCGGTAGACAAACCGCTGACGCCGGTGCTGGTGCGCGAGATCATCGCGGGCATCAACGCCAAATTCCGCGAGCTGGTCAGCGCCGGCTATCTGCTGGGCGCATCCGCCTGGTATGACGAAAGCGCCAACGACGCCGCTACCCTGAAGGCGGGCAAACTCTTTATCGACTACGACTACACGCCGGTGCCGCCGCTGGAAGATCTGACGCTGCGCCAGCGCATCACCGACACCTATCTGGCGAACTTCGCCGCATCCGTAAACAGCTAAGGAGCCGGATAAATGGCACTACCCCGTAAACTGAAAGGGCTGAACCTTTTCAACGATTCAAACAGCTATCAGGGCGTTGTCTCTTCCGTCACCCTGCCGAAACTTTCTCGCAAGCTGGACGCCTATCGCGGCGGCGGCATGAACGGCGCCGCCTTTATCGACAACGGTCTGGACGACGACGCGCTCGATATGGAGTGGACCATCGCCGGTATGGACGACCTGGTGCTGACGCAGTGGGGCGGTTCCGCCGTACCGCTGCGCTTCACCGGCTCCTACCAGCGTGACGACACCGGCGAAGAGATCGCGGTAGAGATTGAGGTGCGCGGCCGTCATCAGGCGTTCGACTTCGGCGAAGCCAAACAGGGCGAGGACACCGAAACCAAAATCACCACCAAAAACACCTACTTCAAACTCACCTGGAACGGTAAAGCGCTGATCGAGATCGACACCGTCAACATGGTCGAGAAGGTGAACGGCGACGATCGCCTTGCCCAGCGCCGTAAAAATCTCGGCCTGGCTTAACCCTGACGCCAGCGCCCGGCGCTGGCTTTTTCATCTGTATGAGAGAGAAACATGGAACAGCAAGAGAATATCGTTGAGCTGGAAACCCCGCTGAAACGCGGCGACGCGGCGATCGCGCAGGTTGAGCTGATTAGGCCGAGCGCCGGCTCGCTGCGCGGCGTGCGCCTCGCCGATCTCGCATCAAGCGACGTCGATGCGCTGCTGACGGTGCTGCCGCGCATCACGCTGCCTGCGCTGACCAAAGCGGAGTGCAACAGCCTTGACCCGGTGGATCTCATCGCGCTCGGCGGCAAGGTGATTGGTTTTTTGCAAGCGAAGTCGGCAGCGTTGACTGGCCCGGCGGACTGACGGTCAACGATCTGATGGCTGATATCGCCGCCATTTTTCACTGGCCCCTTTCTGATATGAACGATCTGCCGCTGGCCGAGCTGCTCGACTGGCGGCATAAAGCCCTGATCCGCAGCGGAGCAAATACGGATGAGTGAAGACCTCAAACTGCAGGCGCTGCTGAAGGCGGTTAATCAGGCGCTGCGCCCGCTACAGCGCCTCCAGAACGAAACGCAAAACGTCGCCAGTTCGATTGCCGAAACGCAGCGGAGCCTGGCGGCGCTGCAGGCGCAGTCGGCGAAAATCGACGGCTTTCGCGCCGCCAGCCGCCAGCTGAAAGACACGCAGCAGCAGCTCAAACAGGCGAAAGCGGAAACGGCGGCGCTGGCGCTGGCGATGCGCGCCAGCGGTCAACCTGCGGAGCAGCAGAGCCGCGCGCTGGAGAAGGCGCGTCAGCGTACCGCCGCGCTGCAGAGCCAGGCGCAGAGCCTGCGTCTGGCCGTGCAGCAGCAGCGCGCAAGCCTGAACGACGCGGGCATCTCCACGCGCAGCCTGAGCAGCGAGCAGCTGCGGCTGAAAGCGGCCGCGGCGCAGGCCAGCCAGCACCTTAACGGTCAGCAGCAGCAGCTAACGCGGCTGAACCAGCAGCAGGAGCGGCAGAACCAGACGGCGGAGCGCTACCGCAAAGGGCAGGCGCTGGCGGGCCAGATCCGCAGCGCCGGTGCTGCGGGCATCGGCCTGGCGAAAACGGGCTTTACCGCCGGCGCCGCGCTGCTGCGTCCCGGCTACGAGCTGGCGCGCGCCGATGCCGCGCTGCAGGCCAAAACCGGCCTGCAGAAAGGATCGCCGCAGGCCGTCGCGCTGGATAAACAGGCGCGCAGCCTTAGCGAGCAGACTGGCATTCCGGCGCAGGCGGTGGCGCAGACCCAGCTCGATATCGCCCAGGCGGGCGGGACGGTCGCCGATATCGTCTCCGCCACGCCGGTGACGCTGAACATGGCGCAGGTCAACAGCCACTCGGCGGAGGATAACGCCGGCCTGCTGATGGACGCGAAAAGCGCGTTCGGCCTCGACAGCGGCGATATCGCCCATCTTGGCGATGTGCTCAGCGCCACCCTCGACCAGACCGGCATGAAGTTTGAGGATCTGAGCAGCGCGCTGAGCAGCGTCGCGCCGGTGGCGAAAAGCGCCGGCGTCGGCGTTGAGCAGACCTCCGCCATGCTGGGGCTGCTGGCGCAAAATCACATTACAGGCGCGGCGGCGGGCGCAGAGATCGGCGCGATCCTGACGCGGCTGCAGACGCGCGAGGGCGAGGGCGCTATCGCCGCGCTCGGCGTGCCCACCCGCGACGAAAACGGCGACGCGCGGCAGATCCTGCCGCTGCTGAAAGATATTCAGGCCGCGTTCGCCAGCAAGGGGATGGACGCGGCGCAGCAGGCGGACGCGCTGAAGAGCATCGTCGGCGCGAAGGCGGCCTCGTCAGCCTCGCTGCTGACGCGGGGCGCCGCCAGCGGCGAACTGGAGACGCTCACCGCCTCGGTGCAGCACGCCGACGGCGGGACGGCGCGCATGGCGCAGGCGCAGCAGGACAGCCTCGGCGGGGATCTGCAAAAGCTCGACGCCTCGAAGGCGGCTATCGGCGTCGACCTCTTTGCCCCGCTTGAAGGCCCGCTGCGCACGCTGACGCAGGAGGCGACGCAGTTCCTGCAGACCATCGACCAGTGGCTGCAGGATAACCCGACGCTGGCGAGCGGCATCGCCACGGCGGCGGCGGTGGCGCTGACCTTTGTCGGCGCGCTGGGCGCTATCGGCATGGCGGTCTGGCCGGTGGTCAGCGGCGTCGGCGCCATTATGGCCGGAGTCGAGATCCTCGGCGGCCTGTTCACCGTGGTGGGCGGCGCGATCGTCACCGCCATCGGCGCCATCACGCTGCCGGTAGCGGCTATCGTCGCGGCCATCGTCGGCGGCGCGCTGCTGATCCGCCAGTACTGGGAACCCATCAGCGCCTTTATTAGCGGCGTCGCGCAGGGGTTTTCCGCCGCGATGGGGCCGATCGGCGACGCCTTTGCGCCGCTGCAGCCGGTGTTCGCCTGGGTGACAGACAAGATTAAGTTGGTATGGAACGGCTTTACGCAGCTGCTGGAGCCGGTAAAAGCGACGCAGGAGCAGCTGGCCGCCGCCGGCGATATGGGAAAAAGCTTCGGCAATATGCTCGCCGAGGCGCTAAAGATCCCCGGCCATGCGCTGGATCAGCTTACCAGCGGCATCGACTGGGTGCTGAACAAGCTCGGCATCGCCAGCAGTAAAAGCAAACAGCTGAAGGCGGATCTGCCGCCAGACGCGACGGCCGTCGAGAACGACGCCGCGCCCACCGCCAGCGGGCTGCAAAGTAACCTGCTGACCAGCGGCCCGAGCTATCGGCCGGTCGTCGCGCCCGCCGCAGGCGGCATGACGCAGCAGAACGCTTATACCAGCAATATCACGGTGAATGCGCCAGCCGGCATGGATGCTCATGAGATTGGGCGGGTTGTGCAGCAGCATTTAGATCAACAGCAGTTCGAGCAGCAAAACCGGCAGCGTAGCGCCATGACAGGAGGATTCTATCCATGATGATGATCTACGGCATGCTGCCCTTTATGCGGCAGACGCTGCCCTACAACCAGCTGATACACAGCAGCGGCTGGAACTGGGCCAGCAATAATCGCGTCGGCATGCGCCCCGCAGCGCAGTTTACCGGCAAAGGCAGCGACAAGATCTCCCTGAGCGGCGAGCTGCGCCCGGAGCTTACCGGCGGCCCGGTTAAGGCGCAGGCGTTTCAGCTGCTGGCCGACGAAGGGCGCGCCTGGCCGCTGATCGGCGGCGACGGCACCATCTACGGCATGTACGTCATCGAGAGCTTTAAGACGACGCACAGCGATTTCTACGCCGACGGGAGCGCGCGCGTCATTGCCTTTACCCTCGACCTGCTGCGCGTCGACGAGTCGCTGGTCTCGATGTTCGGCGACCTGAAAGCGCAGGGCAGCGCGCTGTGGGCGAAGGCGGAAGCGGCGACGGGAGGCTTCTCACTGTGAGTGAACTCGGCGCGATGGCGATTAAGGCGGGCAGCCGGCCGGCGCCCGATTTTATGCTGTGGATCGGCAGCAAGGATGTGACGCCCAATCTGCGCGATCGGCTGATCTCGCTGACGCTTAGCGATAATCGCGGCTTCGAAGCGGATACGCTGAACCTTACTCTGGACGACAGCGACGGTCTGCTGCAGCTGCCGCAGCGCGGCACGGTCGTGTCGCTGTTCCTGGGCTGGGCTGGCCAGCTGCACAACAAGGGCGACTATACGGTCGATCAGGTGAGCCACGGCGGCGCGCCCGATGTGCTGACCATTGTGGCGCGCAGCGTCGATTTTCGCGGGGAGCTGGGCAAGGCGCGCGACCTCTCTTACCATGACGCCACGCTGGGCGGCATCGTGACGCAGATTGCCCAGCGCTGCGGGCTGATTTTGCAGATGGCCGACGGGTTCGCCGGGATCAAGATCGATCATATCGATCAGACCCACGAAACCGATCCCAGCTTCGTCACCCGTCTGGCGCAACGCTATGGCGCGGTCGCGGTCATCAAAGCGGGACGGCTGCTTTTTTTGCGGCCCGGCAGCGGCCAGTTAGCCAGCGGCAGCGCCATACCCACGGTGGCGCTGACGCGCCAGGATGGCGATAAACACAATTTTACTGTTGCCGATCGCACCACTTATAGCGGCGTGCAGGCGCGATGGCTCTCAACAAAAGAGGCGAAAACGCATGTGGTGCAGATGCAGCGCAAGGCAAAGGCCGCGAACGAGGCTGCGGTCGCCCATCCTGATGCGCAAAGCGCGCCGCGGCTAACGGGTAAGCAGGAAGGAGATTATCTTTCCGGCGCGAAAGAGAGCCTGCTGGTGCTGCCGGACGTCTTCAACAGCGAAGAGGCGGCGATGCAGGCCGCTCAGGCGAAGTGGAGCGAGATACAGCGCGGCGCGGCTCACTTTACCTTTCAGCTGGCGACAGGACGCGCGGATCTCTATCCCGAAACCCCGGTCAGGGTCAGCGGCTTCAAAGCGGCGATTGACGCCAGCGCCTGGGTGATCAGTAAAGTGACGCACAATCTGAACGTGACCGAGGGGTTTACCACGACGCTGGAGCTGGAAAACGACATCACGGATGTGGAATATGTGAGGATTAACTAACAAATAGTTAATTAATTTGCTTTTTGTGAGTTAGTTGCGCGATAATGAGTGCGTCAACTACTGAGGAACTCACAAATGATGCATTGCCCGCTGTGTCAGAGCGCTGCCCATACGCGCAGTAGCCGTTACATCTCTAACGAGACCAAAGAGCGCTACAACCAGTGCCAGAACATCAACTGCAGCTGCACCTTTAAGACGCACGAGAGCGTGACCGGCATGATCGTGACGCCGGGTAAAATCGAGAAGGTAGCGACAGCGAAGAAGCAGCCTGAGGTTCGCGCCTGAGCGTTAGAGCTTTTGAAAAGCAAAGCCCGCGTAAGCGGGTTTTTTTATGGCGGCAGCGCCGCCTCTTGGAGTTCTGGCGATAAGTGTATGGGGGGGGCAGCCTTGGAGTAATTTTCAATAATTGAATCTTAAAAAAGATCTAATGGATGCATAACTTATTGTTATAGCAGTAAATAATTCTGAGTATGTGTTTTTGAATGGCTCTCTTTAAGATGAAGCTCTTAATGTTTTAATATTATAAATCAATATTTTATAACAATAACTGGCGAATAGAGGGGCTGAAATATGGTGCCAATAGAAATATTACTTCAGATTGGATATTCTCAACGTTGAACATTATTTGCTTACAAGGAAAACGTATGGACGCAAAGCAAATTGCACGTGGGATCGTGGATGATATTTCCAGTATGCCAGGCCTTATGCATCATGGAGTGATAAGAACGTGGCAGGGAAGCGGGCTTGCAGGCGGTGCTATTAGGGACAGAAACCAGCGAGAGACAGAGCGTTTTATCAGGCTTATCCGATCTGTGGGAAGTAAAGAAGAACCCATACGCCGTATCTGCTGTGGTTTATCGTGAATTTGTGCGTTTCAGCGTTTCAGTGCCCTTGAACGTATTGATGTGGCAGGGACTCGTTGAGGAAGCGGCTTTGGCTTCGAGACGTATGCAGCGAAATTATCCACAGACCTACTTTAGAGTTTCACCTCAAAATCTTAATATGGTCTATTTTCTTGTTGAAAATCAGCTGGAACCTTATATCAGATACATCAATAGCAATCCTGTGATATGTAAAGGCATTGGGAATGAACTCTGTAAAATCCTCTCTAAGTAAAATTGCTAGATTCGTTGGGATAGGTACAGCCCATATTCTTGCTGCCACTATCACAGGTGTTGCCTCAATCGCAGCGTTCCTTTCATTGTTCTTATTCGAAAGTGGACTGATAAAGCTGGTGGGTTTTATTGGATTTTTATTGCTTGGCTACCTACTGACTTTGGGGTTGGCTCTTCTGCGAGGGGAGCGTTAAAGTAATACACCTACTCTTCAATAGAACCACGAAAATCTTCTTGGTTTTTTTCCGAATTCTGAAAATCTTCTACGAGTGCTCCCGGTGGTAACAACTGATGCGCTCCCACGATGGAGGCAATTATTTTCATGAGGGGACGAAAAGGGGACATTGAGTACCAGAAACAAAAAAGACACGCTATAAGGCGTGGCTTAACTGAATGATTTAATAAAAAAATTTGGTGGCCCCTGCTGGGTTTGAACCAGCGACCAAGCGATTATGAGTCGCCTGCTCTAACCACTGAGCTAAGGGGCCAGCGGAGCGGGGATTATAATGTATCTGTTTAGAGCGATCCAGCACTCACTCGCCAGATGCTGAAAAAACGTCCAGTGCATGAGTGCTTGATTAAACTAAACATTTCCAGAACATGCGGCCCAATTTTACCTGTTCCATACAGAAAAGGCGGCCAGGCAAACCTGCCTTCGCCGCCTTTAAGCTGACTTATACCCACGCTCCCACCTGAAAAGCGTCAGGCATCAATCCCTCGCTCCCGATAGCGCGACGCCGACTGGCTCAGCGAAAGATAGGGCAGCATCGCGCCGCGCGCACGGTCATACTCCTGCCACAGCGCGATCTCCTCCAGCGCAGGAATAGTCACCGCTTCGCCCGCCTCCAGCCCCGCCAGCGCGGCATCCACCATCTCTTCCACTTCCATAATCATATCGGCCGGCAGCTCATCAATGGACTTGCCGGAGCGGTCGAAGATCTCTGTCCGCGTGGCGCCAGGCAGCACGGCCTGCACCTGCACGCCGCTGTTCTCCAGCTCGCGCTGCATCGAGCGGGTCAGCGTCAGCACAAAGGATTTGCTGCCGTTATAGGCGCCGTTGAACCTCTCATGCATCAGCGAGAGCACCGAGGCGACATTGATAATCACGCCGCGTCCGCGCGCGCGAAACGCATTGGCCGCCGCATGCGCCAGGCGGGTAGGGGCGATGATATTGAGCGTCAGCATGGTCTGAATACGCTCGATATCGGCATCGATAAACTCGCCGTCTACGCTCATGCCGGCGTTATTCGCCAGCAGGGTAATCGCCGTATTATCCCGCAGCTCCTGCTCGACGCGCTGCAGATCCTCCGCGTCGGTCAGATCGGCGCGCAGAATACGCGCCTCAATCTGATGCTGCTGTTGCAGCCTCTGCGCCAGCGTCTCCAGCCGCGCCTGGTCGCGCGCCACCAGGATCAGATCGTAGCCGCGCGCCGCGAGGCGTCGTGCGTAGGTGGCGCCGATGCCGCTGGATGCGCCGGTGATTAAAGCAAAGCCTTGCGATGATGCTGACATGGTAAACCTCTGTTGTATGATGGTTGTCATATTTGTAGTTAATATGACTACCGTCATATGTATCGTCAAGCTGGAATATGATGGTCGTAATAATTACTATGAACAGCAGAAACTATCAGCGGGAAAAGAGCGATGGATAAACAGAGCCATAAGGCGCGCACGCGGCAGCGCATTCTGGAGGAGGCGGCGCGGGTTATGCGCGAATGCGGCACGGAAAGCATCGGCGTAGCGGCGCTGATGAAGCGCGTCGGGCTGACGCACGGCGGCTTCTATGCGCATTTCGACTCGCGCGAGGCGCTGGTGCAGGCGGTTATCGCCGAAATGTTCACCGACTCGACGCAGCGTATGGCGCCGCTGTGGCAGGGCGCGGATCCGGCCGCGCGGCTGGGCGCGCTGATCGACTACTACCTGTCGGAGACGCATCGCGACTGTCGCGCCGAGGGCTGCCCGGTGCCCGCGCTGGTCAGCGAGGTGGGGCATCTGCCGGAAGAGGCGAAGGCGATCTTTACTCAGGGCGTAACGTCGATGCTGCAGCGGTTGGGCGAGCTGCTTGCTGAGCTGGGGCAGCGCGACGCCGAGGCGCTCGCCAGCAGTCTGCTGGCTGAAATGGTCGGCGCGCTGGCGCTGGCGCGCGCCTGTCCGGATAAGGCGCTCTCTGCGGCCATGCTGGCGCGCAGCCGCGAGGCGCTGAAGCGTCGTACCGGACTGGAGCAGGCGGCATGAGCGAGCACAACATCAGCGATATTATCGCGCCCGGCCTGGAGGTGCTGTTCTGCGGGATTAATCCCGGCCACTCGACGGCGCACACCGGCTATCACTTCGCGCATCCCGGCAACCGCTTCTGGAAGGTGCTCTATCTGGCTGGCTTTACCCGGGAGCAGCTCCGGCCTGAAGAGGAGCAGCGTCTGCTGGAGACCGGCTGCGGCATCACCATGCTGGTAGAGCGTCCCACCGTGCAGGCGAACCAGCTGGCGGCCGAGGAGCTGCGCGACGGCGGCGCGCGCCTGACCGACAAGGTGCTTAACTATCAGCCGCGGGTGCTGGCGATCCTGGGCAAAGACGCCTTCAAGCGCGCCTTCAATCAGCGCAAGGTGGAGTGGGGCTTACAGGGCATTTTTATGGGCAAGACGCAGGTCTGGGTGCTGCCGAATCCCAGCGGGCTGAATCGCGCCTCGCTCGATGAGATCGTCGAGGCATACCGGCAGCTCTATGATGCGCTGCAGCAGGGCGTGAAATAGCAGGCGGCGAAAAAAGGGCAATAAAAAACCCCGGCGAGCCGGGGTTTTTTTAACGCTAACGCAATTAGTCGTCCAGGAAGCTGCGCAGCACTTCCGAACGGCTTGGGTGACGCAGCTTACGCAGCGCTTTCGCCTCAATCTGACGAATACGTTCACGCGTAACGTCGAACTGTTTGCCCACCTCTTCCAGAGTATGGTCGGTGTTCATATCGATGCCGAAACGCATGCGCAGCACTTTCGCTTCGCGCGCGGTCAGGCCCGCCAGCACGTCATGGGTGGCTGAACGCAGGCTCTCGGAGGTCGCAGAGTCGAGCGGCAGCTCCAGCGTGGTGTCCTCGATAAAGTCGCCCAGATGCGAATCTTCGTCGTCGCCAATCGGCGTCTCCATCGAGATAGGCTCTTTAGCGATTTTCAGCACTTTGCGGATCTTGTCTTCCGGCATCAGCATGCGCTCGGCCAGCTCTTCCGGCGTCGGCTCGCGGCCCATCTCCTGCAGCATCTGGCGCGAAATACGGTTGAGCTTGTTGATGGTCTCAATCATATGCACCGGAATACGGATGGTACGCGCCTGGTCGGCGATAGAGCGGGTGATCGCCTGACGGATCCACCATGTCGCATAGGTCGAGAACTTGTAACCACGACGGTACTCGAACTTATCAACCGCTTTCATCAGGCCGATGTTGCCTTCCTGAATCAGATCGAGAAACTGCAGACCACGGTTGGTATATTTTTTCGCGATTGAAATCACCAGACGCAGGTTTGCTTCCACCATCTCTTTCTTCGCACGACGCGCTTTCGCTTCGCCGATAGACATGCGACGGTTGATATCTTTTACCTGCTCGATGGTCAGGCCGGTCTCTTCTTCGATCTGATGCAGTTTCTGCAGGCAGCGCATCACATCTTCTTCAACTTCTTTCAGCTTTTCTGACCAGGGTTTATTCATGGCCAGCGCCGCTTTGAACCAGCTCTCGCTGGTCTCGTTGCCGGTAAACAGCGTGATGAAGTTTTTCTTCGGCATTTTGCACAGTTCAACGCACAGCTTCATGATGATGCGCTCTTGCGTACGCACGCGCTCCATCATCTCGCGCATGTTGTTCACCAGGTAGTCGAACTGCTTCGGCACCAGGCGGAACTGCTTAAAGACGTCAGAAAGGTTCTGAATCTCTTTCACTGCGTCAGCATGGCTGCGACCTTTGCTCTTGATAACAAGGCGGGTCGTTTCATACTGCGTGCGCAGCTCGACGAATTTCTCGCGCGCCAGTTCCGGATCGATCGAGTTATCGTCGTCGGAGCTGTCGTCTTCGCTCTCTTCGTCTTCATCTTCGTCGTCGTCGCGGTCTTCTTCAGACAGCTCAGAGCCGACGTGGGTGGCGGTAGGCGCCAGATCTTCTTCAGCGTTTGGATCCACGAAGCCGGTGATCAGGTCGGAGAGGCGAGATTCGCCCGCTTCGACTTTGTCGTACTGCTCCAGCAAATAGGTAATGGCTTCCGGATATTCCGCAACGGAACACTGTACCTGGTTGATACCGTCTTCGATGCGCTTGGCGATGTCGATTTCGCCTTCGCGCGTCAGCAGCTCAACGGTACCCATTTCGCGCATATACATGCGCACCGGGTCGGTGGTGCGGCCAATTTCAGATTCTACGCTGGATAACACCTGAGCGGCGGCTTCCGCGGCATCTTCGTCAGTATCGGCGCTGTTTTCGTTCAGCATCAGATCGTCGGCGTCAGGGGCTTCTTCCACCACCTGAATACCCATATCGTTAATCATCTGGATGATGTCTTCGATCTGATCGGAGTCGACGATATCTTCCGGCAGATGGTCATTGACCTCAGCATAGGTCAGATAGCCTTGCTCCTTACCACGGGTGACAAGCAGCTTAAGCTGTGACTGCGGGTTTTGCTCCATAAGACGGTATCCACACTTCTGTTAATTAGATTGGTGTCGGTCGGCAGCGAGCCAACTATAACAGTGAAGGCGTTGTGTTATTGCCGCTGCCTTCGTCGCGGCCAGGGCTTTTGCCCCTCATATATCGGCACTTAAGCCGCTTTGAATATTTTTCGGGCCTGGCTTATTCGCCATTTTCATCCCCGGCAGTGCTCGCACTCCTCACGTACTTCAGTACGCTCCGGGTGCTGCGCGCTGGCGGTGATGAAACTGACTTCACCGCCGACGGCCCTGCTACCTTGCGCTCTGAACGGTAGGCTTTCTCGCCTTGCCCGCTAAGAGTCTGTGCTGGACTATCTGGCTTTACCGCCGACGGGCCCTGCCAGCGCGCTCTGAACTGGCCAGCTTCTTCGCCCCAGTCGTGCTAACAGCGCGCGCTGCGTAATGCCAAATTCGTCACGTCTCCGGCTTGGCTTATCGCGTCGCTTAGCCTCGGCTTGCGGCGCATTGCCCCAGAAACGAATGGGTCAGAGATGCGCCTTTCGCTACGCGCAACATTCTGACCCAGTGAAATTCTACTTTTTCGCCAGCGCCTGGCTTAATGTCCAGAATTCACGGCGCTCTTCCGCGCTTAAACCCTGGGTGCGATCGCGAGCGATCAGCTCTTCCAGACGCTGTTCAAGCGCGGCGTCGTAAATGCTCGCCAGCGAATCATGAAACACCGCTTCAACTTCCTCATCCACTATCATGTGGTTCCACGTGGCTAAGGTTTCAAGCGTCTGACTAAAATTTGTGCCGCGATATAACTCTAGTAGCTGTCCGGTAGTCAATCCAGGATTCTCGGTACAGCGGCTGACTAATTCAGCAAACAGCGGCAAGCCCGCCATTTTTACCTGCGACAGCCCTTCAAGCGTCGGCACCAGCGTCGCCAGCTGCGGGTTTTGCACCAGCAGCGCCACCAGTACGCGCATCGTGGTGCGCTTTAGCGGCGGCGCTGTCGGCGCCGCGCCGCTGGGCGCCACCTTCGGCATCAGCTTCTCTAACTGGTTATCGTCAAGAATGCCGAGTTTATTACCCAGTTCCTGACGCATATAGATACGCAGCGTCTCGCCGGGGATCTGGCTAATCAGCGGCAGCGCCAGCGTGCTCAGGCGCGCTTTGCCGTCGCGCGTGCTCAGATCGACCTGCGGCAGCAGCGAGTCGAACAGGAAAGAGGAGAGCGGCATCGCCTGCTCCATACGGGCTTCAAATGCCTCTTTCCCCTCTTTGCGCACCAGCGTGTCCGGATCTTCGCCGTCCGGCAAAAACATAAAGCGTAGCTGACGTCCGTCATTCATGTAAGGCAATGCGGTTTCCAGCGCGCGCCAGGCGGCTTCCCGACCCGCGCGGTCGCCGTCGTAACAGCAGATCACGGTATCGGTGCTGCGGAACAGCAGCTGGATATGCTCCGCCGTCGTGGAGGTGCCCAGCGACGCCACGGCATAATCGATGCCGAACTGCGCCAGCGCCACCACGTCCATATAGCCTTCCACCACTAACAGGCGGGCAGGCTGCGGATGATTCTTTTGCGCTTCATAGAGGCCGTAAAGCTGGCGGCCCTTATGGAAAATCGGCGTTTCCGGCGAATTCAGGTACTTGGGCGTATCGTTGCCCAGCACGCGGCCGCCGAAACCAATTACGCGTCCGCGCTTGTCGCGGATCGGAAACATGACGCGCTCGCGAAAGCGGTCATAGGTGCGGCCCTTGTCGTTGGAAACCAGCATACCGGCTTCCATCAGGGACTCGCGATCGTCTTTATTGCCGCCGAAGCGCTTTAAAACGTTATCCCAGCCCGGCGGTGCGAAGCCGATAGCGAAATGCTCAATGACCTCGGCGCTTAAGCCGCGGTTGCTGAGATAGTCGCGCGCCGCGCGCGCATGGGTCTGCGTCAGACTCTGCTGATAAAACCCGTTAAGGTTTTCCATCAGCTGATAAAGGCTCTGGCGCTGATGGCGCTCCATCTGGCTCGGACCGCTGCCCGCTTCGTAGGGCACTTCCAGACCATGCTGCGTCGCCAGCTCTTCGATGCTCTCGACAAATTCCAGCCGATCGTAATTCATCAAAAAGTCGATAGCGTTGCCGTGCGCGCCACAGCCGAAACAGTGATAAAACTGCTTCTCGCCATTTACTGTGAAAGAGGGGGTTTTCTCATTATGGAAGGGACAACACGCGTGGAAGTTCTTACCCTGCTTTTTCAGCTTAACGCGGGCATCGATAAGATCCACGATATCCGTGCGGGCAAGTAGATCATTGATAAAAACGCGCGGTATTCTTCCAGCCATAAGCCCCAGTTTTTAAGCTCATAAACGGCAACAAGCCGCGCTTCCTTTCGGAAAGCACGGCCTCTTACTTGACTCTGTCTGCGTTTAACACGCGGTGGAGGCGAACCTCCGGAAGAACTTAGTACAGACGAGTGCGGCGTGCGTTTTCGCGAGCCAGTTTCTTGGCATGACGCTTAACTGCAGACGCTTTAGCGCGCTTACGTTCTGTGGTCGGTTTTTCATAGAACTCACGACGACGAACTTCAGCCAGAACGCCTGCTTTCTCGCAGGAACGCTTGAAGCGACGCAGTGCTACGTCGAATGGCTCGTTTTCACGTACTTTAATTACCGGCATGTAACTCTCACCTCGATAAAATTCGGTTTTTGCTGCTGACTGCGGCGCCAGCACATTTCAAAATGGTGCAGCATTTTACTCCAACGCGAGTCGGTTTGTAAAGCACCATGGACAATTAAGAACCAACAGGAGCGTTTGCCGATGCGGCTGCCGGTTTATTTCAAGGGTGCGGAGTATAGCGCACTCTTTGCGCGCCACGAAATCACTTTTTGCAGCGAAAGCGTCGACGAACGCAGGCGTGGCTATGCTACACTGCGCGCCGCAAGTAAGGGGTAAGCGCTATGCGAATTCTGGGTATTGAAACATCCTGCGATGAAACCGGCATCGCAATCTATGATGACGAAGCGGGCCTGCTCGCCAATCAGCTTTACAGCCAGGTGAAACTGCACGCCGATTACGGCGGCGTGGTGCCGGAACTGGCGTCGCGCGATCACGTGCGCAAAACCGTGCCGCTGATACAGGCGGCGCTGAAACAGGCGAACCTGCAGCCGCAGCAGATCGACGCCGTCGCCTATACGGCGGGGCCCGGCCTGGTCGGCGCGCTGCTGGTCGGCGCCACTATCGGCCGCTCGCTCGCCTTCGCATGGAAGGTGCCTGCGGTTCCGGTACACCATATGGAAGGGCATCTGCTGGCGCCGATGCTGGAAGAGAATCCGCCGCAGTTCCCGTTCGTGGCGCTGCTGGTGTCGGGCGGCCATACCCAGCTGATTAGCGTCACCGGCATCGGCGAATACGCGCTGCTGGGCGAGTCTATCGACGACGCCGCAGGGGAAGCCTTCGACAAAACCGCCAAGCTGCTGGGGCTCGACTATCCCGGCGGACCGATGCTGTCGAAAATGGCGCAGCAAGGCATGGCGGGACGTTTTACCTTCCCGCGCCCGATGACCGATCGTCCCGGACTCGACTTCAGCTTTTCCGGCCTGAAGACCTTTGCCGCCAATACCATTCGCGAGAATGCGGACGACGCGCAAACGCGCGCCGATATCGCCCGCGCCTTCGAGGATGCGGTGGTCGATACCCTGATGATCAAGTGCAAGCGCGCGCTGGAGCAAACCGGCTTTAAGCGGCTGGTGATCGCGGGCGGCGTCAGCGCCAACCGCACGCTGCGCGAACGGATGGCGCAGATGATGCAGGCGCGCGGCGGAGAGGTCTTCTATGCCCGTCCTGAGTTCTGCACCGACAACGGCGCGATGATCGCCTATGCGGGCATGGTGCGTCTGAAGGGCGGCACGCGCGGCGGGCTGGGCGTCAGCGTGCGGCCGCGCTGGCCGCTGGCGGAACTGCCGGCTATCTGACGTAAAAAAGCCGGCATCGCCGGCTTTATTTCTTCTCTTCTTCGCGCGCTCTCTTGCGCTTCCAGATTTTACTCTCCTGCCCGCGCCACAGCCGCTGAATATTGTCGTGATGACGCAGCAAAATCAGGCATGACAGCATCGATACCGGAAAGGTGAACTGCGGCTTAAACCACCAGACGTAAAAAGGCGCGATCAGCGCGCTGACGATGGCGCCCAGCGACGAATAGCCGCTCAGCAGCACCGTCAGCAGCCAGGTGCCGGTCATCAGCCCGGTTAAATCCCAGCCGATCGGCGCGATGGCGCCCAGCGCGGTGGCGACGCCTTTGCCGCCGCGAAAGCGAAAAAAGACCGGATAAATATGGCCGAGACAGGCCGCGATAGCGGTAAGGCCAAGATAAAGCGGCGCGAGATGCAGCAGATAGGCCAGCCAGACCGGCACCATGCCTTTGAGAATATCGAAAATCAAAACGCAGGCCGCAGCGGCTTTGCCGCCGATGCGCAACACGTTGGTCGCGCCAGGATTGCCTGAACCCTGAGTACGCGGATCGGGCAGTCCGGCGATTTTGCAGACCAGAATGGCGCTCGAAATCGAACCGCAAAGATACGCGAAAAAAATCATACCAGGCGCGATAGCACTCATATTACCGTACCGTTTCCTTTAGGGTCGTTTTGTCTTCGTGAACCGTGGATAATACGCATTATACGCCGGAAGTGGTATCCGGCTTAGCCAAAAACAGAGACTGTCATCATGGATATCGTTTTTATCGAACAACTCACGGTGTACACCACCATTGGCGTTTACGACTGGGAACAGGGCATTCAGCAGAAGCTGGTGCTCGATGTCGAAATGGCGTGGGACAACCGGCTGGCGGCGCGCAGCGACGATGTAAACGACTGCCTGAGCTACGCCGACGTCTCTGAGGCGATCCTCGCGCACCTGAGCGGCACGCGCTTCGCGCTGGTGGAGCGGGTAGCGGAAGAAATCGCGGACCTGCTGATGACCCGTTTCAGCACGCCTGGCGTGCGCATTAAAGTCGCCAAACCGGGCGCGGTGGCGCAGGCAAACCAGGTGGGCGTGCGCATCGAGCGCGGGACTATTCCTAAATGAATACGTTGTGATTGCCATCACAATGAAACCAAACCAAATTATTGTCTGTCATTTCGGGCGCCGTTGCGTTGTGAAACGCACAGGCCGCCGAAAGCCTTAAGGTTTCCCTCAGGCAGGCGATGGCAAAATTTCAGGCGGAAGCAGACTCGCGACCGCCTTTTTAATGGGTTTGAAACGGATATAAGGAAAATGTGATGGCAGATATTCATCAGCTTTGGGTGGCTGCAATCCTGGGCATCGTGGAGGGGCTGACGGAGTTTCTGCCGGTCTCCTCCACGGGGCACATGATTATTGTCGGCCACCTGCTGGGTTTCGAAGGCGACAAAGCGGAAACCTTTGAGGTGGTCATCCAGCTCGGGTCCATTCTTGCCGTGGTGGTGATGTTCTGGCGTCGTCTCTTTGGCTTAATCGGCATTCACTTCGGCCAGGTGAAGCATGAAGGAGTAGGTCGCGGCCATCTGACGCTGATCCATATCCTGCTAGGGATGATCCCGGCTGTGGTCATCGGGCTGCTGCTGCATGACCAGATCAAAACGCTGTTTAACCCAATCAACGTAATGTACGCGCTAGTGGTCGGCGGCGTGTTGCTGCTGGTGGCGGAATACCTGAAGCCGAAGCAGCCGAAAGCCGTAGGCATTGACGATATCACCTATCGCCAGGCCTTTATGATCGGCTGCTTCCAGTGCCTCGCGCTCTGGCCGGGCTTCTCTCGCTCCGGCGCCACCATTTCCGGCGGCATGCTGATGGGCGTCAGCCGCTATGCGGCGTCGGAGTTCTCTTTTATCCTCGCCGTGCCGATGATGATGGGCGCCACCGGCCTCGATCTCTATAAAAGCATCGGTTTCCTGACGATGAACGATCTGCCGATGTTTGCCGTCGGCTTCGTGACCGCCTTCGTCGTGGCGCTGATTGCGATTAAAGCCTTCCTTGAGCTGATCAAGCGTATCTCGTTCGTCTCGTTCGCCATCTACCGCTTTATCGTCGCGGCAGCGGTCTACGCCATCTTTATGTAACGTCTGCGCGGCCGGCAATCAGGCTGGCCGCATCTCCGCAATGCCCTGCGCCACGGCGGCGATACGACGCCGCGTCAGCTCCTCTCGCACGTCCGCCCCTTTGAAACCCGCCTCGATAACCGCTTTGGTCGGCACCGACTGCGCCAGCGCGAACGCCTGACGCAGGTAGTCGCCCTGCGGATAGGGCATGCTTTCCATGCCAGCGCGGCCGCGCGCGTCCGCTTCGCTGGTCAGCGCGATTTGCTCCACCCGATGCGGCTTGCGCCAGGCGTCGATGCGGTCGAACAGTGCCACTAAGGCGTCGGCCGACTGACGTTCGATGGTATGCACCACGTCATGAAACTCCGTGACGATCAGCGCCAGATCGCGAATGGCGTTGGGCACGCGCAGGCGCTGGCAGAGCGCCTCTACCAGCGGCACGCCCGCGGCGCCGTGGCCGTGATGGCTCGGCCACTTCTCCGGCGGCGTCAGCGCTTTGCCGACGTCGTGAAACAGCGTGGCGAAACGCACATCGATCTCGTCCGACAGCGACGCCGCCATCGTCAGCGTCATCAGGGTATGCACGCCGGTGTCGATCTCCGGATGCCACTTCGCCGGCGCGGGAATGCCGAACAGCCTGTCGAGCTCGGGAAACAGAACCTCAAGCGCGCCGCAGTCGCGCAGCGTCTGGAAAAAGACCTGCGGATTGCGTGAGGCCAGCGCCTTCTCCGTCTCTTTCCAGACGCGCTCGGCGGTCAGGTGGCTCAGCTCGCCGCTGGCCGCCATCTGGCGCATCAGCGCCTGGGTCTCGTCGGCGATGCGAAAATTAAGGTGGGCGAAACGCGCCGCGAAGCGCGCCACGCGCAGCACGCGCAGCGGATCTTCGTTAAAGGCGTCGGAAACGTGGCGCAGCAGACGCGCCTGCAGATCGCGCTCGCCGTGAAAGGGATCGATCAGCTCGCCGTTTTCCCGCTGCGCGATGGCGTTGATGGTCAGATCGCGGCGTTGCAGATCCTGCTCCAGCGTCACGTCGGGCGCGGACCAGGTGACGAAGCCGGTGTAGCCGTTGCCGCTTTTCCGTTCGGTGCGCGCCAGCGCGTATTCTTCACGGCTTTGCGGATGCAGAAAGACCGGAAAATCGCGGCCGACCTGCTGAAAGCCCTGCGCCAGCATCGCCTCCGGCGTCGCGCCGACCACCACCCAGTCCCGGTCTTTAACCGGCAGTTTTAACAGCGCATCGCGAACGGCGCCGCCTACTAAATACGTCTTCACTCAACAACTCCAGAGATAATAAAAAGGCGCGCCGGACGACATATCCGCCGCTAAACATTCAACGCGCTTGTTGCTCTATTGTTGCACACAATGGCCAGATTGCAGGCATGCCAAAAGGAGCATCAAAGGATGCCCCTTTCGTAGGGGACGCAAAACGCGGGAAAAGGCTTAGTTCATCCAGCGATCTTTTTTCTTACGGCGCGGCACCATATGCGGCAGCACCAGACCCAGCAGCAAGCCGACGCCCAGCACGCCGCCGCCATACATAAACCACTGCATGATGATGGTGCGCTGTTTGTCATCCAGCTGAACGTTGGCGGCGCTGACTTTTTTCTGCGCCACGATCAGCTCGTTCTTCAGCTTCTGGTTCTCTTCTTTCAGTCCGTTGATGACGCTGTCGCTATTGGCGACCTTGTTCTGCATCTCGGCGGTGCGCTGGTTCCAGCTGTTGTCGATATTGCCCAGCTTAGCGGTCAGATCTTTGACCTGCTGCTCCAGCTGCGGCACGCGGGTGCGCAGGCTCGGTTCGGCGCTGAGCTGCGACAGCGGGATCCAGACGGTGCGGCCTTCCGAATCGCGGATCTGGCCATAGTTGGTATCGCTGTTGGTCTGCACCAGCTGCACTTCTTCGCCCGCGTTCAGCTTGCCGAGCAGGCGATACTGATCGCCCGGTCCGCTGCGAACCCAGGTGGATAATTCGTCGGAGATGTAGCGTTTTTCGTCTGCATGGGCTGGTGCGAGCGTGCTGATAGCCAGCAAGGTAAGGCCTGCGATTACAATTTTTTTCATTCGATGTCGTTTTAGCTTGGGGTCTGTAAATTTACCGGCACAGTCTGAAACCGCCTCGCATAAATCTGAATGAGAACTATCCTGGTCTCATTTCCCTGCGAAAAGGGTAGCGAAAGCGCAAAGAAAGCCGAGACAGCCCGCCTTCTGTGCATTACTCTTCGCCAGATAATCCTCGTAAGTGCCAGCAGCGTATTGAATAAAAAATTATGACCATCGAAATCGAACTAAAGTTCATTGCCACGCCTGACGTCGCCAGCAAGCTGGCGCAGGCTCTCGCCGCTTATCCGCACCAGCATCAGGCCGCGCGGGCGTTAAGCAACATCTATTTTGAGACAGATGACAACCAGCTGCGCCGCTGGGATATGGGCCTGCGTATTCGCGGCGTCGACGGTCACCATGAGATGACGCTGAAGAGCGCCGGGAAAACGCTCGGCGGCCTGCATCAGCGTGCGGAATATAACATCGACCTGCCCGAAGCGAAGCTCGATATCGCGCGACTGCCGGTCGAGGTCTGGCCGCAGGGCACCGACGTCGCCGCGCTGCAGCAGCGCCTGCAGCCGCTCTTTAGCACCCACTTCCAGCGTGAAACCTGGCTGGTACAGGTAGGCGAAAGCGAAGTGGAAGTGGCGTTCGATCGCGGCGCCGTCGCCACAGAGACGCTGAGCGAAGATCTGTTTGAAGTTGAGCTGGAGCTGAAAAGCGGCCAGCGCGGCGACATGATAGCCTTCGCCCGCGAGCTGGTCGCCATCGGCGGCCTGCGTCTGGGCAGCCTGAGCAAAGCGGCGCGCGGCTATCAGCTGGCGCAGGGCAACCCGCCGCGACCGCTGCGTCCGTTCCCGCTGCTGAAGGCCGCGCCGAAAGCCACGGTGGAAGAGGGGATGGTGACGGCGATGTCGAGCGCCCTGAGCCACTGGCAATACCATGAAGAGGTCTGGCTGCGCGGCAACGCCGAGGCGCAGCGCAGCGTCGTCGAGGCGCTGGAAGCGCTGCGTCAGGCCTTCTCGCTGTTTGGCGCGCTGGTGCCGCGCAAGGCGAGCAGCGAGCTGCGTCAGAAGCTCACTACGCTGGAAGAGTGCCTCGCCGAGCCGGTTAAAGATGCGCAGGCGCTGAGCTTTTCGGCGCTCTCCGTAGAGACCCAGTTAGCGCTTACTCACTGGCTGGTGGAGTCGCAGTGGAAGCGCTGGATCGATGCTAAAAACCAGGCGAAGCTCGACGGCTCCTTCAAGCGTTTCAGCGACATCATGCTGAGCCGCATCGCAGCCGATCTCAAAGAGACCTTCAGCGACGTGCAGCAGCTGAACGAATATCACGACAAGGCGACGCGCCTGTCGCGTCAGCTGCTGGCGGTGCACCTGCTGGCAGGCGCCTACCCGGCGGAAGCCGTTTCCGTCTGGCTGGCGCCCTGGCAGCAGCTGCAACAGTCTATTGCGCAAAATCAGGAGCACTGGCTGAGATCGCTGGCGAACCAGGCGATCCGCCAGCCGGCGTTCTGGCTGAACAGCAGCGCGACACGATGATCTGACCCATCAGGGAGAGAAGACGTTGTTAGAGTTACCCGCTGAATTACAGGCGCAGGCGGCCAGCGCGGCCGAGCGCCTTGGCGTCGCCGCCGACGCCTTAACCGACGCGCAGCGCGCCGCGCTGGCGTTCAGTGATTTCATCGCCGAGAACCTGCAACGTCACCCGGAATGGTGGCAGGCGATCCAGCAGCAGGCGCCGCAGCCGGAGGAGTGGCAGCACTATGCGCGCTGGCTGGATGACGATCTCGCCGCGGTGGACAGCGAGGCAGCGCTAATGCGCGCGCTGCGGCTGTTTCGCCGCCGCATGCTGGTGCGGGTCGCCTGGATGCAGTGTCTGGGCGAAGCCAGCACCGAACAGAGCCTGCGGCAGCTTAGCGTGCTGGCTGAGGTGCTGATCGGCCGCGCGCGCGACTGGGTCTACCAGGCGTGCTGCCAGGATTTCGGCACGCCCTGCAACAGCGCGGGCGAGCCGCAGCCGATGCTGATCCTCGGCATGGGCAAGCTGGGCGGCGGCGAACTCAACTTCTCTTCCGATATCGACCTTATCTTCGCCTGGCCGGAAAACGGCGCGACGCGCGGCGGACGACGCGAGCTGGATAACGCGCAGTTTTTTACGCGCATGGGGCAGCGGCTGATCAAAGTGTTGGATCAGCCCACCATGGACGGCTTCGTCTACCGCGTCGATATGCGGCTGCGCCCTTTCGGCGACAGCGGCCCGCTGGTGCTGAGCTTCGCCGCGCTCGAAGATTACTATCAGGAGCAGGGCCGCGACTGGGAGCGCTATGCGATGGTCAAGGCGCGCCTGATGGGCGACGATCAGGATCGCTGGAGCCAGGAGCTGCAGCAGATGCTGCGCCCCTTTATCTATCGCCGCTATATCGACTTCAGCGTGATCCAGTCGCTGCGCAATATGAAAAGCATGATCACCCGCGAAGTGCGGCGGCGCGGGCTGACCAACAATATCAAGCTGGGCGCGGGCGGCATTCGCGAAACCGAATTTATCGTGCAGGTCTTTCAGCTGATACGCGGCGGACGTGAGCGCTCGCTACAGCTGCGTTCCCTGCTGCCGACGCTCGCCGCCATCGGCGAGCTGGGGCTGCTGACGCCGGAGCAGGTCGCGACGTTGCGCGACGCTTACCTTTTCCTGCGACGTCTGGAGAATCTGCTGCAAAGCCTCAATGACGAACAGACCCAGACGCTGCCGGGCGATGCCCTTAACCGCGCGCGGCTCGCCTGGGCGATGAACGCCGAGAGCTGGCCCGCGCTGACGGCGCAGCTTGAGACGCATATGGCGGCGGTGCGCGCCATTTTCGACGAGCTAATCGGCGAAGATATTCCCGAAATCGGCGATCAGCCGGAGCTGCTGGAATTCAGCGGCATGTGGCAGGACTCGCTCGAAGATGCGGAGCTGGCGCCGCTGGTGCCGCAGCTCGACGATGAACAGCGCCGGGCGCTGCATCGCGCGCTGGACGATTTTCGCCAGGATATCAGCCGCCGCACCATCGGACCGCGCGGACGACTGGCGATCGACCAGCTGATGCCGAGGCTGCTGAACGAAGTCTGTCCACGCGACGACGCCGCAGTCACCTTCAGCCGCCTTGTTCCGCTATTGCTGGGCGTACTGACGCGCAGCACCTATCTGGAGCTGCTTACCGAATACCACGGCGCCCTGCGGCACCTGATCCGCCTGTGCGCGGCGTCGCCGATGATCGCCAGCCAGCTGGCGCGCTATCCGCTGCTGCTGGACGAGCTGCTCGATCCCGCCACGCTTTATCAGCCGACCGCCACCGACGCCTACCGCGACGAGCTGCGCCAGTATCTGATGCGCATCCCGGCAGATGATGAAGAGCAGCAGCTGGAGGCGGTGCGCCAGTTCAAGCAGGCGCAGCTGCTGCGCATTGCGGCGGCGGATATTGCGGGTACGCTGCCGGTTATGAAAGTGAGCGATCACTTAACATGGCTGGCGGAAGCTATCATCGAATCGGTGGTGCAGCAGGCGTGGCAGATGATGGTGCAGCGCTATGGCCGGCCGCAGCATCTGAAAAACGAGCATGAGCGCGGTTTCGCGGTGCTGGGCTACGGCAAGCTGGGCGGCTGGGAGCTGGGCTACAGCTCCGATCTCGATCTGGTGTTTCTGCATGACTGCCCGGCAGAGACGGTCACCGACGGCGAGCGCAGCATCAACGGCCGTCAGTTCTATCTGCGGCTGGCGCAGCGCATTATGCATCTCTTCAGCACGCGCACCGCCTCGGGGATTCTTTACGAAGTGGACGCACGGCTGCGGCCTTCCGGCGCCGCAGGCATGCTGGTCAGCACCTTTGACGCCTTTGACGATTATCAGCGCCACGAGGCCTGGACCTGGGAGCATCAGGCGCTGGTGCGCGCTCGCGTGGTGTTTGGCGATGAGGCGCTCGCGGGGCGCTTCAACGCTATCCGCCGCGCCATTCTCTGCCTGCCGCGCGCGCCGGAGGCGCTGCAAAAAGAGGTGCGCGAGATGCGCGAAAAAATGCGCGCGCACCTCAGCAACAGGCACAAAGGGCGCTGGGAGATCAAAACCGATGAGGGCGGCATTACCGACATTGAATTCATCGCGCAATATTTTGTCTTAGCCTGGGCCGCCGAGCAGCCCGAGCTGACGCGCTGGTCCGACAACGTGCGCATTTTCGAACTGGCGGCGCGCTACGACAAAATGCCGGAGGCGGAAGCGCAGGCGCTGACGCACGCCTACGTAACGCTGCGCGACGCGCTGCACCATCTGGCGCTGCAGGAGCTGCCCGGCCACGTCGAGCCGGACGCCTTCGCCGCCGAGCGGCAAACCGTGATGGCGAGCTGGCAGCGCTGGCTGGCGTCGCTGTGCGCACCTTAAAGCGCCTGTTGATAGCGCAGATCGCATCTGTGCTATCATCCGCGCACTATTTTTACTGCAGTCTGGAGTGTCTGGAATGAAAGTTACTTTGCCCGCGTTCGACCGTGCTTCGGTGCTGGTCGTAGGCGATGTGATGTTGGATCGCTACTGGTATGGCCCAACCAGCCGTATCTCTCCTGAAGCGCCGGTGCCGGTAGTAAAAGTGGACGCTATCGAAGAGCGTCCCGGCGGCGCGGCAAACGTGGCGATGAACATTGCAGCGCTGGGCGCCGCCTCGCAGCTGATCGGCTTAACCGGCGAAGATGACGCGGCGCGCGTGCTGAGCGAAACGCTGAAAAACGTCAACGTTCGCTGTGACTTCGTGGCGGTCAAAACCCATCCCACCATTACCAAACTGCGCGTGCTGTCGCGCAACCAGCAGCTGCTGCGCCTCGATTTCGAAGAGGGGTTCGAGCAGGTCGATCCGGAGCCGATCCATCAGCGGCTGCGTCAGTCGCTGGCGGCAGCCGGCGCGCTGGTGCTCTCCGACTATGCGAAAGGGGCGCTCGCCAGCGTGCAGTCCATGATTCGCCTGGCGCGCGAGGCGAAGGTGCCGGTGCTGATCGATCCCAAAGGCACCGACTTCGAGCGCTATCGCGGCGCGACGCTGCTGACGCCGAACCTGTCGGAGTTCGAAGCGGTGGTCGGCAAATGTAAAAACGAAGAGGAGATCGTCAGCCGCGGCATGCAGCTGGTGGCGGATTATGAGCTCTCCGCGCTGCTGGTGACGCGATCTGAAAACGGCATGACGCTGCTGCAGCCCGGCAAAGCGCCGCTGCATCTGCCGACGCAGGCGCAGGAAGTGTTCGACGTGACCGGCGCGGGCGATACCGTGATCGGCGTGCTGGCGGCGACCCTGGCGGCAGGCGACTCCCTTGAGGATGCCTGCTTTATGGCGAACGCGGCGGCAGGGGTTGTGGTCGGCAAGCTGGGCACCTCGACCGTCAGTCCGGTCGAGCTGGAAAACGCTATTCATGCGCGTCCGGAAGAGGGCTTCGGCATCATGAACGAAGCGCAGCTTAAAATCGCGGTCGAGCAGGCGCGCAAGCGCGGCGAGAAAGTGGTGATGACCAACGGCGTGTTCGACATTCTGCACGCGGGCCACGTCTCTTACCTGGCCAATGCGCGCAAGCTGGGCGATCGCCTGATTGTGGCGGTCAACAGCGATGCGTCGACGAAGCGCCTGAAAGGCAGCAGCCGTCCGGTTAATCCGCTGGTTAATCGCATGATTGTGCTCGGCGCGCTGGAAGCGGTGGACTGGGTCGTGGCGTTTGAAGAGGATACGCCGCAGCGTCTGATCGCCAGCGTGTTGCCGGATCTGCTGGTAAAAGGCGGCGATTACAAGCCGGAAGATATTGCGGGCAGCAAAGAGGTGTGGGCCAACGGCGGCGACGTGCGTGTGCTGAATTTCGAGGACGGCATCTCTACCACCAACATTATCAAAACCATTCGCGGCGAGTAGTCATGCGGGCGGGCGCATCGCGCCCGCCGTAAAGCTTACTGCGGGGTGTCGATTTTGCCTGCCGGATCGGGCGTAACGACCGCCGGAGCGGGCGCAGAAGGCTGATGGCTTTCCAGCTGCGCCAGGCGCTGCTCCAGCGCGGCCAGCTTTTCACGGGTGCGCAGCAGCACCTGCGTCTGCACATCGAACTCTTCACGATTGACCAAATCCATACGCGTCAGCTGCGCCTGCAGAACCTGGCGAATTTTCTTTTCGACATCGTCGCCAAATTCACGAATCCCTTTCGGCATCGCCTCGTGCACCTGACGCGCAAGTTGTTCAATTTTTTTCGTGTCGATCATGATGATTTCCTGGTTTCGTGTTGCTGGGGACAGCAGGGGGTGGATCCTGATAATGGATAAGTGTAATGCCTGAAACGAAAAGGTTAAACCCGAAATCGACATGGCAGGAAATGCAAAAGCATTTGCGGTTTTGTTGATTGCCCGACCTGTTGAATGGCGCTATAGTAATTTTGCTTATTCTCAGGGCGGGGCGAAATTCCCCACCGGCGGTAAATCAGCGTTAGCTGAAAGCCCGCGAGCGCTTCCCGGCAACGGGAAGGTCAGCAGATCCGGTGTAATTCCGGGGCCGACGGTTAAAGTCCGGATGGGAGAGGGTAACGACATCTGCCGGGCTGCGCCCGCTTCGCGTTATTGCCATGTCTTGATGACATCACTCCTAAGCTCGCCCTGATTCTGGTAACTCATATATTTTATAAGGTTTTATTACCATGAATCAGACGCTTCTTTCTGAATTTGGCACGCCGGAACAGCGTGTAGAACGTGCAGTCGCTGCGCTCCGTGAGGGACGCGGCGTGATGGTGCTTGACGACGAAGACCGGGAAAACGAAGGCGATATGATCTTCGCTGCGGAAACCATGACCGTTGAGCAGATGGCGCTTACCATCCGCCACGGCAGCGGCATTGTTTGCCTTTGCCTGACCGAAGAGCGCCGTCAGCAGCTTGACCTGCCGATGATGGTGGAGACCAACACCAGCGCCTACGGCACCGGTTTTACCGTGACCATTGAGGCCGCTGAAGGGGTCACCACCGGCGTATCCGCGCAGGATCGCATCACGACCATTCGCGCGGCGATCGCCGATAATGCGAAGCCGAGCGATCTTAATCGTCCAGGCCACGTCTTCCCGCTGCGCGCGCGCGACGGCGGCGTGCTGACGCGCGGCGGCCATACTGAAGCGACCATCGATTTGGTGACGCTGGCGGGCTTTAAGCCGGCGGGCGTGCTGTGCGAACTGACCAATGACGACGGCACCATGGCCCACGCGCCGGAAGCGATCGCCTTTGCCAAAGCGAACAATATGCCGGTTGTCACTATTGAAGACCTGGTGGCGTATCGCCGCGCGCATGAGACGCGTCAGGCCAGCTAAGCTGCGCCGCTGAACAACGAAAAACGGGCCGCTTAGCGGCCCGTTCTGTTTTCAGCTGGCGCTTAGCCCAGGTCGCTTACCTGCAGCAGCGCAAGGCTCGCGCCCATCACCGTCATGCCGCACAGCACGCCGTAACTCGGGTTGTTATGGGGATCGATCTCGCGCGCCAGCGGCATCAGCTCGTCCACCGACAGCGCCACCATAATACCCGCGACGGCCGCCATCACCGCGGCGATCGCCACCGGCGACATCATCGGGCCGAGCAGCGCAAACGCCAGCAGCCCGCCGAGGATCTCCGCCATGCCGGAGACGCAGGCCCAGAACAGCGCTTTGCTTTTCGAGCCGGTCGCGGCGTACATCGGGCCGGCCACCGCCAGACCTTCGGGAATATTGTGGATCGCCACCGCCAGCGCGATGCCCAGCCCCAGCTCCATATCGCTGCTGGCGGTGACAAAGGTGGCGACGCCTTCAGGAAAGTTATGCAGGCTGATGCCCAGCGTCAGCAGGATTGCCGTGCGGCGCAGCTTCGCCGGATGGCGCTGCGCCGTCATCAAATCTTGCGGATGCTGATGCGGCAGCAGGCGATCCAGCGCGAAATAGCCGACCAGGCCCAGCATAAACATGCCGTATCCGAGTATCGGCGATATCCCCTCGGTACGCAGCGCGGTCGGCAGCATCTCCATCAGCGAAATCAGCAGCATGATCCCGGCGGCGAAGCCGAGCGCGAACGCCAGCATGCGGTTAGAGGGCTTTTGACCCAGCACGCCGAATAGTGCGCCGATAAACGTAGCGCCGCCAGCCAGAATGGTAAGCAGCAAAGGAACCGACATCGCATTCTCCTTAATGATAATCATTCGCATAAAATTAGCGATAACCCCAGAGAAGGTCGAGTTGTTTTTGGTAAAGAAGTGTCGGCCAAAAGTTATTCAAATCCACTGACGTTCTTCATCATGTTTATGCGCGTTTCCGGCACCGTTATAGGGCGTATCGTTGTTCTATTGAGAATGAGTGAGGATGAACAATGCAACAGACGATGCCTGCGCTGTTTTTAGGTCACGGCAGCCCGATGAACGTGCTGGAAGAGAACCGCTACACCCAGGCCTGGCGACATGCAGGGGAGACGCTGCCGCGCCCGCGCGCCATTATCGCGGTATCGGCGCACTGGTACACGCGCGGCACGGCGGTCACGGCGATGGAAGATCCGCGCACCATTCACGACTTCGGCGGCTTCCCGCAGGCGCTGTTCGACACGCGCTATCCGGCGCCGGGCTCGCCCGCGCTGGCGCAGGAGATCGCCGATGCGCTCGCGCCTACGCCGGTGCGCTTCGACCACGAGTGGGGGTTCGATCACGGCTCCTGGGGCGTGCTGATCAAGATGTACCCAGGCGCCGATATCCCGGTGGTGCAGCTGAGCGTCGATGCGACGCAGCCGGCCGCCTGGCATTTTGAGCAGGGCAAAAAGCTGGCGGCGCTGCGCGACAGCGGCGTGATGATCGTTGCCAGCGGCAACGTGGTGCACAACCTGCGTAAGGTGCGCTGGGATGAGACGGCGGAAGCCTGGCCCTGGGCACAGCGCTTCAATCAGTTTGTACGGGATAACCTGGACTATCAGGGCGACACCGAGGCGCATCCGCTGGTGAACTTTATGCAACATCCGGACGCGGCGCTATCGAACCCGACGCCGGAACACTACCTGCCGCTGCTCTATGTGCTGGGCGCGCGTCAGGCTGGCGAGCCGGTAACCGTGCCGGTAGACGGCCTTGAGATGGGCGCTATCAGCATGCTGTCGGTGCAGGTAGGCTAAGCAAAGGCGGGCCGAGGCGGCCCGCTCTGTTTATTCGACAAAAGCGTGGGGATAGAAGCGCGAAAGATCCTGAGTGATCAGGTCGCGATCCTCGCGCAGGCCGATGCCGGCCGGCTGATCGTCGATCAGCCAGCTACCGATCAGCGTGTAGCTGTCGCCGAACTTCGGCAGCGGGTAGAACTGCTGCACGATCATGCCCTCTTCGCCGTAAGGCCCGTCGACGCGCGCAATTTCCTGACCATTTTCCACGATGCGAATATTGGCACCTTCGCGCGAGAACAGCGGCTTCACCACATATTTATCCATGTGCGGCACGTTGTCCTCGGCGAAATAAGCGGGCAGCAGGTTAGGATGATTGGGGAACATCTGCCACAGCATCGGCAGCAGCGCCTTGTTGGAGACGATGCTTTTCCAGGCCGGTTCCAGCCAGCGCACGCCCGCATCCGCCAGCTTGGTGGAGAAGATCTCGCGCAGCATAAACTCCCATGGATAGAGCTTGAACAGGTTGCTGATCACCTGATCCTGCACGTCGGTGAACTGGCCCTTATCGCCGAGGCCGATTTCGTCGATATAGAGGAATTCGCTCGGCAAACCCGCTTCGGTGGCGCAGTCCTGCAGGTACTGCACCGTGCCGCGATCCTCTTCGGTATCGCGACAGCAGGCGAAGTGCAGCCACTGAAAACCATGCTGCTGATGCAGCGCGGCGAAACGCTCGATCAGTTTCTCCTGCAGGCTGTTGAACTGGTCGCTGCCCGGCGGCAGCTGACCGGCGTTGAGCTGATCTTCCAGCCAGATCCACTGAAAAAAGGCCGCTTCGTAAAGCGAGGTCGGCGTGTCCGCATTGTTCTCCAGCAGCTTAGCGTCGCCCTGTCCGTCCCAGGCGAGATCGAGGCGCGAATAGAGCGACGGCTGGCGCTGCTTCCAGGAGTCGCGCACGAAATCCCAGGTGTGCTTCGGAATGCGGAATTTTTCCAGCAGCTGCTCGCTGCCCACCACTTTTTCCACCACCTGCAGACACATCTGGTGCAGCTCCGCAGTGGTCGCTTCCAGCTTATCTATCTGCGCCAGCGTGAACTGGTAGTAGGCATCTTCGCACCAGTACGGCTCGCCGTGCATAGTGTGAAAACGAAAGCCATATTCCGTGGCTTTTTCGCGCCAGTCGGGACGCTCGTTGATTGCAATGCGTTGCATAACGGCTTCAGCCTCCCAGCGAACGGCTGGAGGTGCCGGTAGCGCTGCTGCGCGCCATGCTGTTCTGCTTCGCGACCGTTTCGCCGAAGCCGCCGCGCGTGATGGTCGAAGTGGTAGCCGGTTTCGGCGCCAGCGCGGTTTTCGGCACGTTCATGGTGCGGCCGGAGGTAGCAGCGCCGTAGTTTTTGCCTGACGCGTCAACAAACTGGCCGTTCGCCGGGCTGTTCGGGGTGCGCGGAGAGAAGAGCGGCTGCTGAGCGAAACCTGCGCCGCCGCCCATCAGGCGTCCCATCATATAACCCGCCATTAGCGGCATCCAGAAACTGCCGCTCTGCTGCGCTTCGGCGTTCTGCGTCGTGCCAACGCCAGCCTGCGCCGGCGCTTGCTGGCACTGGTTCTCACCGAATTCCGCAACGCAGTCTTCGCGTGAGGCGTATTTCGGCGCGGTGCGCTCCGCTTCTTTCAGCGCGTTGTTGTAGGCGGTGGTGCACTGCGCGCTCTGGCCTGGATTGGCCTTGCTGCAGTCATCCGCGTTTTGATACATCGAGACCGTTTCATCGCTCTGTTCGCAGCCCGCCAGGGTAAATACCGCGGCGATGGCCAATGCGACCGGCGTTAAGTGGCGTGCCTGCCAGCTTTTGCGAAAAGCGGCATGGCGAATATTTTTTGTCCGTTTCATCGTTGTCGTCCTCTGCCCAAAGGTGATGCTCAGGATAGGGGATCGGTGGTGGAAAATGAAGCTGAGGGCCTGATGAGGAAAGGATCTTTACGTTGTTATACGTTTAACGGCGAGACGGGCCGCAAAGCGGCCGTTATAGCCTGCTGCTGGAACTCGAAACGGGTGTGATGTGGACCGAAGAGCAAAGCGTCACGCGCCAGGGAGGGCGCGTGTCGAGCTGGCAGGGATGCCGATTTTGCGACTTTGCGATCGGTCCATGTCACGCACGTTGGCACAGTCAAGACGGGCCGCAAAGCGGCCCGTTGAAGATCAATTGCGGAACGGATTCGCGCTGCTGCGCTGAGCGGCAGGGCGCGCTGTCGGAGCCGCCGGCTCTGCTGACAGACCGTCGTTGACGCGTGCGGTCTGCTGCGGGTTTTCCGGCGCAACGCTTTCTGGCGAGGTCGAAATCTCTTTGCCGAGCTGGCTGTTCAGCTGCTGCAGATCCTGCTCGTTCAGCGTACCCAGCGCATATTTGATATTGAGCTGATTGATCAGGTAGCTGTAGCGCGCGTCAGAGAGCTGCTGCTTGGCGTTGTAGAGCGTCGTGGTCGCATCCAGCACGTCGACGATGGTGCGCGTGCCGACCTGATAGCCCGCTTCCATGGCGTTCAGCGAGCTTTGCGCAGAGACCACCGCCTGTTTATAGGCGTCGATGCTGCTGACAGAGGCGTTGACGTTATTATAAGAGGAACGCACGGTCTGCACGGCAGAGCGATGCGCGCTCTCCAGCTGCTCGCTGGCGCTGACGTAGTTATACTGCGCCTGCTTCACCTGCGAAGTGACCGCGCCGCCGCTATAGAGCGGCAGCGAGAAGCTCAGGCCCACCTGGTTGGTGCCGCTGATCGAGTCGGTGCTGCCGGCGCTCTGGTTGGCGCGGCTGCCACCATATTTGCTGTTCGACAGGCCGGTTGACGCGGTCAAATCCAGCGTCGGCATATGGCCGGTTTCCGCATAGCGGATCTGCTCGCGCGCCAGATCCTGATTCAGACGCGCCGACAGCAGGTTCAGGTTACGGCTCTCCGCCTGCTTCAGCAGCGCGCTGACCGCGTCCGGTTTAGTGGTTTTGAAGCGATCGATATTCAGCGACGCCAGCGCAAGGTAGTCGTTGCCGGTAATCTGACGCAGCGCCTCGACCATATTGTCGAGGTTGTTGCGCGCGGTCACTTCGTTCGCCAGCACGCTGTCATACTGCGCGCGGGCGTTCTGCACGTCGGTAATCGCCACCAGGCCAACGTTGAAACGCTGCGTGGTCTGATCCAGCTCGCGATAGATCGACTGTTTTTGCGCTTCGATGTATGAAAGGGTATCGATCGCCTTTAATACGTTGAAATAAGCGGTAGCGGTATTCAGGATCAAATCCTGCTGCGCGACCTGATAGGTGACGTCCTGAATGCCGGCAGTTTTTTCCTGCAGCGTCAGGTTGCGCCATTTCGACATGTCGAAAATGGTCTGGGTTAATTGCAGCGATCCGCTGGTCGTGTTGGAATGAAGGCCGCTACTGTCGCGATAACCATTGCTATAGGTGTAATCCGCGCCTAAACCTAACTGAGGCAACAAAGGACTGCGCGCTTCATTAATCTTTTCAAAGGCGGCGTCGCGGTTAGCAGCGGAACTACGCAAATCGGGGTTGCTCAGACGCGCTTGTTGATAGACCTGCAGCAGGTCCTCTGCCTGACTGGCAAGGCTGAAACCGGCCAGGCTCAGCCCAATAAGAAGTGGGAGCAGTTTTTTCATTTGCATTCCTTTTGTTGCAGCAAATTACAGGGGTAGCGCTGCCGGATAAGCCAAAAAATAATCGCAGATTCTAGCAGAGTGCGACTGTGAGATAAGTTGGCTGAACGTGCCTTCTCCCCCTAATTTACGTAAATAATTCAGAAAGAACCACTCGGATGGAGACCTGGGGTTGGCTTTTCGCCGCTCCATCCCAATCTGCATAAGGAGCCCGACAATGAGCGGCGAAAAAAAATCTCCAGTGACTTTTACAAAAAACGATGTAGAAATTATTGCACGCGAAACCGCCTGGAAAGGTTTTTTTTCCATTGTTCGTTACCGGTTTCGTCACCGCCGCTTTAACGGCGAAATGAGCAACGAGGTGGTACGCGAAGTTTTCGAGCGTGGACACGCCGCGGTGCTGCTACCCTATGATCCCTTACGCGACGAAGTGGTGCTGATCGAACAGATCCGCATTCCCGCCTTTGACGTCAGCGAAACGCCCTGGCTGCTGGAGATGGTGGCGGGCATTATCGAGCCCAACGAAAGCGCCGAAGATGTGGTGCGACGCGAGGCCGTAGAAGAAGCGGGCCTGACCGTTGGTCGGGTTAAACCCGTGTTAAACTACCTCGCCAGCCCTGGCGGCACCAGCGAACGCTTGTCGATCCTGGTGGGAGAAGTGGATGCCAGCCTGGCAAAAGGATGCCACGGCCTGGAGGAAGAGAATGAGGATATTCTTGTGCATGTGGTAAGCCGCGAACAGGCTTACCGCTGGGTGGAAGAGGGGATTATCGACAACGCGGCGTCTGTCATCGCCCTGCAATGGCTGGCGTTGCACCATGAAAAACTACGAGAAGAGTGGAAGCTAAAATGAAACAGCGCTATATCCCTGATTTCCCCGAAATGATGCGGCTTTGCGAAACCAATTTCGCCCAGCTGCGTCGTTTGCTGCCGCGCAGCGACGAGGCCGGCGCGTCGGTGGTCTATCAGGTAAAAGGCGCCCGCTATCAGTTGACCATAGAAGAGTCCACGCGCTACACCACGCTGGTGGAGATCCGCCAGGTGGCACCGACCGTCAGCTACTGGAGCCTGCCTTCGATGTCGGTGCGTCTCTATCATGATGCGCTGGTCGCCGAAGTGTGTTCAACACAGCAGATCTATCGCTTTAAAGCGCGCTATGATTATCCTAATAAAAAATTGCATCAGCGCGACGAGAAACATCAGATCAACCAGTTCCTTGCTGACTGGCTACGCTACTGCCTGGCACAGGGCGCGATGGCGGAGCCGGTCTGCTGATCGCACAGATAATGCATTATTCGGCGTGGAGACGAAGGAAACGCTTTGGATAGCCTGCTAACACTTCCTGCGGCGAATGGGGCCGGGATCAGGATTTTGCAAATCACGGACACCCACCTTTTCGCTGGAAAAAACGAATCGCTGCTGGGCGTGAATACCTGGGCGAGTTATGACGCGGTGCTGGACGCCATCGCGGCGCAGCAGCGCGAGTACGATCTGATTATCGCCACCGGCGATCTCGCTCAGGATCACTCTGTCGAAGCCTATCAGCACTTTGCTGAGGGCATCGCGCGCCTGCCGAAACCCTGCGTCTGGCTGCCGGGCAATCATGATTTCCAGCCGGCGATGGTCGATACGCTGGCCGAGGCGAAGATCGACGCTCACAAGCATGTGCTGCTCGGCGACCAGTGGCAGCTGGTGATGCTCGATAGCCAGGTATTCGGCGTGCCGCACGGCATGCTGAGCGACTATCAGCTGGAGTGGCTCGATAAAACGCTGGCGCTCTATCCGCAGCGCCACACGCTGGTGGTGCTGCATCATCATCCGCTGGCCAGCGGCTGCACCTGGCTCGATCAGCACAGCCTGCGCAATTCCCATCAGCTCGACGCGGTGCTGCAGCACTATCCTTTGGCGCGCACCTTGGTGTGCGGCCATATTCATCAGGAGCTGGATATCGACTGGCGCGGTCGCCGCGTGCTGGCGACCCCCTCGACCTGCGTGCAGTTCAAACCGCACTGCACCAGCTTCACCATTGATACCGTCGCCCCGGGCTGGCGCTGGTTTACCCTCTATCCGGACGGCTCTTTCGCGACCGAAGTGGAACGGCTCCAAACCGACGCGTTTCGCCCGGACCTGGACTCGGACGGGTACTGACGCATGGCGGCGCTGCTCTATCTGCACGGTTTCAACAGCTCGCCGCGCTCCGCCAAGGCGACGCAGCTGCGGCAGTGGATGGCGGCGACGCATCCGCATATCGAGGTTATCGTGCCGCAGCTGCCCGCGTTTCCCGCCGACGCCGCCGCGCTGCTGGAGGAGAAAGTGATGGCCCTGAGCGGCCAGCCACTCGGCTTAATCGGCTCCTCGTTGGGCGGCTATCTCGCCACCTGGCTCTCCCAGTGTTTTATGCTGCCCGCCGTGGTGGTCAATCCGGCGGTGCGTCCTTTCGAGCTGCTGACGGATTACCTTGGGGTGAACCAGAATCCCTACACCGGCCAGCAATATGTGTTAGAGTCTCGCCACATTTACGATCTGAAAGTCATGCAGATTGACCCGCTGGAAGCGCCCGATTTACTCTGGCTGCTGCAACAAACGGGCGACGAAGTGCTTGATTACCGCCAGGCGCTCGACTACTACAGCGCGTGCCGACAAACGGTAGAGCAGGGCGGCAATCATGCGTTTATCGGATTCGAGCGCTATTTCCCGCAGATTCTGGACTTTCTGGGTCTGAATCACGAATAACTCGCGGAAATTGCACATAATTTCACGCTTCTGATTAGAAACTTATCATGAGTCAATCAAGCTATAACGCGGATGCTATTGAGGTTCTGACCGGCCTTGAGCCGGTTCGCCGTCGTCCCGGCATGTACACCGATACGACGCGTCCTAACCATCTTGGCCAGGAAGTCATTGATAACAGCGTCGATGAGGCGCTGGCGGGCCATGCCAAACGGGTCGAAGTGATTCTGCACGCCGATCAGTCGCTGGAGGTCATCGACGACGGGCGCGGCATGCCGGTAGATATCCACCCGGAAGAGGGCGTGCCTGCGGTCGAGCTGATCCTGTGTCGTCTGCATGCGGGCGGCAAGTTCTCCAGCAAAAACTATCAGTTCTCAGGCGGCCTGCATGGCGTCGGCATCTCCGTGGTCAACGCCCTGTCGAAGCGCGTCGAAGTCACGGTGCGCCGCAACGGCGAGGTCTATGACATCGCGTTCGAGAACGGCGAGAAGGTACAAGAGCTGACCAAAACCGGCACGGTGGCTAAACGCAATACCGGCACCAGCGTGCACTTCTGGCCTGACGAAAGCTTCTTCGACAGCCCGCGCTTCTCGGTTTCCCGTCTGACCCATCTGCTGAAGGCCAAAGCGGTGCTCTGCCCCGGCGTGGAGATCGTTTTTAAAGACAAGGTCAACAATACCGAACAGCGCTGGTGCTATGAAGACGGCCTGACCGACTACCTGTGCGAAGCGGTCAACGGCCTGCCGACCCTGCCGGAAAAACCGTTCGTCGGCAGCTTCTCTGGCGATACGGAGGCGGTGGACTGGGCGCTGCTGTGGCTGCCGGAAGGCGGCGAGCTGCTGACCGAAAGCTACGTCAACCTGATCCCGACCATGCAGGGCGGCACGCACGTCAACGGCCTGCGTCAGGGGCTGCTCGACGCGATGCGCGAGTTCTGCGAATACCGCAATATCCTGCCGCGCGGCGTGAAGCTGTCCGCGGAAGATATCTGGGATCGCTGCGCCTACGTGCTGTCGGTGAAGATGCAGGATCCGCAGTTCGCCGGGCAGACCAAAGAGCGCCTGTCGTCGCGCCAGTGCGCCGCCTTCGTCTCGGCGGTGGTGAAGGACGCCTTCAGCCTGTGGCTCAACCAGAACGTGCAGGCGGCGGAGCAGCTGGCGGAGCTGGCGATCTCCAGCGCGCAGCGCCGTATGCGCGCGGCGAAAAAAGTAGTGCGCAAAAAGCTCACCAGCGGACCGGCGCTGCCGGGCAAGCTGGCGGACTGCACCGCGCAGGATCTGAATAAAACCGAGCTTTTCCTCGTGGAAGGGGACTCCGCAGGCGGATCTGCCAAGCAGGCGCGCGATCGCGAATATCAGGCGATCATGCCGCTCAAAGGCAAGATCCTCAATACCTGGGAGGTCTCTTCCGACGAAGTGCTGGCGTCGCAGGAGGTGCATGACATCTCCGTGGCGATCGGCATCGATCCCGACAGCGAAGATCTCAGCCAGCTGCGCTACGGCAAGATCTGCATCCTCGCCGATGCGGACTCGGACGGCCTGCACATCGCCACGCTGCTGTGCGCGCTGTTTGTGAAGCACTTCCGATCGCTGGTGAAAGGTGGCCACGTCTACGTCGCGATGCCGCCGCTCTACCGTATCGATCTCGGCAAAGAGGTCTATTACGCCCTCGACGAAGATGAGAAAGAGGGCGTGCTGGAGCAGCTTAAGCGCAAGAAAGGCAAGCCGAACGTGCAGCGCTTTAAAGGGCTGGGCGAGATGAACCCGCTGCAGCTGCGCGAAACCACCCTCGACCCTAATACGCGCCGCCTGGTGCAGCTAACGATAGACGATAGCGACATCGAGCAGACGCTGCGCGTAATGGATATGCTGCTGGCCAAGAAGCGTTCGGAAGATCGCCGCAACTGGCTGCAGGAAAAAGGCGATATGGCCGATATCGAAGTGTAATCCTCGCGCTGCGGCACGGCGCGCGATCCCGGGCTGCGGCCTGAATCGCGCGTCCGCCGCGCACCGGAGTAGACGATGAAAGTCACGCTGGAAGAGCTGCGCGTGCTGGTGGCGGTGGCGGACTGCGGTTCAATCACCTCGGCGGCGGAGCTGCTGGATCAAACCAGTTCAGGCGTGAGCCGCGCCCTGAGCCGCCTCGAAGCCAAACTCAACAGCACCTTGCTGCACCGTACCACGCGGCGGCTGGCCCTGACCGAAGAGGGCCATCTTTTCCTGACCCACGCGCGCCAGATTTTGCTCTCCGTTGAACAGGCGGAAGAGCAGATCGCCCGACGCCGGGAGACGCCCTCTGGCCGCCTGCGCATCAACGCCGCCGCGCCTTTTATGCAGCACGTCATCGTGCCGCTGATCGGCGCATTCCGGCAGCGCTATCCGCTGATCCAGCTCGAACTCAATACCGACGATATCGTTATCGATCTGCTGGAGCAGCAGACCGATATCGCTATTCGCATCGGCGAGCTGCGGGATTCCACCATGCGCGCCCGGATGCTCGGCAGCAGCCGGGTTCGGCTGCTGGCCAGTCCCGCCTATCTGCAGAAATATGGCGAACCGCAGAGCGTCGAGGCGCTGGCGCAGCATCAGCTTATCGGCTTCAGCCAGCTGGAGATGCATAACGTCTGGCCCGTCTGGCAGCGTGAAGGCGAGCTGCTGCGCATTCAGCCGACCATTGCCGCCTCCAGCGGCGAAATCATTCGCCAGCTCGCTCTGGCGGGACAGGGCATTGCGCGCATATCCGACTTCGTCAGCCATCAGGATCTCGCCGCCGGCCGGCTAAAAGAGGTGCTGGTGCAGCAGACGCATGACGTCAGGCTGCCCGTACATGCCGTTTACTACCGCAACGCGGAGCTGGCGTCGCGCATTACCTGTTTTCTCGACTTTCTCCATCAGGAGATCGCCTCGCAGGCGCTGTTCTGACAAAAAAAAGCCGCGCGTCCTGAGGCGCGCGGCGCGTGACAGCCTGTGACGTCAGGCGGTCGGCTCCAGCACCAGAATCTTCACGTCCAGCACGTCGTCTTTAATCTTCTCGCGATGCGTTTCCATGTGCGGCATCTGCTGATGCTGCTCCAGGTGGCGCAGCGACTCCCACTGCTCCAGCATAAAAATGGAGTCGGGTGAATTCTGCTTCCACGGCACCTGCGCCTGATGATCGACCAGCGCGTCGTACTGGTGGCAGCCCTCTTCGGCCAGCACCGACGGGATAAGCGACTTGATCGCCTCCAGCACTTTATTGCGATGTCCTGGTTTAATACAAATTTCAGCCACTACCGTTAGCATGTACGTCTCCTTGTTTGCGGGTCCGCTTTCAGTTAAGCAAAGATCTCGCTGAGATGTGTCCGATAACGTGCGATATCGCGCGGCACGTCCGGCATCTTGATGACGTCGTTGCAGATAAAGGTCGGCAGCGCTTCCATTCCCAGGAACTGGTTGGCTTTATGGAAGTGCAGATAGAGACCGTCGACGCCGACGCCTTCAAAGAACTGGTCGGGATCGGTAAAGGCCTCCAGCGGCGCGTTCCAGGTCAGCGACAGCATATATTTTTTGCCCTGCAGCAGGCCGCCCGAGCCATACTTTTTGCTGGCGTCGGCGCGCGAGCGGCCGTCGCTGGCGTAGAGCGAACCGTGACCCTCGGTAAAGACTTCGTCGATATAGCGCTTCACCGTCCAGGGCTCGCCCATCCACCAGCCTGGCATCTGGTAAATCACCACGTCGCTGTCGAGATACTTCTGCACTTCATCCGCGATAACATAGTCGCTGTCGGCCAGGGTGACGTTAACCTGATGGCCTAAATCGCGCAGCTGGCTGGCCGCAACCTCGGTCAGGGTATGGTTCAGCTCGCCTTTGGAGTGGGCGAAGGTTTTACCGCCGTCGATAATCAGAATATTCATTCGCTAATCTCATGTGTGTTGCAATAGAGGGCTACTTTACGCCCTTAGCGGCGGCAGAAAAATGGGATTCAGATCACAAGACTTTTGCGCTGGAAGCAATAATCCAGCGGCTTATGACACACTTCAACAACACTCATCACGTCAAACAGAAGAACAATAATGCGCACATACCTTATCAGCGCGCTGCTGCTGGCCAGCGGCGTCGCGCAGGCGGACTCCCGTCTGGATCAGATCCTCGCCAGCAAAACTCTGAAGGTCTGCACCACCGGCGACTACAAGCCCTACACCTGGCTGCGCCCGGACGGCCAGTACGAGGGGCTGGATATCAGCATGGCGCAGTCGCTGGCCGCCAGCCTGGACGCGAAGATCAGCTGGGTGCCGACGACCTGGAAAACCCTGTCGCAGGATTTCAAAGAGAAGCAGTGCGATATTGCGCTGGGCGGCGTGTCGGTGACGCTGAAGCGCCAGCAGACAGCCTGGTTCGCCCAGCCGCTCGGCGTCGACGGCAAGATTCCGCTGGTGCGCTGCGCCGACAAGGCGAAATATGGCACGCTCGCGCAGCTTAACGCGCCGGCGGTACGCGTGATCGAACCGGCGGGCGGCACCAACGAAGCCTTTGTCCACAGCCATCTGCCGCAGGCGACGCTGACCCTGTTCCACGATAACGTCACGATTTTCCAGCAGCTGGTGGACGGGAAGGCTGACGTGATGATCACTGACGCCTCCGAAGCGCTCTACCAGCAGCAGCGCTACCCGCAACTCTGCGCCATTGATCCGCAGGCGCCGCTGCAGTACGGCGAAAAAGCCTACATGATCCCGCGCGACGATATGAGCTGGAAAGCCTATATCGACCAGTGGCTGCACCTCGCCACCGCTACCGGCGAATATGCGCGTATCGCGGCGCAGTGGATGGGCGCGGCGCGTTGATCGTCGCGGTCGCCAATCCTGTGCCGCACTGCGCTTCCCTGTGACTAATTCTGGCGATTGAGGTACTATCCTCGCCAAATAACCGCCGGGTGTTTCGCCATTGCGGGACACGAAGTGAGGATAAAAATTCAATGAGTGAATTGACGCAGGATGGTGCAGAGCGTCTTGCCCTGCACACATTTACCGAAAACGCGTACCTGAACTACTCGATGTACGTCATCATGGATCGCGCCTTGCCCTATATCGGCGACGGTCTGAAGCCGGTACAGCGCCGTATCGTCTACGCTATGTCGGAGCTCGGCCTGAGCGCCAGCGCCAAATTCAAGAAATCCGCGCGTACCGTGGGCGACGTGCTGGGTAAATACCATCCGCACGGCGACAGCGCCTGCTATGAAGCGATGGTGCTGATGGCGCAGCCGTTCTCCTATCGCTATCCGCTGGTGGATGGCCAGGGCAACTGGGGCGCCCCTGACGATCCGAAATCCTTCGCGGCGATGCGCTACACCGAATCCCGCCTGTCTAAATATGCGGAAGTGCTGCTCGGCGAGCTGGGCCAGGGCACGGTGGACTTCGTGCCGAACTTTGACGGCACGATGCAGGAGCCGAAAATGCTGCCCGCGCGGCTGCCGAACATTCTGCTGAACGGCACGACCGGCATCGCCGTCGGCATGGCGACCGATATTCCGCCGCACAACCTGCGCGAAGTGGCGCAGGCGGCGATCGCCCTGATCGATAAGCCGAACACCAGCCTCGACGCGCTGCTGGATATCGTGCAGGGCCCCGATTATCCCACCGAGGCGGAGATTATTACGCCGCGCGACGAGATCCGTAAAATTTACCAGACCGGCCGCGGCTCTGTTCGCCAGCGCGCGGTGTGGAAAAAAGAGGATGGCGAGGTGGTGATCACCGCGCTGCCGCACCAGGTTTCCGGCGCGCGCGTGCTGGAGCAGATCGCCGCTCAGATGCGCAATAAAAAACTGCCGATGGTGGAAGATCTGCGCGACGAGTCGGATCATGAAAACCCGACCCGCCTGGTGATCGTGCCGCGTTCGAACCGCGTGGATCTCGATCAGGTAATGCATCACCTGTTCGCCACCACCGATCTCGAAAAGAGCTACCGCGTTAACCTTAACATGATCGGCCTCGACAGCCGCCCGTCGGTGAAAAACCTGCTGGAGATCCTGTCGGAATGGCTGGTGTTCCGCCGCGACACCGTTAAGCGTCGTCTTAACCATCGCCTTGAGCGCGTGCTGCGTCGTCTGCATATCCTTGAGGGCCTGCTGGTCGCCTTCCTCAATATCGACGAGGTGATCCATATCATCCGCAGCGAGGATGAGCCTAAGCCGGTGCTGATGTCGCGCTTCGGCATCAGTGAAACGCAGGCGGAAGCCATCCTCGAGCTGAAACTGCGCCATCTGGCGAAGCTGGAAGAGATGAAGATCCGCGGCGAGCAGAGCGAGCTGGAAAAAGAGCGCGATCAGATTCAGGCGATCCTCGCCTCTGAGCGCAAGATGAATACCCTGCTGAAGAAAGAGCTGCAGGCGGACGCCGCCGCCTACGGCGACGATCGCCGTTCGCCGCTCCACGAGCGCGAAGAGGCCAAAGCGCTGAGCGAAAACGAACTGGTGCCGTCCGAGCCGGTCACCATTGTCCTGTCGCAGATGGGCTGGGTGCGCAGCGCCAAGGGCCACGATATCGATCCGTCAGGGCTGAGTTATAAAGCGGGCGACAGCTATCTGGCTGCGGCGCGCGGCAAAAGCAACCAGCCGGTCGCCTTTATCGACTCCACCGGACGCAGCTATACGCTCGATCCCACCTCGCTGCCGTCGGCGCGCGGGCAGGGCGAGCCGCTGACCGGCAAGCTGACGCCGCCGCCGGGCGCGGTGGTAGAGCAGGTGCTGATGGAGGCGGACGAGCAGAAGCTGCTGATGGCGTCCGACGCCGGCTACGGCTTTATCTGCACCTTCGCCGATCTGGTGTCGCGCAACCGCGCCGGCAAAGCGCTGCTGACGCTGCCGGACAACGCGCGCGTCATGACGCCGATGGCGGTGCATCACGAAGATGACATGCTGCTGGCAATTACGCAGGCGGGACGTATGCTGATGTTCCCGGTCGGCGAGCTGCCGCAGATGTCGAAAGGCAAAGGCAACAAAATTATCTCTATCCCGGCGGCGGACGCCGCGGCGGGCAACGACAAGCTGGCGTGGCTGCTGATCCTGCCGCCGGGCAGCGCGGTCACGCTCTATGTCGGCAAGCGCAAGCTGGTGCTGCGCAGCGAAGAGCTGCAGAAGTTCCGCGCCGATCGCGGACGTCGCGGCACGCTGCTGCCGCGCGGCCTGCAGCGTATCGACAAGGTAGAGCTGGATGCCCCAGCGCGTGCCGTCAGCGAAGACGGCGAAGCCTGAGCAATGCGGCGGAGCCTTCTCTCCGCCGCGCCATAATGAGGGATATATGTTATTAGTACTGCGCACCATCTTTGTGGTGATTTACTCGATTCTGGTCTGCGTTTTCGGCTGCATCTGGTGTCTGTTTTCGCCGCGCAACCCGCGCCACGTCGCCACCTTCGGCCATCTCTTCGGCCGTCTTTCCGGCGTATTCGGCATAAAGGTCGAGCTGCGTAAACCGCCTGAGGCGGCCCACTACGGCAACGCTATCTATATCGCCAACCACCAGAACAACTACGACATGATCACGGCGGCGAAGATTGTTCAGCCGACGACCGTAACGGTGGGCAAAAAGAGCCTGCTGTGGGTACCGTTCTTCGGTCTGCTCTACTGGCTGACCGGCAACCTGCTGATTGACCGGGACAACCGCTCGAAGGCGCACGGCACCATCAGCCAGCTGATCGATCAGTTTAAAAAGAAGCGCATCTCGTTCTGGATGTTCCCCGAAGGCACGCGCAGCCGCGGCCGTGGTCTGCTACCTTTTAAAACCGGCGCGTTCCATGCGGCCGTGGCGGCAGGCGTGCCCATTATTCCTATCGTGGTCTCCAACACGCACGGCAAGATCGACCTTAACCGCCTGAAAAACGGGCTGGTGATCGTCGAGATGCTGCCGCCGGTCGACACCAGCGGCTACACCACGCAGTCGGTGCGCAAGCTCGCCACCCATTGTCGTGAGATGATGATGGAGAAACTGGAAGCGCTCAACGCCGAAGTCGAAGCGCGCGAAAAAAGCGGTAAACTCTGACCGGCCAGCCTCTCGTCGGCACCCGCACGGATGCACGCGGCGCGCTCTGCCCGCCGCGACGCAACACAGCAATAAATCAAGAATAACAATCGGCTGGCGCGCAAGCGCCACGCGTAAAGGGTTTGACGTTCTATGTCTTTCAGCAGACGACAGTTTATCCAGCTTTCTGCTGGCGCTGCGCTTAGCGCAGGTCTCCTACCTTCTGCGGCGCGCGCCGCCTCCGCGCCCGGCGGCGATACGCCGCTGCCGGTGCCGCCGCTTATCGAATCGCGTCGCGGTCAGCCGATCTTTCTGACGCTGATGCGCAGCCACTGGTCCTTTCTCGGCAACAACAACAAAGTGCCGGTATGGGGCGTAAACGGGCTCTATCTCGGCCCGACGGTGCGCGTCTACAGCGGCGACGACGTTAAGCTCATCTACAGCAACCGTCTTAACGAGCCGGTGGCGATGACCGTCAGCGGCCTGCAGGTGCCTGGCGCGCTGATGGGCGGCGCGCCGCGCATGATGTCCGCCGGCGCTGACTGGGCGCCGGTGCTGCCGATCCGCCAGAACGCCGCGACCTGCTGGTATCACGCCAGCACGCCGAACCGCATGGCGCCGCACATCTACAACGGGCTGGCGGGCATGTGGCTTATCGAGGATGAGGTGAGCAAGCAGCTGCCGCTGCCGCGCCACTACGGCGTCGACGACTTCCCGCTGATCATTCAGGACAAGCGCCTCGATAACTTCGGCACGCCCGCCTACGATCCGCCGCGCGACGGCGGCTTTCTCGGCGACGTGCTGCTGGTCAACGGCGTGCAGAATCCCTTTGTCGAGGTGTCGCGCGGCTGGGTGCGCCTGCGCCTGCTCAACGCCTCGAACGCGCGGCGCTACCAGCTGTCGCTGAGCGATAACCGCCCCTTTACCGTTATCGCCAGCGATCAGGGCTTTCTGCCCGCGCCGGTGGCGGTGCAGCAGCTCTCGCTGGCGCCAGGCGAGCGCCGCGAAGTGCTGATCGATATGTCTCAGGGCGACGAGGTATCGATTACCGCCGGCACGGCGGCGGGCATTATGGACCGCCTGCGCGGCCTGTTCGAACCCTCATCGATCCTCACCAACACGCTGGTGCTGACGCTGCGTCCGACCGGTCTGCTGCCGCTGGTGACCGATAATCTGCCGATGCGCCTGCTGGCGGATCAGATCCTCGACGGCATGGCGACGCGCACGCGCGAATTCCGCATCGGCGAAGATCTGCCGGGCATCAACGGCGCGCAGTGGGATATGAACCGCATCGACACCACCGTGCAGCAGGGCACCTTCGAACGCTGGATCCTGCGCGCCGACCGGCCGCAGGCGATGCATATTCAGGGGGCGATGTTCCTGATCAAGAGCGTCAACGGCGCGCAGCCGATGGGCGAAGATCGCGGCTGGAAAGACACCGTCTGGGTGGATGGCGAGGTCGAGCTGCTGGTGAGCTTTCCGCAAAGCTCGTCCGATCATTTCCCCTTCGTCTACTACAGCCAGACGCTGGAGCTGGCCGATCTCGGCACGGCGGGGCAGCTGCTGGTGCAGCCGACGGCGTAAGGAGCCAGGCGAAAAGGGCGCGCTGCCCGCAAGGACAGCGCGCGTAGCCTGCATTAATTGAAGGTTTCCGGGTCCGGTCCCAGACGGTTGCCGCGATCCAGCTTCGCGATTTCGCTCAGCTCCGGCTTCTCCAGCCGGAAATCGAACACGGCGAAATTCTCCGCGATACGCTCAGGCGTCACTGATTTCGGGATCACCACCAGCCCGCTGTCGAGGTGCCAGCGGATAACGATTTGCGCCGGGGTTTTGCCGTACTTCTTCGCCAGCTGGCGAATAATCTCCTGATCGAACACGCCTTCGCCGCCCTGCGCCAGCGGGCTCCAGGACTCGGTCTGGATCTGATGCATGGCATTCCACGCGTGCAGCGTGCGCTGCTGCAGCATCGGATGCAGCTCGATCTGATTGACGACCGGCGAGACGCCGGTTTCATCCAGCAGGCGCTTCAGGTGCGCTTCGTGGAAGTTACAGACGCCGATGCTTTTGGTTAGCCCCTGCTGCTGCAGCTTGATCATCTCTTTCCAGGCATCGACATAGTGATCTTTCTCCGGGCACGGCCAGTGCATCAGGTAGAGATCGACCTGCTCCAGCTGCAGTTTTTTCAGGCTGGTTTCCATCGCCTGCTGCACATTCTGCTGATCGTCATTCCACAGTTTGGTGGTAACGAAAATCTCTTCGCGCGGCACGTCGGTATCCTGTAACGCCTGGCCGATCGCCTCTTCGTTTTTATAGGCGGCAGCGGTGTCGATCGAGCGGTAGCCGACCTCCAGCGCCTTAAGCACGGCGCGGTGGGCATCTTCGTTGCTTGCCTGCCATACGCCAAGCCCCAGCTGCGGCATCATATTGCCGTCGTGCAGTTTGATAATCGGTTGATCTGCCATAGGTGCTCCTTTCTGTTGCAGTGAACCTGTGAGGCTTAAGTCTAGTCAACAAACCTGCCCCCGTTTCATTGTGGGCGGCAATTCCGTTTCCCGCCCTGCCTGATTCTGCGGAAGTCTTGCCTGTTTCTCCATTTCAGTGGCGAATTTCGCAGCAGCCTGGCAGACTGGTTTCTTTATCCTGCGAGAGATATGCATGGCGCACGAAGCTTTGTGTCAGCACCTGGCGAACCAGGTCGTGACCTTAATGACCCACGGACGCAACCGCCTTTGCCCGGTGCAAAACGTCAACCTGATCTACCTTAATCAATATCAGCCGCGTACGCCGATGATGTACCAGCCCGGTATCGTGATTCTGTTTCAGGGCAGCAAAACCGGCTATCTCGGCAGCACCGTTTTTACCTATGACGCCACGAAATATTTGATGCTCACCGTGCCGCTGCCGGTCGAGTGCGAAACCTGGGCGTCGCCGGAAGAGCCGGTCGCCGGCATGTTCCTGACGGTCGACACCGCCAGCCTGCAGGATCTGCTGATCGAAATCGGCGACGACGAAGATTTCCAGCCGCAGCCGCAGACTTCCGGCATTCACTCTGCCTGGCTGACCGAGCCGATGCTGTGCGCGGCGGAGCGCCTGCTGGACGTTATGGTGCATCCGCGCGACGCGCGCGTGCTGGGGCCGCAGATCGTGCGGGAGATTATCTACTACGTGCTGACCGGGCCGACGGGCGGCGCGCTGCTGTCGCTGGTGAGCCGCCAGACCCAGTTTAGCCAGATCGCCCGCGCGCTGCGCCGCATTGAAAACCACTATGCGGACAACCTCAGCGTCGATGCGCTGGCGGCGGAGGTAAACATGAGCGTCTCGGCGTTTCATCACAACTTCAAGGCGGTGACGCAAACCTCGCCGCTGCAGTACCTGAAGCGCTACCGTCTGCATCAGGCGCGGCTGCTGATGCTGCATGACGGGCTGAAGGCGAGCGCGGCGGCGGTGCGGGTGGGCTACGAAAGCCCATCGCAGTTTTCACGGGAGTTTAAGCGCTATTTCGGCGTGACGCCGGGAGAGGAGATTAGCCGCGTGCGTCAGACAGTGGCGGAACCACAGGCCTGACGCCGCGCGATCAGGCCTGTTTCTGGCGACGTTTTTTCCAGATCACCACGATGCTGCCCGCGAGGCCGACAAACAGCAGCACCATCGGCAGCACCATCAGGATCGCCATCACCTGATCTTCATGGCGTTTGATAAAGGGCACCTGACTGATGCCGTAGCCAAACGCCACGACAATCGCCACCCACAGCAGCCCGCTCAGCCAGTTAAACAGCTGGAAACGGCCGTTCTGCAGGCCGGAAATGCCCGCCATGGTTGGCAGAATGGTGCGCACGAACGCCAGGAAGCGGCCAACCAGCAGCGCCATCAGGCCGTGACGATTGAACAGCTGCCACGCGCGCTGATGATATTGCGCCGGCAGGTGCATCAGCCAGCTTTTCACCAGGCGCGTGTTGCCGAGCCACCGTCCCTGAAGGTAGCTCAGCCAGCAGCCGAGGCTGGCGGCCGTGGTAAGGATCACCATGGTGGGGACAAAATCCATCACGCCTTTGGCGACCATCGCGCCCGCCAGCAGCAGCAGGCTGTCGCCCGGCAAAAAAGAGGCGGGAAGCAGCCCGTTCTCCAGAAACAGCGTCAGAAACATCACGCCGTAAACTACCCAAACCACATTTGGATCGGCCAGCGCGGCGAAATCCTGATGCCAGAGCGCATGAACAATCTCGTGTAAAACACTCATCTGCTATCCCATCGAGTCACAAGGAGTCTATTTTAGCGGCAATCCGGCAGAGAGATTTGATCTGCGGCCGGTCACCATGGCGTGGTTGAGGTTCTGTTTAAGTTATTACTGCGTCAGGCGTGCAAAACCTGCCGTTAAATCGTCAATCAGGTCGTCGACATGCTCCAGACCAATATGCAGACGCACCAGCGTGCCGTCAAAGTCGACGCCGCCCGCTGGCCTGATCGCCGCCAGCTCTTCCGGCTGATTCGCCAGAATCAGCGACTCGTAGCCGCCCCACGAGTAGGCCATGCTGAAATGGTGGAAGCGATCGAGATAATGCGCCAGTTTTTCGCCGCTGAGTTTTTCATGCAGCACGAAAGAAAACAGGCCGCTGCTGCCGCTGAAGTCGCGTTTCCAGAAGGCGTGACCTTTGTTCTGCGCCAGCGCCGGATGGTTGACGCGCGCCACTTCCGGTCGCGTCGCCAGCCATTCCGCTACCTGCAGCGCGCTCGCCTCATGCTGGCGCAGGCGCGTGGCGAGGGTGCGCAGGCCGCGGCTCGCCATATAGGCGCTGTCGGCGTCTACCGTCTGGCCCATCAGATAGGAGTTCTCGCGCAGCTGCTCCCAGCAGCGCGCGTTCGCCACCGCGGTGCCGATCATCGCGTCGCTGTGGCCGATCAGATATTTGGTGCCCGCCTGAATCGAGATATCGACGCCGTGCGCCAGCGCGTTGAAGAAAAAGCCCGCCGCCCAGGTGTTATCCATCATGATCACCGCGTCCGGCGCCTTTGCGCGCACCGCCGCGACGATCGCCGGGATGTCCTGCACCTCCATGGTGATGGAGGCTGGAGACTCGAGAAATACCACGCGGGTTTCCGGGCGCACCAGCGCGCCGATTTCGCTGCCGAGGGTGTGATCGTAAAAGGTGGTGGCGACGCCGAGCTTGCTGAGGATTTTGGTGCAGAAGTCCTGCGTCGGCTCGTAGACGGCGCCGCACATCAGCACATGATCCCCCGCGTCGACGAACGAGAGAATGGCGTTCGCAACCGCTGCCGCGCCACAGGGGTAGAGCACGCAGCCCGCGCCGCCCTCCAGCTCAGTCATTGCCTCCTGCAGCGAGAAGTGGGTCAGGGTGCCGCGGCGGCCATAGAAGAGTTCGCCGGCGGCGCGTCCCGCCGTAGCGCGCTTTTTATCGGCGACGCTATCGAACACCAGCGACGAGGCGCGCTGAATCACGCTGTTGACTGCGCCCTGCGTATAACGTTTGCTGCGTCCGGCGCTGACTAAGGTGGTATCGATTTTTTTGGTCGTCATTCGTCTCTGCCCTGCGGCCTGCTACAAAGCCTTCACGTTACCACGAATTGCCGGTCAGGGTTGACCCCAAATCCTGATATTCAGAACCTGCCCGAGGGCGGACGGGCGGCGCGCGAAGCGCCGCCTTTCAGCCGGTTACATCACCCCCATCATATGCGGCAGCCACAGCGAAATCGCCGGGATATAGGTGATTAGCATCAGCACGATAAAAAGCAGGCCGTAAAAAGGCAGCATCGCGCCCACCACCTGCTCGATTTTCTGTTTGCTCACCGCGCTGGCGACAAACAGCACCGTGCCGACTGGCGGGGTGATCAACCCGATGCCGAGGTTGGTCATCATGATCATGCCTAAGTGCACCGGATCGATGCCGAGCGCAGTCGCCACCGGCAGCAGCACCGGCGTCAGGATCAGGATAATCGGCGCCATATCCAACAGCGTGCCGATCACCAGCAGCAAGACGTTAATGCACATCAGGATGACGTACTTGTTGTCCGACAGGCTGGTAAAGGCGTCGGTGATAAGGGTCGGCAGCTGCATAAAGGTCATGACCGCGCCGAAGCCCGCCGCGAAGGCGATCAGCACCATCACGATAGTCACCGTCTTGATCGTGCGGAACAGCAGGATATGCAGCTGGCTCCACTTAAAGTCGCGATAGATAAACATGGTGACGAAGAAGGCCCACAGGCAGGCGATCGCCGCCGACTCCGACGCGGTAAAAATGCCGGAGAGGATGCCGCCCAGGATGATCACGATGGTAAAGAGGCCCCAGAAGGCGTCGAAGAAGATCTTCACCGCCTGGCGAAATGGAATGCGCTCGCCTTTGGGGTAGCCGCGCTTGCGCGCGAAGGCAAGGCACATCACCATCAGGCAGAAGCCCAGCAGCAGACCGGGAAAAATGCCGGCGACGAACAGCGAGGAGATAGTCACCACGCCGCCGGTCGCCAGCGAGTAGATCACCGAGTTATGGCTGGGCGGCGTCAGCACCGCCTGCACCGATCCGCTGGCGGTGACCGCCGCCGCGAAGTCGCGCGGATAGCCTTTCTGCTCCATCTGCGGGATCATCACCGAGCCAATCGAAGCGGTATCCGCCACCGACGAGCCGGAAATCGCGCCGAAAAAGGTCGATGCGACAATATTCACCAGCGACAAACCGCCGCGGATAAAGCCGACAAAGATATAGGCGAAGTTCACCAGCCGCCGCGCGATGCCGCCCTCCGCCATAATCGCCCCCGCCAGGATAAAGAAGGGGATGGTCAGCAGCGAGAACTTGTTTACGCCGTTCGTAATTTGAATAACCACCGCTTCCAGCGGCAGATCGATCCACCAGGCGCCGATAAAGGCGCTAAGGCCTACGGCGAAGGCGACGGGAAATCCCAACAACAGCAGCACAATCAGGCTGCCGATCAACATCAATGCGTCCATGGTCGCTCCTTAATGTGTGCCGCCTAAAACCACCACCGGCCGCTGGCTTTGATCGCCGTTCAGCAGCCGCTCGATAACAAACAGCAGGGTAAACAGCGCGCCGATGGGGATGGGCAAATACATTTCGCCGTAGGTCACCGAGGGAAGCGAGGCGAGCGGCTGGATCCACATCGCCACGCACAGGTTGTAGCTCGCCTGGAAGATGATCAAACAGGTCACCACCATCAACAGATCGCACAGGCGCAGCATCAGCCGCTGCGCGGCGGGCGACAGGCGATCGGTCACCATCGAGACGCAGATATGAGTGCCGGCGCGGAAACCGACCGGCGCGCCGATAAAGGTGAAAATGATCATGCAGACGATGGCGACCGGCTCGGGCCAGGCCAGCGCGCCGTTGAGCACATAGCGGGCAAAAATGCCGACAGGGATGACCGTCACCATAATCAACAGCGCGACGGCGGCGATGCCCATGCACAGCAGATAGAGCCCATCCATCAGACGAGAGTATCGGTTCATATGCGTTACCTGAATAGCGCCGCGCGGAAGGCGCGGCGGCGGAAGGTTATTTAACGTCGGCGATTTGCGTCATCAGATCCTGATACTTGCCGCCAAACCGATCGCGCACCGGCTGCGTCGCTTTCATGAAATAGTCTCTGTCGGTCTCCTGAAAGGTCACGCCGCCCGCTTTCATCTTCTCGATCGACTGCTGGGTGTAGGTCGCCCACAGCTGGCGCTCCTCATCCTGCGCCTCTTTGCCGAGCTTTTTCAGCAGGGTCTGATCTTCCGGCGACAGGCGCGCCCACGAGGTTTTGGAAAAGAGGATCATCTCCGGCTGGATAAAGTGGCCGGTCAGGGTGTAGTACTTGGCGACCGGCAGATAGTTGTGGGCGACGAAGGTCGGCGGGTTGTTTTCCGTGCCGTCCACCACGCCGGTCTGCATGGCGCTGAAGACTTCGCTGACGCCCATCGCCACCGGATTCGCGCCCATCGCTTTCAGCGTCGCCAGCGAGATGGCGCTGTTCTGCACGCGGATTTTCATCCCTTTGAGATCGTCCGGCTTGCCGAGCGGCTTTTTGGTGATCATGTTGCGCTCGCCCGCGTCGGTCCAGCCGAGAAAGACCATGCGCGCGTTGGCGTCGGCGTCGAATTTGTCGACTATTTGCTTGCCGACCTCGCCGTCCAGCACCTTGTGCATATGGTCGACGTCGCGAAAAATATAGGGCAGCGTCAGCACGCTGGTTTCCGGCGCGATGGTGGTGACCGGCGCCAGCGAGACGCGAATCATGTCGATGGCGCCAAGCTGCACCTGCTGCAGCGTCTGATCTTCGTCGCCCAGCACGCCGCCTGCGTAGACTCTCATCTCCAGCCGTCCGTTAGTAGCCTGTTTCAGCTTGTCACCCATATGCTGCAGCGCCACGACGGTGGGATAGCCAGCGGGCTGGACCTCCGCCACTTTTAATACCTTCGCCGATGCCGGAGCCGCGCTCAGGCCGAGCGCAGCAGAGACGGAAACGGCAAGAATCCATTTATTCACTCTCATTATTTTTTTCTCCAGGCAGATAGAGGAGGGCACAGGTCATAGGCGGCAGAGGAAGTGGCCCGCGTGCTGCCAGAATAGGCAAATCGCGCTGGCTGAAAATGCGGCAATGTTGATTGAATGAACAAGCTCACATTTTGAAACGATGTTTTAATAAAATTATACGGGAAATCACATTTCTGAAATGGCGTTGAAAAGCGTCATAAAAGGGCGGCAACAGCCCGGTGAGAGCGGCGTACTGTTTGTAAATAGTAATGAGAACTACTATCAATTCGCCGTTTTTTTGCTATTATTCGCGCTTATCCATTATTCCTGCATATGAAGTTGGAGACGCAGCGTGGTAGCCAGTGACTTAATGCAAACGGATCTCTCTGTTTGGGGCATGTATCAACATGCCGATATCGTGGTAAAAGTGGTGATGATCGGCCTGCTGCTGGCGTCGGTCGTGACCTGGGCGATTTTTTTCGGAAAGTTTGCCGAGCTTAGCGCGGCGAAACGTCGACTGAAAAGCGAGCAGCAGGCGCTGGGCGAAGCCCGCAGCCTGGGCGACGCCGCCCGCGCCGCCGCGCAGTTCAAGAGCCACAGCCACAGCGCGGCATTGCTGAATGACGCGCAAAACGAGATCGCGCTTTCAGCGGGCGTTGAAGATACCGACGGCATTAAAGAGCGCACCAGCTTTCGCCTTGAGCGCCGCGTCGCCGCTTTTAGCCGCCACGCCGGTCGCGGCAACGGCTTCCTCGCCACCATCGGTTCCGTCGCGCCGTTTATCGGCCTGTTCGGGACGGTCTGGGGCATCATGAATAGCTTTATCGGTATCGCGCAGACCCAGACCACCAATCTGGCGGTTGTCGCGCCCGGCATCGCCGAAGCGCTGCTGGCCACCGCTATCGGCCTGGTGGCGGCGATTCCTGCGGTGGTGATCTATAACGTTTTTGCGCGCATGATCGCGGGCTACAAAGCGTCGCTGGGCGACGTGGCCGCGCAGATCCTGCTGCTGCAGAGCCGCGATATCGACCTGGGCAACCTTAACGCGAAAAGCGCTGAAGCTCGCCCGACCGCTCAGAAATTACGCGTAGGTTAAGTTTATGGCGATGCGATTAAACGACGACCTGGAAACCGATGGCGAGATGCATGAAATCAACGTCACGCCGTTTATCGACGTTATGCTGGTTTTGCTGATCATCTTTATGGTGGCCGCGCCGCTGGCGACCGTGGATGTTCGCGTTAATCTGCCCGCCTCGACCAGCGCGCCGCAGCCGCGGCCGGAGAAGCCGGTCTACCTGTCGATTAAAGCGGATAAGCAGTTTTATATCGGCAATGAGCAGGTGACGCCGGAGACGCTGGTGGCGGTACTGAACAGCCAGACCGAAGGCAACAAAGAGACCACTATCTTCTTCCAGGCTGATAAGTCTGTCGATTATGAGACCCTGATGAGCGCGATGGATAAGCTGCGCGGCGCGGGTTATCTCAAGATTGGCCTGATGGGGATGGAAACCGCCGCGAAGTAAATTTGCGCGCGTGAGAAAAGGGCAGCCTGAGGGCAGCCTTTTTTGTTTTTGTCCTGTCGCGGGAGGCTTGCTCTCATGGCGTCAGACTTTTATCTCTAAAGAAGGCGCTGTACGCAGATGACGGCGATTTAGTGCGAATGTCCGCTTCGTGCCAGAAGCGGGCATTGCTAACATCAATATAAATTGTTCTATGGGGCGCATGTCATTTGCAGTATATAAAGAAGAAATTAAAAGACTGTCAAATAAAAAGCCCCTCTACAGGGGCTGAGTTTTTACTGTTTACCACGTTTAGTCATCTCATCTGCTAACTGTGAAGACCAATAATGTTGATTCTTCGCATCTAATATGAAGTGTAGCGCTCTCGCGCACTGTATCTGAGCAGACTCATAAGCATGGATATTACCAACTGAAGTAGGAACTAAGTGGGTTTCAGGTGTGTAGTATTGGTAGATGCTCGTTTGTGAAGGATGAACATATTCGCTAAGTATGTCATACGTCAGTTCAAAATCGCTTTCTCTCTCCTTAGTCTGTTTCATCTCATCTTCATAGAGATCGCGTAAAGCATTCATCACATGCTGACTGACAGCAAGCAGGTTTTCAAAACGATGCTTAGTCTCTTCAGTAAACATGTAGTCGTTAGGGTCAAATACTCCTTTCTGAATCTTTTCTTGCTCTGACTTTTTAAATCGGGAACTGTTCGTAAAGCCCAGGATGACATCGAGAGCTTTATCTACACTTTCGCGGCCGCTTTGGTTCGTCAGGATCTTCTCCACTTTCTTGTTTAAGAGTCGTGAGAAAGCATGTGTTTCAATCATCCCCCGGCTAACGACACAAGCGGTTTGGTATCGTTCGTTTTCGAGGAGGAGAAGCGCATCATCAAAGATATCTATCTGCCTGTTCATTAGCAAATTTGCATAGTTAGCGAGATACAACCCCTGATCAGGATTATGCATCTTTCCGACAACTACGCCGTTAACCTTGTTCAGCGCAGCTCTGGCGGCTTTTGCCTCGTTTAGGCTCTGCTCTATAAGTTCTTTAAACATGCTGTGTTTCCTTACAGGATAATGTGTCTCAACAAGTAATCATTCCAGCTTTTGCCAGCTTCTTGATCTGTTCTTTTTATAGCAAGGTATTATGCTGAAGAGAGGGGCACCAATCACTAGGATCTTCTCCCAACGATAAGTATAAACCCACCGATGCTGTAATTATCCCGCTTAATTAAACAAACCACTTTTGGTATTCACTGTAGCCCAATGTGACCTGCCCCTTGTTATTGATACGCAACCACGTTAGCAAAACCCCCACCTGCTTGCTAGACCACTCGAACGTCCGCTTCTCGCTCACAGCGGACATTCAAACCAGTAAACTCCTCGGCTTCGTGCCAGAAGCGGACCTTTTTAGACCGTCATTCAATCTTTCAGAGAGCTCAATTCTTCAGAGAGCCATTGTCTTAGAATGCTTATTTAAAATACTGAACGGTAGACTAAATCGTATCCTCGCTGAGCCTTAAGTTTGTACTGTGGAAACGCAACAACAAGCCTTCCTGCAGCCACATCATCCGCAATCCGAGATCAAAAGCGCTTATGACAACGCCAAACGAGCACTGTCGGGCGGACTGGTGAAAATCAAAGAGCAGACGAACAAAGAGGCCCGAAGAGCTACAGGTGGAGGTAGATCGCCTCAAGGCCGAGCTAGAGGCCTACAAGGGAAAGGAAGAACAATGGCTACGCCGCTGGCAGCAAATCGCCTTTCATATGCGGCAGAAAGGCATACAGATGGCTAGTGTGGATAAAACCTCTACTCAAAGGGCTGAGCTGCCTTATAATACTGAAACCGCGCAGACACTCCGGCCTTTTGATAAAGAAATTCCACCTTCAGGGAGAATATAAAATGAGTCTAGAAATAAAAAACAAAGTAACCCGTTTTCTACTGGCGGTGGAGGAGTTAATTTCGAAACAAGAGTTCAAGCAGCTTTCGCACTATCCTTATTGACTAAATCTTGTGTTCCTTGTTTGAGTAACTACATGAGGGCTAAAGAGTTAAAATTCCAGAACAAATATGATGGTGTAAATACTGATGATTTTGTATTGACTGCCACAGACAACTCAAATAATGAAAGTAAGATCTTTGCTCAGATTAAGCATGAAATAACTATTAGTGGCTCATCAAACTCAGTATTTGCAGAAGTTATAAATAGTGCTTGGGCGGACTTTAAAAGTGTGGGCTTTAAGGCAGAAAGAGATTCTATCGCGTTAATAACAGGTAATTTACCCAAAACTGACATAAATAATACTTTGCCGTTACTTGAATGGGCTAAGTTTTCATCGAACTCAGAAGATTTTATAAAGAAATCTCAAACCCAAGGATTTACCAGTGAAGCAAAGCTCGAAAGATTAGGAATATTTAGAGATCAACTTACTCATGCGAATAACGGGGTGGCTATCTCAGAAGAAGAATTGTGGTCTTTCTTAAAATCGTTTCAGATTTTACCTTTTGACTTAGACGCAGAACATTCAATCGTAGCAAACTTACTTTGTTCATTGATTCAGTGTTACTCAGACGTATTACCTTCTCTAGTCTTAGCTAGACTTGTTTCCTGCGTTCAAAGTTTCAACCAGAATGCGGGGGTTTTAACTCAAAATAATATACCAGAAGACGTTAAAGGATTATTTAATAAATCAAGCTATTTATATTTCGAGAATGACTTGATAAAGCTTTATGAGCGCAGTCAGCATATTTTCGAAGGTATTTCTACAACTATAAATGGACTCCATGTTGATAGGGCAGAACAACTAGCAGCACTATCTAACTGCTATAGAGATAGTGAGTTTGTATTTGTTACCGGTGCAAGAGGGGCTGGAAAGTCAGGCGTTGTTAAAGATTTCATCACAACAAAAAATTTAGATGTTCCAGTCTTCTACTTAAGAGCTGAAGATTTAGATAAAAGTAACTTAAATGAAGTTTTCACTTCCATGGGAATTACATCTTCTTTAGGAGAAATTGAAAGTCATTTCTCATTGCTTCACGAAAAAGTACTCGTAATAGAGTCCCTAGAAAAAGTTTTAGAACTAAATTATCCAAATACTTTTGTTGAGTTATTGCAATACATTAGAAAACAGTCTGGTTGGACTATCATTGCAACTGGCCGGGACTATGCTTATCAACAATTGTCATTTAATTTCCTACAGCCTTGCTCTATAAATTTTAGCAGCATGAATATTGAAGGGCTTGAAGATAGTCAAGTTGAGCAAGTTTGCGAGCATATTCCAGAGCTAAAATCTTTAATATCTAATAACTCATTAGTAGAACTACTAAGAATACCATTTTTTATTGAGATTGCTGTAAGAGCTATAAAAAATGGCGCTCAATTTGGGATTGGAGATACTGAAGAAGACTTTAGGGATACAGTGTGGCGGACTGTCATTGCAAAAGAAGCTGATAGAAAGTCAGGGATGCCAGATAGAAGAAGAGCAACCTTTATTAAAATAGCAATAGAGAGAGCTAAAAAGATGCTTTTTGGTGTCAGAGCAAGCGGTTTTGACCCGGAAGTAATCGCAAAGTTGGAAGAAGACCATTTGATCTACAGAGATCAAAAATCATCTTGTGTAAGTCCTATGCATGATGTTTTGGAAGATTGGGCTTTAGAGGAGTTCATCGATAGAGAGCATTTTGATAATTCTCATAATGTTGCAAGCTTTTTGTTAAATATAGGAAATGAACCTGCGATAAGTAGGGCGTTCAGGTTATGGCTATATAGGAAGCTAAAATTTGATGATACAACTAATGAATTCGTAGAAGGTTTATTATCTTCGGACGAGATAGAGAGTTATTGGAAGGACGAGGCAATTTCTGCAATCATGCAACATGACTCTCCTGGGATGTTCCTTAATTCACTCAAGCGCCAGCTTCTTAAAGATGATTGTGCTCTTTTGACACGATTTTGTTTTATTCTCAGAATAACGTGTCAAAGACCAATATCTCTACACAACGGGCTATTGATAAAAGATAAAAAATCGGGATTGCTCAAATCCCTTTTCCTGAAACCATATGGAGAAGGTTGGGAAGCACTATTCCATTTTATTTATGAGGAAAAAGATAATTTGAGTAGTTCTGTACGTACTCAAGTTATTGAATTGATAGATGAATGGACTGGTCTCATTAATATACATGATGAGTTGCCAAAAGCGTCTGAAAAGGTTGGTTTTTTAAGTTTATGGCTCCTTGAAAAGGTTAAAGATTCATATCGTGGTGAGGGGCAAAGAAAAAAAATATTAAATGCTTTATTAAAAGTTTCAACGGCTATTAAAGATGATTTTGATGAATTGATGAAACAGGACGTTTTCACCTCAAAGATAAAGCCTAGACGATTAAGTTATGTTGATGAACTGAGTAGTTTGGCACTTATAGGCTTCAATGTTCCTATGTTGTGTAAGTTTTATCCTGACTTCGTAGTTAAACTTTCAATGCATGAGTGGCTGTTGGAAAAATCCGAAGAGAACGATTATGGCTACGGGTCATATCGAGTAGACGTAGAGGAATCATTTGGGCTAGATACAGAACGAGATTTTTTCCCTGCAAGCGGTGCCAAAGGCCCTTTCAAATATCTTCTTCAATTCAAGCCAAGGCTAGGCTTGGATTTCATTATTAGATTGTGCAATTTGACAGCACAAAAATATTCAGAATCGGATTTTTCTAAAACTCAAGACAATGAAGAAGACACTATTTACGCCTTCGAAACAGTAGCTAAACAAGTCGATATAACCCTGAATGATGGCACAGTAGTTAAACAGTATGCATCTCCCCACCTCTGGAAGGGATATAGAGGACAGTCTACGTTGCCCTACTTATTACAGAGTGCTCTTATGGCGTTGGAGAACTGGTTAGTTGAGTACGTTGAAAATTGTGGTAAGAATAATGAAATAGATTGGATTTTTGATTATGTTCTTCGCTCTAGTAATTCAGTAATGCCTACATCTGTTTTATCTTCTGTGGCCACAGGCTTCCCTAATAAAGTAGGCAAAGCCGCCTTTCCTTTACTTAAAACTGCTGATTTATACCATTTAGATTTGATTCGAATGACACAAGAAATGGGTGGGAATGAGATGCATTTCTTTGGTATTAATAGGGATGCATTGTCGAAAATATACCTAGAAGAGAGAAGAGAAGCAGCACTTCGACCATGGAGAAAAGAGTCATTAGAAACCTTATTAACAAGGCTTCAGTTCGTAAATGAGCTAAGGGATGATATTTTAAAAATTGTTGATGAACTGAAAAATGAAGCTACTGCAAGTAATGAAAAAAGCCTTCGGTATATGGTGCACAGAGTCGATACAAGGACTTGGGAAGTAGTTGAAGACAAAGAAAATGACAGAGTATTGTTTCAAAGCTCATCAGAGCTTCCGGAAGATTTAAAACTGGATCAACAAGAATTTAATGAAAAGCACGCAATGGATAACACCGTAACTAGTTTAAGCTTATGGGGTAAAAAACTATTCGATGAGCAATTACTAGAAGAAAAATACTTCTCTTCATATCAGGATGCGTTAATAGCTACTAAGGGATTGCTCAGCGCCCTCCAAAAAGGTGAAGTTCACAACTTTGCTGATATGGCGGTTGGCACAATCACAACTGTTGCAGCTGTTTGTGTTCGTGATGTTCTTTTAGAATTGAGCTATGAAGATAAAAAGTGGTGCTTAGAAATCATCCTAGAATCAATATTCATGCACGCAGACAATATGATTGGGACAGCTGCACATGATAAGACTGATTATTATGGCTCTGGAGCATGCGCATTTGTCTTACCTAAGTTATTTGATTTAGATCTAGATTCAGAACAAATAGAATATTTGAAGTTTGCGTTAGCTACAGCATTAACGCATGAGAACCTGAACGTTAGTGCTTGTGCAGCTAAGGGAGTAAGAGAGTTTCTTTGGTCTAGAGACGCTGAATTAGCATCCCGTTGTATAGGTGGAATAGTTGAGTATGCCAGATTACGAAGGGAATATAGTGAGGTACGTAGGTTTTATCATTTACAAGGTGCTGAATTGCAAGCCGCACTCGAAAAATGGAATGATCTTTTAACAGCTTTTCGTAACGACTTGATTGAGGGAAAGTTTAAGCTTTCAGTTAACGATATATCTTTGGAAAGCCACTGTTCGTGGTTTATTCATTTACCAATGCTAATGGTTCCTTACTGTACTAAGGATGACATACAAATTCAGTTGGTCAATAGGTTAATGAGTTTTGTATTTGATACGGAGTATCAAAATCATCGTTCGAGTAATGATGAAAAAATAAATCATGAAATTAAAAAGCAGATTCAAGACTGTCTCTCTGAACATGTTGTTTCTTCAAAAAACAATAACTTCATGCCCTTTAAAGATCTATTGGTATTAGGGTGTACAAAAGCTCCCGGCTTCATTTATTCTTTAACACTCTCCTATCATGTCGCTGTAGAAAAAGAAGGTGATTATGATGCTATATGGGCACTTTGGTGCCTGTTAGCACCAGAAGCACACAAGATAGCTTTGAATGATGTTAATGATCATTATATCGGTTTACAGAATGACCTAAATCAGCTACTGCGTGGAATGATGTATGCGGATTGCCCTTGGCAAGGACATGAGAATGAAGAGAAAGATATGAAGCGAGGTGCTAAATATTTGCTCGGTTTTGCTAGGCAATCTGCACATAATAGCCATGTGTTTGAAGCCTTATCTTCATTGATTTATAACTTCTACAACGTATTCTTCGAAGAAGGCATTCTGATTTTAGCTGAGCATTATAGTGCCAATCGACATATTATCGGGAAGCAAGTCAATACAGCATTCTATATAGAAATGGTGGTTGGAAGATTTTTGCAGATAGAAAATCGCGGAACTCTCAGTAGAAGAATGTACGATATATGCCTGCTTCTCTTAACAGGAATTGTAGAAACTGGCTCTGCTAGAGCTTATTACTTACGTGAAGAATTGATTCGTTCTCGAAAGATTTCAGCCTAGAGGGTAACAGTGACAATTTTTTAAAAAATGATGATGGCTCAGCTGAGTATAAAGAAGCGATTCTTCGATCTTTTATTAGTCAATGACTAGATCAAAAGTTCAGTATGCTCAGACTGATAGGTTCATTGAGCTTTGATGGATTTGCACTGGAAAAGAGGCTAGTCCATCACATCAATGCCCAATGGTATCTCAATAACCACCAAACTGTATCGAGATTAAGGTGATGAGCGAAATTCTGACCTTCGGTTTGATGGTAGGCCAACCGGCATTGCGTAACCTGTGCCTCGCGGGTTCACCTAGAACGCTGTTAGCAATGTCCGCTTCTCGCTCATAGCGGACATCGATCTGCGCGTCAGTGCGCTTTGTGCCAAAAGCGGTGCTTGCGCCCCGATCATCCTTTACTCATTTAAAAAAGCGTTAACCGCGCTGGCGAACCGTTCTGGCTGATCAAGCATCACAAAGTGAAAACTGTCATCAATGCGCGTGAAACGGATATGAGGTGCAGAGGCATAGGCCTGACGGTACATCGCCTCTACGCTGGTTGCCGGTATCCCAAACAAGGCGTCATACGCGTAGACGATCGCCATCTGCGCTTTGATGCGGCCAAGCTCGGGACGCAAATCGGTCACCATCAGTTCATACACGGCATCCGCAACGGTTTTGCGATCGGAACGGATGCTCGCCGCCACCAGTGCAGGCCTCACCGCCTCGCTCCTGGCTAAACGGGCTACGGATGCTTTTTGCGACGCTTCGAATTGCTCCGGCGACTGCTGCAGCAGCCAGTTCCGCATAGAGGCGGCGTGCCGCACAGCCGTTTCGCTGGTCGCGGCGGGGTCAATCGTCAGCGTATAGAAGGGTAAAGCATCGACAATCATCAGGCGACCAACCTGGTTGGGGTAGCGCGCCCCCAGCATCAGGGCAATCTCTCCCCCAAGAGAATGGCCGATAATCGCCGGCGCTTTGATGTGTTGTGCCTGGATATATTCTGCGATGGCCTCAGCTGCCGGCGCGATGACTCTCCCCTCAGGGTTGGAAATGGCCGGTGTATCTGCAAAACCCGCAAGTTCTACAAGATGAATGCGGTGTTTCTTACGTAATTCTGCTGCTAAATCGGCCCAGACTTCGCGAGACGACGCCAGCCCCGGAATCAATATCACATCCGTTCCTGCGCCTTGCGTCTGTACAGAGATACGCTGCACGCGGGGAGAAAGCTGGGGAAAAGGCTGAGCGGCGGTTGCTGAGAACAGGAGTGACATTAATAAAAGCGTTCCTCCGAACAGGGCACGAATATGCATGATATTTCCCGGTTAAGTTGAGCAATTTAAGCCACTGTGAATCGCTATTGGCCTCTTCAGACACCTTTTCCGACATACCTGCCTACCTGAGAGCAGAGTCAGCCAGCGTAAATGCGTGCAAAGGTGAATTATGCTGCATAATTGCCAGGTTAACTGTTTGTTACTTTAAGTTTCAGTATTGTAAAGTGAAATGGTGAGGCGCGTCACGTTAATCGCGACTCTGTCAGGCTAAAACGGAGAAAAAACGCAGGAAGCCACTATGAGTCACACTCCATCTTTACAAAAGCCTCAGGGCAGCGCCCGAACCATCTTTAACGTTACCAGCGGTAACTTCCTTGAAATGTATGACTTTATGGTGTTTGGCTATTACGCCACCGCCATTGCGAAAACCTTCTTTCCCGGCGACGATCCATTCGCGTCGCTAATGCTGACCCTGATGACCTTTGGCGCCGGGTTCCTGATGCGGCCGTTAGGGGCGATCGTGCTTGGCGCCTATATCGACCAGTATGGCCGCCGCAAGGGGCTGCTGCTGACGTTAGGGCTGATGGCGATCGGCACGCTCACTATCGCGCTGGTGCCGGGCTACGCCACGCTGGGCGCCGCCGCGCCGATTCTGATCCTGCTTGGCCGCCTGCTGCAGGGCTTCTCCGCCGGCGTCGAGCTGGGCGGCGTCTCAGTCTATCTGGCCGAGGTGGCGCCAAAAGGGCGCAAAGGCTTTTTCGTTAGCTGGCAGTCGGGCAGCCAGCAGATTGCGGTCATCTTCGCCGCGCTGCTCGGCCTGCTGCTCAATCATCTGCTGGCGAAAGAGGCGGTGACGGAGTGGGGCTGGCGTATTCCCTTCGTCGTTGGCTGTATGATCGTGCCCTTTCTGTTCTGGGTGCGCCGCATGCTGGAAGAGACCGAAGCCTTCAGCCAGCGCAAACAGCATCCGACCATGCGGCAGATTATGCATTCGCTGGCGAGCAACTGGGCGCTGGTGCTGGCAGGCATGCTGATGGTGGTCACCACCACCGTGATGTTCTATATGATCACCGCCTTTACGCCCACCTTCGGCAAAACCGTGCTGATGATGAGCGATAAAGAGAGCTTTCTGGTGACGCTGTGCGTCGGCCTCTCCAACCTGATCTGGCTGCCGCTGATGGGCGCGCTGTCGGATCGTATCGGCCGCCGCCCGCTATTGATTACCTTTACGCTGCTGATGATTTTCACTACCTGGCCGGTGCTGCACTGGCTGGTGGGCTCGCCGACCTTCGCCCATCTGATGGAAGCGGAGCTCTGGCTCTCTTTCCTCTATGCCAGCTATAACGGCGCGATGGTGGTCTATCTGGCGGAAATCATGCCTGCCGAAGTGCGCGCCTCAGGCTTTTCGCTTGCCTATAGCCTGGCGACCGCCTTATTCGGCGGCTTTACGCCCGCCATCTCCAGCTATCTGATCCACGCCACCGGCGATAAGGCGATGCCCGGCGTCTGGCTCACCTTCGCCGCCGTTTGCGGCCTGATCGGCACGCTGCTGATTGGCCGCATGGTCAGGCAGTACCGTGCGCGCCACAGCGGCGCGACCGCCGGCGCCTCCATCTAAAACGACAGGTCCACCACCACGCTGTCCGTGTAGTTCCCCGCGGGCGGCGTGTTCTGCGTGGTGAGGATGCGCGCGGTATAGCTGTAGCCGCGCGTCAGCCCGTCCGTGCTGACGCTGGTGGAGCTGGCGCTGCTGTAGCGCTCGGTGCCGCTCGGCCCCCAGCGGTTGCTGCTGGTTCCCTTGTAAATCTCGTAGCTTAACCGGTTAGCGCCGCTCGCCATCTGACGCTGCGTGCCGTTGACGTAGCTGCCGTTGCTTAATCCCACCGTGTAGGTGCTGCCTTTGCTGCACACCACGTTGATCGTCTGCGACACGGCGGAGAAGCTGCCGACCAGCGGCGCGCTGCCGAAGCTGATATTGGGCGCGGTAATGGTGGTGCAGTCGTTGGTGACCACCATGGTGACGCTAATGGGAATCACGCCGCTGCCGGTCTGCGGCGACAGGCAAAGGTTACCGACGCCGACGCTGGTGCAGATGTTATAGGTCACCGCCAGGTTCAGCGTGGTGGTATAGGTGCCGGCGGCCACCGTCTGGCCCGGCACGCTGCGCAGATAGACCGGAATGGCGAAGTTGAGGCTGCCTAACAGGCCGGCGAGATTGACCAGTACCGACTGGCTGATGACGTAGGCGGCGGCGCCGATGGTCAGTTCGGTGGCGCAGGCGCTGTCGATGCAGAGCTGCACCGGAATATTATCGGTGCCGGCATCGCCGCTGCGCTTGAGCGTGCCGCGCGTGCCGCTGACGTTGGTGGCGCCGGTCAGCTGAAAGGTGATCTGGTTATTGCCGAGCAGCGAGAGCGCGGAGCCGGACCCGCAGTTAACGTTGGCATTGGTCGAGGTCGCCTGCGCCGTGCTGTTGACCACGAAGGTCGTCACCGAACCGAAGCTGGCGGTGGAGGCGGGCAGGGCGCAGGCGGCGCGCGCGAGCGTCGGGAAAAGCGCCATCAGCGCCAGCAGCAGCAGGATTTTTTTCATGGAATAATCCCCGAGGTGGAGTTATCGAGACTGGGCGTCGGCGCGCCCGCCGGGCGCGGCGGCAGCGGACAGGTGATGGGGCCATAGGTTTTCAGCGCCTGCGGCTGGCCGCTGGCGATGTTCAGCTCGGCGTTGCAGGTACGTCCGTCCGGCGTAGCGACGCGCATCGGGTTGCGGGCGCGCAGGTTTTCCAGCCAGGCGATGCCGTCCCAGCCGACATATTCGGTCGCCTGACCTTCGCGCAGCACCTGGCTGGAAACCGGCAGCGGCTGGCCGTCGGCATCCTGCAGGATCACGCTGGCGGCGCGCAGCTTCTCTACCGGAAAGTGCAGCAGATAGCCGCTCTGACGTTTCACCGCGAAGCGCTGTTCGACGCTGGGCGTCGTCATATCGGCGGGCAAATCGAGCGTGTCGATATCGTACTTCGCAGGATAGTAGCTGCTGATCGACGGCACCAGCAGATAGCCGTTGCGGTCGGTGCGCCCCATCGACTGGTTTTCATAGCGCACGTTGACGTCGGGATAGCTGGTTTTCACCACCACGAAGGCGTCGTTGATGGCGTTGGCGGCGAAGGTCTGATTGTCCATCAGCACCAGCGAACCGGTGAGATCCGCCCACTGGGTGTTGTAGTCGTCGTCGCCGTAGAAGCCCGCCGAGGTGTCGATTTTGTTATTGCGCCAGCGCAGGCTTCCCTGGCGGTAGTCGCCGCTGTTGCCGCCCTGATTAGCCCAGGAGGCGTCCCAGGCGAAGCCGCCGTCGCTCGGCATCGAGCGTGACAGGTAGAGCCGCTGATTATTCTCGCCCTGCTGGTCGCGCTCCATGCTGACCGAGGCGCTGCCGTGCTCGCCAAACGGGATCACCAGCGAGATCGCGCCGCTCCATGCGCCCTGCTGCCGATCGCGGCTGGCGGAAACGTAGAGGCTGGAATTGCCCCACAGGGTTTTGCTCCAGGAGAGGTTGAGCAGCCGCGTGTGCTGGCCGTCGCCGCCGCTGATATCGATATAAGCGGCGCCGAGGCTGCCGTACTGGCTCAGCGACAGGCTGGCGTTGTACTGGGCGCTGCGGCGCGCCAGGCTATAGGTAGTATTGCTGGTGTCGCTGTTGCCGGTGCGGCTGCTGAGCAGCGCGAGGTTGCCGAAGTCGCGGCTGCGCAGAATATGCTGCGTGCCGATGCTGAACCAGCTGTTGTTGTACTGGTAGCCCCAGCTGTACTGCGTGCCGCCCGCGCCGCTCATCTGGCTTTGCGCCGCCGCGCCGTTTAGCACGCCGAGGCTGCCGACGCGAAACATTGCGCCGGCGCCGCCCATCGCCAGGCTGTCGCTGCCTTCGGCGTGGGTTTCCAGCGTCAGCCAGTCGGTGGCACCGTAGCGCAGCGAGCCGCTCGCCGCCGCCTCGCCGTAATCGACGTTGCGGACGCCATAGTTGTCGCGAAACGCGCCGGCGGAAAAAGAGTAGTCGCTCAGGCCCGCTTTCAGCAGCGTGCTGGAAACATAGAAGGGCAGCGTCGTCGTGACCTGACGTCCCACCGCGTCGGTGGTGGTGATCACCGCATCGCCCGCGCCGTTGACGAAAGGAACGTTGGTCAGCGACCAGGGGCCCGGCTGCACGTTCGCCTGGCTGGATCGATAGCCGTTGATAAAGAGATCGACGGTGGAAGGCACCGCCGCCTGGCCGGAGAAGGCGGGCAGCGGATAGGTCACCAGATCGGGCCGCACGCTAAAATCGCGGCCGACCTGTATCCCGCCGAGACGCACGCTGTTGCTCCAGCTCAGCGCGTCGGTGGTGAGATCGCCGACGCGCCAGCTGACCGCGTTGTTCTCATCCTCGTTGCTCCACCAGGTGTCGTAGCGGATATAGCCGTCGTCCTGCGCGGGCGCGCGGCCCTCGATCTGCTGCTGCCAGACGCCGTTGCTGGAAAACTGGCCGGCGGAACCGAAGAGGCGCAGCTCGTTCCAGGCGGAAAGTCGGGTGCCCGCGTTGGTGGTGCGCGTGGCGTAGAGGTCGTAATTGAACAGCGCGCCGGTGGTGGCGCGTCCGGGATAGCGCGGCCCCTTCTGCGCCTCGCCGATCACCTGGCCGGGAAGCCAGGCGGGCGGCACCGTCAGCAGCAGCCGCTGCCGCCGATCGTCGTAATCCGCTTTGACGTCGGGCCACTGGCTGACGTCGACCTGCTGCGGGTCGGGCAATTTCTCCGAGGGAATGCCGACGCGCTGCAAATCGCCGGCACGTACCAGCAGGCGGCCGTCGCGCCGCTCTACCGGCACGATAGCGCCGCTTTCGCGCTGGTTGATCACCAGCTCCAGCATATAGCGCTGGCGATCGCTGCTGCTCTCCTGCGACGGCGGCGGCGGCAGAGACGAAAAGGTCTCTGCCAGCGCGGCGGCCGGCGTCAGACAGGCGCAGACGCTGGCCACCGCCAGCGCGCAGGGGTGAAGTGCGCGCGGCATTTAGCGGCTGGGCGCGCTGCGCCACGCGCCGGCGTTGGTGTCTGCCGCGATCTGGCCGCTAAGGGTCGTTTTCAGCGGCCAGCGGTTTTCGCTGCGCGCCAGCACGTAGCCGAACAGGCCGTCTCCCAGCTTGCGCCCGCCTACGGTGACGTTGCTGAGGCGCGCATGGCCGCTGCCGCGATTGGCGATCAGCAGCCAGGATCGACCGCCTTCGCTTACCTGCCGCCAGCTCAGATCCGGCTTCGCCCCGTCGCGCGTCAGCCCGTCGCCGTAGACGAACAGCGGCACCGAGTAGCGCATCTGAAAATTCAGGCCCGCCTGGTTTTCGCCCGGCGTGCGCGGCGTCGGGATCTCATCAAGCACCACGCGGTACGCCAGCTCCTGGCCCGCGCCGGGCGGCGTCTGCTTAATCAGGCGCACCAGCTGTTTTTTCCCCGGCTCGATGCGCACCAGCGGCGGGCTGGCGACGACGCTCTGCTGCGTGGCGTACTGCTCTTTGCCGCCCACCTGCTGCCAGCTGAAGATACGCACCTGCATCAGCGTGGTGACGCTGCCGCGATTTTCCAGCCACAGCTCGCTCGCTTTCTCCTCTGGATTGATGGCGGGATCGATTGGCCAGATCATCAGCGAGTTTGCCGCCTGGGCGCTGGCCGCCAGCAGGGAAACAAAGAACAACAGGGCGCGCATCATCAACTTTCTCCTTTAAGCATGCGGCTACCAGCTCAGCGTCACGGTCAGCGTGTCGGTGTAGACGCCGGCGCGCGTCGGGCCGGGCAGTTTCAGCAGGCCATAAATCGGCAACGTAATGTTATTGGCATTGCTGTAGCTCAGCGCGACGGCGCTGTTCACCGGGATCGCGGTGGTATGGCTGGCGTTGGTGTAGAGGGCGTAGGGCACAGTATTGGTATTGCTGGTGTGCTTCAGGTTGCGCGTCGTGGTGTAGTTGCTGCCGCCGCTGATGCTCATGCTCAGCGTCGTGCCGGGGGTGCAGGCGAGCGTAATAGCGGTGCTCTGCACAAAACTGGCGCTGACGCTGTTGCTGGCGACGCCCGACTGCGAGCCGAAATCAAGCGTGCCGAAGACGCCGGTATTGGTACCGGAGACGACGCAGCCCGCCACGATGGAAGCCGAGACTTGAAACGTGCTGGTGGGCAGGCTCCAGGCGCTAAGACTTCCTGTCAGCAGGGGCAGCGCACAGATCAGCCTGCGCAAAGCGCGCGGCGCAGCCACCCGGATGCTCCTGACCGTGCGATCAGTAATTCACGGCAACGTTAATGGTGTCGGTATAGGTGCCTGCCGGAATCAGCGGGTTAAAGCCGCCGCCCACGACGCGGCCGTAGATGGCGTAGTTGGTGCCCAGCGTCGGATCGGTGGTGCCGCTGGCGGCGATATTGGTGTTGTTGGCGATAGCGGTGGTAAAGGCCGCGTCGCTGTAGAGGGTATAGGCGATCCCCTGGGTGTTGTTGGAGCCCAGGATCAGGTAGCGCGGCTGGCCGGAAACGGTGCCGAAGATGGTGGCGGGCGCCGCGTTGCTGCTGGTGACCTGCACGTTGTAGGTCTGGCCGGTGGTGCAGCGCACGTAGATGCCGTTGCCGGACGCGCCGACCAGCGTGGCGTTGAGGGTATCGAAGGTCGCCGCGCTGCTGCCGAAGTTCAAGGTACCGAAGTTAACGCCGGTTGTGGCGGACTGGCCGTTCACCAGGCAGCCGGTGGTCAGCGTCAGGGTGGCATTAATCGTCCCTGTCGTCGTCGCCGCGAAAGTCACAGCAGGGAGGGCCGAGGTCAGGCCTGCAGCGGCAAACAGAAATAGCTTGAATTTCATAATTAATCCTTACCGATTATTCAGAGTCAGTTCTTGTTGGCCCGGTGATTAATTATCAAATCAAACAAAGTCTGGCGGCGGTTGCCCGCGTAACGCCGAAAATAGCGCCTCATCCTGAGGATAATATTAGTTTTGAGCTAAGGGATTTTTATAAATTTTACTTAATATAGAACAGCGTGCAAGCGCCGGTGAAGCGATACCGCAAATTTTCCTTAATCAATCGGCATTTCAGACTGATAAGCCTGTAATACCAATACCTTGTGTTGAAGAAAAAAAAGCAAAGCGCGGGGTATTTTGCCCTCTACCGCCGCCTCGTGAACAGTGATATGTTCATACATTAATCAGGTCCAGTTACCCTTTTAGTTATCATGCCAGGAAAAGTCTTAATCATGTCCTGCCCGCACCGGGACAGCGCTAAACGATCCTGAAAATAATAAACTGCACGGCCGATCGCTTTTTTATCCGACTGTTTTTTTTGAAGTCTTTTTTGATTACAACACAGCGCCTGCCCACAGGCGGGCTGTGGGGAGTTGCAGATGCTGTTGGTCACCTGGGATTGCGCTCTGGTCGGCGTTTCGCTGATCGTCGCTTTTATTGCCGCCTTCACCGCGCTGGACACGGCGGGGCGCGTCGCAGTGTCGCACGGCTGGATGGCGCGGATATGGCTGATGGCCGGCGGCATGGCGATGGGCATCGGCATCTGGGCGATGCACTTTATCGGCATGCTGGCGATGATGATGCCGATGCGCTACGACATGAGCCTGACGTTGCTGTCGCTGCTGGCGGCCTGCGCCGCCTGTATGCTGGCGTTCGCGCAGACCCAGCACGGGCGTTTTAGCCGCCGACGCTGGCTGGCGGGCAGCGCCATGCTCGGCAGCGGCATTGTGGCGATGCACTATACCGGCATGCTTGCGCTGCTGATCTCGCCCGCGCCGCACTGGCGCTTTTCGCTGGTGGCGCTCTCTGTCGCCATCGCCTACCTCGCCTCCGCCGCCGCGCTCTGGCTGGCGTTCTATCTGCGCCAGGGCGAAAAATATCTGCTGCCCATGCGCGCGCTCGGCGCGCTGGTGATGGGCGTCGCCATTGCCGGCATGCACTACACCGGCATGGCGGCGGCGCAGTTCAGCCGCCACAGCATGCCGCTGGCGCAGGGCGTCAGCGGCCAGGGACTGGCGGTGTGGGTCGCGCTCGGCACGCTCTCTATTCTCGGCTTTACGCTGCTCGCTTCAATGCTGGACGCCCAGCTGCGCGCCGCGCGTCTGGCGCAGCGCCTGAATCAGGCGAATCAGGAGCTGCATCAGCTGGCGATGCACGACAATCTCACCGCGCTGCCTAATCGCGTGATGCTGGAGCAGCGGCTCGACATCGCACTCAGCCAGACAACGCGCGATATGCCGGGCTTTACCCTGATGTATATGGATCTCGACGGCTTCAAGGCGGTCAACGATACCTGGGGGCACTACGTCGGCGATCGCCTGCTGATAGCGGTTGCCGACCGCCTGCGCCGCCAGCTCCGCGACGACAGCATATTGCTGGTGCGCCTCGGCGGCGATGAGTTTGTGCTGCTGGCGCAGGGCAACGAGAGCCGGCAGGCGGCGGCGCTGGCGCAGCGGCTGGTCAATACGATAGACGAGCCGTTCGAGCTGGATCGCTACCTGCTGCGCGTCTCGCTCAGCGTCGGCGTCGCGCTCTATCCGCAGCACGGCCGCAGCAAGCAGGAGCTGATGTTCAACGCCGATTCGGCGATGTACCACACCAAGCACAGCGGGCGTAACGGCTACTGCCTGTTCGAGCCGGCGATGAGCGCCAGCGCGCAGCATCAGCTGGCGCTGGCCAACGACCTGTGGCAGGCGCTGGAGCGTCAGGAGATGCAGCTGTTCTACCAGCCGAAGTTCCGCTCCAGCAGCAGCGAACTGATCGGCTTCGAAGCGCTGCTGCGCTGGCAGCACCCGACGCGCGGTCTGCTGATGCCCGATATTTTTCTGCCGCGCGCCGAAAAGACCGGGCAGATTGTCGCGCTGGGCAACTGGGTGATTAACGAAGCCTGCCGCCAGCTCAAACAGTGGCACCGCGACGGGCATCCGCACTGGACGGTCTCTGTTAACCTCTCGGCCCTGCAGTTTCACCAGCGCGATCTGCTGGAGACGGTGCGTCAGGCGCTGCTGCGCCATCAGCTGCCCGGCAGCGCGCTGACGCTGGAGATCACGGAGAACATCGCGATGCGCGATCCGCAGTTCAGCCAGCAGCGCATCAGCGAGCTGCAAAAAATCGAGGTCAGGGTGGCGATCGATAATTTCGGCATCGGCTACGCTAACCTGCTGCACCTGAAACACCTCGAGGCCAGCGAGCTGAAGATCGACCGCAGCTTTATCAATAGCCTGCGCGCCGACACCCAGGACGCCACCGTGGTGAGCGCGATGCTGGCGCTGGCACAGACGCTTAACCTGCATATGGTGGCGGAAGGCGTCGAAACCGAAGAGCAGCAGACGCTGCTGACCCGGCTGGGCTTCGACGCTTTGCAGGGCTATCTGCTGGGCAAACCGACGCCGGCCGATCGCATCGCCGACTTCGCCACCGTCTGACGATAGATTTTAACGCTCACAGGCATCGGAAGCTTTCATCGTGGCAGGCTAATTACCCCCGGCTTTTTGCCGATAACCTGAGCAGATAATTCATCCTTGTGACTTTTTCATTACAACACCATGGCTGCGATTTTGCGCTTTAACGGGACTTCACTATGTTAGTGACCTCATACGATTCGTTTACCGTCATCGTTTCCATTCTCGTTGCGATGCTGGCGTCCTTTACCGCGCTGGATATGGCGGGCCGCGTCGCCACCTCGACAGGAAAAGTCGCGCTGATATGGCTGTTCGGCGGCGGCTTCGCCATGGGCGTCGGCATCTGGGCGATGCACTTTATCGGTATGCTGTCGATGACCATGGAGATGGTGATGAGCTACGACGCGTCGCTCACCGGCGTCTCGATGGTGATTGCCGTTGTCGCCTCGATCTTCGCGCTCTGGCTGGTCTGTCAGGGCGAGTTGCCGCTGAAAAAACTGCTGGGCGGCGCGCTGGTGCTGGGCAGCGGCGTGGTGGCGATGCACTACACCGGCATGGCGGCGCTGATGTTCTCGCCCGGGATCAGCTGGAACTGGGGCTGGATTGCGCTCTCGGTAGTGATTGCGCTGGTGGCGTCGTGCGCGGCGCTGTGGCTGGCGTTCAACCTGCGCGACGGCACCACCGGCCGCACGACGCTGCTGCGCGTCGGCGCCTCGGTGGTAATGGGGTGCGCTATCGCGGGCATGCACTACACCGGCATGGCGGCGGCCAGCTTTCCGGCGCACAGCCACGCCGGCAACATGGGCGTCAACAGCAACTGGCTGGCGATTCTGGTGACGGTGGTAACGCTGGCGATCCTCGGGATTACGCTGCTGGTGTCGATGCTCGACGCGCGCATGCAGGCGCGCACCGCGATTCTGGCGCGTTCGCTGGCGGAGGCGAACCGCGAACTGGCGCAGCTGGCGCTGCACGACAACCTGACGCGCCTGCCGAACCGCATTCTGCTGGAGGATCGTCTGGAGCAGGCGATCAATAAAGCCAACCGCGAACGCACCCAGTTTGCGCTGATGTTTATGGATCTCGACGGCTTCAAAGCGGTCAACGACGCCTTTGGCCACCACGTCGGCGACAACCTGCTGATCGCCGTCACCGAGCGCATGAGCGATCAGATGAAGGGCTACTACACCCTGGCGCGCATGGGCGGCGATGAGTTCGTGCTGCTCATTGAGATCAACGATCCCAACGACGCCGCGACGGTGGCGGACACGCTGGTGAAGGCTATCGAGCGTCCGTTTGAGATCTCCCGCTACGAGCTGATGGTGTCGCTGAGCATCGGCATCGCCGTCTATCCAGGCGACGGCAACGACGAGCGCGAGCTGATGTTCAACGCCGACGCCGCCATGTACCACACCAAAAACAACGGCCGCAACGGGCATAACTTCTTCCAGCCCTCGATGAATACCCTGGCGCAGAGCCAGCTGCAGCTCAACAACGATCTGTGGCACGCCCAGGAAAATCAGGAGCTGCGTCTGTTTTACCAGCCGAAATATTGCGCGCCGCGCGGTCCGATTATCGGCTTCGAAGCGCTGCTGCGCTGGCAGCATCCGACGCGCGGCCTGCTGACGCCCGATATCTTCCTGCCGCTGGCGGAGAAGACCGGCATGATCGTCAGTATCGGCAGCTGGGTGATCAACGAGGCCTGCCGACAGCTGCATGAGTGGCGTCAGCAGGGGCATACCCACTGGTCGGTGGCGGTCAACCTGTCGGCGCTGCAGTTTGAGCAGAGCAATCTGGTGGAGACGGTGACCGAGGCGCTGGCGGCGCATGCTATTCCCCCCGAGCTGCTGACGCTGGAAGTGACGGAAACCACCGCGATGCGCGATCCGGACGAGAGCGTGCGCATCCTGACCGAACTAACGCGGCTGGGCGTTAAGGCGTCGATAGATGACTTCGGCACCGGCTATTCGAGCCTGCTCTATCTCAAGCGCCTGCCGGCCAGCGAACTCAAGATCGACCGGGCGTTCGTTAACGAGCTGCAGCACCACACCGAAGACGCCACCATCGTTTCCGCTATCGTCGCGCTGGCGCAGTCGCTGGATCTCAAAGTGGTGGCGGAAGGAGTGGAAACCGCCGAACAGCAGGCTTTTTTAACCGGCTTAGGCTGCAATACCCTGCAGGGGTATCTGCTGGGCAAGCCCGTACCGCCGGAAAAGGTCGAGGATCTGCCCAATTTCGCGTCGGAGCCGGAGCAGAAAACAGGCGTTCTGCCGTCGTCTGCGCTCTGCGCGGCATTGCCGGGGTAAGCTGACCGCACAAAGTAGCAGAATTGTTGCTTCGTTATTTGTGTTTGGTTAGCAAAATCATGCTTTTATGGCGGATCTGCTGGCGGGCGCACATTGCAACAACCATCAGGTTTGCCACAATGAGCGGAAAGCTACCCGGAGAACCTGTATGACTGCCTCTTCTTCCAGTCTGATGTTGCTGATGTCCTTCGCGGCGGGCACCTTTGCCGCCGGTTCGTCAAATAATCCGCAGCATCTGATGCTCGCCAGCCCGTCGGGCGGCGTGCCAAACAATCCTCTGCCGCTGATTATCTGGCCGCGCGTAGCGCTGGATGAGGCGCAGGAGGAGGAGCCCGATCTCGCCGGCTGGTTCGAGCGGACCTTTGCGCGCAACGGCTGGCCGCCCTCATGGCGTTACGACATTTTTCCCTATACCCATTACCATCCCAATACGCATGAGCTGCTGGGCGTGGCGGAGGGCTGGGCGGAAGTGCTGTTCGGCGGCGACACCGGCCGCATGGTGACGCTGCGCGCGGGCGACGCGGTGCTGATCCCGGCGGGCGTCGGCCATAAGCAGGTCTATGCCAGCGAGGACTTTATGGTGGTCGGCGCGTACCCGGAGGGTTTTGCGCCGGAAACCAGCCGCGACGAGCCGGCAAAACTGCACGCGGCGGAGCAGCAGGTGAAGCGAGTGCCGCTGCCGACGCGCGATCCCTTTACCGGCAAAGAAGGGGCGGTGACCGAGATCTGGACGCCGATCGCCGACCATTTCTGACCTGCGCCGCGTCATAAATTTGAAAACATCTCCGCTTATTTTTGGCGTCATCATCGTCGAAAAAAAGGCGCGTTATGTTCTCTGTCGATCAGGTTGTCGAGCGCTTCTGGCCGCAGGCTCAGCCTGCCGGCTGGCAGCGTCGCGTGCTGCGCTGGGCGCTGCATGAAGAGGAGTTTCAGCGCTTCGCCGCGCGCTATCCGCACCTGAAAGGGCTGGATATGGTCGAGCAGATGCTGGAGCATCTCGACGTGCGCTGCGAGCTGAGCGAGCGCGATCTGGAGCAGATCCCGTCGCGCGGGCCGGTGGTGATCGTCGCCAACCATCCGCTTGGCGCCCTCGACGGACTGGCGCTGCTGGCGGCGGTGGCGCAGGTGCGGCGCGATGTGAAAATCGTCGCCAACCGCATGCTGATGATGCTGGAGCCGCTCAGCATGCTGATGCTGCCGGTGGACAACATGGGCAACCGCACCAGCCGCGACCAGCTTCAGCGTATGCAGCAGCACCTCAACAACGACGGGGTGCTGATTATTTTCCCGGCGGGCGAAGTGTCGCGCCTCGGCAGCCGCGGCGTGCGCGACGGTCGCTGGCATCACGCCTTTCTACGCCTGGCGGCGCGTGCCCGCGCGCCGCTGGTGCCGGTCTTTGTCGACGGGCGCAACAGCGGCCTGTTCTACGCGGCGGCTAAAATCGCCCAGCCGCTGGCGCTGCTGATGCTGGTGCGCGAGATGTTCCGCCAGCGCGGCTCGCGCATCAAGCTGCATATCGGCGCGCAGATCCCCTTTGCGCACTGGCATGACGGCCATACGCCGGGCAAAGCGCTGGCGAAGCGGCTGCGCAAGCACCTTTATCGCATCGGCCAGCAGCGTCCCGGCCTGTTCCAGACTGAAAAAGCGATCGCCCGCGCCGAAGATCGCGGCGAGCTGAAGCGCGCGCTGCGCGAGAGCGAGCATCTCGGCACCACCGGCGACGGCAAGCAGATCTATCTGTGGCGGCGCAACGGCGCCACCTGGGTGCCGCTGCTGCGCGAGCTGGGAAGGCTGCGTGAAATCGCCTTTCGCGCGGTGGGCGAGGGTAGCGGCCGCCGCCGCGATCTGGATAATTACGACGACGACTATTATCACCTGATCCTGTGGGACGACGCGCAGCTGGAGATCGTCGGCGCCTACCGTTTTATTCCCGGCGACGAGCAGCTCGCGAGGCGTGGGCTGGCGGGCTTCTACAGCCATAGCCTGTTCCACTACGACGAGCGCATGATGCCGATTTTGCAGCAGAGCATCGAGCTGGGGCGCAGCTTTATTCAGCCTGCCTACTGGGGCAAGCGCGGGCTCGACTATCTCTGGCTTGGCATCGGCGCGTATCTGGCGCGTTATCCGCAGACGCGCTACCTGTTCGGCCCGGTCTCTATCTCCGGCGGCCTGCCGCTGGCGGCGCGCGATCTGCTGGTGGCCTTCTATCGTCTCTATTTTCCCACCGAACTGCCGCTGGCAACGTCGCGCCAGCCTTATCCCGCGTCGCTGCCGGACGTGCTGGCGCAGTTCAGCGGCGGCGACTATCAGGCGGATCTGCGCAGGCTCAAGCAGCTGCTGAGCAACCTTGGCTGCGCCATCCCGCCGCTCTATAAGCAGTATTCCGAGCTGTGCGAGCCCGGCGGCGTGCAGTTTATCGATTTTGGCAGCGATCCCGACTTCAATCACTGCATCGACGGGCTGGTGCTGGTGGATCTTACGCGGCTAAAAGCGTCGCGCTACGACCGCTATATTGCAGTGCATCAGCAAGCGTCGCAGAAAGCGTCAGGCTAAATCAGGCGCCGCTGGCGTGCGCCTTACGCCTCATCGCCTGCAGCGCGCTGCACGGCGCGGTTAAGCCCGGCGTTTCGCGCTGGGCTTTGCGTGCATTTTGATAGTGATCTGCTTATCCTTCACCGCCAAATTCCCCGAATTAACATAAGCGCATTTACAGTTGAACATTTTCTCGTCACTGCCGATAACTCACCTACTAACTTTCGTGTTCCGCTCATTTGTACTTGTCAAAGCAGGTCGTTTCAGATGTAGTCGGGTCGTCATTAAGACCATTCTTAAATTTTCGGGGCAATTTCAGGCAGCGCAGCAACAGGCTAATAACAATGGATAAAAATGCTGATGTTATGTATCGGTTACTGGTACAGAGCGTGATCGACTACGCCATCTATATGCTAAAACCAGACGGCACGGTCGCTAACTGGAACGCTGGCGCGCAGCGGGCGAAAGGCTACACGCCGGATGAGATCGTAGGTAAGCATTTCTCGCTGTTTTACAGCGAAAGCGATCGCTTAAACGGCGTGCCGCAGCGCGGTCTGGATACCGCCGCACGCACCGGCAGCTTTGAAACCGAAGGCTGGCGCTACCGCAAAGACGGCAGCGCATTCTGGGCCCATGTGGTCATCGACGCTATCCGCGACCCGCACGGCGAGCTGATCGGTTTCGCCAAGATTACGCGCGACTGCACCGAGCAGCAGGCGCAGCAGCGCAAAGAGCGCGAGCAGGAAGCGCGCTTCCGCCTGCTGGTGGAAGGCGTTACCGACTACGCCATCTATATGCTGGATCACGACGGGCTGGTGGTGAACTGGAACGCCGGCGCGCAGCGCGCCAAAGGCTACGTGGCGGAAGAGATCGTCGGTCAGCACTTCTCCCGCTTCTACAGCGCCCAGGATCGTCAGGCGCATATCCCGGAAGAAAACCTGCAAACGGCGTTCCGCACCGGCCGTTTCGAAGACCAGGGCTGGCGCTACCGCAAAGACGGCAGCGCCTTCTGGGCGCACGTCATCATTGACGCGGTGCGTGACGACGGCGGCAAGCTGATCGGCTACGCCAAGATCACCCGTGACTGCACCGAACAGCAGGCGATGCTGCGCGCGCAGCGCGAGCAGGAGCAGCGCTTCCGGCTGCTGGTGGAAGGGGTGACCGACTACGCCATCTATATGCTGGATCTGCAGGGCTGCGTGGTGAACTGGAACGCCGGGGCGCAGCGCGCCAAAGGCTACCTTGCCGAAGAGATTGTCGGGGAACATTTCTCGGTATTCTACAGCGCGCAGGAGCGCTTGCTGGGCGCGCCGGACGCCAACCTGGCGACTGCGCTGGCGAACGGCCGCTTCGAAGATGAAGGCTGGCGTTACCGCAAAGACGGCAGCGCCTTCTGGGCGCACGTGGTGATTGACGCCATCCATAACGACGAAGGGCGGCTGATCGGCTTCGCCAAAATCACGCGCGATATCACCGAACGCCGCGAGCAGGAGCAGAAGCTGCTGCGCGCCAAAGATCTGGCGGAAGCGCAGAGCGCGAAGATGTCGGCGCTGTCGAAATTCCTCGACAATATCATCGCCAATATTCCCTCCTGCGTGGTGGTTGAAGACGCCATTACGCGCGAAATCCTGCTGGTCAACGACCGGTCGGAAAGGCTGTTCGGCGTCTCGAAAGCGCTGCTGCTCAACAAAAAGCCGCACGAATGCATGTCGGCGGAACTCAGCGACTACTTCGACAGCCTGGCGGATATCGCCCTGCGCAGCGAAGGCATCCACCAGCGCGAACAGCAGCTGCTTACCGCGAGCGGCGAACGCATCCTGCATACCCGCGCCACCACCATTCGCGGTCAGGACGCGCGCCAGAACTACATTATGCTGCTCGTCGAGGATGTCACCGACCAGCGCGCCGCCGATGCGCGCATTCACCATATGGCGCACCACGACAACCTCACCAGCCTGCCGAACCGTATTCTGTTCCGTCAGCGGCTGAGCGAGGCGCTGCGCAGCGATACCCAGAGCGGCCGACACACCGCCACGCTCTGCCTCGATCTCGACAACTTCAAGAACGTTAACGACGCGCTCGGCCACCAGATCGGCGACGAACTGCTGCGCGCGGTGGCTAAACGCCTGCGCGCCGCGCTGCGCGATCGCGACACGCTGGCGCGCATCGGCGGCGACGAGTTCGCCATTGTGCTGCCCTCTATCGGCAGCGCGGAAGAGGCGGCGCTGGTCGCTCAGAGGCTGATCGAAGCGATACGGCCGCCGGTCAATATCGAAGGCCATAACCTGAGCGTCGGCCTCAGCGTCGGCATCGCCCTGAGCGCGACCCTTACCAACACGCCGGAACAGATGCTGCGCTGCGCCGATATGGCGCTCTATGAAGCCAAACGCAACGGGCGCAACCGCTACGAGCACTTTACGCTGGAGATGGACGACATGGCGCGCAGCCGCCGTGTGATCGAGAACGATCTGCGCGAGGCGATCGGCAGCCAGCAGCTTAAGCTCTACTACCAGCCGATTACCGACGGTGAAGCGGTACAGTCGATTATCGGCTACGAGGCGCTGATGCGCTGGCACCATCCGGTGAAAGGGCTGATTATGCCGAACGACTTTATTCCCATCGCGGAAGAGAGCGGGCTGATCCATATGCTTGGCGCCTATGCGCTGTTCGAAGCCTGCCGCGAGGCGACCACTTGGGACGGCAAGCAGTCGGTGTCGGTCAACCTGTCGCCGCTGCAGTTCAAAAACAGCTCGCTGGTCTCGGTAGTGGAGGCCGCGCTGCGCGACTCCGGGCTGGAGCCGAGCCGGCTGGAGGTGGAGATCACCGAGTCGGTGCTGCTCGACGATTCGCTCGGCAATATTCGCACGCTGGAGAGCCTGAAGAAACTCGGCGTGCAAATCGCGCTGGACGACTTCGGCACCGGCTACTCGTCGCTCAGCTATCTGCGATCTTTTCCGTTCGACAAAATCAAAATCGACAAATCTTTTATTAGCGATATGGGCGACAGTCGCGAGGCGCTGGCGATTATCCGCGCCATTACCGGCATGAGCCGTAGCCTGGATATTCAGATCACCGCCGAAGGCGTGGAGAGCAGCGAACAGTTCGCGAAGCTGCGCGAAGAGGGCTGCACCCTGTTCCAGGGCTACTACTTCGGCCGTCCGCAGCCGTCGGAGCTGCGGTTGAAGGCGCTGTCCGACCCGACCTAATCGTAGAGGCCGTGCTGCTGCACCGGCGCGTGGCTGAGGTTGTCGCGGATGCGGCGCACCGACTCGCGCACCACCAGCTTGCCGTGCAGCAGCAGCGTGCCGGGCAGCGTCTGCGCGTTCAGGCGCATGCTCTGCACCATGCGCACCGCCTCCGCGCCCAGCTCGTCGCGCGGCACCTGCACGGAAGTGAGCGGAATATCGTGAATAGCGGCGAGATTAAAGCCGTCCATGCTCATCACCGAAACATCCTGCGGCACGCGCAGTCCGGCCTGCTGCAGCGCCTCCACCGCGCCGGCGGCGATATAGTCGCCGCTGGCCAGAATCGCGGTAGGGCGTTGGGCGTGCGGACAGTGCTTCAGATATTCGCTCAGCCTCTCCGCCGCCTCGATCCGGCTGAAGCTGTTGAGCGTCAACAGATGCTGGCGGCTGTCGAAGCGCAGATTCATGGCGTGCCAGGCATCGCGTACGCCCTGCAGACGCTGCTCCATGGTGTAGCGGCGCAGGCAGTGCAGCGACAAAATCTGGCGGTGCCCCTGCTCGAAAAGATAGCGGGCGGCGCTTTCGCCAATCAGCTGATGATGCGGCGAGACCGAGGAGAGCCGCATGCGGCGATCCATCGCATTGATCAACACGCAGGGCTTATCGATCTCCGCCGCGAGCTGGTGGATATGATCGTCGTCGATCCCGACCAGCAGCGCGGCGTCGGTTTGCTGCATCTTCTCCAGAAACAGCGACGTGTCGCTCTCATTCTCCTCCAGCGCGCAGTAGCGTAAACGCACCTCGTGCGGGGCGATCGCCTGGGCGATGCCCTGAATCACCTTGTAGTAAAAGATATCGCTGCGCACGTCGAACGCGCGGGGCGGCGCGAACACCATCAAATTATTCAGCAGCAGGCGGCCGCTGTGCAGGTTATCCAGCACGCCCTGCTGCTGCGCCACCGCCAGCACTTTGTCGCGCGTGCTGGCGCGGGTATTGGCTTTGCCGGCCAGCACGCGCGACACGGTGCTGATCGAGACGCCGCTCAGCGCCGCAATTTCGCTGATTTTCAGCCTTTGTTTCATTTTGTGATCGTCCTCAAATCTGCTGATGAAAAAATTTTCATTGCGTGCTGAATCGCGTCAGATAAGGCAGCGAACCCGCTTTAAACGCGACAAAAAGTTTGCCATGAAAAAAGTTGCAAAAAAGAGGCTATACCGACGTTTCGCGCTTTTTTAAGGTGCCAGACAGGTTCACGCAGTACGCCGGAGGGCGGTGTGAAGGATCAAACCGGCCGTTAAAAGCCTGCACAGGAGCTGACAAATGAGCCTTGAATCAACGACTAAACCTATCGGCGCCGCACGAACGATACGCGCCGTTAAAAATCTCCGCTGGTGGATGCTGGGACTGTTTCTGCTGGGCGTGACGGTCAACTATGTGACGCGCAATTCGCTCGGCATTCTGGCGCCGGAGCTGAAAACCAGCCTCAATATGAGCACCGAACACTACTCCTGGGTGGTGGCGGCGTTTCAGCTTGCCTATACCCTGTTTCAGCCGCTCTGCGGCTGGCTAATCGACGTCATCGGCCTGAAGATGGGCTTCCTGATCTGCGCGCTCATCTGGTCGGTGACCTGTCTGCTGCACGCCGGCGCGGGAAGCTGGCTGCATCTGGCGCTGCTGCGCTTTGTGATGGGTGCATCGGAGGCGGCGGCGACGCCTGCCAACGCCAAGGCGATCGGCGACTGGTTCCCGAAAAAAGAGCGTCCGGTCGCCGCAGGCTGGGCGGGCGTCGGCTTTTCGGTCGGCGCGATGCTGGCGCCGCCGATCATCTATGTGGCGCATATCTCCTTCGGCTGGCAGGGCGCGTTTCTGCTCACCGGCGGCCTGGGGCTGCTGTGGGTCGGCCTCTGGTGGTGGGGCTATCAGTCGCCGGAAAAGCATGCCCGGCTTTCTGATGAAGAGCGCGCCTGGATTACGCAGGACAACGAAGCCGTGGGCGAAAAGCTGCCGTTCTTTCAGGCGCTGAAAACCATCGGCAAAGAGAAGAAATTCTACGGCATCGCCATTCCGGCGTTTCTCGCCGAGCCCGCCTGGGCCGTGCTGAGCTTCTGGGTGCCGCTCTATCTGGCTAACGAGCGCGGCATGGATCTTAAGCAGATCGTGATGTTCGCCTGGCTGCCGTTTCTCGCCGCCGATCTCGGCAGCGTCGCCAGCGGCTACCTGACCAAAATCTATGTGAAGTGGTTCGGCCTGACGCGCGTCAACTCTATCGTCGCCAGCTCGATCACCGGCGCCGTGCTGATGATCTCGCTGGCGCTAATGACCCTCGTTAAAGATCCTTATCTGGCGATCGCGCTGATCTCGATCGGCGGCTTCGGCCATCAGGTGATCTCCTGCATGCTCAGCGCGCTGGTGGTGGAGCGCTTCGATCGTCGCCAGATGGCAACGGTTAACGGCATGCGCGGATCCTGCGCCTGGATCGCCAGTTTTATCTTCTCTCTGATTATCGGCGTCACCGCCGACACCATTGGTTTCAATCCGCTGTTCGTCGCCATGGGCTTTTTCGACCTGGTGGGCGCGATTTTCCTGGTGATGTTTATCGCCGAACGTCGTCAGCGCAGCGCGGAATAATAAGGACACCGTTATGAAAACCCTGAAGAACTGGACGCTGAGTCAGCACGCCGATCATTTTGTCGAGCTGAAAGTGGATAACCGCCATCTGCTGCGCCTGTATGTGCTGGAGTCGGGTCTGATGCGCGTGCTGCTGAAGCGCGACGGCGAGCTGGCCCTGAACCGGACCTGGAGCATCGCGCCAGGGGACGACGTGCCCTGGGAGGGGCGCGATCGCGAATCCCTCGACGGGTTCGGGCTGCCGGGCTTTCAGCTGGAGCACGAGGCGAACCAGCTGCGCATCAGCACCGACCGGCTGCGCGTGACGGTGCATCATCCGCTCTGCCTGAGCTGGGAGCATTATCATCAGGGGCAGTGGCAGCCGCTGGCGGCCGATCGCCACACCGGCGCCTATTTGCTGAACGCGCACGGCGACGGCGTCGAGCACTATCAGCGTCGTCAGCCGCAGGATCGCGTCTACGGCCTCGGCGAAAAAAGCGGCGATTTGAACCGCAGCGGCCGTCGCTTCGAAATGCGCAACCTCGACGCGATGGGCTATAACGCCGCCAGCACCGATCCGCTCTATAAGCATATTCCCTTTACCCTGACGCAGCGCGACGGCGTCAGCTTCGGCCTGTTCTATGACAACCTGAGCAGCAGCTGGCTCGATCTCGGCAACGAGCTGGACAACTACCATCTGCCGTATCGCCGCTACCGCGCCGAAGCAGGCGATCTCGACTATTACCTGATGCTGGGGCCGAAGCTGCTGGATGTAACCCAGGCCTTCGTGCGCCTGACCGGCCGCACTATTTTTCAGCCGAAGTGGAGCCTGGGCTACAGCGGCTCGACCATGCACTACACCGACGCCCCCGACGCGCAGCAGCAGCTGCAGGGCTTTATCCGCCTCTGCCGCGAACATGAGATCCCCTGCGACTCGTTTCAGCTCTCGTCGGGCTATACCTCGATCAACAACAAGCGCTATGTCTTTAACTGGAACTACGACAAAGTGCCGAATCCCAACGGCATGAGCGAGGCGTTCCACGCGGCGGGCATGAAGCTGGCGGCCAATATCAAACCCTGTCTGCTGCAGGATCATCCGCGCTATCAGGAAGTGGCGTCGCAGGGGCTGTTTATTCGCGACTCGGAGCAGGATCGCCCCGAACGTTCGGTGTTCTGGGACGATGAAGGATCGCACCTCGACTTTACGCATCCGCAGGCGGTGCGCTGGTGGCAGGAGAACGTGACCGCGCAGCTGCTGGAGAAGGGGATCGACGCGACCTGGAACGATAACAACGAATATGAGGTATGGGACGGCGAAGCGCGCTGCCACGGTTTCGGGCAGAGCATCGCCATTAAACACATTCGCCCGGTGATGCCGCTGCTGATGATGCGCGCCTCGCTGGAGGCTCAGCAGCGCTTCGCGCCGGAGAAGCGGCCCTATCTGATCTCCCGTTCCGGCTGCGCCGGGATGCAGCGCTATGTGCAGACGTGGAGCGGAGATAACCGCACCAGCTGGCAGACGCTGCGCTACAACATCCGCATGGGGCTGGGCATGAGCCTTTCGGGCCTGTTTAACGTCGGTCACGACGTCGGCGGCTTCTCCGGCGACAAGCCGGATGCCGAACTGTTTGTGCGCTGGGTGCAGAACGGCGTGATGCATCCGCGCTTCACCATCCACTCATGGAACGACGATCACACCGTGAACGAACCCTGGATGTATCCAGAGGTGACGCCGCTGATCCGCGAGGCGATCCGTCTGCGCTACCGCCTGATGCCCTATCTCTACACGCTGCTGTGGCAGGCGAGCGCGCAGGATGAGCCGATGCTGCGTCCAACTTTCCTCGATCATGAAGAAGACAGCGAGACGTACCGGGAAAACGACGACTTTCTGCTGGGGCGCGATCTGCTGGTGGCCAGCGTGGTGGAGGAGGGCAGTCGCGAGCGCGAGGTCTATCTGCCGCGCAACGCCCACGGCTGGTATGACTGGCACAGCGGCCAGTGGCTGGCGGGCGGTCAGACCGTGACGCTGGACGCGCCGCTCGATCGCTTGCCGCTGCTGGCGCGCGCCGGTTCCGCCATTCCGCTGGGACGCTGCGAAAGCACCACCGATGCGCGGCTCGACAGCGTGCGCGAACTGCAGCTGTGGCCTGCGCCGGGGGACGCGCGCACCGAGGGCGAGTTTTTTGACGACGACGGCGAAAGTCACGGCTGGCGGCAGGGCAATGCGCTCTGGATACGCTGGGCGCTGCGCAGCAGCAGCGATCGGCTTGAGCTGACGCTGGAGAAGCGCGGCGACTATCAGCCGGCCTGGCGTGAGATCGAGGTGTTGCTGCCCGCAGGCGAGCGGCGCGAACTGTGGATCAACGGCGAGAAGGGCGGGCGGTTTAGCTTGTAAAAACGAAGAAGAGATGTTTGCGAGCGAGGCGCGAAAGCAGGTGAGATGGCCCGATCGCAAAGTCGCTTTACGCATCCTTGCTCGCTCGGCCCGCGACATCCCTGTCGCGGGACGCTTTGCTCTTCGGGCCATCTCACCCGCTTATTGACTTTTTATGCTGTCTGTACGCCTTTAAAGGCAACAACAGAGGTACTAGTTAGCGCCGTGGCTTTCCGCATTCATACGCGCCAGATCTTTATCGACCAGGAACAGGCCTTCGCCTTTGTTGCCCACCAGCGCCAGCTTATCCAGCACGGTTTTGAACAGCTTCTCTTCTTCGTGCTGCTCAGCCACGTACCACTGCAGGAAATTAAAAGTGGAGTAGTCGAGAGAAGTAATGGCCGCATGCGCCAGCTCGTTGATCTTGCGCGTGATCAGCTTCTCGTGCTCCAGCGCCTGCTCCAGCAGCTCCGGCAGCGAGTTAAAGGCGACCGGCGGCGCGGCGATAGAGCCCAGCACCGGCATCGCGCCGGTATCGCTCAGGTAGTCGAACAGGCGCTGCATATGCTCCATCTCTTCGCGGGAATGCTCTTTCAGAAACGCCGCTGCGCCTTCCAGACCTTTATCGCTGCACCACGCGCTCATCTGTAAATAGAGATTCGCGGAGAAAAATTCGAGGTTAAGTTGATCGTTAAGACGCGCAGTCATTTCAGCAGTCAGCATGAGCGATTCCTTTATAGAAGCAGAATAAGTAAACAGGTGAGAAGTGGTGAATTATGCACCATGAATCGTAGAGAAAGATAGTTTTTTACTGAAAAATCACATTTTATCTAATTGATTTAAATAGAATTATTCAGCTATTTGAATGCGAGCGATTATCATTCCTCGAGCGGTTGCGCTTCGCACTACGTCAGTGCGCAGCCTTTGCGCATTGATGGTGCAGAACGGTTTATTTCCGGTTGCGATGCAAAAAGAAAGCGATATTCGCCACGCCACCCTGCCGCTAAGAAATATAAAGCGATGCAGATTTAATCAACTGTCTATTCAAAAACCAAAGAGAGAAAAACTTTATTTTCAAAAGAGAGGTTACGTGGCGGCTGGCATAAATCCTGCAACCGTCAGAGTTCCATATATCGCAACTGATAAACTATTCGCAGGAATAACCATGTCTGAAGAAAAAATAACGCTGACAGGCGAACGGGTTTCAGCCAGCAAAGGAAGTTATCTGGCGCTGATTGTAGCTATCCTCTTTTTTTCAGGATTGCTCTACCGGGTCGACGGCTTCCACTGGCTCGGCGCCTTTGACTTCACCACGCTGGGCGGCAGCTTCGGCACCATGAAGGATCCCGCCAGCAATACCTTTCTCGGCGCAGGCGGACTGAGTGCCAAAGCGGGTTTTCTCTTCGCGCTCTCGCTGACGCCAACCGTTATGCTGGCGCTGGGCGTGCTGGAAATTTTTACCCACTACGGCGCGATGCGCGCGGCGCACAAGCTGCTGACGCCGCTGCTGCAGCCGCTGATGGGACTGCCGGGGCGCTGCGGCCTGGCGCTAATCACCGATCTGCAGAGCACCGATGCGGGCGCTGCGCTGACCAAAGAGATGTATGACCGCGGTCAGGTAACGAAAAAAGATATTGTGGTGATGAGCGCCTGGCAATATTCCGGCGCAGGATTGATCAATAACTATTTTGCTATCGGGTCGGCGCTGTTCGCCTCAATGACATTGCCGATTATTATTCCGCTCGCCTTGATGTTCGTTCTTAAATTTGTCGGTGCGGCGCTGACGCGTTGTGTGTTAAACAGTGTCTATAAAAAGGATTTTGGCGATGGAAAATAACGGCGCGGTAAAAAGCAGTCAGAACCCTTTTGATATTTTTGTCGCCGGCGCGCGCAAAGGTTTCCATATTGCCATTCATAACCTGATGCCGAACGTAGTGATGGCCTATGTGCTGGCAGAAGTGCTTAATTTACTCGGTATTATGCCGTTTCTCGGCCAGCTGTTCGCGCCGGTGATGGGGCTGTTCGGCCTGCCGGGCGAAGCGATTACCGTACTGCTGACCGCCTGGCTCTCTTCTTCAGCCGGTACCGGCGTGGCGGTGAGCCTGCTGACCAAAGGGATACTGACCGGCGCAGATGTCACTATTCTGGCCCCCGCCATTTTCCTGATGGGATCGCAGCTGCAGTACATGGGCCGCCTGCTGGGCGTGGCCGACGTGCCGAAAAAATACTGGCCGCTGCTGATGCTGGTAAGCGTCATCAATGCGGCGATCGCGATGTTCGTTATGCGTCTTTTTGTTTAGGAGAGAAGCGGTGTCAAAGGTCTTAGAGCACTATCACTATCTGCATGAGATTCCAGAACTGGGCTTTCAGGAGTTTAAAACTTCCGCCTACATTGCCGAGCAGCTTGAGAAAGCCGGGCTGAAGGTGACGCGCAATATCAATCAGACCACGGGCATCGTGGCGGAGATCGACAGCGGAGTACCGGGCCCGGTGCTGGCGCTGCGTGCCGACATGGACGCGCTCGGCCATATCATCGACGGCGTCGCCTGCGCGCGCCATACCTGCGGCCATGACGGCCACTCTTCCGTGGTGCTGACCGCCGCGCAGGAGCTGCTGGCGGAAGGCGCGGTGAGAAAAGGCCGGCTGAAAATTCTGTTCCAGCCCGCCGAAGAGCTGGGCGCCGGCGCGCTGGCGATGGTTGAGGGCGGCGCGCTGGATGACGTGGAGATGATCTTCGGTTTCCATTTGCGGCCGCTGGAGGAGTGCGTGGTGGGCCAGGCGACGCCAGCGGTACTCTACTCCGCCTGCTCGACGCTGGAAGCCACCATTAAAGGCGCGCCCGCGCACGCCGCGCGTCCGCATCTCGGCGTCAACGCGCTGGACGCGGCGGTGCAGGCGGTCAATGCGGTCAACGCGATTCATCTCTCGCCGGGGCTTAACTGGAGCGTGAAGGCGACTCGCTTTCTCTGCGACGCCGGCGTCACCAACTCGGTGCCCGACGAGGCGCGCGTGGTCTGGGATCTGCGTTCGCAGGAGAACGCGCCGATGGAGGAGCTGAAGGAGAAGGTCGCTCAGGCGATCCAGCACAGCGTCGCGGCGCTGGGCGCGACGGCGCAGGTGGCGGTGCTGAAAGAGATGCCGGCGGCGGAGATCCATGATGAAGCGACGGCGGTGATCCGCGCGGCGATTGCCGAGGTGCTGGGCGCAGAAGGGTTGCTGGAGGCGAAAACCACGCCGGGCAGCGAAGATTTCTTTTTCTATCCGGTCAAGCGCCCGCACGTCAAGGCGGGCTTCTGGGGTCTCGGCACTAACCTGACGCCGGGCCTGCACCATCCCGACATGCGCTTCGATCTCAACGCGCTGGAGATCGGGGTGAATATTTTTAAATCCTGCGTAAAAAAGGTGCTGGGGTAAATAAGAGGCCGTCCGCCCGCATGCCTGCGGGCGGCGCTGAAATTTTCCCTGCCCTGTTCGCCGCCGCGCGCAAAATATTGTATGCTATGCCGCCTTAACGAAGACTGGGTAACCGGAATCGCCGCCAATGTAGAACGCGCATCAACCACCGCCTTCTGACGCAGTTGCGTCACGCCTGGCTCCGTTTACCTGCCGGATTTCCGGCCATCATGATTACTCTGCAGCGTCCTCCTGTGTGACGTTGCCTCGATGAGAAGAACTCACTCATGTCTAATTTCATGCAAGAGGTGGCGCGCCGCCGCACCTTTGCGATCATTTCGCACCCCGATGCTGGTAAAACCACCATCACTGAAAAAGTGCTGCTGTTCGGACAGGCTATCCAGACCGCCGGTACGGTAAAAGGCCGCGGCTCGAGCCAGCACGCCAAATCGGACTGGATGGAGATGGAGAAGCAGCGCGGCATCTCTATTACCACTTCTGTTATGCAGTTCCCCTACCGCGAGAGCCTGGTCAACCTGCTCGACACGCCGGGGCACGAAGACTTCTCGGAAGATACCTACCGTACTCTGACGGCGGTGGACTGCTGCCTGATGGTGATCGACGCGGCCAAAGGCGTCGAGGATCGTACCCGTAAGCTGATGGAAGTCACCCGTCTGCGCGACACGCCGATCCTGACCTTTATGAACAAGCTCGACCGCGACATCCGCGATCCGATGGAACTGCTGGACGAAGTGGAGAGCGAGCTGAAAATCGCCTGCGCGCCCATTACCTGGCCTATCGGCTGCGGCAAGCTGTTTAAAGGCGTTTACCACCTCTATAACGACGAAACCTATCTCTACCAGACGGGCAAAGGCCACACCATTCAGGAAGTGCGCATCGTTAAAGGGCTGGACAACCCTGAGCTGGACAGCGCGGTCGGCGAAGAGCTGGCGGCGCAGCTGCGCGACGAGCTGGAGCTGGTGAAAGGCGCGTCGCACGAGTTCGATCGCGAGCTGTTCCTGAGCGGCGATATCACGCCGGTCTTTTTCGGCACCGCGCTGGGCAACTTTGGCGTCGATCATATGCTTGACGGCCTGGTCTCCTGGGCACCCGCGCCGATGCCGCGCGAGACCGACGTGCGTACCGTGACCGCGCAGGAAGAGAAGTTTACCGGTTTCGTGTTCAAGATTCAGGCGAACATGGATCCGAAACACCGCGACCGCGTCGCCTTTATGCGCGTGGTTTCCGGTAAATATGAAAAGGGCATGAAGCTGCGTCAGGTGCGCACCGGCAAAGATGTGGTGATCTCCGACGCGCTGACCTTTATGGCGGGCGACCGCTCGCACGTGGAAGAGGCCTGGCCGGGCGACATCATCGGTCTGCACAACCACGGCACCATTCAGATCGGCGACACCTTTACCCAGGGCGAGAACATGAAGTTCACCGGCATTCCGAACTTCGCCCCGGAGCTGTTCCGTCGCATCCGCCTGCGCGATCCGCTCAAGCAGAAACAGCTGCTGAAAGGGCTGGTGCAGCTGTCGGAAGAGGGCGCGGTGCAGGTGTTCCGTCCGGTGCACAATAACGATCTGATCGTGGGCGCGGTGGGCGTGCTGCAGTTCGACGTCGTCGTGGCGCGTCTGAAAAGCGAATATAACGTCGAAGCGATCTACGAAGCGATCAACGTTTCGACGGCGCGCTGGGTCGAGTGCAGCGATGCGAAGAAATTCGAAGAGTTCCAGCGTAAAAACGAGGTGAACCTCGCGCTGGACGGCGGCGATAACCTGACCTACATCGCACCGACCATGGTTAACCTGAACATCACGCAAGAGCGCTATCCTGACGTGATTTTCCGTAAAACCCGCGAGCATTAATCCGCACTGCAACAGGGCCGCCCAGCTTTGGCTGGCCCTGTTCTCCCTCTCCAGACTCCTCCTAAAAACTCTGTTTTTTCGCTTAACTGGCGTGCTATCAACCAGTTATTCAAGCAAAACGCCAAACACCGACTATGATTATTCTGTCGGACGGGAAAAGAGAAATAGCTTCTCGCTTACGTCCAACGATGCAGCAGCGCCGTTTGCTGCTGTTGCGCCCACGGTTGTGGGTGAGCTCACTGACAGAAGGAAGATATCGATGAATAAGACTAAGATTGCCCAAACGCTGATGGCGGTAATGGTTGGTTCCGCCCTGTTAAGCGGAAGCGCCCTGGCTGACGACTCGCTGACGCAAAAAGCGCAGCAAAGCGCGGACAACGCCGGTGCGAAAATCAATAGTTCTATGAAAAAAGTCGATGGATTTATGGATGACAGCGCCGTCACTGCAAAAGCTAAAGCGGCTCTGGTAGATGACGAAGCAATAAAAAGTACGGATATCTCCGTGAAAACCCATGATGGCGTAGTGACCCTGAGCGGTTTTGTCACCTCGCAGGATCAGGCTGAAAAAGCCGTCGCCGTTGTGAAAAACGTAGAGGGTGTTAAATCCGTCAGCGACAAACTGCACGTTAAAGACAGCAAATCACAAAGTATGAAGGGATATGCCGGGGATGCGGCAACGACTAGCGAAATTAAAGCTAAACTGTTAGCCGACGACATTGTCCCGTCACGTAACGTCAAGGTAGAAACCACCGACGGCGTTGTCCAGCTTTCAGGAACCGTCGCCACTAAAGCGCAGTCGGATCGCGCTGAAAGTATCGCGAAAGCCATTGAAGGCGTTAAAAGCGTTAAGAATGACCTGACTGTGAAGTCTTAACGTCGTGAGCGCGGCGTCCGCGTGGCGCCGCGTTGACAAAACAAACCCAAAATGGGAAGAAACGAGCAGTTCGATTTCACTATGGTAAGGAGAGGCTTATGTTTCGTTGGGGTATTATTTTTCTGGTAATTGCACTGATCGCGGCGGCGTTAGGATTTGGCGGCCTCGCCGGTACGGCAGCATGGGCGGCTAAAGTTGTCTTCGTTGTTGGTATTATCCTGTTCCTCGTGAGCCTGTTTACCGGCCGCAAACGACCCTGACCGGTTGTGTCATTCTGATTTTCGCAACGAGCATGCATAAAGCGGAGACCAGCCAGCCGCCGCGCCGCGTAAAGGAAAACGCATCAGGCGCGGCGGCGGCCGCCAGACTTTCTGCGGCAGGTCAGGAGTAAAACATGGCTGGTTCTCCGGGATGCTGTCGACCTAAAGCGGATAAACGCAACGGCAAACCTCAGAACCCTTTCTGAGGAACAGAAGTGGGTATCCGGATCCCTGTAACGCTGGGCGCGATTGAGCCCCTGGCCCTATCCCCGTTTAAAGCGCGAAAAATCGCCCTGGTGTGCGAAGGCGGCGGTCAGCGCGGCATTTTCACCGCAGGCGTGCTGGATGAGTTCCAGCGGGCCAAATTCAATCCCTTCGATCTTTTTATCGGCACCTCGGCCGGCGCGCAGAATCTCTCAGCCTTTGTCTGCGGACAGCAGGGCTACGCGCGGCGCGTCATTACCCGCTATACCACCAGCAAACTCTTTTTCGATCCGCTGCGTTTCGTGCGCGGCGGCAACTTAATCGATCTCGACTGGCTGATAGACGTCACCCAGCGCGAACTGCCGCTGGCGCTGGACAGCGCTAAGCTGCTGTTCGACGGCGGGCGCGAATTCTATATGTGCGCCTGCCGCAGCGACGACTACTCGCCCGGCTATTTCGCACCGACCAGCGCCAACTGGCACGATCTGATTAAGGCGTCGAGCGCTATCCCCGGCTTTTACCGTCTTGGCGTCGATCTGGAAGGCATCAGCTATCTTGACGGCGGCATCAGCGATGCCATTCCAGTGCGCGAAGCCGCGCGACGCGGTGCCGACACCATCGTGGTGATCCGCACCGTGCCGTCGCAGATGTTCTATACGCCAAAATGGATGAAGCGCATGGAGCGCTGGCTCAACGCCAGCGCGCTGCAGCCGATGATCAATATCCTGCATCACCATGAGGCGAGCTACCGCGAGATTCAGCAGTTTATCGAGCAGCCGCCCGACGACCTGCGTATCATCGAAATCTATCCGCCGCATGTGCTGGCGAGCATGGCACTGGGCAGCCGCGTCGCCTCGTTGAATCAGGATTATCACCTGGGACGGCGCTGCGGCCGCTACTTTCTCGCCACGCTGGGGCAGTGGCTCAGTGACGCCGAGCCGTTCGTGCGCTATACCACCGTTACGCCGCCCGCGCCGGTCGCCAACGCGCCCGACAACCGGCCGATTATGACGCCGCCGGTGGCGGGCAACGACGCAGACTACGATGAAGGTTCGCTGGCATGAGATTTACCGATACCCACTGCCATTTCGATTTCCCGCCCTTTGTCGGCGATGAGTCTGCCAGCATCGCGCGCGCCGCCGAAGCGGGCGTGGAGCGCATTATCGTGCCGGCAGTGGAGGCCAGCCGCTTTGCGCGCATCGTTTCGCTGGCGGCGCAGCATCGCGCTCTTTACGCCGCGCTCGGCCTTCATCCCATCGCCATCGATCGCCACGAGGACGCCCATCTCGAGCAGCTGGAAAACTGGCTGCGGCAGCAGCCGCCCAAGCTGACGGCGATAGGGGAGATCGGCCTCGACCTCTATATGGAAAATCCGCAGTTTGCGCGCCAGGAATTTTTGCTCGACGCGCAGCTCCGGCTGGCGAAGCGGTATGATTTGCCGGTGATCCTGCATTCGCGCCGCACCCACGACAAGCTGGCGCTGCATCTGCGCCGTCACGATTTGCCGCGGCGCGGCGTGGTGCACGGCTTTGCCGGCAGCCTGCAGCAGGCGCAGGCGTTTATCAAACTCGGCTACGCGATCGGCGTTGGCGGCACCCTGACCTATGAACGCGCCAGCAAAACCCGCAACACGCTGGCGCAGCTGCCGCTCGACGCGCTGCTGCTGGAGACCGACGCGCCCGATATGCCGCTGCACGGCTTCCAGGGCGAGCCGAACCGGCCGGAGCGGGCGCGTCTGGTGTGGCAGACCCTGTGCGAACTGCGCCCGGAACCGCCGCAGGTCATCGCCGAGGCGTTGTGGCGCAATACGCGCACGCTGTTCAACCTGCCTGACTAATCTCTCCGATGTGATAATAGTAACATCGCCCCTCTCTGCGTTATAATGACGCTATTGCTAATAGTTCATCGAGGCAATGTGATGAAATACGCATTATTTGCCGCCTTATATTGTTAGAATTATCACATTAAACCGGCGCTTCCGCGTCTGTTTGTTATCTGGAGAACAACATGACTGACATTACCGCCGCCGCGCAGCGCGCGCTGCAACTCATGGACCTGACGACCCTGAACGAAGACGATACCGACGAGAAGGTGATCGCGCTCTGCCGTCAGGCAAAATCACCGGCGGGCAACACCGCCGCGATCTGTATCTATCCGCGCTTTATTCCAGTGGCGCGCAAAGCGCTGCGCGAGCAGGGCACGCCCGACATCCGCATCGCCACCGTCACTAACTTCCCGCATGGCAACGACGATATCGACATCGCGCTGGCGGAGACCCGCGCCGCCATCGCCTACGGCGCGGACGAAGTCGACGTCGTGTTCCCTTACCGTGCGCTGATCGCCGGCAACGCCCAGATCGGTTTCGACCTGGTGAAAGCCTGCAAAGAGGCGTGCGCGCAGGCTAACGTGCTGCTGAAGGTCATCATTGAAAGCGGCGAGCTGAAAGAAGAGGCGCTGATCCGTCAGGCTTCTGAGATCGCCATCGACGCAGGCGCGGACTTTATCAAGACCTCTACCGGCAAGGTGCCGGTCAACGCCACGCCGGAAGTGGCGCAGATCATGATGAGCGTTATCCGCGACAAAGGCGTGAAAGAGAAGGTGGGCTTTAAGCCGGCGGGCGGCGTGCGCACGGCGGAGGATGCGGCCATCTACCTCAAGCTGGCGGACGATATTCTTGGCGAAGGCTGGGCAGACGCGCGCCACTTCCGCTTCGGCGCTTCCAGCCTGTTAGCCAGCCTGCTGAACGCGCTGGGCCATCAGACCGCCACCAGCAAAACCGGCTACTGATTGCGTGACGGCGGCCGCAGGCCGCCATTCTCATCTCAACCCTGATCATGGGGGCGATTGTGTTTCTGCCGCAAGAAATTATCCGTAAAAAACGCGATGGCCAGAGGCTGAGTGAAGAGGAAATTCGCTTCTTCATCAACGGCGTGCGCGATAACAGCGTTTCCGAAGGTCAGATCGCCGCGCTGGCGATGACCATCTTTTTTCACGATATGTCGCTGCCGGAGCGCGTGGCGCTCACCATGGCGATGCGCGACTCGGGCACCGTGCTGAACTGGCAGGCGCTGAACCTCAACGGTCCGGTGGTGGATAAGCACTCCACCGGCGGCGTCGGCGACGTCACCTCGCTGATGCTGGGGCCGATGGTGGCCGCCTGCGGCGGCTATGTGCCGATGATTTCCGGACGCGGCCTCGGCCATACCGGCGGCACGCTGGACAAGCTGGAAGCGATCCCTGGCTTCGATATTTTCCCGCACGACGATCGTTTCCGCCAGATTATCAAACAGGTCGGCGTGGCGATTATCGGCCAGACCAGCTCGCTGGCGCCGGCGGATAAGCGCTTTTACGCCACGCGCGATATCACCGCTACGGTGGATTCTATTCCGCTGATCACCGCCTCGATTCTGGCGAAAAAGCTGGCTGAAGGGCTGGACGCGCTGGTAATGGACGTCAAAGTCGGCTCCGGCGCCTTTATGCCGACCTTCGAGGCGTCGCTCGACCTGGCGCAGGCGATCGTCGGCGTGGCCAACGGTGCGGGCTGCACCACCACCGCGCTGCTCACCGATATGAACCAGGTGCTCGCCTCCAGCGCGGGCAACGCGCTGGAAGTGCGCGAAGCGGTACGCTTCCTGACCGGCGCGGAGCGTAACCCGCGCCTGCTGGAGGTGACGCTGGCGCTGTGCAGCGAGATGCTGATGTCCGGCAAGCTGGCGGCCAGCGAAGATGAGGCGCGCGGCAAGCTGCAGCAGGTGCTGGATAACGGCCGGGCGGCCGAAGTATTCGCGCGTATGGTCGCGGCGCAGGGCGGCCCCGCCGATTTCGTCGAACGGCACGAGGCTTATCTGCCACAGCCGACGCTCAGCAAGGCGGTCTACGCCGATCGTCCCGGCATCGTCAGCAGCATGGGCACGCGCGCGCTGGGTATGGCGGTAGTGGCGATGGGCGGCGGGCGCCAGCGCGCCAGCGACGCCATCGACTACAGCGTCGGACTGAGCGAGACCATCGCGCTGGGCGAACGCGCCGATGGGCAACGTCCGCTGGCGATTGTGCACGCCAGCAGCGAGGCGAGCTGGCAGCAGGCCGCCGCCGCGGTGCGTGCCGCGGTCACGCTGAGCGACAGCGCGCCCGAGCCGCTGCCTGCGGTTTACCGTCGCGTGCGCGCCGGCGACGGCCAGGCATAACACGTCTGACAGCGGCCGAATGGGCAGAGCGTTTCTCTTTGCGAACGGCCGCTGTCATCCGCGACGCTGTCGCAAAAAAGCCGCAAAAATGCGGCTTTATGCTGCCGCTGCGCACTCATTCGGGTATACTGATCTGATCGCTTTTTTTTGACTTGTCACGCGCGCAGGCGCAGGAGACTTGCATGAAACGTGCTTTTATTATGGTGCTCGATTCCTTTGGAATCGGCTCAAGCAAAGACGCCGACAAATTTGGCGACGCAGGATCGGATACGCTCGGCCATATCGCCGAAGCGTGCTTTAACGGCAAAGCGGATCAGGGGCGTAAAGGCCCGCTGCATCTGCCGAACCTGACCGCGCTGGGGCTGGGTAAAGCCGCCGAGCTCTCTACCGGCCGCTTCCCGCTGGGCCTCGATCCCAATGCGGAGATCACCGGCGCCTACGCCTACGCCAGCGAAATCTCATCCGGCAAAGACACGCCGTCCGGCCACTGGGAAATCGCCGGCGTGCCGGTGCTGTTCGACTGGGGCTACTTCAGCGATAAAGAGAACAGCTTCCCGCAGGAATTGCTCGACAAGCTGGTCGAGCGCGCGAAGCTGCCGGGCTATCTTGGCAACTGCCACTCCTCCGGCACGGTGATCCTCGACCAGCTGGGCGAAGAGCATATGAAAACCGGCAAGCCGATTTTCTACACCTCTGCGGACTCGGTGTTCCAGATCGCCTGTCATGAAGAGACCTTCGGTCTCGATCGCCTCTATGAGCTGTGCGAAATCGCCCGTGAAGAGCTGACCGAAGGCGGCTACAACATCGGCCGCGTCATCGCGCGTCCGTTTGTCGGCGACAAAGCGGGCCATTTCGAGCGTACCGGCAACCGTCACGATCTGGCGGTAGAACCGCCTTCGCCGACCATGCTGAAAAAGCTGGTGGACGAAAAGGGCGGCGAAGTGATTTCGGTGGGGAAAATCGCCGATATCTACGCTCAGCAGGGCATCACGCAGAAGGTGAAAGCGACCGGCCTGGACGCGCTGTTCGACGCCACCATCGAGCAGATGAAGAAGGCGCCCGACCAGTCGATCGTCTTTACCAACTTTGTGGATTTCGACTCGACCTGGGGTCACCGCCGCGACGTCGCCGGCTACGCGGGCGGGCTGGAGCTGTTCGACCGTCGTTTGCCGGAGCTGATGGCGCTGGTAAAAGAGGATGACATCCTGATCCTCACCGCCGATCACGGCTGCGATCCGACCTGGCAGGGCACCGAGCATACGCGCGAGCATATTCCGATTCTGATCTACGGCCCGAAAGTGAAACCCGGCTCGCTGGGCTATCGCGAAACGTTCGCCGATATCGGTCAGACGATTGCGCACTATTTTGGCCTGTCCGATATGGACTACGGCAAGAGCATGCTGTAAACAGAGCCGCTAAATTTAAAAAGGACAAACAACAATGGCAACTCCTCACATTAATGCAGAAATGGGCGACTTCGCCGACGTGGTACTGATGCCGGGCGATCCGCTGCGCGCGAAGCACATTGCGGAAACCTTTCTGGAAAATCCGGTTGAAGTCAACAACGTGCGCGGCATGCTGGGCTACACCGGCACCTACAAGGGGCGTAAAATCTCCGTCATGGGCCACGGCATGGGCATCCCGTCCTGCTCGATCTACACCAAAGAGCTGATCACCGACTTTGGCGTGAAAAAGATCATCCGCGTCGGCTCCTGCGGCGCGGTGCGCGCCGACGTGAAGCTGCGCGATATCGTTATCGGCATGGGCGCCTGCACCGACTCTAAAGTCAACCGCATGCGCTTCAAGGATCACGATTTCGCGGCGATTGCCGACTTCGATATGGTGCGCAACGCGGTTGACGCGGCGAAAGCGCTGGGCGTGGAGGCGCGCGTCGGCAACATCTTCTCTGCCGATCTCTTCTATACCCCGGATCCGCAGATGTTCGACGTGATGGAGAAGTACGGCATCCTCGGCGTGGAGATGGAAGCGGCGGGCATCTACGGCGTGGCGGCGGAGTTTGGCGCGAAAGCGCTGACCATCTGCACCGTGTCAGACCATATCCGCACCCATGAGCAGACGACCTCTGCCGAGCGCCAGACCACCTTCAACGATATGATTAAGATCGCGCTGGAGTCGGTGCTGCTGGGCGACTAAGCCTGCGCTTGCCTGTTCCCCGTCTCGTGCTCTGCCGCGCGAGGCGGGGAGTTTCAGGCCGTTTTCGTAACATTCTCACCAAATGACACACTTTTCCCGACTCCTGTGCATCTTCCTGCTGGCGCTGACCTCTTAGCTCCCTATCATTAGCGCGACAACAAAAATAACCAGTCCGCCAATGCCGCCTAATGAATTTCCGTAATTTCGAAGCTGAAGAAAAGCTCTTCGCGCGCCGCGCGCTGGTCGCCTTTGCGTTAGTCGTTATCTGTTTCACTATTCTCGGCGTCAATCTCTACTGTTTGCAGGTGCGCGATCACGGCTACTACCAGACGCGATCGAACCAGAACGACATCAAAATGATCCCCATCGCGCCGACGCGCGGGCTGATCTTCGATCGCAACGGCATCCCGCTGGTGCATAACGTTACCTGGTACGACATCACGCTGACGCCGTACAAAATCGACGATATGCAGGCGACGCTGAAGGCGCTGACGCCGATTGTCGATCTGACGCCCGACGAGATCGACGCCTTTACCCGCACGCTGAAGCAGAGCAGCCGCTACAAGCCGGTGGTGCTGAAAGAGGAGCTGACCGACGAAGAGGTGGCGCGCTTCTCGGTGAATCAGTATCGCTTCACCGGCGTCAGCGTCGAGACCTATCAGGATCGCGAATATCCCTACGGTGCCGACCTGGCGCACGTCGTCGGCTACGTCTCGAAAATCAACGATAACGACTACAAGCGTCTCAACGCCGCGGGCATCGCCGAGAACTATGCCGCCGACCACAATATTGGCAAGCAGGGCATCGAGGGGTATTACGAGTCGCTGCTGCACGGCAAGCCGGGCTATCAGGAAGTGGAAGTAGATAACCACGGCCGCATCGTGCGCGTGCTGAAAGAGGTGCCGCCGGTGGCGGGCAAAAATATTACGCTGACCATCGATCTGCATCTGCAGCAGTACGTAGAGAGCCTGCTGGCCGGGCAGCGCGCGGCGGTGCTGGTGGAGGATCCGCACGACGGCTCGGTGCTGGCGATGGTCTCCAGCCCGAGCTACGATCCCAATCCCTTCGTCAAGGGCATCAGCTATCAGGCCTACAAGTCCCTGCTGCAGGACAAGAATCTGCCGCTGATTAACCGCGTCACCCAGGGACTCTATCCGCCCGCGTCGACGGTGAAGCCCTATATGGCGATGTCGGCGCTGCTGACCGGGGTCATCACGCCGCAGACCAGTTTCTACGGCGCGCCGACCTGGACACTGCCGGGCACCGATCGCCGCTATCGCGACTGGAAAAAAAGCGGCCACGGCATGCTGGACGTCACCAAAGCGATTGAGGAGTCCGCCGACACCTTCTTCTATCAGGTGGCGTTTATGATGGGCATCGACCGTATCCACACCATGCTCAGTCAGTTCGGCTACGGCAAATCCACCGGTATCGATCTTAACGAAGAGTACAGCGGACTGCTGCCGAGCCGCGAATGGAAGCTCAAGGTGCATAAAAAAGCGTGGTATCAGGGCGATACGGTGTCGGTGGGCATCGGGCAGGGCTACTGGATCGCCACGCCGATTCAGATGGTGAAGGCGATGGTGGCGCTGATCAACAACGGGAAGGTGATTGCGCCGCATCTGCTGGCGAAAGCCGAGCGCGGCAAAACCGTGGAGCCCTATCAGCCGACGCTGCCGCAGCCGCAGATCGGCGACGCCCGTTCGCCTTACTGGGCGCTGGTGCGCCGCGCCATGTTTGGCATGGCCAACGCGCCGAACGGCACCGGCTATAAGTATTTCCACACCGCGCCTTACGGCATTGCGGCGAAGAGCGGCACCTCACAGGTGTTCAGCCTGAAGCAGAACCAGACTTATAACGCGAAGATGATCCCGGTGCGCCTGCGCGACCATATCTTCTATACCGCGTTCGCGCCGTTTAACAACCCGAAGGTGGCGGTGGCGCTGATACTGGAGAACGGCGGTAATGAAGGCGTGACCGCCGCGCCGGTGATGCGGCAGATCCTCGACCATATCTTCCTGCCGCCGACGACGACGGCGCCGGTCGAGATGGCGCATCAGCCGTAAAAAACGGCTAAAGCAGGGCAGTCGCACAGCGAAAAGCCGGCACAGGGCCGGCCTTGCGCGCTACTCCTGGCTTAAGGTCTGGGTAACGTGGCTGATGGCGCGCACCACCTCCGACGAACCGTCGCGCAGCTCGCCGATTACGCTGCCCGCCTGCTGGGCCAGCTCCACGCCGTGATCGGCGCGCTTCATGTTGGAAGCTATGCCTTTCAGCGCCCAGGACGCCAGCAGATGATTCTGCCGCACCCGATTTTCAATCTCGCTGGTGGCCTGATTGATATTGGCCGCCAGCGTGCGCACCTCATTGGCCACCACGGCGAAGCTGCGGCCGTGCGTGCCGGCGCGCGCCGCCTCTACCGCGGCGTTAAGCGCGATCAGGTTGGTCTGATCGGCGATGCGTCGAATGCTGGCGACTATCGCGCCAATGCGATCGGAGGAGTCGCTGAGATCGGCGATATTATCAGAGATGCCGTGCAGCTCGCCCGCCAGCGCATTAATGGTCTGCACGCTCTCTTCGATCACGCTGGCGCCGTGGCGGGTGCTTTCGCGGGTTTGCAGCGCGGTCTGATAAGCCTGCTGCGCCGCGTCGCGCTCCTGCTGGTTTTTCTCCACCTGCGCCGTCACGTCCGTGGCGAACTTCACCACCTTATAGAGCTTGCCTTCGTCATCAAACACCGGGTTATAGGTGGCGCGCAGCCAGATGGTGCGGCCCTGTTTATTTACCCGCTGGAACTGACCGGAGATAAACTCGCCGCGGTTGAGCTTTTCCCAGAACGTTTTGTATTCGTCGCTCTGACGCAGCGCTTCGGAACAGAAGCGGCTGTGCGGCAGGCCGATCACCTCCTCGGCGCGATAGCCCATGGTTTTGAGGAAGTTGGCGTTCGCCTTCAGCACTTCGCCTTTGAGGTTAAAAGCGATAACCGCCATCGACCGCTCAATCGCGGTAGTCATGGCGCGCTGCTCCTGGGCGTCGACGATACGCGCGGTGATATCGGTCGCCAGCTTGACGATTTTCACCACGCGGCCGTTGCGGTCCTGCACCGGCACATAGTTGGCCTCTAGCCAGACCGGACGGCTGTGTTTCGCCAGGCGCAGGAATTTGTCGCTAAAGCTTTCGCCGCGCTTCAGGCGCAGCCAGAAGTCGCGATAGTCCGACGATCGCGCAAAGTCGGCGGTGCAAAACAGACTGTGATGCTGGCCGACGATGTCGTTCAGCGCATAGCCCATACGGTCGAGAAACAGCGGGTTAGCGTTAAGGATGATGCCGTCGGGCGTAAACTCAATCATCGCGATAGCGTCGTTGAGCGAGCTAAGCGTCGCCGAGGAGCGCGCCTGTTTTTGCCACGCAAGGCGCGACAGGAGACCTGATGAAATAGTGGAAAACATGGTGCACCTTATTATGAGTATGTAGTGTCGCTATCGTTATCGGCCAGGGCGGCGAAAAAGTAAGCGCGGCGCGGCGCGGCTGCGCTTTTTTTTACCAGACGGTCTGTTGATTGCTATAAAACGCAGCAGTCAGCGAGGGATTTGATGAAAAGCGTTTGACGCTGTGAGGCCATTAA
>NZ_MLJJ01000009.1 GCF_002095575.1 Pantoea septica | reverse complement strand
AAAAACGAGAACCGCACCGTCCTTGCCGATCTTCCCTGGCGTGAGGCGCTGGCGCAGCCGGTGTTCAGCTGGCTGGACGAGGATGAGCAGCAGGCGCTGATCGCCATGGCGCAGCGTTTCCTGCAGCAGAAGAAGCTGGTGCCGCTGCAGGGCGTCGAGCTGGACGAACTGCACAGCGCGCGGCTCGCCCTGCTCTTCTGTCTGCCGGTGCTAAAGCTGGGGCTGGAGTGGCTCGACGGCTTTCACGACGTGCTGATCTACCCGGAACCTTTCGAGGTAGCGGACAGCTGGGAAGATGAACAGGGACTGGTGCATCACGCCGCCACGGTGCATGCCGGGCAGAGCTGGACGCAGGGCCCGATAGTACTCAACTGGCTCGACCTTCAGGACGCCTTCGATCTCTCCGGCTACAACCTGGTGATCCATGAGGTGGCGCACAAGCTCGACGCGCGCGGCCGCGGCTATACCAGCGGCATACCGGTGATGGCGCTGCGTGATGTGGCGGTATGGGAAAAAGATCTGCGCGCCGCGATGGACGAGATTGAAAACGAGGTCGAACTGGTCGGCGAGCAGGCCGCGACCATCGATCCCTACGCCGCCAGCGATCCCGCCGAGTGCTTCGCCGTGCTGTCCGAATATTTTTTTACCGCACCTGATTTGTTATACGAGCGCTTTCCGGCGATGTATCGTCACCTGAGTCAGTTTTATCGCCAGCATCCGCTGCCGCGTTTTGACGGCTTTTCCACCGCCACCGCCTAATTCGCGATCGCTTTGCTGCAAAGCTAGCCAGTTGAATGCTAATGTGTTTTTCGCTGTTGACAGGCCGGAGCGCGGCCATTAATATGCGCCCCATCGAAACGATTCCTCTGTAGTTCAGTCGGTAGAACGGCGGACTGTTAATCCGTATGTCACTGGTTCGAGTCCAGTCAGAGGAGCCATATTTAAAGAAGCCCGCTCAGGGAAACCTGAGCGGGCTTTTTGATTTTAACGGCCGGCTAACGGGCGCAGAGATCGCGCTGCGCAAACGCCAGCATCCGCTCAGCCAGCGCCTGCGGCGTCTGCATCGGCATCAGATGCCCGGCGCCGTCGATGATCGCCAGCTCCCCCTGCGGCAAATGGGCGCGCATCACCTCCCGCTGCGCCTCAACGCCCGGCACGTTGCCGTCCTCGCTGCCGAGCACCATCATGGCGGGCAGCTCAAGACGGCCAGTCTGCTCGCGCAGATCTTCCCGACTGCCGTGCAGCGCCCAGGCGTGAAAAGCGGCCGGCGCGGCGCGTTGCGCATCGGCAATCGCCACCTCGCGCAGCACGTCCGGCAGGCGCGCGGAGCAGGCGCCGTCGACAAAGGTCTCTGCCTGCTGGCGCGAGCCGTCAAATGCGGCCTGCGCCTGGCGATCCTGCTCGCTCATCGGCTGCGGCCCAGGCGGCGATGGGGCCACCAGCACCAGCCGCTGAAGATAATCAGGCCGCCGGGCGGCAAGCGCCAGCGCCACTTTCCCGGTCATGGAGTGGCCGACGAGTATCACCTTCTCCAGCTGCAGATGGCGAAGGGTTTCATCCACCCGATCCGCCATGGCAGCCACATCATAATCTTCCATGCCCGATGCCGCGCCAAAGCCCGGCATATCTAACGCCACGCAGCGGGCGGCGCGGTCAAGCCAGGGCAGAACAGGAAACCAGGTGCGGTGCGATCCGCCCAGATAGTGCATCAGCACAAATGTCGTCTCGCCCTCTCCCTGCAAGCTGTAAGGCAACATAGAAACTCCTATATCATCGTGCCGTGAATGTCGCCCAGCTGCGCAATCGCCGCCTCGCTATAGCCTGCCTGCCGCAGCGGCGCGACGACCTCGCGCGCCAGATGCGGCACATAGCCGATCAGCAGTTCGCCGGCGTCGCGCAGCGTGACCTCCGCCAGCGCAGCGGGCAGCAGCAGCGACTCGGCGCGGCCCAGCGCGACGCTGACGCCATTCGCCTCGACCGTTAACGGATCGCCGAGGTTAGAAAGGATACGCGCGCTCTCGAAGCTGAACCGCTGTGGCTCGCTAAAGCGCCAGCGCTCCAGCGCAAAATAGGGCCCTGCGCAACAGAACAGCCGCGTCAGCCCTTTAGCCTCTAGCGCCAGTCCAGGCTGGGGCGTGCAGCGCAGTTCCGGCCGCAGCTCCTGCAGCAGCGCGTCGATGTTGTTTTCCCACTCGCGCTGAGAGAGGCGCGAACCATCCTCCATGCGCCACGGCATCGCATGCTGCTGGATATTGGAGGTCTGCTCAATCTCATAGATCAGGGTGTCGGGGCCGAAGCTGTGCAGCATGCCGCCGGGCACATAAAAAGTGTCACCCGCTTTCACCGGCACCCGATGCATCACCGCATCGTAATCCTGCGCCAACAGCGCGGCCTTAAGACGGGCGTTGTCTACGCCGTCGCGCACGCCCAGCAGACAGGTAGCGTCAGGCGCGGCCCATAAGATATGCCAGGCTTCGCTTTTGCCGTTCGGCTGTTGCTCAAGCTTTTGCGCCAGCGCGTCGTTGGCGTGCAGATGAACCGGCAGCATGCCGGTTCCGTCGATAAACTTGCTGAGCAGCGGAAAAAAGGGGCCGCGCCAGCCAGGGGCGACCATCTCATCGGGATAGCGTTCGGTAAGCTGGCGCAGCGTCTGGCCCGCCAGCTCGCCGTTGGTGACGGAGGCGATCATGCCGTCCACATCGCTGATTTCCCAGCTCTCCGCCACGCGCGTCTCAGGCAGCCCCGCTTTTCCTGACTGCTCTCTGATACGCTGCCCGCCAAAGATATGGGTGGCGAGGGGCGTAGTCAGCTTTAAAGGATAAGCGTTCATCTCTCCTCCTGGACGAAATCAGATAACCGCGACGCCGCCTGTAACCGCAATGGTGGCGCCGGAAATATAGCTGGCTTCGTCGCTGGCCAGCATCACATAGGTCGGCGCCAGCTCGGCAGGCTGACCCATACGCTCCAGCGGCACTTCGCTGCCGAAGCTCTCCACCTGCTCCGGCGGCATGGTGGCGGGGATCAGCGGCGTCCAGATGGGACCAGGTGCGACTGCGTTGGCGCGGATCCCTTTCTCCGCCAGCAGGGCCGCCAGACCGCCGGAAAAGTTTACGATAGCGGCTTTTGTCGCTGAGTAGGGAAGCAGCTTCGGCTTCGGCTGGTCGGCATTCACCGAGGCGGTATTGATAATGGAACCGCCGGCCGGCATGTGCGGCACCGCCGCCTTGCAGATATAGAACATGGCGTAGAGATTGGTTTTCATGGTGCGATCGAACTCGTCGTCGCTGATCTCATCCAGCGCCGTGCGCGTCATCTGGAAAGCGGCGTTATTCACCACGATGTCGATTTTGCCGAAGCGCTCAGCGGTCTGCGCCACGATGCTGCGGCAATGCTCTGCCTCGGTCACGTCGCCGGCGATCAGCAGCGCCTGCTGGCCCGCCTCTTCCACCAGCTTCGCCGTATCTTTCGCGTCTTCATGCTCATCCAGGTAGGAGATCACCACGTCCGCGCCTTCACGGGCGTAGGCGATGGCAACGGCGCGGCCGATGCCGGAGTCGCCGCCGGTAATAATGGCGGTTTTACCTTTCAGGCGGCCGGATCCCTGATAGCTGGTTTCACCGTGGTCGGGCTTAGGATCCATTTTGAGGAAGCTGCCGGGCCATTCCTGCTGCTGCGCCTGCTGAGGATTCTGGGGACGATCTGTCATACGTTCTCTCCTTTTAGCGACTCTTTCACGCTCGTCAGTAGAGCTGAATCGTTATCAGCCACGAGCCCTAAGTGTAGCAGCCATGTCAGAATCGCAAGTCTGCGTGCTAAGCGTAACGGCTTGAAGGAACAACGATTTTAGCGTAAATGGAGCGTAAAAAAGCCCGCACAGAGGGGGCTGGGCGGGCTTTTGGGCACGGCAAGCGCAGCGGCTAAAGCAGATCTTCCCAGTGCATAATCAGCTTCGCCGGCAGCGGCTGCGCCAGCAGGGTTTCATCCGGCTGCCAGCTCTCCCAGTCGCGAAAAGCGGCGAAGTTTAGCCCGGTCAGCGTCTCCAGCGCGCTGACCGTCACGCGGTACTCGTCAACGTTGGGGCGCGGTGTCGTCTGCGCATGGGGCAGCACGCGGCGCGGCTCATCCAGCAGCTCCGCCTGGCTGACCAGCAGCGCCGTTGCCTGCGGCTTGCCCGCCGCGTTGATGCGCAGCACCACCTTCCAGAACATCAGCGGCACCTGCCATTCCGCATACTGCCGCCATCGATCGTTCAGCACCGGGCCGGTCAGCACGCTGATTTTTCGCCTGGACTCCAGCACGCCCGACTCCAGAATATAGCGCTCGACGCCCTGCCAGTACTGCAGGCTCTGGTTGAAGCGGAAATGCTGCGGCGAACAGTTGGTAAAGTGAAAAGTATCTCTGTTGGCGCGCACCGCTTCCGCCGCCGTGCCCCAGGTGGGATCGCTGCGGCGCGTGAGATGGCCCCGGTCGAACCAGCGGCTGAACTCGCTGTAAAAGGCCTGGCCGGTGACGTAGCGGCTGTCGATACGGCTTTCGTCGACCCAGCGATCCCCCTCCTCCAGCAGCGACGGCTGACCGTTGCCGCGATCGATGGCGATATAGCGCGCGCCGTCGATGTTGGTGGCGGTAAAAAAGGCGAGACGCCGCTCGGCGTTCATCAGCAGAGAGAAGTGCTCGTAGTCGAGCCGCGCTTCTGCGCCCTGCCGGCCGTCGCGCAGCGGCGCCACCTCGGCGGCGCGCGGCGCGATAATGGCTGCCAGATCGATCGGCGCACCCTCGAGGAAATCCGGCTGAAAACCGTCGCGGTTGCCGTAGCCGCTCTCCGGCGCGGCGGAGGCGGCCAGCGGAGCCGCGCTGTCGCTGGCGGTCAGCGCCTGCATCAGCAGCGACTGCTGCGGCGCAGGCAGCTGCGGCAGCTCGCCCTTCAGCCAGTCGATAATGGCGCTGATGCGAATCCCTTCATTCACCCAGCCATCGTCGCTCTCGACGCCGCCGTGGTGCAGCGCCACCAGCTGCCAGCCATCGTTGAATACCGGCGCGCCGGACGAGCCGCCGTCGGTATCGGCCGCGTAGTGCAGCAGCTGCGCGTGGCGCGCCAGCAGCGTGTTGTTGCGCAAGGTAATCTGCTGCGGCGCGCCGCCCGGATGGTGAATAAGATTGAGACTGATGCCCAGCGCATGTTTGTCGTTGCGATCGTTAAGCGCCAGCGGCTGCGGCGTATCGCCGCCTCCGCCGATGACCTCGCCCAGCGCAATCAGGGTGCAGTCGAGCTCATCGGTGGGGCTGGTGAGAAAAAAACGCGCGGCATCGACGCCACAGGTGACGCCGTCCACCAGCTCGCCCGCCTCGGTGCGCCGCCAGCCGAACTGCAGGGTGATACGGCCTGCCGCAGGCGGCTCTGGCAGCAGATGATGGTTGGTGATAAGCAGGCCGCCGTGGGTTAAAAATGCGCTGCCTGCAGGGACGCCGTCGTCGCGCAGCAGCCCCACGCCGCGCGCGCAGGCCAGGCCCTGCGCTAAAAAGGCGACCGGCAGCAGATCGTTGCTGTTGCCGGTAATGACGCCCTGACGCAGATGCTGCTGAAAGGCGTAGCGCTGCGCGCGGGCAGGATCCGGCTCCGCCGTAACGCCCTGCGCCAGCGCGCCGCGGGTCTGCGCACGCTGCTGCGCAGTCAGTGCCAGCCGCGCGCTAATCAGCGCGGCCCTCTCTTTCTCGCTCATTCGCTTCTCCAGGATAAAAGGCATGCTGCCCTTTTAACCATAGCCGCTGCGGCTGTGCCGCAGGCGAAAAAAAGCCCGCCGGGCGAGAGCGGGCTTTAGTGCCGATAGCGATAACAGGGTGCGCTATTTTTCATGGTAGCGGTGCACGGAGGGAAAGTACTCAAAGCCGTAAAGCTGGCTTATGGGAAGCAGCAACTCCTGCTCCAGGCTCAATTCACTCTCGCCGCGCAAATCGCGTTTGCGCGCCTGCCAGACGGCGACGCGCTTTTTCCATAGCTGCAGTAATGCTTTCATTGGGCTGATCCTCCGTTATTGAGAGGCTCAGTAAACCCTCGGTGCAGCCGCGGCTGAACCATTAATTTCTGCGTTTTATTGCCGAAAAACAGCTAAACAGGCGACGGCTACTGCTGCTTCGCCATCTTTGCCATCATTTTGCGGTAATTATCCAGCCACTTGCCGCTCTTCAGCCGCCACCAGAAGCAGGCGCCGCGCACCGCCCAGTCGAGGAACATGCCGAGCCAGACGCCGACCACGCCCATGCCGAGCATGATGCCCAGCACATAGCCCACCACGACGCGCGCGCCCCACATGCTGAACATTGAGACGTACATGGTGTAGCGCGCGTCGCGCGCGCCCTTCAGCCCCGCCGGCAGTACCCAGGAAGCGGCCCAGATCGGCATAAAGGCGGCGTTGAGCCAGATAAGATGCTGCGTCACGCTGATAACGTCCGGATCGCGGGTATAGAAGCGCGCCAGCACGCCGGAGAGCGGCACGGTCATAAACGCCAGCGCGCACAGGCAGAGGCTCGCCAGCCAGAAAACGTGCCTGATCTGCCGCTCCGCCTGATAGACCTGGTTGCGCCCAAGACGGGTGCCGGTGATGATGGTCGAGGCAGAGCCCAGCGCGTTGCCCGGCAGGTTGATCAGCGAGGCGATAGAGAAGGCGATAAAATTGCCGGCGATCGCGTCGGTGCCCATGCCCGCCACAAACACCTGAGTCAGCAGCTTGCCGCCGTTGAAGAGCACCGATTCAATGCTCGCTGGCACGCCGATGCCCAGCACCTCCATCAGGATCTTTAAATCCCAGCGGCGGAAATAGCTCGGCAGGCTGATTTTCAGCGAGGCGTTAAAACCGATCATCAGCACGTAGATTACGCCGATTGCGCCGATATAGCGCGAGATGGTCAGCCCCAGGCCGGCACCAACGAAACCCAGCCCCTCCCAGGAGAAGGCGCCGTAAATCAACACGCTGCTGATAACGATATTAAGGATGTTCATCCCGCCGTTGATCAGCATCGGGATTTTGGTATTTCCCGCCCCGCGCAGCGCGCCGCTGCCGATCAGCGCAATCGCCGCCGCCGGATAGCTCCACGCCGAGGTCTGCAGGTAGCTCAGCGCCAGCTCTTTGACTTTGGGCTCCGCGCCGCCGGCGATCAGATCGATGATCAGATGGCCCCAGAGCTCAATGGCGAACACCAGCACCAGCGACAGCACCGTCATTAGCGCCAGCGACTGGCGCGTGGCGGCGCGGGCGCGCTTGCCGTTGCGCTTCGCCAGGCTGAAGGCGACCACCACCGTAGTGCCGAGATCGATGGCGGCGAAGAAAGAGATGATGATAATGTTGAAGCTGTCCGCCAGCCCCACGCCCGCCATCGCCTCTTTGCCCAGCCAGCTCACCAGGAATGTGCTTAATACGCCCATCAGCATCACGCACAGGTTTTCGATGAAAATGGGCACCGCCAGTGGCGTGATCTCACGCCAGAACAGCGTGCGATAAAAGCGGCGTTTGGGATACCACGCCGTGCGCTTTATCGCCTGCATCACTGCTACGCCAGGATTTTGCAAGGGAATAACCAAATCAGAACAGATTGGACAGGAGCTGTAATGATGGGTCTGCTTAACTATTTATGCAAAGCGTTTCCCTGTCTTTTCAATCATTATTACACTCTTTTCTCGCTTTTCACCGCAGCGGCTGCCGCGCCGCCCAGATAGGCGCTGCGCACCTCTTCGTTGTCGAGCAGTTCCCGACCGCTGCCGCTGAGGCGAATCTCCCCGTTCGCCATCACATAGCCGCGATCGGCGAGCGCAAGCGCATGACGGGCGTTCTGCTCGACCAGAAACAGCGTCATGCCCTGCTGCGTCAGCTCACGTAGAATGGCGAAGATCTGCTTAACCACAATCGGCGCCAGCCCGAGGCTCGGCTCGTCGAGCAGCAGCAGCCTGGGACGGCTCATCAGCGCGCGGGCGATCGCCAGCATCTGCTGCTCGCCGCCGGAAAGGGTCATCGCCCGCTGCCTGCGCCGCTCCAGCAGGCGCGGAAAGAGCTCATACATGCGCGCCAGATCGGCTTTCTGATGCGCGCTGCCGATGGCGATGGTACCCATCTGCAAATTCTCTTCCACCGTCATATCGGCAAAAATCCGCCGCCCTTCCGGCGCCTGAGCGATGCCGCTGGCGGCGATAAAGTGGGTCGAGCGCTGGCTTATGGGCTCCCCCTGAAAGTAGATTTCTCCCTGCGCGATACGCGGCTGGCCGAAAATCGACATCAGCAGCGTCGATTTTCCGGCGCCATTGGCGCCGATCAGCGCTACGGTCTCGCCAGGCTGCACGCTAAGCGAAACCTTTTTCAACGCCTGCACCGGGCCGTAGTAGAGATCGACCGCGTCAAATTTCAGCATTGGTTCAGCCATTAAGATCTTCCTCCTCTGCGCCAAGATAGGCGGCGATGACGCGCGGGTCCTGCTGAATCTGGCGCGGCGCGCCCTGAGCGATGACGTCACCGTGGTCGAGCACCACGATATGGTCGGAGATCGCCATCACCATCGGCATATCATGCTCGATCAGCAGCACGCTGATACGGTGATCGGCGCGCAGGCGGTGCAGAATTGCGCTTAGCGCCTCGGTCTCGACGGGATTGAGCCCCGCCGCCGGTTCGTCGAGGCAAATCAGCTCCGGCTGAGTGCACATGGCGCGCGCTATCTCCAGCCGCCGCTGCTGGCCATAGGAGAGCGTGCCGGCCAGCCGATTGGCCGTCGGCGTCAGATCCACCGTCTCCAGCCAGTAGAAGGCGCGATCGCGCGCGCGGCTCTCCGCCTCACGATAGCCGCGGGTATTGAAAATGCCCGCCAGCAGGTTGCGGTTCGCCAGCATATGCTGCGCCACCAGCAGGTTCTCAATCACCGACATTTCGCGGAACAGGCGGATATTTTGAAAGGTGCGCGCCAGCCCGGCGCGGTTCACCAGGTGCGCGCCGCCGAACATCTTGTACCAGAGCCGCGAGCCCAGCTGCGTCGGCCGCAGCCAGTCCTGCGGCTGGATTTTCTGGCCGAGGATCTGAATCACGTCGGTGCTGCGCGCCTGGGCGTTCAGCAAAATGCGGCCGCCGCTGGCGCGGTAGAAGCCGGTCAGGCAGTTAAAAACCGTGGTTTTGCCCGCCCCGTTAGGACCAATCAGCGAGGTGACCGAGCCGCGCTGCACGCGCAGGCTGACGTCGTTCAGCGCCTTGATGCCGCCGAAGCGCATCATCAGATGATCGACCTGCAAAATAGCGTCATTCATGGCGCACTCCTTTACGCGGCGCGACGCCGACGCGGCTGGTGCGCACCAGGCCGCGCGGCCGCCAGATCATCATCACTACCATCAGCATGCCGAACAGCAGCACGCGGTATTCGGCGAAGCTGCGTAGCAGTTCCGGCGCTACCGTCAGCACAAAGGCCGCCAGCACCACGCCGAGCGTCGAGCCCATGCCGCCCAGCACCACAATGGCGAGGATCAGCGCCGATTCGAAGAAGGTGAACGAGGTCGGGTTGACAAACCCCTGATAGCTGGCGAAAAAGACGCCCGCGATGCCCGCCGTCGAGGCGCCGAGCATAAAGGCCGACAGCTTTACCAGCACATGGTTCAGCCCCATCGCACGGCAGGCGATCTCATCTTCGCGCAGCGCCTCCCAGGCGCGCCCGACCGGCATGCGCGTCAGGCGATGTTTGATAAACAGCACCAGCGCCACCACCAGGACCAGCACCACGTAGAGAAAGATAAACTTCATATTGGGGTTGTAGTCGAGGTGGAAAAACTCATGAAAAGGCACGCCGCCGTCGCGCGCGCGCCGACCAAACTCCAGACCGAGAAAAGTTGGCGACGGCACGGAAACGCCGTTCGGCCCGCCGGTAAAACTCAGCCAGTTGGTTAGCACCAGGCGGATGATCTCGCCAAACCCCAGGGTGACGATCGCCAGATAGTCGCCGTGCATGCGCAGCACCGGAAAACCGAGCAGCGCTCCGGCGAAGGCGGCCAGCAGCGCGGCCAGCGGCAGCATGCTCCAGAACCCCAGCCCCAGATACTGATAGCCGAGCGCCAGGCCGTAAGCGCCGATGGCGTAAAACGCCACGTACCCGAGATCGAGCAGGCCCGCCAGCCCCACCACGATATTCAGCCCCAGTCCCAGCAGTACATAGATCAAGCCGAGGATCGCCACGGTCAGCAGGTATTTGCTGGAGAGAAAGGGAAACAGCAGCGCCGCCGCCAGCAGCAGCGGCAGGATCCAGCGCAGCCGCGAGCGATAGCCCGGTTCGCGCACGTAAACGCCGTCGTCCGCGCCTTCGAAGCGCCTCAGCAGCCCCCGTCCGCGCTCGGTCTGCAAAAAGAGGCTGAGCAGCAGCCGCCCCGCCATCACCACCGCCACCAGCAGCGCCACGCGCGCCGGGGCGAGCTGGAAGGCGTATCCCTTCAGCACCACGCCGACGATCGGTCCGAACACCACGACCGCAATCAGCCCGGCAAGCAGGGTTTCACGCAGCGCCTGAGGCACATTGATAGATCGACTCATCATCGCGCCCGCCCTCATACTTTCGCCACCAGCGGACGGCCAAGCAGCCCCTGCGGGCGAAAGATCAGGATCACCACCAGCAGCGCGAAAGAGAAGACGTCTTTGTAGTCGGAGTTCACCAGCCCGGCGAACTGCGCCTCCGCCACGCCGAGCAGCAGTCCACCCAGCATTGCGCCGGGCAGTGACCCGATGCCGCCCAGCACCGCCGCGGTGAACGCCTTGATGCCGATGATAAACCCGGCGTAAAAATCGAAGGTGCCGTAGTTCATCGTCACCAGCACACCAGCCAGCCCGGCCATCGCCGCGCCGATAACGAAGACCAGCGAGATCACGCGGTCGGTATTGATGCCGAGAATGGCCGCCATACGCCGATCCTGCTGGACCGCACGACAGATGCGGCCGAGACGCGTGTACTGGATAATCCAGGTAAGCAGCGCCATGCCGCAAAAGGCGGCGGCGAGAATAAAGAGCTTGGTCCAGGTGATCTGCACCAGCCCGCCGTCAAATTCGACACGCAACACGCCGGTCAGCAGCGTCGGCACACCCTGCTGATTGGGGCCCTGACTCAGTTGAACATAGTTCTGCAGGATCAGCGACATGCCGATAGCGGAGATCAGCGGCGCCAGACGCGTCGAGTGGCGCAGCGGCCGGTAGGCGATACGCTCGATGGTCCAGCCGTAGACCGCCGTTACCACTATGGTGAAAAGCAGCGTGCCGAAAATCAGCAGCGGGAAAGAGTGCACGCCGAAGAACGAGAGCAGCGCCAGACCGATGGCGCAGAGATAAGCGGAGATCATATAGACCTCGCCGTGCGCGAAGTTAATCATACCGATGATGCCGTACACCATGGTGTAGCCGATCGCGATAAGGCCATATACCGCGCCCAGCGTCAGCCCGTTGATCAGCTGCTGAAGTAAAAAGGCGTCCATAACGAAGTCTCTGCGCAAAGCGGACCGCCCAACCGGGCGGTCCGGACAGGAAACGCCCCGCGATGCGCAGGGCGGGCTCAGGCTTACAGCTGGTGATACTTGCCTTTGTCGTCCCATTGATAAACGACGTAATCGGAGACTTTGAGATCGCCTTTTCCATCCCAGGCTTTTTTACCCATGACGGTCGGCACGTCGTGAGATTTCAGCCATTCGCCTGCTTTCTCGTTATCTTTGCCCGCGCCTTTGTAGGCGGCCGCCAGCGCCTGGACAGAGGCGTAGGCGTAAAGGGTATAGCCTTCCGGCTCGAAGCCGCCTTTGCGGAACTTATCAATCACCGCTTTGCCGTCGGCGATCTGGCGCGGATCGTTGCCGAAGGTCATATAGATTCCGCTGGTGTACTGCGGCCCGCCCGCGGCGGTAACCAGCTCCTGCGTCACGATACAGTCCCCGGAGAAAAAGTTCGCTTTAACGCCCTGCTCGCGCATCTGGCGCACCAGTGGCCCTGCCTCGGGATGACAACCGCCGAAATAGACCACATCGGGGTTCGCCTGGGCGATCTTGGTCACCAGCGCGTTGAAATCTTTTTCGCCGCGCGACAGGCCTTCATACATCACCTCTTTTACGCCGCGCTTCTCCAGCGCCGCTTTGGTGGCATCGGCCAGCCCCTGGCCATAGGTATCTTTATCGTGGATCACCGCGACCTTCTTCGCTTTCAGCTTGTCGAGCATAAAGTTGGCGGCGATGGCGCCCTGCTGGTCGTCGCGTCCGCACATGCGAAACAGGGTTTTCATGCCGCGCTCGGTGATCTGCGGGTTAGTGGATCCCGGCGTAATCGACAGCACGCCGGCGTCGTCGTAAACCTCTGAGGCGGGCATGGTGCTTGAGGAGCAGAAATGGCCGACAACCGCCATCACCTTATCCTGATCGACCAGCCGGTTCGCCACCGCGACCGCCTGTTTGGGTTCGCAGGCGTCGTCGCCCTGCACCAGCACGATTTTCTCGCCGTTAATGCCGCCCGCCGCGTTGATATCCTCCGCTGCCTGCGTCGCGCCTTTCCAGTACTGCGCGCCATAGGTGGCGTTAGGGCCGGAGAACGGCCCGGCGACGCCGATTTTTATATCGGCCTGCGCGCTGAGCGCCGCGCCGATACAGCCTGCAATTACGACGTTTAACGACAACTTGATCAATTTCTGAGACATGCTGTCTATCCTCGACACGGTTAGTTTGCGTTCGCCAGACCACGGCGCAGGAGCGGTGAATGTTTTATTCGGTTCGGACATGCTATGCGCGGCGATGAAGGCCGCTACTCATGGCAAGCAAGAATCTCGCCAGAACGAAACGGGACGCGAGATTTCGCCAAAGGAAGGTGGCAACGCCAGCGACAGCGCACGACGTCACCTTCTGATTCATTTAACCGTAGGCGGGGATTGGCAACACGCCAGCACCCTGTTGGTGCATAATGCGGTCGATCACAGATTCTTGCTTTGCGGCGGCGGCAAACCCGCTAAGCTGTGGGGAAAGTTCGCTAAATATCAGGAGAGTTTATGCCTACACAACGGAACGGCCTTACCCGCCAGCAGGCGCTGGATGAACTGGAGCGTCTGTACGACAACGCGGTGAACGCGCTGCGCGCGGCGATAAAAACCTATACCGAGCAGGGCACGCTGCCGGAAGAGGAGGCGCGTCGCCAGGGGCTGTTCGTCTACCCTGAGCTGCGCATCACCTGGCGCGGCGAAGGCCCGCAGCAAAACCGCACGCGCGCCTGGGGACGTTTTACCCATACTGGCAGCTACAGCACCACCATTACGCGCCCGGGGCTGCTGCGCCACTATCTCAGCGAACAGCTGGCGATGCTGGAAAAAGAGTATGAGGTTGACATTCAGGTCGGCCCGTCCAGCCAGGAGATCCCCTACCCTTACGTGATTGACGGCTCCGATCTGTCGCTGGATCGCACCATGAGCGCCAGCATTGCGCGCTATTTTCCTACTACTGAACTGTCGCAGATCGGCGATGAAACCGCCGACGGCCTGTTTAACCCGGACGCGGTTTTCCCATTGTCGCACTTCGACGCGCTGCGCACCGACTTCTCTCTGGCGCGCCTGCGCCACTACACCGGCACCTCGGTAGAGCATTTCCAGCCGTTTGTGCTGTTCACCAACTATACGCGCTATGTGGATGAGTTCGTCCGCTGGGCGACTGAGCAGGTGCGCGATCCCGCCAGCGACTATGACAGCCTGGCCTGCGCGGGCGGCGCGGTGATCACCGCTGATACGGCGGAGAGCGACGCGGCGATGCTGGATCTGGCGTGGAAGAAGCATCAGATGCCGGCCTGGCATCTTACCTCGCCTGGACGACGCGGCATCACGCTGGTGAATATCGGCGTCGGTCCGTCCAACGCCAAAACCATCTGCGATCACCTGGCGGTGATGCGACCACACGCCTGGCTGATGATCGGCCACTGCGGCGGCCTGCGCGAAAGCCAGCGCATCGGCGACTACGTGCTGGCGCACGCCTATCTGCGCGACGACCACGTGCTGGACAGCGTGCTGCCGCCCGACATTCCGGTGCCGAGCATTGCGGAAGTGCAGCGCGCGCTCTATGACGCCACCAAAGCGGTGAGCAATATGCCAGGCGAAGAGGTCAAGCAGCGGCTGCGCACCGGCACCGTGGTGACCACGGACGATCGCAACTGGGAGCTGCGCTACTCCGCTTCGGCGCTGCGCTTTAACCTGAGTCGCGCGGTGGCGGTAGATATGGAGAGCGCCACTATCGCGGCGCAGGGGTATCGGTTCCGCGTCCCTTACGGCACGCTGCTCTGCGTTTCGGACAAGCCGCTGCACGGCGAAATCAAGCTGCCGGGCCAGGCTAACCGCTTTTATGAAGGGGCGATTTCAGAGCATTTGCAGATCGGCATTTGCGCGGTAGAGCTGCTGCGCGCCGAAGGGGATAAGCTGCATTCACGCAAACTGCGCACCTTTAACGAACCGCCGTTCCGTTAATGACTTAGAGCACGAAGGACGCCTCGTGCTGTTCCCCCTGAATGTAGAGAGGCCGCGCGCATGCCGCCTCTCTACAGATTCACCGCAAATTCTCTCGCCAGCCAGCCAAGCACGGCCAACACAGCCGGGACCAACAGTGTCCAGGTGATGCGATCGTTGAGGCGGTCAAACTTTTCGTCGACGTGCTGAAACTTTTCGTCCATGCGCTCAAACTTTTCGTCCATGCGCTCAAACTTTTCGTCCATGCGCTCAATCTTTTCGTCCATGCGCTCAAACTTTTCGTCTATGCGCTCAATCTTTTCGTCCATGCGCTCAATCTTTTCGTCCATGCGCTCAAACTTCTCATCGATTCGCTCAAACTTCTCATCGATGCGATCAAACTTCTCATCAATGCGCTCAAACTTTTCGTCCATGCGCTCAAATTTTTCGTCAACGCGTTCGAATTGTTCATGAACCCGCTCAAACTGCTTATCAATCGCGGAAAAATTACTGTCGGCCTGCCCGGTCCAGTCAGTGATTCGCGCAAATCTCTCATCAATACGAGCAAACTGGGCTGCCGTCTGGGCGAAGCCTTCGATCATTTCACAGCGCAGCCTGAACTGTTCGGTACGCAGCCCTTCAACATCCGTTTTCGTCGCGAAATGTTGCGAACGCTCGGTCAGTACCGCCAGGTCTGTTTTTATCTGGTGCGTATCCCGCTCAAGCCGCTCAACGCGTTTGGTCAGTCGCTCCATAAGGGGTCCTCCTGATTGCCGAAGAGGGATGAGGGGATAAGAAAACGTGCGCGGAAGCGGGCTTAACGAAATTTCCATACTCTTCTCTCCTTCCTTGTTACGCCTTACAGTCATGCTACCGGCGCCGCCCCTGACTGTTGAGTATTTAATCAGATTGCCGCCTGGTTAACATTCCCCGTTCCGCTAATTCAGTCATAAATGGCAGGTGATGCGCACCTCGAATTAGCGCAGGCAGAGTAGCGCTGCGCCAAAAAAGCTAACACCCTTTCTGACGGACTCTGGAATCCGCTACGCAAATCCCTAAAGAATGAAGCAAAAAAAACGCGCAAGACGATTGACGTCTTGCGCGCAGCAAAAGAATAACACCGCGCCAGCGCGGCGATCGCTATCAGGCGCTGAGCCAGCCCAGCTTGATCACGAACAGCAAAGAGAGGATCACCAGCGCCGCGTTGACCTCTTTCGTGCGGCCGCTCAGCAGCTTCACCACCGTCCAGGTAATAAAGCCGAAGGCGATGCCGTTAGCGATAGAGTAGGTCAGCGGCATGGTCAGCGCGGTAACGGTGACCGGCGCCGCCGTGGTGATGTCTTTCCAGTCGATTTCCGCCAGGCCGGAGGCCATCAGCACCGCGACAAACAGCAGGGCCGGCGCGGTAGCGTAGACCGGCACGCTGCCCGCCAGCGGCGAGAAGAACAGCGCCAGCAGGAACAGAATAGCGACCACCACCGCCGTCAGGCCGGTGCGTCCGCCCGCGCTCACGCCCGCCGCGGATTCCACATAGCTGGTGGTGGTCGAGGTGCCAAGCAGCGATCCAAACAGCGCCGCGGCGCTATCGGCCACCAGCGCGCGGCCCATTTTCGGGATATTGCCTTGTTCGTCCGCCAGTCCGGCGCGTTTAGTCACGCCCAGCAGCGTGCCGGTATTGTCGAAGACGTCGACGAACAGAAAGGCGAAAATCACGCTGACCAGGCCGACGTTAAAAGCGCCGGCGATATCGAGCTGCATAAAGGTGGGCGCGATCGACGGCGGCGCGGAGAAGATGCCGGCAAAAGGCGACAGGCCGATGCCCATCGAGATAAAAGTAATCAGCAGAATGCCGATCAGCACCGCGCCGGTGACGCGACGCGCCTCCAGCACCACAATCACCACAAAGCCCAGCAGCGCCAGCAGCGGCCCCGGCTTAGTGAGATCGCCCAGTCCCACCAGCGTCGCCGGGTTATCCACCACGATGCCTGCGCCTTCCAGCGCAATCAGCGCCAGGAACAGCCCGATGCCTGCCGCAATGCCGGCGCGCAGCGGCAGCGGAATGCTGGCGATAATCCACTCGCGGATTTTGAAAATCGACAGCGCAAAGAAGATGACCGCCGACAAAAACACCGCGCCCAGCGCGATCTGCCAGGTGTAACCCATATGCAGCACGACGGTATAGGTGAAGAAGGCGTTCAGCCCCATGCCCGGCGCCAGCGCGATCGGGTAGTTGGCAATCAGCCCCATCAGGACCGATCCGATCGCCGCCGCCAGACAGGTGGCGACGAATACCGCCCCCTTATCCATTCCGGTGGCGCCCAGAATGCTGGGGTTAACAAACAGGATATAGGCCATCGCCAGGAAGGTGGTGATCCCGGCGATCACTTCGGTGCGGACCGTCGTATTATGCGCTTTTAGCTTGAACAGTTTTTCTAACATCATCATCTCTCAAGAGCGGAGACGGCACGAATGCGCGTTCTCACTTGCCAGTGGGGGTTACATGCTGATTATTGTGGTACCGCACGACGCGCCGCTGCATGCTGACGGCCGCTGTCGTCACGCCCTGAATCTCCATAAGGCCTGAAGTCATAGCAATCGCTATGCCAGCCGCAAACGCAATCGTTTACCTTGCCAGGCCTGGCATTTTCTAAGAGAAATCTGAACCAAAAGAAGGCGCGATTATGGTGCATTGCCCCGCTGCCGCGCAATCGTTTTCATCGCCTCCCCTGCCTCGCCGAAAAATTCTGCGCCAACGCACGCTTCCTTAAAGCCGATGGCGATATCGCTCACGTTTCCGTCGCTTATCGACGCGGCGCAAAACGCGCCGTGTACACTTTTGTTAACCTTTTTTTAACCCTGAGGTCGCGCTGCATGAAGCCCGCCATTCTGGTTGTCGATGATGATAAGGCCGTCTGCGAACTGTTGCAGGATGTGCTGAATGAACAACAGTTTAGCGTTTACTGCTGCCACTACGGCCGCGACGCGTCGGCGCTGCTGGCGCAGCACGACGACATCGCGCTGGTGATGCTGGATATGATGCTGCCCGATACCAACGGCCTGCTGGTGCTGCAGCAGCTACAGCGTCAGCGCCCGGATCTGCTGGTGATCATGCTGACCGGCATGGGCTCTGAAGCGGAAATGGTGGTCGGACTGGAGATGGGCGCGGATGACTATATCGCCAAGCCTTTCAACCCGCGCGTGGTGGTGGCGAGAGCGCGCGCGGCGCTGCGGCGCGGGGGCCGGCTTATACAGCCGGAGGCGGAGGAGAGCGGCTGGCGCTTTAACGGCTGGCAGCTGGATGAAGCGCGCTGTCAGCTGCTCAATCCGCAGCGCGAATCGGTGCCGCTGACGCAGGGCGAATATGCGCTGCTGCGCGCGCTGGTGCGCCACGCGCGCAAGGTGCTGACGCGCGATCAGCTGCTGGAGCTGACCCACGGCGAAAGCCTCGACGTTTTCGACCGCACCATCGACGTGCTGATTATGCGGCTGCGGCGGAAAATTGAAACCAATCCGCATCAGCCCAGCCTGATCCGCACTATTCGCGGCCTCGGCTATGTCTTTTCCGCCGATGTGTCGCGTCCGGAAGCGGTCCGGCTGAGCGCCTGAGGGCGAACAGCCGGCGACGGTGCTATTTAACCGTCCAGCCCTTGTAGCTGCCGACGTTGTTGCGATCAATCAGGGAAACCGGGATCAACACCGGCTTATCCGGCGCCGGTTTGCCCTGCAAAATGTCATAGCCGATCTCCACCGCTTTCGCCGCCATGACCTGCGGATCCTGCGCAGGGGTGGCGACGAACAGCGAATTCTTACGCTTCAGCGCCTCTTCGCCGTCAGGCGATCCGTCGACGCCGACAATAAAGAACTCGTTGCGCTGCGCCTGTTTCGCCGCCAGATCCGCGCCGATGGCGGTCGGGTCGTTAATGGCGAACACCGCGTCCACTTTCGGATTGGCCGACAGCAGGCCGGTCATCACTTCCAGCCCGCCTTCACGGCTGCCTTTGGCGTTCTGGTTCCAGGAGAGCAGCTTGATCTCGGGATGGCGTTTTAGCTCGGTCATGCAGCCCTCGACGCGGTTCTGCACGGCGGAAACCGGCGGGCCGTTGATGATCAGCACATTGCCCTTCTCCTTCAGGCGGTCGGAGATATATTTGCAGGCCATCTCGCCCGCCTGGGTGTTGTCCGAGGTAATGGTGGCGTTGGCGCCGTCCGCCGCCACGTCAACCGCCACCACCACGATGCCGGCGTCGCGGGCGCGTTTCACCGCTGGCGCAATGCCTTTGGAGTCGGCGGCGTTCAGGATAATCATGTCGACTTTCGCCGCGATAAAGTTATCAATCTGCGCCACCTGCTGGCCCAGATCGTAGCCGCTGGAAACCAGCGTCACGTTGACTTTGTCCCCCGCCAGCTCGCGGGCTTTCATCTCCGCGCCTTTGGTAATCTGCACGAAAAACGGGTTGGCGAGATCGCCGACGGTGACGCCGATGGACTTGAGATCTTTCGCCTGGGCGAAGGCGCCGCTGAACAGCGTTGCCGCCAGCAGCCCGGTTACGATCGGATTAAAACGCATAGACCTTCTCCTGCTGTTATTAGAATCGCCAACGGCTGAATGGCGTAGGGTAAAAAAGGGGCGCCGCGTTCAGGAGACGTGGTGCCGGGTGCGATATTTGTCGATCAGCACCGCAATAATGATCACCGCGCCTTTGATCACCAGCTGCCAGAAATAGGAGACCCCCATTAGCGTCATGCCATTATTGAGCGTGGCGATAATCAGCGCGCCGATCAGCGTGCCGGTAATGGTGCCGATGCCGCCGACGAAGCTGGTGCCGCCGAGGATCACCGCGGCGATGGCATCCAGTTCGTAGCCAACGCCGAGATTGCCGTTGGCGCTATAAAGGCGCGACGCCGACATCAGCCCGCCTAACCCGGAAAGCAGCCCGCTCATGGCGTAGACGAACACCAGCACCGCGCCGACCTTGATGCCGGTCAGCCGCGCCGCCTGCATATTGCCGCCCACCGCGTAAATATGGACGCCCAGCGTGGTGCGGCGCAGGATAAACCAGCAGACGGCGATCACGGCGAAGGCGATAACGATCAGCCAGGGCACCGGGCCGAGATAGCCGTTGCCTATCCACTCGAAGCTGATATCGGAATTAATCACCGTAGTACCGTTCGCCAGCAGGTAGGCGGCGCCGCGCAGCGCCGTATAGGTACCGAGGGTAACGATAAAGGGCGGCAGTCCGGCCCAGGCGACCAGAATGCCGTTGAACAGCCCCATCACCAGACCTGCGCCGAGCGCCATGGGGATAGTCATGCCGGCGAGCATCGGATCGAGCGAGGCGACCATCGCCACTACCGCCGTGGTGCCGAGCATCGAGCCCACCGAGAGGTCGATGCCGCCGGTCAGGATGACAAAGGTCATACCGGCCGCCAGCACGATGTTAATCGAGGCCTGGCGGGTAATATTGAGCAGATTGCCCTCGGTGAAGAAATTCGGCGCGACAAAGCCGAATACCACCACAATCAGCACCAGAATCGGCAAAATGCCGACGGTTTGCAGCATGTCGCCTATCAGCGCCCGCTTGACGGTGGGCGGTTTCGCCCGCGTGGTTTCTGTCATCGCTCTCTTCTCCTTATATTTCCAGCGGTGAGGCGCTCTGCGCCCCGGTGGCCAGCGTCATAATGTTTTCCTGGCTGATCTGATCTTTATCCAGCTCCCCGGCGATAGCGCCTTCGCGCATCACGTACACCCGATCGCTCATGCCGACCACCTCCGGCAGCTCGCTGGAGATCATCAGGATCGCCACGCCCTGCTGCGCCATCTGATTCATCATGCGGTAGATCTCGCTTTTGGCGCCGACGTCGACGCCGCGCGTTGGCTCATCGAGGATCAGGATGCGCGGTCCAATGGATACCCAGCGCGAAATCAGCAGTTTCTGCTGGTTGCCGCCGGAGAGGCCGCCCGCCCGCACCTGCGCATGCGGCACGCGAATGTTGAGCGTGGCGATGGCGTCGCCGGCGATCTGCCTGCCTTTGCGCCGGTTAAGCAGCCCGTAGCTGGCGTCGCGCTCCAGCGTCGCCATCACGATGTTCTCCTGTGCCGCCATCTCCAGAAACAGCCCCTGCTCTTTGCGGTTTTCGGTGAGGAAACCGATGCCGCGCGCAATGGCGTCGCGCGGCGAGTGGATGGCGACCTGCTGCCCGTCGATCCAGATCTCGCCGCCGCTGGGTTTACGCACGCCGAAAATCAGCTGCGCCAGCTCGCTGCGCCCAGCGCCCACCAGTCCGGCCAGGCCGACGATTTCGCCGGCGCGCACCGCCAGGCTGCTCGGCCGCACCTTGCCGCCGTCGGTCAGGTGATTGACCGCCAGGCGAATGTCGCCGAACGGGATAGTGCGATCCTTGTTAAAGAGATCGCTCAGCGGACGGCCGACCATCATGCGCACCAGCTCGCTGGCGTTCAGGGTGTCATGGGTCAGGCTGCCGACATACTGCCCGTCGCGCAGCACGCTGACGCGATCGGAGAGCTCATACACTTCCGCCATACGGTGGCTGATATAGATAATCGCCATGCCTTCCGCCCGCAGGCGCTTGATCAGCGCGAAGAGCTGCTCGGTTTCGCGGTTGCTCAGCGCGGCGGTGGGTTCGTCCATGACCAGAATGCGGCTGTTGCGGTACAGCGCGCGCGCGATCTCGACCTGCTGCTGTTCGGCGATGCTGAGGCGGCTGACGCGGTCGGTGGCGCTAAACTGCGCGCCGAGCCGATCGATCACCTGCTGCGCCTCTTCGGCCATCTGCCGACGCCGAATCAGTCCGCCGCGCGTGATTTCGCTGCCGAGAAAGATGTTCTCCGCCACCGTCAGGTTGGGCGCCAGATTGATCTCCTGATAGATCAGCGTGATGCCTGCCGCCAGCGCCTCTTTCGGTCCCCGGATGGCACAGGGGCGCCCGTCGATCAGGATTTCGCCGCTGGTGGCGCTGTAGGCGCCGGCGAGGATCTTCATCAGGGTGCTCTTGCCCGCGCCGTTCTCGCCCATCAGCGCGTGGATCTCCCCGGCATACACCGTCAGATCAACGCCCTTGAGCGCGTAAAACTGGCCGAAGCGCCGCGTGATGTCGCGCATTTGCAGAATCGGTGTGGCTGTCATGGACCGCTCCAGATAACGGTGATTAAGGCTGAGTAAAGCAGCGCCAGATAAATGGAAAATGTCAGCGGCCGTTCATATTTGTCATAAATGCGCCCGAGCCGCGCCCTATACTCGCCTCAGTCACGGCGGGCGCGGAGGCGCGGTATGCGGCATCAACATCCCTGGCAGGCGGGCGCGCGCGGCCGCCTGCTGCTGTTTAATCTGCTGGTGGTATGCGTCACGCTGATGGTGAGCGCAGTGGCGATACTCGGCTTTCGCCATGCCGGACGCATTCAGGAGCAGGCGCAGGCGCAAACCCTGAGCGATATGAGCGCCAGCCTGGCGCTGGCGCGCGATACCGCCAGCGTCGCCACCGCGGCGGTGCGCCTGTCGCAGGTGGTGGGGGCGCTGGAGTATCAGAGCGAATCGCAGCGCCTGCAGCAGAACCAGCAGGCGCTGCAGCAGTCGCTGACGCTGCTCGCCTCGGCGCCGCTCGCGGCGCGTCAGACGGCGCGGGTGGCGCGCATCCGCGCGCGCAGCCTGATGCTGGAGCAGACCATCACTCAGCTGCTGATCAACGGCCATCAGCGTCATCTACAGCGCAACGCCCTGCTCAGCGGCCTGTGGCAGTCGCAGCTGCTGCTCGATCATATCAACCAGCTCGCCGCGCGACGCGGCCCGGCGGCGGCGCTGCGGCAGCAGACCGAGCGGCTGCTGGCGGCGGCGATCCGCACGCCGTCGCCGGTCGCGGTGGTCGACCAGCTGCAGCAGGTGATGACGGCGTGGCGGCAAGATTCCGGCGATGCGGTGCTGGATGAGAAAATCGCGCGCCTGATCGCCACCCAGCAGTCGCTGCGGCCGCTGGCGGATCGGCTGGCGGAGAACGATCTGGCTATCGCCTATTCCACCTACCGCATCAAGGCGCTGGTGGCGGCGCTTAACGACGATATCACCGCCTGCGTGCAGCAGGTGGCGCAGCAGAGCGAAATGCGCAGCGCGGAAACCCACCGCGAGCTCAACTCGGTGATCCTGTTTATCGTGCTGTTCGCCCTGCTGGCGCTGGCGATCACCGGCTATGCCGGGATCTATATCTATCGCAACCTCGGCTCCAGCCTGACCGCCATCGCCGACGCCATGACGCGGCTGGCGCAGGGAGAGAAGCGCGTGGCGGTGCCGGGCCTTCAGCGGCGCGACGAACTGGGCGACCTGGCGCGCGCCTTTAACGTTTTCGCCCGCAATACCGCCTCGCTGGCGCACACCTCGCGACTGCTGAAGGAGAAGAGCAGCCAGCTCGAATCGACCTTTCTCGCCATGCGCGACGGCTTCGCGCTGTTTGACAACCAGGGCCAGCTGGTGGTGTGGAATGCGCAGTATCCGCAGCTGCTGGGGCTCTCCGGCGAGGCGCTGCACCGCGGCCTGCACTATCGCCAGCTGCTGGGACGGGTGGGCGTGGATCTGCAGCATCCGGGCGAGCCGCAGGAGGTGCGGCTCGCGGATGGGCGTACGCTGGAGCTGCGCTTCAGCCCGGTGCCGCGCCGCGGCATCGTCAACACCGTGCTGGAGCGCACCGCGCGCAAGGCGCTGGAAGAGGCGCTGGTGCACAGCCAGAAGATGAAGGCGGTCGGCCAGCTGACCGGCGGCATCGCGCACGACTTCAATAACCTGCTGGCGGTGATTATCGGCAGCCTGGCGCTGACCCAGGGCCAGCTGCCGCCGGGCAGCCTGGCAAGCCGCATTGAACGGGCGCGTCAGGCGGCGGATCGCGCCGCCCTGCTCACCCAGCGTCTGCTCGCCTTCTCGCGCAAGCAGGCGCTGCATCCGCGCGCCGTCTCCGTGACGCAGCTGGTGGACGAGCTACAAAACCTGCTGCAGCACTCGCTGCTGCCCGGCCAGCGCCTGACGGTCGAGGCGCAGCGGCCCGGCTGGCTCGCCTGGATCGACGCCAGCCAGCTGGAGAACGCGCTGATGAATCTGGTGGTGAACGCGCGCGACGCCATGCAGCAACGAAGCGGCGAGATACGTCTGCGTATCGCCAGCCAGCGACGCGAGCAAGGAGAGCGCGTGATGATTGAGATGATCGACCAGGGCTGCGGCATGACGCCGGACGTGCGGGAACAGGTATTCGAGCCTTTTTTCACCACCAAAGAGACCGGCAGCGGCAGCGGCCTTGGACTGTCGATGGTCTATGGCTTTGTGCGGCAGTCCGGCGGCCAGATCGAGATCGACACCGCGCCGGGCCGGGGAACCACCGTGCGCCTGCTGCTGCCGCGCGCGCCTGAAAGCGCGGTCGCGTCGCCGCCGGCGCAGCCGGTCGCCCCGCCGACGCCGCGCGACAAGCTGGTACTGGTGCTGGATGACGAACCGGCGGTGCGTCAAACGCTGTGCGAGCATCTGCACCAGCTCGGCTACGTCACGCTGGAGTGCGCCAGCGGCGAAGAGGCGCTGGCGCTGCTGCGCCAGACGCCCGATATCGATCTGCTGATCAGCGATTTGATGCTGCCCGGCGGCCTGAACGGCGCCGAGGTGATCCGCCAGGCGCAGCAGCAGTGGCCGCAGCTGGCGACGCTGCTGATCAGCGGTCAGGATCTGCGCCTGCAGCCGGTAGCGCTGCCGCTGTGCGAACGGCTGGCGAAACCCTGGCAGAGCGCGCAGCTGGCGCAGGCGCTGGCGCGCGCCTGGCAGCGCAGCGAACGGCTCAGTCGCGCGCGGCAGGCTGCCAGAGCGGCACCGGCTTCCCGCTGATATAGCGCCGGCGCAGGCGGCTGGAGAGCGCATCCATGATCATCACCACCGCCACGAGGATCAGGGTTAAAAACATCACGACGTCCCAGTTCCACAGGCGCATATTCTCGGCGTAAACCAGCCCGACGCCGCCCGCGCCGACAAAGCCCAGCACCGCCGCCGAGCGGGTATTGGATTCGATCTGATAGAGGCTAAGCGCCAGGAAATGGGGAAACGACTGGGTAAAGATGCCGAAGCGGTGCTTTTGCAGGCTGTTGGCGCCGACCGCGCTCAGTCCGCGGCTCGGCGAGCGCTCTACCGCCTCGTGTCCTTCCGAGTAGAGTTTGCCCAGCAGGCCGACATCCTGCATCACAATCGCCAGCACGCCCGCCAGCGGCCCCATGCCGACGGCGCGGACGAATATCAGCCCCCATATCGCCATATCGATGCCGCGCAGCAGATCGAGCAGGCGGCGCACCGCCCAGGCGATCGGCCGCGTCGCCCGGGCGTGCATCACGTTGCGCGCGGCGAGAAACGACAGCGGCAGCGCGATAATCGACGCGGTCAGGGTGCCGGCGAAAACGATCGCCAGCGTGACGCCGATTTGCGAGAAGTAGTAGCCGAACGGCCAGTTAATAAAATCGTGCCAGACAAACATGCGCAGAAAATAGCGGCCGAGCTGCTGCGCGCCCATCGCGGCGCGGCCCCATTCGATGCCGTAGAATTCAAAGAAGAACAGGTAGTAAAGCAGGATAGCGACCGCCGCCAGCGCGAGTCGGCGCAGATAGCGCTTCTGCGCCGCGAACAGCGCCGGATTTTCCTGCCTGATTTTGCCGATGTCCGGCGCCAGCGCTATCATGCGGAACCCTCCACGACGCGGCGGCGCAGCCGGCCGGAGCAGGTGTCCAGCAGCGATACCACCACGATAATCAGCAGCAGCGTGATGCTGACCTGATCGTAACGATCGAGTTTGATATTGGTCATCAGCTCCTGGCCGATGCCGCCTGCGCCCACCAGCCCCAGAATGGTTGAGGAGCGAAAGTTGATCTCCAGCCGCATAAAGCTGTAGGAGAGAAAGATCGGCTTAACCTGCGGCCAGAACGCGAAGCGCATGCGCTGCAGCTTGCTGGCGCCGCAGGCGGCCAGCCCGCGCACCGGCTTATCGGAGGCGCTCTCAATCGCCTCGTAGAAGAGTTTGGTCAGGCTGCCGACGGTGTGTAGCGCCAGCGCGAGAAAGCCGGGAATAGCGCCAATGCCGAACGCCATCACGAACATCACCGCCCAGGCCAGCTCCGGCATGGTGCGAAGAAATGCGACAAAGGCGCGAATAGCAAAGCGCAGGCTTGCCGGGGTGCGGGTGTTGTCGGCGGCGAAAAACGCCAGCACCGCGGCGATGCAGACCGCCACGATAGTGGAGGCGAGCGCCAGCTGCAGCGTCTCCCAGATCAGCGGCAGCTGAAAATGGAGGCGGTAGCCCCAGTAAGCGAGCGATCCTTCGGTCTTTACGCCGTTAAACAGCGTGGAAAGGTGCAGCACCGGCAGCGTTTGCCACAGGTAGTCAAAGAAGTGCGGCATCGACGTCCAAAGCGTGGTCAGGCTGAACTCTGACATTTTGCCTGCCAGCAGGTAGAGCGTCACCAGCACCAGCGACCAGATCAGCGTATCGCGTTTCTGCTGGCTGCGGATGCGTTGGTAGTAGCGTTCGAAGTCAGTCAAAAGAAGATTCCTGCGTAATAGAAGAAATTAACCGAGCGGGCAACAGGCCGATTCTCAGGCCGCAGAACAGCTTCTTCAGCGGGTGACAGGCAGAGAAGAGCAAAGCGTCCCGCGCCATGGACAAAAACGCCGCGCGTTGGCCCGGTAACGGGCGCACCTCAAGGATGAGGTGCGTATCCGCGCGGGACGAGCCGGCAGGGATGCCTTCCCTGCGTCTTTGCGATCTCTTGCTGTCACCCGCGTCAGCGCCGGGCATCGACCTTAGCCGCGCTGTCCTTTCGCCAGATCGCGCTTCATATCGATGATATTCTGATAATCCGCCACCGAGGCCGGGCCGATATGCTGCGCGCCGCCCACCGCCTTCACGAAGCAGGCGTGCTGCTCTTTATCCAGCTTCTGAATCGTCTCGACCACTTTCTGTTTGAAATCGGCCGGCAGTTTATTGCTCACCAGCAGCGGACCGTTCGGGATCAGCGGCGACTGCCAGATAATGCGGATCTGCTTCATCAGATCGGGGTGATCCATGCGGATCAGGCGACCGAAAGCGCCGGAGCTGTAGCCGCTGTTGTAGTCGCCCACCAGCGAGCTCCAGGTCACCGCGCCGTCAAACTGATTGTTCAGCACGCCGAGAATGTCCTGCTCGTGGCCGCCGGAAAAGGTGACGCTGGAGAAAAAGCCGTTGTACTTGTCATCGACGCTGCCGCCAAACGCTTTCTTAAAGGCCTGGTTCGGCATCAGGAAACCAGAGGTTGAATCGGGATCGGCCATGCCGAACGATTTGCCCTTCAGATCCTCCAGCTTCTTGTAGGGGCTCTCGTTTTTCACGATTACCACCGAGTGGTAGCCTTTTGAGCCATCTTTGTCGTCTACCAGAATGCCCACGATATCCACGGCTTTGGGATCCTGCAGATAGACCGAGGCGTAAGAGGCGGGCGACATGCTCAGCACCATATCGATCTTGCCGCCCAGCAGTCCCTGAATGACGCCGGCGTAGTCGGAAGAGTTGCGCAGCTTCGTATCAACGTTGAGCGCTTTATCAAAAAAATCCTTTACGCACTGGTTATCGCCGATCTGCTGGGTGGCGTTCTGCCCCCCGAGAATGCCCAGATTCAGCTCTTTCGGCGCATCCGCCGCGTTCACGCCAAAGGTCATTACGCTGGTCAGTAACGCTAATAAAGTCAGTTTCATTCGAGGTTTTTCTCTTGCCGTGGGAGTTAGTGGAGCTGGTTGATTTCATCGCCGTACAGCTGCTGCAGCAGACTGTCGGTCAGGTGCGCCGGATGGCCGTCGAACAGGACTCTGCCGCGCTGAATGCCGATCACGCGCGAGCAGTAGCTTTTCACCAGCTCAACCGAATGCAGATTCACCATCACGCTGATGCCCTGCTCGCTCACCTGGCGCAGAACATCCATGATGCGTTTGGTATTTTTGGGATCGAGCGACGCCACCGGCTCGTCGGCCAGCAGGATTTTCGGGTTCTGCATCAGGGCGCGACAGATGGCTACGCGCTGCATCTGTCCGCCCGACAGGTTCTCGGCGCGCTGCAGCGCCTGCGGCAGCATATTCATCCACTGCAGCAGTTCGATGGCGTGGGCGCGGTCGCTGTCGGAGAAGAGTTTAAAAAAGGATTTCAGCGTCGAGGTCTGGCTGAGACGGCCCAGCAGCACGTTGGTCAGCACGTCGAGCCGCGGCACCAGACAGAAGTCTTGAAAAATCATGCCGCATTCGCTGCGCCACTGGCGCAGCTGGCGGCTGTTGAGCGCCAGCAGATTGCGCTGCGCCTCGCCGTCGCGCAGGCTGTACACCGCGCCTTCCGAGGCGTCGATGGTGCCGTTGAGCATATGCAGCAGCGTCGATTTGCCTGCGCCCGAGCGGCCGATCACGGCGACCATTTCTCCCGCATGCAGATCAAAACTGACGTTGTCCAGCACGCGGTTCTCGCCCCAGCGCTTGCCCAGACCCTGCACCGACAGCACTTTCTCTCTGTTCTGGCTAAGCGGCGCGCTGCTGTTGTCCACCACCGTTCTTAACAGTGCCTGTGCCATGATTCACTCCGTATGCGTTGACAAGGGGTAAGTTGACGCCTATTAGGGCCCGGCGTGATGACTCTCTGATGACAGTGAGGTGATCAAACGGTGACAGGGTCGTCCGGGCTCAGGGAGAGCGTCATGCCGTCGGCGGCGGCGGATACAGATTCCGGCAAGCAGTTGTTTGCTAACCAGTTATCCATCTGATGCGACAGGTGGGTCAGCCACGCGTGACGCGGGGCGAGCCGGTCGACAATCGCCAGCGCGCGCGTCAGATCGTTATGGTTGCGCGCAGCAGGAGACGGCGGATCGTTGCAGTCGATCACCAGCTCATCAATGCGCTGGCCGGTGAGGAAATCCTCGGTGTCGGGCGGCAGGCCGCAGGTGTCGCACAGCCAGGCGAGCCGCGCGCCGTGCCAGTCGAACAGGTAGCCGTGCGTCAGCTTCGAGTGCTGCAGCGGCAGCGGCGTCACCTGCAGCGCGCCGAAAAGATGGGGCACGAAGGGCGTCAGCGACGGGCGGAAATCGAGCAGGCCGGGATGCTTAAAGAGATCGTCGCAGCCTCGCTCGTCCGGCGGCCCCCAGACCGGGGATCGCCTCGCCTGCGCCCCAGCGCAGCGCGAACAGCCCCTGCACATGATCCATGTGGTAGTGCGTCAGCAGAATGCGCGACAGCTCGCCGGGGGCGAAACGCTCCGCCAGCAGCGGCAGCCCGGCGTCAAGCAGGATGCGCTCGCCGCCCGCCTCGATCAGCGCGCTGCACGGCGCGCGTCGCCGTTTCCTGTCGCCGCGCGCCCGTAAGCAGGCGGCGCAGTCGCAGCCGAAAAGCGGCGCGGCGGTCACCCCGCCGGTGCCGAGAAATGTCAGCTTCATAAGAGCGGCTCCAGCAGCTGGCGCAGCTGCAGCAGGGTCTGCGACAGCGCGCCGTTGTTATTCAGCAGGCGGCAGCCCGCCGGCAGCGGCTGCGCGGCGCGATCCAGCCGTCGCGCGATCTCACTTTCGCTCTCCCGCCCGCGCAGGCGCAGACGCGCCGCCAGCACCTCCGGCGACACCGTCAGGCAGAGCGGCAGCAGCCGCGCGCCGTAGCGCGCCTGCGCCTGCGGCAGATGGTGGCGCGAGCCGTTGACCAGCACGTCGTGACCGCGTTGCAGCCAGAGATCGATCTCCAGCCCAAGACCGTAGTGCAGACCGTGCGCCGTCCAGTGCAGGGCGAACAGCCCCTGCGCCGCACGGCGCGCGAACGCCGTTTCGGTCAGGGCGATATGGTTCTCGCCCCCCGCATCGGCCGCGCGCGTGATGTAGCGATGGGCGATCAGCAGATTCGGCGGCGGCGCTTCGCGCAGCGCGTTGAGCAGGCTGTCTTTGCCCGAGCCTGAGGGCCCGATAAGCCAGATCAGGCGCGCCATCAGTAGACCTGCCTGCCCTGCGCCCAGACAGAGCGAATATGCGGATGGCCGTGGTCGGTATGCGCCAGCACCAGATCGGCGCGGCGGCCTTCGGCAATCGCGCCGCGATCCGCCAGGCCGAGCGCGCGCGCCGGATTGCGCGTCACCAGCGCCACCGCCTGCGGCAGCGCCAGCGGGTTGCGCTCGTCGGCGGCGAGACGAAACGCCGCGTCGAGCAGCGACGCCGGATAGTAGTCGGAGGAGAGAATATCGAGCAGCCCCTCCGCCGCCAGCGCCCAGGCGGCGACGTTGCCGGAGTGAGAGCCGCCGCGCACGATATTGGGCGCGCCCATCAGGATCTGCATCCCTCTGGCGCGCGAGGCGCGCGCCGCCGCCAGCGTGGTCGGGAATTCGGCAATGGCGCTGCCGACCCCGTGCGACTCCTCTACGTGCGCCTCGGTGGCGTCGTCGTGGCTGGCGATAGCGATGTGGCGCGCGCGGCAGAGCGCGGCGATCGCCTGACGGTTCGGCTGCGACCACTGCGCCGCCAGCGTCAGCTGCTCATGCTCGAAGGCGTCCATCTCCTGGTCGTTGAGCGCGTATTTGCCCTGGTAATATTCGCGGTACTTCTCCAGCGAGGCGTACTGGCGCTGACCCGGCGAGTGATCCATCAGCGACACCAGCGACAGCTCCGGCGTGCCCATCAGCGCCTCGAACAGCGGCAGCGTGGCGTGGTGCGGCAGCTCGCAGCGCAGATGCAGCCGGTGTTCGGCGCGGTTCAGCCCTTTGCGGTTGCTGCCGCGAATGGCGTCGATCATTTTGCTCAGGTTATCGAGCCGATGGCCGCCGTCGCGCACGTCGCCGACGCCGATGGCGTCCAGCACCGTGGTGATGCCGCTGGCCACCATCAGCGCGTCGTGGCTGCTCATCGCCGAGTGGGCGGGCCAGTCCACCTTCGGCCGGGGAGCGAAGAACTTATCGAGGTTGTCGGTATGCAGCTCCACCAGGCCCGGCAGCAGGTAGCCGCCCTCGCCGTCCAGCGCGCCGGGCTGGCGGCTCGGCGTTTCGCTGAAGCTGGCGATCAGGCCGTCGCGCATCTCCAGCGATCCCGCCACCAGCTCGTTTTCCAGAATCAGTCGGACATTGTTGATAATCATGCTTCCGCTCCGCTGTTGATCGGCTGCATGACGTGCAGCCGATCCGCCACCCGTTCGCGCACCGCCTCATCGTGAAAAATGCCGACGATGGCCGCTCCGCGCGCGCGCGCCTGCTCAATCAGCTCCACCACCGCCGCGCTGTTGGCTTTATCCAGCGAGGCGGTCGGTTCATCCAGCAGCAGCACCGGATAGTCGGCGATAAAGCCGCGCGCGATATTGACGCGCTGCTGCTCGCCGCCGGAGAAGGTCGAGGGCGCCAGCGACCAGAGGCGCGGCGGCACGTTGAGCCGCGTCAGCAGCTCTTTCGCGCGCTTCTCGCAAAAGGCGCGCTCTACGCCGCGCTCCAGCAGCGGCTGCATCACGATCTCCAGCGTCGGCACACGCGGGATAACGCGCAGGAACTGACTGACCCAGCCGAGGGTGTCGCGGCGCATCGCCAGGATCTGGCGCGCCGGGGCGTGCGCCATATCGACCCACTCGCTGTCGTGACGCAGCCAGATATGGCCGCTGTTGGCCTGGTAGTTGCCGTAGAGCGCGCGCAGCAGCGTCGACTTGCCGCTGCCGGAACGGCCGTGCAGCACCACGACTTCGCCCTGCGCCACCTCAAGCGAGGCGTTCTGCAAAACCGGCAGCTCGACGCCGCTCTGATTGTGCAGCACGAAGGTTTTACACAGATTCTCGACGCGCAATTGTATGTTCATGCGTTTATCCGTCATTAGTTGAGCACCGATGAAACCAGCAGCTGGGTGTAGGGATGGTGCGGATCGTCCAGCACGCGGTCGGTCAGGCCGCTCTCCACCACGCGGCCCTGCTTCATGACCAGCAGCCGGTGCGCCAGCAGGCGCGCCACGCCGAGATCGTGGGTGACGATAATCACCGCCAGGTTCAGCTCGCGCACCAGGGTGCGCAACAGATCGAGCAGCCGCGCCTGCACCGACACGTCCAGCCCGCCGGTCGGCTCGTCCATAAACACCAGCTTCGGCTGGGTGACAAGGTTGCGGGCGATCTGCAGGCGCTGCTGCATGCCGCCAGAAAAAGTGGTGGGCAGATCGTCGATGCGGTTGGCGGCGATCTCCACTTCCTGCAGCCAGCGGCCCGCCTGGGCGCGGATGTCGCCGTAGTGGCGATTGCCCACCGCCATCAGCCGCTCGCCGATATTGCCGCCCGCCGTGACCTGCGCGCGCAGTCCGTCGAGCGGGTGCTGATGCACCACGCCCCATTCGGTGCGCAGCAGGCGGCGGCGGTCGCTCTCCGACAGCGCGTAGAGATTGCGCTGGTTATAGAGAATGTTGCCCTGCTGCGGCGTCAGGCGCGCGGAGAGGCTGCGCAGCAGCGTGGTTTTGCCGGAGCCGGACTCGCCGACGATGCCCAGCACTTCGCCGGGATAGAGATCGAAGCTCACGCCTTCGAAGCCTTTGCCCGGCGCGTAGAGGTGCGTCAGGTTATTAACCGCAAGCAGCGGCTGTTCACTGTGCATGTTGCTGTTCCTGCTGCTGGTGGCAAAAATCGGTGTCGGAGCAGACGAAGAGGCGCGTGCCCTGGTCATCCATCACCACCTCGTCGAGATAGCTGTGGCGCGAACCGCACAGGGCGCAGGGTTCCTCCCACTGCTGCACGGTAAAGGGGTGATCCTCGAAGTCGAGACTTTCGACTTTGGTAAAGGGCGGCAGCGCATAAATGCGCTTTTCACGGCCCGCGCCGAACAGCTGCAGCGCGGGCATCATATGCAGCTTCGGGTTGTCGAATTTCGGGATGGGGGACGGGTCCATCACGTAGCGATCGTTGACCTTTACCGGGTAGGCGTAGGTGGTGGCGATATGGCCGTAGCGCGCGATATCTTCATAGAGCTTCACCTGCATCACGCCGTACTCCTCCAGCGCGTGCATCGTGCGGGTTTCGGTTTCGCGCGGCTCGATAAAGCGCAGCGGCTCCGGGATCGGCACCTGAAAAATCAGGATCTGATCCTCCTCCAGCGGCGTCTCCGGAATGCGGTGGCGCGTCTGGATCAGGGTGGCGTCGGTGGTGCGTTCGGTGGTCGCCGCGCCGCTGACGCGCTGGAAAAAGCGGCGAATCGAGACGGCGTTGGTGGTGTCGTCCGCGCCCTGGTCGATCACCTTCAGCACGTCGGCATCGCCGATGACGCTGGCGGTGATCTGAATGCCGCCGGTGCCCCAGCCGTAGGGCATCGGCATCTCGCGTCCGGCAAACGGCACCTGATAGCCGGGGAGCGCCACCGCTTTCAGGATGGCACGGCGGATGGCGCGCTTGGTCTGCTCGTCGAGATAGCCCGGGTTATAGCCGCTCAGTTCAGCCATGGTTGCGCTCCTGATGATCCTGACGCAGGCGCTTCAGCAGCGCCAGCTCCGCCTGAAAATCGACGTAGTGCGGCAGTTTGAGGTGGGAGACGAAGCCGGCGGCCTCGACGTTGTCGGCGTGCGCCAGCACGAACTCCTCGTCCTGCGCCGGGCTGGTGACGCGCTCGTCGTGCTCGCGGGTTTGCAGCGCGCGATCCACCAGCGCCATCGCCATCGCCTTGCGCTCGGCGCGGCCGAACACCAGGCCGTAGCCGCGGGTAAAGTGCGGCGCCGCTTCGCCCTGCGTGGTGAAGCCGTTCACCATTTCGCATTCGGTCAGCAGCACTTCGCCGATCTCCAGCTCGAAACCGAGCTCTTCCGGGCAGATGCTGACGCTGAGGTAGCCGGTGCGGATCTCGCCGGCGAAGGGATGGGTGCGGCCGTAGCCGCGCTGGGTGGAGTAGCCGAGCGCCAGCAAAAAGCCCTCGTCGCCGCGTACCAGCTGCTGCAGGCGCGCCGCGCGCGACGCCGGATAGCCCATCGGCTCGCGGGTGATATCCACCGGCTCGCTGCCGTCGTCGATCTCCCGCGCCGCCAGCCCTTCTTCGCTCATCATGGCGAACATATGCGGACAGCGCGTCGCCAGCGCCTCGTCGCCGCGCGGCGCAGCCGGCACCTCGCCGTTGGCCAGCAGCGTGAAGTCGAGCAGGCGGTGGCTGTAGTCACAGGTCGGGCCCAGCACCTGGCCGCCAGGCAGATCTTTATAGACGGCGGAGATGCGGCGCTCAAGGCGCATCTCGCCGGTCGCCAGCGGCGCGCTGTCGGCCAGGCGCGGCAGCGTGGTGCGGTAGGCGCGCAGCAGGAAGATCGCCTCCACCAAATCGCCGCTCGCCTGTTTTATCGCCAGCGCCGCCAGCTCGGGATCGTAGATGCCGCCCTCGGTCATCACGCGGTCGACCGCCAGCCCGAGCTGCTGCGCCACCTGATCGCAGCCCAGCTCCAGTACCTCGCGCGCCCCGCGCCGCAGGTCCGCCTGTAGCTGATGAGCGTTGGCAATCGCCTTTTCGCCCCCTTTCACGGCTACGTACATCAGCACACCTCCACGCGGGTGGTGCGCGGCAGCGCCATCATCGCTTCGCCGCAGGTGAAGATGAGATCGACCCCCTGCGGAAAGGGATGCGGACGGTTGCGCAGGTAGTCCAGCACGCTCTCCGGCAGCTGCGGCGCGATGGCGCGCGACTCGCGCAGGCCCGGCCCGGAAAGGCGCAGCGTCAGCCCGCCGTTGAGCGACGGTACCTCAATAATCAGCGTGGTGCTCTTTTCCGGCGCGAGGTTGTCGCCTGCGGCGAAGTCAGCCGGACGCGGGCTGCTGGCGGCCTGGCTCAGCGCAAAGGGCGCGTCTCGGCTCTCGCTCAGCGGCGCGCCGGTATGGAAGCGCAGGTTGCTGCGCAGGATCTCGTTATCGACCTGCGGCTCGATCCAGAGCGGGCTCTCCTGATCCACCAGCGTCAGCAGCACCGCAGTCGCGGCGGGCGACAGCGCGCCCCAGCCCTGCGCCAGCGGCAGCGAGACCATGACGCCCGGCTCGCTCATCGCTTTCAGGATGCGGCGGAAGGCGCGCTGCGCATCGGCCACCGGATGGTTAAAACTAGCCAGTAATGTCATCAGTTATCTCCGCGAACCAGCGTAAAGAAATCTACTTTCGAGCTGGCGATCTCGCGCGCCCGCAGCTGGCGCTGCTCCTCGCGCAGGGCCGCCAGCGGCGTTATCACTTTTTCGCTCAGCAGCGCGTGGGTCTGCGGCTGCTGCAACAGCGCGTCAATCAGGGCGCAGCGCTCGGCGTGCGCCTTGTCGCGGCCCAGCACATAGCTGTAGCCGAGCGTGCCGTCCTCGAGCTGCACCACGGCGCGCGTCACGGTGGCGTCGCCCATCACGAAGCGCTTGCCGCTGGCCCCCATGCGCGCCATCAGCCGCGTGAGGCCGATTTCCGCCGGTCGGATCAGCGAGAAGCGCGGCGCGAGGCGCAGCGCCTGCCAGTGCTGCGCCAGCGCCGAGGCGCTGCTGTGCGCCAGTACCGACAGCCACTGCTGTCGTTGCGTTAAGCTTTCCATCAGTGCTCCAGGGTCAGTTCGATCATGTCGCCGCGCGTCAGGCTGACGGAGTACTCCGCCAGCGCGCCGTCGCGGGTTTTATTCAGGGTGCGCACGCAGAGCAGCGGGGCGTGCAGCGCTATCTCCAGCAGGCGGCACTCTTTCGCCTGCGCGCGGCGCGTGCTGATGCGTGTCTGGCTGCGCGCCAGCTGGTGGCCGCCGTGCTGCTGCAGGAAGTCGTGCAGCGAACCGCTGCTGAAGCGCTGCAGCGCCGGCCACCAACTCAGATCGGGCAGAAAGTGATTAATCACGCAGACCGGCACGCCGTTAACCCGGCGCAGGGTGCGAAGATGGATCACGCTGTCGCCTTCGACCACCCCCAGCGCGCTGGCGACGTCGCCGCTGGCGGGACGCAGCACCGCCAGCAGCCGCTCGCTGGTGGGATGGCTGCCCTGCTCCATCAGGTTCTGGCTAAAGCGCGCCTGCGCATGCAGCGGATAGTCGTAAGGCCGCATCAGCACCAGGATGCCGACGCCGTGGCGGCGCTGCAGCAGACCTTTATTGACCAGTTCGTCCACCGCGCGCCGCAGCGTGTGGCGGTTTACCTCATAGCGCTCGGCCAGCTGTTGCTCGGAAGGCAGATAGTCGCCGCTGCGGTAGTTCTCCCGCAGCGCCTGCTCCAGCTGCGCGGCGACGGCCTGATAAACAGTGGTCGGATGTCTGGATATCTCCATCTTGAACAGATCCTCAACCTTGACTGAGTGGGAAGCGCAGCGATAAGTCCGGCTGCGTGTTGGCCACTACCTTGACCTGCACAGATGACAGGATGGTGACCGTGCAGTGACGCGACGATGAATTCCGCCCGAAGGCGTCGAACGGCGAAGAGAGATGCGGGACGATTAATTAACAACGCTGAACGGTTTTACCTGCGCATCCGCGTCGGTTTTTTTTGTGACTAATCAGTCACAGTCTTACTTATCCTGTGACGTGCAGGCTGAAGGATTTCTGCCAGGCTATTAACTGACACAGGATGACCACGCGAACCTATAAAATGATTAACAGCACCAAACTTTCCGCGGGCTTTCGCGGCAGCTTTATTCGTGAAGTGTTGTTGCCGCTGGCGGCGATCCTGCTCCTGACGCTGGCAGGTGCCGGAGCCGGTCTGTTTCTCAGTAGCGCAATCAGCAACCAGAAAGCGCTGGCGCAGCAGCAGCGAATGATTGAAGCCTCTTTTTCGCAGAGCCTGGCGGAACATCAGCGCCAGCTAAACAGCCTGTCGCGCTGGACGCCGCTGCAAATGCATCTTGACGCGCCTCAGCCCGACCAGCGCTGGCTGGATGACAACGTGGGCCGCTGGCTCTATGAAATGTTCGGCCACCAGCTCATTATGGTGCTGGACGAGGCGCGTCGGCCGGTGCAGGCCTGGCGCAACGGCGCGGTGCTGCCTGAGCCGGCGCGCGATGCCGGCGTGCAGACGATTTTAGCCAGCGCGCTGCTGCGCGCCGCGCCGCAGGAGGCGGTGGATCTCGCCCGCGTCGACGGTCGCGTGGCGGCGCTGGCCATCGGCACCATTCACCACGCTGCGCAGAGCGCGCCGCGCTTTATGCTGGTCAGCCTGAAATATCTCGACGACGGCTATCTTGCCGCCCTGGCGGAGCGCAGCCAGCTCAAGGGGCTGCACTACTCCGATCCCGACGCGCCGCCCGTCGCCCCGGCGCGCTTTATGCTGAAGTCGCCAGCGGCCGGCGACGTCGGCTATATCAACTGGAGCCCGGCGCGACCCGGCGCGGAAATGCTGCGCACCCTCGGTCCCTCAACCGGCATCGCCGTGCTGGTGGTGATGCTGCTCTGCCTCTACATGGTGCGGCGGATCTGGACCTCCTCCCTTAAGCTGTCGCAGTCGATGCTGAAGCTCGGCGCCAGCGAAGCGCAGGCGCTGCATCTGGCCTTTCACGACGTGCTGACCGGCCTGCCGAACCGCGCGCTGGTAGAGGATCGGCTGACCCAGGCGCTGGCGCTGGCGACGCGGCAAGAACAGCGCGTGGCGCTGCTGCTGATCGATCTCGACCGCTTTAAAAATATCAACGACACCTACGGCCATCACGCCGGCGATGAGCTGATTATCGCCGTAGCCCATCGTCTCGCCAGCCTGATGCGCCCCTGCGATACCGTGGGGCGCATCGGCGGCGACGAATTTCTGGTGGTGATGCCGGAGGTCGACAACATCGGACAGGTCGAGGCGCTGGCGCAGCGTATTCTCGAGGCGCTCAGCCAGCCCTTTCCGCTGTTTGGCGGCGAGGTGTGGAGCGCTGCCAGCATTGGACTGGTGCTGGCGCCGAAAGATGGGGTGGATCGTCAGGAACTGGTGCGCAAAGCGGACATCGCGCTCTATGAAGCGAAAAGCAGCGGGCGCGGCAAATATCGCCAGTTCGAGCGGGTGATGGACGAGTCTATCCGCACGCGGCAGAGCATCGCCGCCGATCTGCGCGCTGCGCTGCAAAACTTCGAAGGGCTGGCGGTCTGGTACCAGCCGCTGATGGATATCGGCGGCAAAAACATGGTGGCCGTCGAGGCGCTGCTGCGCTGGGATCATCCGACGCGCGGCGCGATCCCGCCCGGCGATTTTATCGCCATCGCCGAGGAGACCGGGCTGATTATTCCGCTGGGCGAGTGGGTGCTGCGCGAGGCCTGCCTGACCCAGCAGCGCTTTGCCGATTTAACGGTGGCGGTAAACGTCTCGCCGGTGCAGTTCCGCGCCAGTGGATTTGTCGCGCGGATGGTGGAGATCGTGCGGGAAAGCGGCGGCGATCCGCAGCGTATCGAGCTGGAGATCACCGAGGGGGTGCTGATTGAGGATGAGCATGAGGCGCGCGCCATTATTATCGCCCTGCGCGAGGCGGGCTTCCGCATCGCGCTGGACGACTTCGGCACCGGCTACTCCAGCCTCAACTACCTCAGCACCTTCCCGGTGGACAAAATCAAGATAGACCGCTCTTTTACCCAGTCGCTGGGCGTGGCGGAGAATTCGGTGGCGATTATCGAGTCGGTGGTGAAGCTGGGACACGCGATGGGGCTGACGGTGACGGCGGAAGGGGTGGAAACGCCGGGGCAGATGAGCGCGCTGGCCGACGCGGGCTGCAATCAGCTGCAGGGCTATCTGTTCAGCAAGGCGGTGCCGCTCGAGCGGCTGGGCGACTGGATGCGTTAAAACAGGCGCGCCGGCAGCCAGCGCGCCTGCCAGTTATTCCGGGAAATCGGTCTCCACAGACGTCTGCTTCCAGGCTTCAATCTGCGCCAGTCGCTCTTTCAGCTTCGCCGTTACCGCATCATAGCCCCACGCGCCCATCACCAGATGGCGCGGCGGGTTGGCGTGCTCGGCAATCGCGATCATCGCCTGGGCCGCGCGCGCCGGATCGCCCTTCTGGGTGCCGCTGTATTCGGAGGTCGCCTTCATGCGCGCCGCCGCGGTTTCCGCGTACTCCGGCAGCTTGCTCGGCGTCTGATGCAGCGAGCGGCCAGCCCAGTCGGTGCGGAACGGGCCCGGCTCGACGCAGGTGACGTGAATGCCGAGCGGCGCGGTTTCCAGCGCCAGCGAATCGGACCAGCCCTCGACCGCGTGCTTGCTGGCCGAGTAGTAGCCGGAGCTGGCGAAGCCGATGAAGCCCGCCACCGAGGTAATATTGATGATATGACCGCGACGCTGCTGGCGCATCGTCGGCAGCACCGCGCGCGTCAGGGCGAACAGGCCGAAAACGTTGGCGTCGAACTGGTCGCGGATCGCCTGCTCTTCACCCTCTTCCACCGAGCTCTGGTAGCCGTAGCCGGCGTTATTCACCAGCACGTCGATAGTGCCGAATTTTTCCAGCGCCGCCTTGACCGCGCCGTCGATGCTCTGCGACTGGGTCACGTCGAGCGCCACCGCCAGCGCGTTGCTGCGGCCTTCCACCAGATCGGCGACTTTCGCGGTGTCGCGCGCCGTCACCACCACGTTGAAGCCGCGCGCAATGGTCTGCTGCGCCAGTTCGCGACCGAAGCCTGTCGAACATCCTGAAATAAACCACACCGGATTGTTATCTGTAGCCATGAATGACTCCCAAACTGATTTGTGGCGAATCGCCTGAACCCCGACGCGAACGGCCTGGGGGGAAAGAGAGTGGGTAAGAGTAGCGGCCCGCGACCAGGCCGCTTAACGCTTCGTGCCTCTTACTTTTTGTGCAGCAGCTGGCTGGCGGTGTCGCTGATAATCTGCGCCGCGCCGCGATCGCCCTTCGCCATCGAGCTCATAAAGGCTTTCGCCTGTTTAAAGGTGATATGCGGCGGCAGCGGCGCCACTTCCGGATCGGTTTTGACCTCCAGCACCACCGGGCGGTCGGCGCTCAGCGCGCGTCGCCACGCGTCTTCCAGCTCATCCGGGTTGTCGACGAAGATACCCTGCAGGCCAAGCGATTCGGCAAACTGGGCGTAGCGGACGTCCGGGAGCTGCTGCGTCGCCTCGAAGCGCGCATTGCCTTCCATGACGCGCTGCTCCCAGGTGACCTGGTTCAAATCCTGATTGTTGAAGACGCAGACGATAAGGCGCGGATCGCTCCACTGCTGCCAGTATTTCTGAATAGTGATCAGCTCCGCCATATTGTTCATCTGCATCGCGCCGTCGCCGACCAGCGCCACCACCGGTCTGTCGGGATGGGCGAATTTAGCGGCGATGGCGTAAGGCACCGCCGCGCCCATGCAGGCGAGTCCGCCCGAGAGCGTGGCGCGCTGGCCCTGCTTGACGCGATAGTCGCGCGCGAACCAGTTGGCGCAGGAGCCGGAGTCGGAGGTGACGATGGCGTTGTCGGGCAGCTGCGGCGACATCTCCCAGACCACGCGCTGCGGGTTAACCGGGTTAGCCGGCGCGTGGGCGCGATCTTCCATGACTTTCCACCAGTCGCGCACCTGCACCGCAATCTCCTCCTGCCAGCTGCGGTCCTCTTTATGCTCCAGCAGCGGCAGCAGCGCGCGCAGCGTTTCCGCCGCGTCGCCGTGCAGGTTCACTTCACAGGGGTAACGCAGGCCGAGCATCGCCGGATCGATATCGATCTGCACCGCGCGCGCTTTGCCCTCTTCAGGCAGGAACTCGGTCCAGGGGAAGCCGCTGCCGATCATCAGCAGCGTGTCGCAGTTCTGCATCAGCTCCCACGAGGGTTTGGTGCCGAGCAGGCCGATAGAGCCGGTCACGAAGGGGGCGTCGTCCGGCAGCACGTCTTTGCCGAGCAGCGCCTTGGCGACGCCCGCCGCCAGCACGTTGGCCGCCTGCACGACTTCCACCGCCGCGCCGCGCGCGCCCGCGCCGATCAGAATGGCCACCTTTTTCCCGGCGTTGAGCACCTCCGCGGCGCGCTGAAGATCGGCTTCGTAAGGCACCACTTTAGGACGCTGATAGCCAGGGCCGGAGTGGGTAAAGCCGTGCAGATGCTTCGGCGCTTCCCAGGGTTCGTCCTGGATATCTTTCGGCACGATGACCACCGCCACGCCGTTTTGCGCTTTAGCGATGCGCACGCCGCGGTCAATCAGATGACGCACCTGCGCCGGCGCGGCCGCCTCCTGCACGAAGTTGGCGACGTCAGCGAAGACGCGATCCAGGTTCATCTCCTGCTGATAGCTGGCGCCGCGCGCTGTAACCTCCGCCTGGCCGGCAATCGCCAGCACCGGCGCGTGATCCATTTTGGCGTCGTAAAGGCCGGTCAGCAGATGGGTGGCGCCTGGCCCGCCGGTCGAGAGGCAGACGCCCAGTTCGCCGGTAAACTTGGCGTGGCCGGCCGCCATAAAAGCCGCCATCTCTTCGTGCCGCACCTGAATAAATTCAATGCCGTCGCCCTTCTCATTGGCGCGCTGGATGGCGCCGAGCACGCCGTTGATGCCGTCGCCGGGATAGCCGTAAATACGGGTTACGCCCCAGGCTTTAAGCCGTTGCACAAAGAAATCACTGGTTTTCATGCTCATCGTTGTCCCCTCGGTGAAAATCCGTGTCAGAGAGTAAGGGTAGACGACAATCCGGCTTATTCGCCTGCTAATGCGGGAAAGCGCAGCCGTAACTCGCTGAATATTTTCCTCATATCCGCCGCTTCCCCTGCCTGCTCGACGGCGCGAAACACCTGGGTTTTCAGGAAATGACGCCAGCCGACCGGCGCGGCGGCGAGAAAGAGGGTAAGCGAACGGTAGCGCTCCGGCGTCCAGATCGCCTCGAACGCCTGGCGCGCCGCACCGTGCTGAAAATGCGTTTCGACCTGCTGCGGCATCGCGGCGCGCAGCTGCGCCGTCGCCGCCTCGTCCAGCTTGCCGTCCGCCAGCGCCACGCCGTACTGCGCGCGCGCCGCCGCCGCGCTGACAAAGCCGCAGCGAACATCGCCGAGCACCGCCTCAACGTCGCGCTGCGACGGCAGCCCGTAGCCGCCCGCCCCTGGCCCGCGCACCTCGACCACATCGCCCGGCTGGCAGTGGATCACGTCGCGGTTGCCGTGCTCCAGCGTCTTACCGTCGCGCAGGGTGCGAAAATGCGAAAGGCCGCCCGCGCTGCCGCCTGCCGCGCCCGCCGAGGCGAACACCGAGCGGTTGCGGTTACGCGCGGTGACGGTGGTCTCCGGCGTGAAGATCTCGAAGGCCATTTCGGTCGCCAGCCCGCCGCGAAAGCGTCCGGCGCCGGCGCTGTCGGCCGCGAGGCCGTAGCGCAGGAAGCGGATGGGAACTTCCGCTTCGTTGATCTCGATCGGGGTGTTTTTCAGGAAGGCGGACAATCCGCCCGAGCCGTCCGGGCCGTCATGGCGCGGCGTGCCGCCCGCGCCGCCGCCGACCGGCCCAAGCGAGGCGACCACGCTGCGGTTGCGCGCGTCAAGCGTGCGGATATTCATAATAGAGTTGCCGCCCGGCGAGTTAGCCGGAAGGCGCGTCGGCAGCGCCAGCGAAAAGGCGCCGACGGTGGCGATTTGCGACAGCGCGCAGGTGAGCGAGCGCATGCCGACGGCGGCGGGCGCTTCGCAGTTCATTACCGTGCCAGACGGCAGGATAGCGCGCGTCGGGCGCAGCGTGCCGGCGTTAAGCAGCAGCCGCCGGTCCAGCGTCGACAGCACATAGGTCACGCCCACCAGCGCCAGCGGATGGCGCTCGCGCCCGCCGGTCGGCATGTTCAACGACGATGCGAGCTGCGGATCGCTGCCGGTGTAGTCCAGCTCCAGCCGATCGCCCTGCACCCGCAGGGTAATCGCCACGCGACAGGGATAGCCCCCTTCGCCATCCTCGTCAGCGTAATCGGCGTAGAAGTATTCGCCGTCGGGAATGGTACGGATAACGGCGCGCGCCTGCTGTTCAGCGTAGTCGAGGATGCCTTCGACGCCCTGCAGGAAATCCGCCGCGCCGAAACGGGCGACGATCTCGTGGATCTTGCGCTCGCCGATATTGACCGAGGCGATTTGCGCTTTGAAGTCGCCCCAGTTCTGCTCCGGCACGCGCACGTTCAGCCGCAGGATACGTGCCACATCCTCGTTCAGTTCGCCGTTGCGGACGATCTTCAGCGGCGGGATGCGGATGCCCTCCTGCACGATGTCGGTCAGCGAGCGCGACAGCGAGGCGGGCACCGCGCCGCCGATATCGGTGTTGTGAATATGACCCACCACGAAGCAGAGGATTTCGCCGCCGTAAAAGACCGGCTTCCAGATGTGAATATCGGGGGAATGGGTGGCGACGTTGCCCGCATAGGCGTCGTTGGTAATGCAGATGTCGCCTTCGTCGTAATGGTCGATCAGCGCCAGCACCGGCGCATAGTCGATGCCGCTGTACCAGGGCGCGCCGAAGCTGCGCGGCGACGCGAACGCCAGCCCGTCGCGGCTGACGATCTGGCAGGAGAAATCCTCCGTCTCTTTAACAAAGGTGGAGTGCGCGGTGCGCATCAGGGTAAAGGCCATGGCGTCGGCCGCCGCCGCGCAGTAGTTGGCGAGTATTTGCAGATTACGTCCGTCGATAGCCACGATCACATCTCCTCGCTCAGCGGGGTAATTAACAGATTGCCGAAGCTGTCCACATCGACCTGCATGCGCGGCGGCACGCAGGTGGTGCAGTCGTCCTGCGCCACGATAACCGGCCCGCGCAGCCGGTGGCCGGGACGCAGCGTCGCGCGCAGCACCAGATCGACCTGATGGAAAGCGCCGTCTATCCACGCCTGGACCTGCTTCGCCACCTGCACAGGCTCGCTGGCCGCCGCGAGACGATTCAGCGCGGGCTTCGGCGTGGGCGAGGCGATAACCAGCCGCAGGTTGATGAGCTGCACCGGGGCGGCGGCGTCGCTGTGGCCAAACAGCCGGTGATGCTGCTCGTCAAACGCCGCGTGCAGCGCCGCCACGTCTGCGCCCGCCAGCCAGGCCGCCTCCAGCGGCACGTCGATCTCGAACGACTGGCCGCGATAGCGCATGTCGGCGCTGAACTGCAGCGTAAAAGGCATCTCCCTGCCGTGCTCGGCCGCCAGCCAGGCCTGCGCGCGCTGGCTCAGACTCTCCGCTTCGGAGGCGAGCCGGTCCGCCAGCTGCGCGTCGAGATCGCCGTAGAGCGTGCGGATAAAGTCGTTGCGGATATCCGCCACCAGCCCGCCAAGCGCCGAGAGCACGCCCGGCGTCGGCGGCACGATAACCCCTTTCATATCGAGTTCGCGCGCCAGAAAACAGCCCATCATCGGCCCTGCGCCGCCAAAGGCGAGAAACCAGAACTCGCGCGGATCGAGGCCGAAGCGCGACAGCAGGCCGCTGGTATCGCCATACATGCTGGAGATCGCCAGTTCGATGGCGGTTTCGGCGGTCTGCTCTACCGAGACGCCAAGGCGATCCGCCAGCGGCTGCCAGGCGGCGCGCGCGGCAGCGACATCCACCTGCACGGCGTGGTAGCCGAGATCGCCATGGCCGATCATGCCGCAGGCGGCGAAGGCGTCGGTGGCGGTCGGCTGGGTGCCGCCGCGCTGGAAGCAGACCGGGCCCGGCAGCGAACCGGCGCTGTCCGGCCCCATCTGCATCACGCCCTGCCCGTCGATCCACGCCAGCGAGCCGCCGCCCTGCCCGACAGAGGTCACCGCCACAGAGGGTATATAGATCGGGAAGTCGCCGATGATTTCGCCGTTGCCCTGCGCCACCTCGCCGTTAACGATCACCGCCACGTCGGCGCTGGTGCCGCCGATATCCAGGCTAAGGATGCGGTCGAAGCCGCAGGCGCTGGCGAGATAGCTGGCGCCGATTACGCCCGAGGCGGTGCCGGAGAGGACCATCTGCACGCATTCGCGCTTCGCCTGCTCGACGCCCATCACGCCGCCGTTGGATTTGGTGATGCGCGGCGGCGTGGTTACGCCTCTGGCGCGCAGCGCGCCCTCGAACTTCTCCAGATAGTTGATCACCATCGGCTGCACGTAGGCGTTGATGGCGGCGGTGATAGTGCGCTCGTATTCGCGGATAATCGGCCAGATGTCGGCGGAACAGGAGGTCAGCAGGTCGGGCGCGACCTCTTCGACGATCGCCTTTACCGCCGCCTCGTTGTGTCCGTTGCGGTAGCTGTGCAGCAGCGCCACCACAATGCCCTGACAGCCCGCCGCGCGCGCGCCGTCGATAGCGGCCAGCACGCTCGTGCGATCGACGGGCTGCAGCACCTTGCCGTCGCGATCGGTGCGCTCGCGAATGGCGAAGACGCGATCGCGGCTAATCAGCGGCGCGGGCCGTCGGGAGAAGAGATCGTGGATATGGGGGATTTTCAGCCGCGCCAGCTCCAGCACGTCGCAAAAGCCTGCGGTGGCGAACAGCGCCAGCCGGACGCCGCGCCGCTGGATCACCGCGTTGATGCCGACCGTGGTGCCGTGGGTGAAGTAGCCAATCTCTGCGGGATCGAGGCCGTCGCGCTCGGCGAACTGCGCCAGTCCGGTGAGAATTTCGCTGCCGGGCTCATCGGGCCGCGACAGCACTTTCAGAGTATGGATCTGGCTGGTTTGCCGATCCAGCACGGCGAAATCGGTAAAGGACCCGCCAATGTCCACGCCAACGCGGTAACGCATCTGTAGCACTCCAGAGTCAGGAGAGAGGGAACTCCATCAGCTTGTGCGGCTCCTGCACCACGCGCCAGCCAAGCCGCTGGTAGAGCTGATGGGCATCGTTTGTCGAAAGCATCCAGCGCCGCACCGTGGCCAGTTCCGGATGCTCGCGCACGCAGCTTGCCAGCCAGCTGCCCAGACCCTGTCCGCGCCACGCGTCATCGATAATGACGTCGCACAGCCAGCCGAAGCGGGTGTAGTCGGTAATCAGCCGGCCAAAACCGATCTGCGCGTCAACGTGATAGAGCCCGAACGGCAGCGACGCGGCGATTGCCCGCTCGGTGGCGGCGCGCGGCTGCCCTTTCGCCCAGTAGGCGCGCTCGGACAGCTGGAAATGAATCCAGTCCATATCCAGTCGCGTCCGTTTGGTAGAAAGGGTAAAGTCGTCGCGCTGCCAGATATGGTCGGCGATGATCGGTGCGGTCATAAATAACTCCTTGTCGCGGCATGGGTTTATAGTAAGCGCGCGGAGACAGCTAACGCGGCTGAAGAGGCGCAGCGAACCGGTCAAATTCGGTGAAAAAAGGGCGGAAAAGAAATTTTATGCTGCCCGAAAAGGGCTGGCTGCGGGCATAAAAAAGCCCCATAGCGGGGCGGAAGCCGACACGGCAGTCCATAAAGCGCTCAGCGCGGCAGAAACTACAGCGCGCCCAGCACGTCATTCTGTCGGGTAATCAGCGAGCGCAGCGGCACGCTGCTCTTCATTACCGGTGATTTGATCACGATATAGCTGAAGTATTTGTCGATGCCGATTTGCGCATCCAGCATCTTCTCAATCACTTCCTGATAGTGCTCGATGCTGCGGGTGATAAAACGCAACAGATAGTCGTAGCCGCCGGTAATCAGATGGCACTCCATCAACTCGTCCACGTCGCGCAGCGCGCTCTCGAACCTCATGAAATCTTCGCGGCGATGGCCGGAGAGCGTCACTTCGGTAAAAACCGTGACCGAATCGGTGATTTTGGTGAGATTGATATGGGCTTCGTAGCCGGTGATAAAGCCCGCCTGCTCAAGGCGCTTGACGCGCTGCAGGCAGGGGCTGGGCGAAAGTCCCACGGCGTCGGCGAGATTAACGTTGCTGATACGGCCATCTTTTTGCAATTGCACCAGGATGTTGATGTCGATGCGGTCAAGTTTCATTAAGCCGTTCATACCACCCCTCATTGTTAACCAATTGTGCAGGACGTGCTGATGGTATAACACGCTTTGCGCCGCCAGCGCCAGCGGTAACGCGCGCGTTATCCATCAGGAAAAATTATAATTATTCCAGCAATATCAATGAGGAAGATAGCGTCAGCCCAGACGGCCGGTTGCGCGCGCCAGCGCAATATCGAAGATATGCAGCGCCTCCTCCAGCTGTGAGTCCGTGGTGACAAGCGGCGCCAGGAAGCGCACCACATTGCGCTGAACGCCGCATTTGATCAGCAGCAGCCCTTCCTGGCAGGCGCTGTCGAGGATCTTCTGCGTCAGCGCGGCGTCCGGCTTGCCGGTTTCGAAATCGAGGATCTCTACCGCCAGCATAAACCCGAGGCCGCGCACGTCGCCGATGCAGGCGTACTTCTCAGCCAGCAGCTGTAGCCGCGCCAGCAGCTGTTCGCCAAGCACATTCGCCCGCGCCAGCAGGTTGTCGTGCTCCAGCAAATCGAGCACCGCCAGCGCCGCCGCGCAGCCCAGCGCGTTGCCGCCGTAGGTGCCGCCCAGGCCGCCCGGCGTCGGGGCGTCCATGATCGCCGCCTTGCCTACCACGCCGGAGATCGGCAGGCCGCCGCCGAGGCTTTTGGCGACCGTCACCAGATCGGGTTTGATATTAAGGTGCTGGAAGGCGAACATCTTGCCGGTGCGGCCAAAGCCGCTCTGCACTTCATCGCAGATCAGCACGATGCCGTGCTGCTCGGTAATGCGGCGCAGCGCCTGCATAAACGCCGGACCGGCCGGCAGGAAGCCGCCGTCGCCCTGCACCGGTTCGATGATGATCGCCGCCACGCGCTCCGGCGCGATCTGCACGGCGAAAAGCTGATCCAGCGCCTTCAGGCAGTCCACTTCCGTCACGCCGTGCAGCGGATTAGGAAACGGCAGTCGATAGATATCCGCCGGGAACGGGCCAAAATTCTGCTTATAGGGCTGGCTCATACCGGTCAAGGTCACGCCCAGCAGCGTACGCCCGTGAAAGGCGCCGTCGAATGCGATCACGCCGGAGCGATTGGTGTGCGCCCGGGCGATTTTAATCGCGTTCTCTACCGCCTCCGCGCCGCTGGTAAAGAAGACGCTCTTGTAGGCTTCGTCGCCGCCCACCAGCTGATTAAGCCGCTGCGCCAGCTCGATATAGCCCGGATAGGCCACGACCTGAAAACAGGCGTGCGAGACCAGTCCCAGCTGGCGCGTTACCGCATTGACCACCGCCGGATGGTTGTGCCCGACGTTGAGCACGCCGATACCGCCGACGAAGTCGAGATAGCGGTTGCCCTCGACGTCCCAGACTTCGCTGCCCCTGGCGCGCTCAATCACCAGCGGATGGGCGGTCACCACGCCGCGCGGCACATTCTGCTCGCGCGCGTCCAGCAGCAAACTGTTGTCTGAATAGGTCTGTTGTTCGGCCATGACATTCTGCATTTTTATACCTCATCCACGTAACGTTCGGTTGGCTCAAGTATCGCAACCCACTGGTTTCGCATGCTGCCGTTATGGGTAGTGCTGCGGCATATCCTGTTAAAATGCGTGCCCTTTCAGCAGGGAAATTTCTTAACGCAGCGCGCGTCGGGCGAGCGCCGTCCAGGCGCGCACGCCATAAGGGATTAGCGCGTCGTTGAAGTCGTAGGCGGAGTGGTGCAGCGGCCGCGAAGGCGCGGAGCCGATCCAGAGATAGGCGCCGGGTTTCGCCTGCAGCATAAAGGCAAAATCCTCCGAGGTAAGCGCGGGCTGCCGCGCGACGCTGGCGCTGAGCCCCGCCTCGCTGAGCGCCGCCAGGGCGAGGTTCGCCTCCGCCTCGCTATTTATCGTGGCCGGGTAGTAACGCAGATAGCTGACCTCCGCATGCAGCCCGTGCGCGGCGGTGACGTGGCGCGCCATATCGCGCAGCCGCGCTTCGAGTCTCTCCTGCGCCGCCGGGCTAAAGGTGCGCACCGTGCCGGTAATCGACGCTTCCGCCGGGATCATGTTGTGCGAAAAGCCGCCCTGCATGCGCGTTACGCTCAGCAGCGCCGCCTCGCAGGGATCGATAGCGCGCGCCACCAGCGTATTAAGCTGCACCACCAGCTCGCTCGCCGCCAGCAGCGTGTCGCGCGTCAGATGCGGCTGCGCGGCATGGCCGCCGCCGCCTTTGACCGTAATATCGAAACGATCCGCCGCCGCCATGATTGCGCCGGGACGGGTCTGCACCTCGCCGAGCGGCAGTTCCGGCCAGTTATGCAGCGCGTAGACCGTCTCGCAGGGAAAGCGGCTGAACAACCCGTCGTCGATCATCGCCTTCGCGCCCGCCATCCCCTCTTCTGCAGGCTGGAAGATAAAGTAGATCGTGCCGTTGAAGTCGCCCGCCTCCGCCAGCTGCCGCGCCGCGCCGAGCAGCATGACGGTATGGCCGTCGTGGCCGCAGGCGTGACAGACGTTCGCCGTCCTGCTTTTCCAGGGCGCGTCGCCCTGGTCCTGCATCGGCAGCGCGTCCATATCGGCGCGCAGGCCAATAGCGCGCGGGCTGTCGCCGCGCTTCAGCACGCCGACCACGCCGGTTTGGCCGATATCGCGATAGACCTCGAGCCCGAGCTGCTGCAGAAAGCGCGCCACGATGTCGCTGGTGCGCCTCTCCTGATAGCCGAGTTCCGGGTGGGCGTGCAGATCGCGCCGCAGCGCGATAAGAGAGTCAATATCCATCAGTAACCTCGCGCGCGGTCGATAAGGCCGATCATCGGCTCGCCGCGCTGATAGCGACGCAGGTTTTCCAGCAGCGCGGCGACGGCGCTCTCGTTTTGCGTCTGGCTGGCAATGTGCGGCGTCAGCCAGACGGCGGGATGACGCCAGAAAGGATGCGACGGCGGCAGCGGTTCGGGATCGGTCACGTCGATCACCGCCGCGCCGAGCCGGCCGCTGTCGAGGGCCGCCAGCAGATCGGCATGATTAAGCTGTGCGCCGCGTCCCGCCTGCACCAGCGCCGCGCCGGGCGGCAACTGCGCAAACAGATCGCGGTTAAGCAGGCCGCGCGTCTCGGCCGTTAACGGCAGCAAGCAGACCAGAATGTCGCAGCACGCCAGAAAGTCGCCCAGCTGCGCTGCGCCGTGAAAGCACCGCACGCCATCGAGCTGGCGCGACGTCCGGCTCCAGCCTGCGCAGTCGAAACCGAGCGAGACCAGCTGCCGCAGCGCCGCCTGGCCCAGCTCGCCCAGCCCCATCACGCCGACCCGGCGCGCGGCGGCGGGCGTGACGCTGTGCGCCTGCCAGCTCGCTTCGCGCTGCTGTTGGAGATAGCGCACCATATCGCGATGGATGCCGAGCACCGCGAAAGTGACGTACTCCACCATGCCCTGCGTCAGCCCCGGCTCAATCATGCGCACCACCGGCAGGTCGGGCGGCAAGGCGGCGAGATCGAACTGATCCGCGCCCGCCCCTACCGACAGCAGCGCTTGCAAGTTGGGAAAGGTCGCCATCAGCTTCTCCGGCGGCTGCCAGGCGATCAGCATCTCCACGGCCAGCGGGTCGCCGATGTCGGGCCAGAGATGCAGGTGAATATCGGGCGCGTGCTGCGCCAGCCACTGCTGCCACAGCGCGCCGCGCCGGGGATCCGATTTATAGAGGATATGCATCAGGCCATCGCCTGCGTCATCAGGCCGAACGCCTGCATGCCGCCCGCTGGCGGCGTCCAGGGCGTGCCGCGCACCATGGTGGTGGGGTTATCGACCTGCGCCAGGCCGAGCGTGGCGAGCCAGGGGGCGAGCGGCAGCGCGGCGTCGGTGTCGATACGGACGAATTCGCCGCGCAGGCCCTGCATCAGCGAGGCGACCAGCGCCTGCGCTGTCGGGAAATCCTGCGCGATAACCGGCCCAATCGCCCAGCCGTGACCGAAGCGGCGCAGGCTGGCGAAACCGCGGATGTCGCCCTGCGCGTCTGCCAGCAGCACCGTCTGATGCTGGTTAATCAGGTGATCGATCAGCTGCGGACGCAGCATGCCGTGCGCCTGCTGGTCGAGGGCGGTGAGAAGAGGCGCATCCTGCGCCTGCGCGCGGCGCAGCGTTAATCCCGTCGGCAGAGCCACGGGCGGCACCGCCTCCAGCGCCCGCGTCTGGTGCTGAAGAATCTGCCCGGTCGTCACAAAGCCGAGCTTTTCATACAGCCCTTTGCCCATCTCGGTGGCGTGCAGCCGCACGTTATAGTCGGGCACTTTTTCCAGCAGGGTCAGCATCAGCTGCTTGCCCAGGCCGCGCCCCTGCTGCTGGCCATCCACGATCACTAGCCCAATGGTGGCGGCGCGTTCGCCCCAGCGCCAGAGGATGGCGCTGCCGAGCAGCCTGCCCTGTTCCTCTATCACGACGCCCTCGCCCAGGGCCATCGCCTGCTGCCAGTCCTCGCGGCGGTGCGGCCACTTCAGCTGCTGCGTCATGGCGTAGCAGAATTCGATATCGTGCGCGTTCATGGCGCGAAAAGTTGTGGTCATGCGTTGCTCCTTACATCATGCCAGGCGTTTCAAGTGCGCTGCCGTCGACCAGACGGCTGTAGCGATAAGGGGTAGGGTCGACAATCGGCGCGTCGCTGGCGGCGAGATCGGCGGCGAGCCGCCCCGCCCCGGGCCCGATGCCGAAGCCGTGCGCGCTGTAGCCGGCCGACAGCACCAGGCCCGGCAGCTGCGCCACGGTGGAAATCACCGGAATGGCGTCGGGCGTGCTGTCGATCATGCCGCCCCAGGCCTGCGCCAGCTTAATGCCCGCCAGCGCCGGATATTCGTTGCGCATCGCGTCCAGACCCGCCTGCACGGTCGCCGCGTCGGCAGCGGGATCGAGAATGCGCGCGCGCTCAAACGGCGATTCGCGATCGAAGGCCCAGCCGCCGAGCGCTTCCGGGCCGTGGAAAAAGGGGGTCAGCCCCAGGTTCAGGCGCAGATTTTTACGGCGGCTCTTAAAAACAGGATAGAAATGCCGCGCATAGCGGATGCCCTGCGCGCTCGGCTCCAGGCGGCCACGCCCCGACACGGAGACGGTATAGCTGCCGTCGAGCTGCGGACGGCAGGCGAAGCCAGGCGTATAGAGCGGCACGGTGATCGCCTGCGCGATGGGCCGGGTGCGAAACGCGGTGCCGATAACGTTGCCGAGCGGCAGGTCGATGCCGTGCCGGCGGCAGAACATCGAGGTCCACGCGCCCGCCGCGCAGATCACCCGGCTGGTTTTGATCAGGCCGCGCTCGGTCCAGACGCCGCTGACGCGACCGGCGGCAATGTCCAGCCCGCGCACCGCGCACTGCTGGAATACCCGCGCGCCGAGACGCTGGGCGGCAATCGCCAGGCCAGGCGCGGCCAGGCGCGGTTCGGCGTGGCCGTCGCCAGGCGACGAGACGCCGCCGAGCCAGCGCGAGGTGCTGCCGGGCGTCATCGCCTTCGCCCGATCCGCCGTCAGGATCTCGCTCTGCACATCGTAATTTTTCGCCATGCGGTTCCAGCGCTCCCACGCGGCGATATCCGCCTCGCTGCGCGTCGCGTAGATCAGCCCGCTGCGGCGAAAGCCCAGCTCCTCCCCGGTCTCCTCGCCCAGTTCGCCCCAGCGCTGGAGCGCGTAGACGATCAGCGGCAGCTCGCGCTCGTCGCGGTTCTGCTGGCGGCACCAGCCCCAGTTGCGGCTCGACTGTTCGGCCCCGACCAGGCCTTTCTCCAGCAGCGCCACCTTCAGCCCTTTTTTGGTCAGTTCCCAGGCCGCGGCGGCCCCGGCGATACCGGCGCCGATAATCACCACATCAACGGCGTCGGGAAAGTCGGCGCTGTCCTGTACATAGCGGAGTGGAGCGGGCATAGCGTTGATACCTCTTTTTTGCAGTGAAAAGCGCACCCTGTCAGGGCATTATTTGCGCAGCCGGCTTGTTCGCGGCCAGCGCACCGCCCGGGGACAATAGGGCAAGCAAGATAGCCCTATTCCGCCTTTAAAATCTCTTCGTGCTCATCCAGCCAGCCCTGCCGCAGCTCCGGCACCGCGCGCTTCAGACGCTCGAAATAGAGCTCGCTGGTGGGCTTGTCGTAATCCTCCCGCGCCAGCTGGGTGACGATACGTCCCGACTTCATCACCACGATGTTGTCGCACACCGCGCGCACCGCGTGCATGTCGTGGCTGATAAAGAGCACCGACAGGCCCAGCTCGCGCCGCAGCTCGCTGATGAGATCCAGCACCGCCGCGGCGACCACGGTGTCGAGCGCCGAGGTCACTTCGTCGCACAGGATCAGATCCGGCTCCGCCGCCAGCGCACGCGCCAGGTTGACGCGCTGCTTCTGCCCGCCGGAGAGCGCCCAGGGCCGCCGCCACAGCACGCTGCGCGGCAGCTTCACCAGATCGAGCAGCTGATGCAGCCGCTGGGTCAGCGCCTGGCCGCGCAGGCCGTGAAACAGCGCCAGCGGCCGCGACAGGATGCGCTCGACGCTGTGCGCCGGATTCAGCGCGGTGTCCGCCATTTGAAACACATACTGAATGCGGCGCAGCTCGTTGTCAGGCCGCTTGTGCATGTCGCCCGCGATATAGTGGCCGTTGAACAGCATATGGCCGTGGCAGGGCGCGTTAAGCCCGGCGATGGCGTGCGCCAGGGTAGTTTTGCCCGATCCCGACTCGCCGATGATGCCGATCGCCTGCCCTTTCCACAGCCTGAGGTTGATCTCCTCCAGAATGCGGATTTTCGGCTGGCCGTCGCTGCCGCGCGGGCCGTAGCCAGCGCTGAGGTCGCGCACCTCCAGCAGCGGCTGGAGCTCGCCGCTCTCCGCGCGCCACGGGCTGGGGCGCTCTTGCTGCCGCGCCGCGTTCATCAGCAGCCGCGTGTAGTCCGCCTGCGGCGCGCCGATCAGCCGTTCGGTGGTGCCGTACTCGGCGATCTGCCCGCGCAGCAGCACCAGAATGCGGTCCGCCATCTGCGCCACCACCGCCAGATCGTGGCTGACGTAGATGGCGGTGACGCCGCGCTGCGCCACCACGCGACGAAAGGCCTTCAGCACTTCCACCTGCGTCGTGACGTCGAGCGCGGTGGTCGGCTCGTCGAGGATCACCACGTCGGGATCGCCGATCAGCGCCATGGCGGTCATCAGGCGCTGCAGCTGCCCGCCGGACACCTGATGGGGCCAGCGGTCGCCGATGGTGTCGGGATTGGGCAGCGCCAGCTCGCGGAATAGCGCCACCGCTTTGGCTTTCGCCGCTTTGCGCGTCATGGTGCCGTGGATCACCACCGGTTCGATCACCTGATCGATGATCTTCATGCCGGGGTTGAACGAGGCGGCGGCGCTCTGGGCGATATAGGCGACGTTGTTGCCGCGAAATTCGCGCAGCTGCTGCGGGCTCAGGCTGTTAACGTCGACACCCGCCACGTGAATATTGCCCTCGGCGATGCGGCAGCCGGGACGGGCATAGCCCATTAGCGCCATGGCGACGGTGGTTTTCCCCGATCCCGATTCGCCAATCAGGGCGAGCACTTCCCCTTTCTGCACGGTAAAACGGATATCTGATACCAGATCGATCGGGTCGCCCTTGTCGCTCTGCGCCGTAACGCGCAGATTCTCCACCGAGATCGCTGGCATTGCGGTATGCGGCATCACGTTCATACGCCCTCCTTCGCCAGCGTCAGCGGACGCATCTGTTGCAGGCTGTCGATAAACAGGTTGGCGCCGATGGTCAGGCTGGCGATGGCCAGCGCAGGCATCAGCACCGCCGGCGAGCCGTCAAACAGCCCCTGAATGTTTTCGCGCACCAAAGTGCCCCAGTCGGCATAGGGCGGCTGGACGCCGAGGCCGAGAAAGCTCAGGCCGCTCAGCAGCAGCACGATATAGACGAAGCGCAGGCCGAAGTCCGCCAGCATCGGGTGCACCATATTGGGCAGAATATCGTGCATGGCGACGTACCAGCGGCTTTCGCCGCGCAGCCGCGAGGCGCGCACGTAGTCCATATTGCGCAGGCTGCCCGCCATGGCGAAGGCGATGCGGAACGCGCCCGGCCAGTAGGTGAAGATGGCAGTGAGCAGCAGCATCGGCAGCGAAGAGCCGAACACCGCCACGATCATCAGCGACAGCACCTTGCCCGGCAGCACCAGCATGGCGTCGTTGACGCGGCCAAGGATCTCCTCCAGCCAGCGGCCGGTCACCGCCGCCAGCAGCGCCAGCAGCGTGCCGATCAGGCTGGCGCCGATCGCCGCGCCCAGCGCCAGGCCGATGGAGAACTTCGCGCCGTAGAGAATGCGGCTGAGAATATCGCGCCCCAGCGCGTCGGTGCCGAGCCAGTTATCGGCGGTAAAGCCGCCGAACAGCGGGCCGCCGCCGATATCTTCGACGTTGTGCGGCGCCAGCTGGTTGCCGAACAGCGCCATCAGCAGCCAGAAAACGGATACCGTCAGGCCGAGCCGCCCGGAGATCGACAGCGACTGAAAGAAACGAACGGGAAGTAAGGTATTCATGCGCTTCTCCATTTCGGGTTGAAGGCGATGGTCAGCACGTCGGCCAGCAGCAGCAGCAGCAGGTAGCAGCCGGCGAACAGCATCACGCAGAACTGCACCACCGGCAGATCGCGGTTGCTGACCGCATCCACCAGCTGGCTGGCGAGGCCGGGATAGCTGAAGATGGTTTCGATAATGATGACGCCGCCGAACAGATAGGACAGGCTGAGCGAAATAGCGTTGGCGATAGGGCCGACCGCGTTAGGCAAGGCGTGACGCAGCACGGCGCGCAGCGGCGATACGCCTTTCAGCAGCGCCATCTCCAGCCAGGGGCTGTCGAGCTGGTTGATAATGGCGGCGCGCGTCATGCGCGCCATCTGCGCCACCAGCACGCAGCAGAGCGTCAGCACCGGCAGCGCGTAGGCTTTCAGATAGCTGACCAGATCCATATTGGGCGAGCCGAAGGACATGGCCGATACCCAGTGCAGCTTCACCGCGAAGATCAGCACCGCTACCGTCGCCACCAGAAACTCCGGCACCGCCACCGTCGCCATGGTGCCGATCACCAGCACGCGATCCAGCAGAGAGCCGCGCGTCATGGCTGCCGTTATGCCGATCAGCAGCGCCAGCGGCACGCAGATCAGCGTGGTGATCGCCGCCAGCTCGAAGGTGGCGGGAATACGCTGCGCCACCAGCTGCATCACCGGCAGGTGGCTGGCGAACGAGGTGCCGAAGTCGCCCTGCAGCATGCCGCCCAGCCAGCTGAAGTAGCGCAGCAGCAGCGGCTGATCCAGCCCAAGCTGAGCGCGCAGCGCCGCCACCGTCTCCGGCGTGGCGTTTTGCCCGAGGATCATCTGCGCCGCATCGCCCGGCAGCAGGCTGGTGATAAAGAACACCACCGCCGAGACGATAAGCAACGTCAGGATGCCGGCGCCTGTGCGCCGGGCGATCAGGAACAGCATGTATCGGTTCATCGGCGTTCTCCAGCGTCGAGAGGGTTAAGCGGACAGCCAGGCGAATTCGTGAAAGCGATAGCCCATCATCATGCCGGAGGGCCAGGCTTCGACGCCCTTCACCTTTTTGCTGTAGCCGTCGGTGGAGCTGATAAAGGTCGGGATAATGGTGCCGCAGTGGTCGTAGATCAGCTTCTGCATATCGCCGTACATCTGTTTGCGCTTCGCCTGATCCCGTTCGCCGCGCGCCGCCACCACCAGCTGGTCGAACTGCGCGTTCTTCCAGCCCGACTCGTTGTTGGGCGCGCCGGAGAGGTAGAACTGCGAGAAGAGCATATCGAGCGTCGGGCGCGGGTTAATAGAGCCGTAGCCCACCGGATCCTTGGTCCAGTGCGTCGACCAGTAGCCGTCATAGGGCACGCGGCGCACTTTGATGTTGATGCCGGCGTTGCGCGCTACCTGCTGGATCAGCTGGCCGCCCTCGACCGCGCCTTCGATGTTCGGCGTGGTGACGATCTCCACCGTCGCGCCCTTCATGCCCGCCTTCCCGATGTGGAATTTCGCTTTTTCCACGTCAAGCGGCCGCGGCTTCAGCTCGGCGTTGTAGAGCGGATGCCAAGGCGGCACCGGCGTATCGTTGCTGACGTCGCCGTAGCCCTGCAGCACGGTTTTCACCAGCATCTCGCGCGGCTGCAGATATTTCAGCGCCAGCACGAAATCTTCGTTGCTGCCGGGCTTGATATCGGTGCGCACGATCAGGTTGGTATACATGCCCGATTTGCTCTCCAGCACGCCGAAATCGCTGGTCGCCTTAATGCGCTTGCAGTCGTTGGCGCTCAGGGTCGAGACGATATGCAGGTCGCCCGACATCAGGGCGTTGACGCGCGCCGCCTGGTCGGTGACGCCCAGCAGCTCTACCTCGTCGAGATGCGGCAGGCCCGGCTTAAAGTAGTGGGGGTTTTTGCTGCCGACCGAGCGCACGCCCGGCGTAAACTCCTTGCAGACGTAAGGCCCGGTACCGATCCCCTTTGTAAAGTCTCTGGTGTTCTCCTGCACGATCAAAAACGGCGGCGCGGCGAGGATATAGGGCAGATCGAAGTTCGCCTGGTTCAGCACCAGCTGCACTTCGTTATCGTTAACGGCGCTGATGGTCTTAAACTGCTCGGCAATTTTAAAGGCGTTCGAGGCGACCGCAGCGTCTTTGTGTCGGCTAAGCGAGTAGACCACATCTTTCGCGGTAAGCGGCTTGCCGTCGTGAAAGGCCACGCCGCTGCGCAGCTTGATCTGCCAGGTGACGCCGTCGCTGGAGTCGAGCGACGTCGCCAGCGACGGCAGCGCTTTGAGATCTTTATCCAGCTCGGTCAGGCCGTTGTAGAACATACACTGGCGGGTATAGTCGCCGCTGTTGTTAGCTTTGGCGGGATCAAGGGTATCGGTGGCGGAGGCATTGGACATGGCTACGCGGATTTTGCCGCCTTTCACCGGCGTTTCGGCGGCGAAGCCCAGCTGCGGAAAGCCGATAATGCCGCTGCTCATCACCGCGCCGGCGGAGAGCATTTTCATCAGGCCGCGGCGCGTCAGCGTGCCTTCGGTCAGCATGCGCGTCAGCGCGTTATTATCATTTTGACTCATCTGCGTACCCTCAATAAGCGTTTAAGTTCACCTGGAATGCAAGCATCAAGAGAAACGATCTTTGGCTTTGTAATAGAGTCCGGCCAGCGGCAAAAACCACGGTTTGCCGTGATAACCGGGCAGCGCGGGCCAGCCGTCGCGCTGCCAGGGGTTGCGGTTGCTTTTTTCGGCGATCAGATCCGCCATGACCGCGCCCATCCACACCGACATCTGTGTGCCGTGGCCGCTGTAGCCCATGGAGTAGAAGACGCCGTCATGCTCGCCCGCGTGCGGCAGCCGATCGGCAGACATATCCACCATGCCGCCCCAGCAGTAGTCGATGCGCGCCTGCGCCAGCGGGGGAAAAAGGCTGGCCAGCGTCGCCTGCAAAATTTCGCCGCTGCGCGAATCGGAGGTGGGATTGCTGACCGCGAAGCGCGCGCGGCCGCCGAACACCAGCCGACGGTCGGCGGTGGTGCGGAAGTAGTTGCCGAGGTTGAGCGAGGTGACGTAGGTGCGATCCTGCGGCAGCACCTCGCGGATCAGCGCGTCGTCCAGCGGCGCCGTGACCACGATAAAGCTGCCCACCGGCACAATGCGGCGCTGGAACCAGCGAAAAGGCCCGACGTTGGAGCAGCCGGTGGCCATCAGCACTTTATCGGCGAGGATTTCGCCTCTGGCGGTCTGCACCCGGTGGCGGTAGCCGTCAAGGCGGGTTAAGCCGGTCACCGCGTGGTGCGGAAAAATTTTCGCCCCGCTGCGCGCCGCCGCTTCCGCCAGACCGATGCCGAACTTGCCCATATGCATCTGCCCGCCGCGCTTTTGCAGCAGGCCGCCGTGAAAGGCGTCGCTGCCGACTTCGCGGCGGATAGCCGTCTGGTCGAGCAGCTCGATCTCCGGGTCCACGGTGCGGCGCATCAGCTCCCAGGCCTCGCGCAGCCCGGCGAAATGGGACGCCTTGCTGGCGAGCTTGAGCTTGCCGCACAGGCGAAAATCGCAGTCGATTTGCTCGTCGCGCACCAGCTGTTCGACGTAGCTTACCGCGTCGTCATAGGCGCGGTAGAAGCGCGTCGCTTTCTCGATGCCCTGGCTCGCCACCAGCGAGGCGAAGTTCTGCGCCACGCCGGTATTGCAGTGGCCGCCGTTGCGCGCCGACGCCTGGCTCATCACCTCGCCGCCCTCCAGCAGCACCACGTCGAGGCCGCTGCGCGCCAGGCTCAGCGCCGCCGAGACGCCGGTAAAGCCGCCGCCGATCACCACCACGTCGGCGCGCGACGGCAGCGAACCTTCCGCCGCGCCGTGAAACGGCGGCGCGGTGGCCTGCCAGAACGATTCGAGTTTCATAGCGCGATCCTCAGAGTCCGACCAGGGCGGGCAATCCGCCGATGTCAGGGATTTCGGTATAGCCGTAGTAAGGATTAGCCGGTTCATGCCCGCGATTAACCCAGGCTTTATGAGTGATGCCGAGATCGTGCGCCGTCATCAGGTCGTAGCGGAAGCTGGAGGAGACGTGCAGGATCTCCTCCGGCCGGCAGTCGAGCTTCTGCAGCATATATTCGAAGCCTTTCATCTGCGGTTTATAGGCCCCCACCTCTTCGGCGGTAATCGCCAGATGGATCGGCGCCCCCAGCCGCGGGATATGGTGCGGCAGCAGATCCTTCATCGAGTTGCTGAGCAGCACCAGCGGGAATTCGGTCGCCAGTTTCGCCAGTCCGGCCGGCACGTCGGGATGCGGGCCCCAGGTGGCGCAGTCGGTGTAGATAAAGTCGCTGTCCGCCTTGTCCCACGCGACGCCCCACTTTTTGCAGGTACGCTGTATCGCGTTGCTTACCACGTCGTAGTAAGGCTTCCAGGCGCCCAACACTTCATCCATGCGGTAGCGGGAGAAATCGGTAGTGAAGGCCTGCATCTCCTCTGCCGCCACGCGATCGCTAAAACAGCGCGCCGCTGCGCCCGCCATGTCGAAGTTAATCAGCGTGCCGTAACAGTCAAAGGTGATGAATTTCGGTTTAAACAGTGCCATGACGCGACCTCGTCTTGATCAGGAAAGGTTAAAAATCGATGAGTACGCTTTTCTGGCGCTGGCAGGCCTGAAACGCCTGCCGCCCCAAATCTTTGCCGATGCCGGAGCCGAGAAAGCCGCCGGTGGGAATGATGAAATCGCCGGATCGGCCGTAGCGGTTGACCCACACGGTGCCCGCCTCGATAGCGCGTATGGCGCGCAGCGCACGCGGCAGGCTCAGGGTATGCACGCCCGCGCACAGGCCGTACGTCTCATGCGCCGCCAGCGCCAGCCCCTCTTCTTCCTCGTCGAAGGTCTGCACCGTCAGCACCGGGCCGAAGATCTCCTGCTGCACCGCCGGGTTATCCTGCGCCACGCCGCACAGCAGCGTGGGCTGCCAGAACCAGCCGTCGCCGGTGTCGGCGAAACGCTCGCCGCCGACCAGCACTTCCGCGCCCTGCGCTTTCGCGGCGGCCACCACCGACGCGACTTTTTGTCCCTGGCGTTCATCGATCAGCGGCGCGTATCGGCTGTCGCCGTGCCACGTCGCGCCGGGCCGCACGCTGCGACACAGCGCGGCGAGCCGGTCGAGCAGCGGCGCGGCGATGGCGCGCTGCACGATGAGACGGGTGCCCGCGACGCACGCCTGGCCGCCGTTAGCGGTAAAGCCGCGCAGGATGCGCTGCGCCAGCACCTCGATGTCGCCCGCGTCGTCAAACACCAGCTGCGGGCTTTTGCCGCCCAGCTCCAGCGTCACCGGCTTCATGCCGTGCTGCGCCACGTCGCTCATAATGCGCGCGCCGGTCAGGGTCGAGCCGGTAAAGGAGACTTTGCGCACCAGCGGATGGGTCACCAGCGCGTGGCCGGTCACCGCGCCGCTGCCCTGCACGATGTTGAGCACGCCAGCCGGCAAACCGGCCTGCACCGCCAGCTCCGCCATGCGCACCGTTGAGAACGGCGTCAGTTCAGAGGGTTTTAGCACCACCGCATTGCCCGCCGCCAGCGCCGGGCCGCACTTCCACGACGCCATCGACAGCGGGAAATTCCACGGCGTAATGGCGCCGACCACGCCGTACGGCTCCGCTATCAGCATGCCGAGGCTGCTGTCGCGGGTCGGAAAGAGATCGCCGCTGTACTTGTCGGCGCACTCGGCGTAGAAGCGGATCGCTTCGGCGGTAAACGGAATTTCATGCTGCGCCACGTCGCCGATGGGGCGCGTGGAGCCGAGCGCCTCCAGCTGCGCCAGCAGGCTGTCCTGCTCGATAAGTTCGGCCCAGCGGCGCAGCACCCGGCCGCGCTCGCGCGGCGCGCAGCCCGACCAGCCGCTGGTTCTCAGCGCCTGATGCGCCGCCTGCACCGCGCGATCCACGTCGGCAGCGTCAGCCTCATGCAGCGTGGCGTAGACTCTGCCGTCCGAAGGGCGTTTTACCGCGAACGCCGCGCCCTGGGTCTGAATGTGATGGCCACCGATATAGTGGCCGACAGGAAGCGAAACTTTTTCAGGGTCGAAACTTAACATGGATAAATCCTTATTTGTTACACCCGTCAACCATTTTGGAATTAGCCCGCTGTAAGAGCTTATATTCAACGCGAATAAGCTCATGACAAAAGGTAATGCAGAAAGTATGCCAGCCAGCTAAAAAATAAAAATGCGTTTAAAACTGCGCAAAAAAATTTTCTGCCGTATTGAAAGCGGAAATTTTGCGTAATTGCCGAACAAATAAACAGATGATTTAGCTCACAAATTTCATGCATTGCCGTGGTGCATCGCGCATGAAACTTGCACTAAAATGGCTAGCGGCGATAAAAACACGACACAGCGCACAAAATAAAAAAGCGTTTGCCGCGAGTGTGACAAACGCTTGCATCAGAAAATTATTTAAAAAGTGAATTACGTCAGGCTGCCAATATGAAAAGTTTTCTGCTCAAGATATTCGTCAATGCCATAGCGTGAACCTTCCCGACCTATTCCCGATAATTTTACGCCGCCAAACGGCGCGACTTCTAATGAAATAGCGCCGGTATTAAAGCCGACCATGCCAAATTCCAGCGATTCGGCGACGCGCCAGGCGCGGCGAATATTTTCCGTAAAGAAATAGGCACCCAGGCCATAGGGCGTGTCGTTGGCCATCGCGATCGCCTCCTCTTCCTCGTCGAAGATAAACAGCGGCGCCACCGGCCCGAACGTCTCTTCATGGGCGATACGCATCCGGGTCGTGACCCTGCCGAGCACCGTCGGCTGCACCCAGGTGCCGTTGCCGTGGCTGGCGCCGCCGGTCAGCAGCTCCGCCCCCTGGCCCAGCGCATCCTCGATGTGGCTGTTGACTTTCTCTACCGCGCGGTCGTTGATCAACGGACCGATGGTGCTGCCGGACGCAAAGCCGTCGCCCACCTTTAGCGTTGCGACTGCCTCAAGCAGTTTCGCCACGAAGCGTGGATAGATGCCCCGCTGCACCAGAATGCGGTTGGCGCAGACGCAGGTCTGCCCGGCATTGCGGAATTTGCTGACCATCACTCCCGCCACCGCGATCTCGATATCGGCGTCGTCGAAGACGATAAACGGCGCGTTGCCGCCCAGCTCCAGGCTCAGACGTTTAACGCTATCGGCGCTCTGCTGCATCAGCAGCTGGCCGATGCGCGTTGAGCCGGTAAAGGAGATCTTGCGCACCAGACGGCTGCCGGTCAGCGCCGCGCCAATCTCGGTCGGCAGGCCGGTCACCACCTGCAGCACGCCGGCCGGAAAGCCCGCGCGCTCCGCCAGCACCGCCAGCGCCAGCGCCGACAGCGGCGTCAGCTCCGACGGCTTCACGATAATCGGACAGCCTGCCGCCAGCGCAGGGGCGACTTTGCGGGTGATCATGGCGATGGGAAAGTTCCACGGCGTGATGGCCGCCGCCACGCCAACCGGCTGCTTCAGCACCAGAATGCGGCGATCCTCGCTCGGCGCCGGAATCGTGTCGCCGTAGATACGGCGCGCCTCTTCGGCGAACCATTTGACAAAGCTGGCGCCGTACAGCACTTCGCCCTTCGCTTCGGCCAGCGGCTTGCCCTGCTCGGCGGTCATGATGGTCGCCAGGTCGTCGGCGTTATCGAGGATCAGCTGGTGCCACTTCTCCAGCAGCGCGGCGCGGCTGGCGTTGGGGGTTTTGCCCCAGGCGATGCGCGACGCGTCGGCGCAGGCGATGGCGGCTTCGGTCTCCGCGCGGCCCAGCGCCGGAATGGTCGCAAGGGTTTCGCGGGTGGCGGGATCGACCACCGGCAGGGTTTCGCCGTTGTCTGCATCCTGCCAGCGGCCGCCGAATAGCGCCTGCTGGCGCAGCAGATCGGAATCCTTTAGTTGAAGACGCGACATCTTACTCCCCCTGTTTAATCGGTTTTCTTCCACTCTATCGCGTCGCCTCAGCGCAGGATGTTTTTCTCGCCGGGCAGAAACCTTAAACGGCGAGTTTTGCGCGCGGAAAGAAAATTTTATGCCGCACGGCTGCTATGCTCAGTTTTTAAACAAGGAGATAACCATGAGCGATCATATGTGGCGCGCGGTCGATGACTACTTTACTCAGACGCTGGTGAAACCGGACGCGGCGCTGTCGTCGGCGCTGGCGCGCAACGCGGCCGCCGGCCTGCCGCCGATTGACGTCGCGGCTAACCAGGGCAAGCTGCTCTACCTGCTGGCGCGCATGATGAACGCCTCGCGCATTCTGGAAATCGGCACGCTGGGCGGCTACAGCACGCTGTGGCTGGCGCGCGCGCTGCCGGAGGGCGGCAAAATCGTCACGCTGGAGTTTTCGCCGCAGCATGCGCAGGTGGCGCGCGAGAATTTCGCCGAGGCGGGCGTGATAGACAAAGTTGAGCTGCTGGTAGGGCCGGCGCTGGAGAGTTTGCCGACGCTGCAGGGAACGTTCGATATGATCTTTATCGATGCCGATAAGCGCAATAATCCGCACTACCTGCGTTGGGCGTTGAAGCTGGCGCGCGTCGGCAGCGTGATTATCGGCGATAACGTGGTGCGCGGCGGACGGATCGTCGACTCGCAGTCCACGGATGAAAATGTGCAGGGGCTGCGGCAGTATCTGCGCGACATCGGCGAAAATCCGCACCTGACGGCCACCGCGCTGCAGACCGTCGGCAGCAAAGGCTGGGATGGCCTGCAGCTGGCCATCGTCGAGTCGCTGCCGGATTAGATCTGAAAGTCGATCGCCGGCTCCTCTTCACTTTGATAGGAGAGCGCCTGACGTTTGATCTCCTCCAGCGACAGGTTGGCGTTGCATAACTCCATAAACTGCCAGACGTAGTTGCGCTGCAGCTGACCGCGCTTCAGGCCAAGCCAGACGGTATTGGCGTCAAACAGGTGATGCGCGTCGATGCGCACCAGCGCCTCTTCAGGCTGTATTTCGCACGCCTGATCGGCAAGGATGCCGACGCCTAGCCCCAGCTCGACATAAGTTTTCACCACGTCTGAATCCTGCGCGCTCAGCACGATATCCGGCTTGAGGCCCGCGCTCTGAAAGGCGCGGTCGACGCGCGAGCGTCCGGTGATGCCCTGGCGATAGGTAATCAGCGGGTAGCGACTCAGGGTGCCGAGCGACACCGGCTGCTGCTGCACCAGCTCGTGATCGCGGGGCACCAGCAGCGCATGATGCCAGCTAAACCAGGGAAAGGCCGCGAGGCTGGGGTTGTTCACCAGCAGTTCGCTGGCGATGCCGACGTCCGCTTCGCCTGCCAGCAGCATGGCGACGATCTCCTGCGGCGAGCCCTGGTTAAGCTCGAGCCGCACGTTGGGGTAGAGCTGGCGAAACGCCTTGATGACGCGCGGCAGGCTGTAGCGCGCCTGGGTGTGCGTGGTGGCGATCGTCAGGATGCCGCTGGTTTCGTTGGTAAAAACGTCCGCCAGCCGGCGTACTTTTCCCGCCTCGTCGAGGATGCGTTCGGCGATGGTCAATAGCGCTTTGCCCGGTTCCGTCATGCCCAGCAGGCGCTTGCCGCGGCGAATGAAAATCTCCACGCCCAGTTCATCTTCCAGATCGCGGATATGACGGCTGACGCCAGACTGCGAGGTAAATAGCGTGTTTGCCACTTCCGTCAGATTGAACTCGCAGCGCGCCGCCTCACGGATGATTTTAAGTTGCTGGAAATTCACGTTATTTACCTCCCTTTACGAAATTGTTACCTCCGATGGTAAGAAGGTTTATTGATATCAACAAATAATAAAAACTTTGTGCTTATGCGCAGGGGGAATATGGGGTGGCGGCCGGGTGCGGCCTGCTGGGTTGCTGCTGTGCCTGCTGCGCAGGTGGGCTGGGGTTTGCTGCGCGGGTTGGCTCTGAGCGGGTTCCGCCCGCCAGGCGGCAGGGAGTTTCAGCCGCTCCGCTGCTGGCGTGCGTGTTAAGGGGCTCGCCAGCCCCTTAACAATCCCGGCTTCCGGCAGCCTCCACGCCGCGCTACGCACGGTCCCTTCGTTGCTTACGTCGGCCGCACGGACCGCTCGGGACAGGCCGTCCTGGCCCTCCCTCTCGCCGACCTCCTGTCGGCTCGTCCTGGCCGCCGTGCGCGCCTCAGTGTGTCGGATGCCTCTACCAACCCCCGCCTGTAATTTCCTGGCTTTCCACCAGGCGACAGCGTCGTCTGAGCGCATGACTCACGTTTTCAGCGACAAAGGTCGTCATGAAACTTACGAGATTTGCAGCGGGGAGTGTGGGGGGCCATCGCAGCCGCTGAGCGGAGGAAGGATTTCAAAACGAGCGGCAGGGATGCCGCGAAGAGGCTGGCATGAGCCAGGGACAAAAACGCCGGGAGCGTTTTTGAACCGCGCAAAGCGCTGGCCCCGAAGGGGTGAGCCCCAGGGATGGGGCGAATAAGGCGAATCCAGCCGGTCCGTCAGAAATCCTGACGAAGCAAAGGGACCCGCGCAGCGGGCGGGTGAGCTGGCCCGGGGCGCGGATGCAGGGCCGGCGCCCACCGGCCCTGCTCGGTCGCCCGCAGCGGGCGAAATGAAACTGCTTTATTACCCGGCGAACGAAACCCGCTCACCAGCCCCAATACCCAGGCGAAAGCGGCCCCGCCAGCCCGCCTTAACTCACTAACAGCAGAGCCCGCTCTTCCGCCATCGGCTTATTCAGCAGCGACAGCAAAATATCCTTTACCGCCTGCGCGGAGGGCGAGAGCGGCAGACGCGCAGACACGTTTAGCGACAGCGGCAGATTAAGCGCCGGACTGTTGATGCGCGCCATCCAGGCCTGGGTTGAGCTGACCAGCGCACGCGCGGCGGACTCCGGCAACACCGTGACGCCCATACCGCTGGCGACGGCGGCGGTCAGCATCGACAGCGATTCGATCTCGCCGATAATGCGCGCGCTGAGACGACGCAGCGAAAAGGCTTCATCTACCCGCTTGCGCACCGCGCTGTAGTCGCGCGGCAAAAACAGGCTCATCTGCGCCACCTCGGCTAAATCTACCGATCCGCCGGGACAGTCGGTGGCGCCGACCAGATAAAGCTCCTCTTTCATCAGCGGCAGACTGGTGATGCCGGCCGTCGGCGCGCGATCGTAAAGCACCGCCATATCAAGCTGGCCGTTCATCACCTTTTCATTAAGCGTGCTGCCGCTGTTTTCATGCAGATAAACCAGTATCTCCGGATGCTGCTCGCGCACCGTTTGCAGCAGCGGCATGGTCAGCGAAGAGGCCGCCGTGCCGGGCGCCATGCCGATGGATACCTGACCGCTCAGCACCTGCCCGGCGTTGATTACCGCCGTCTGCGCCTGTTCGCACTGCCGCAAAATCGTACGCGCATGTGCATAGAGGATTTTACCGGCTTCGGTCGGCGTCACGCCGCGCTTGGTGCGAATCAGCAGCTGCTGATCCAGCTCGTTCTCCAGCGTGGCGACCTGTTGACTGAGCGCAGGTTGCGCGATGTGCAGCACTTCAGCCGCCTGCGTCAAACTGCCAATATCGACGATTTTCACAAAGTACTTCAGTCGTCTTAAGTTCATCTTGCCTCCGTCACATTCCCCGAATGCCAATAACATCTGTTCTTGTGGCCTGCTGGCCTGGTATTGAACAAATTGCAATTAGCAGGCCACTTTTTCTTAAGGCGTCGTCAGGCTGCCGCAGAAAAATCCTAACAACCCGAAAAATAAGCCTTTCTGATTACCCATTAAGAGTTAATAAGCAGCGGGAATGGCGCCTTAGCAAAGGGGGGAATTGCGGCTGCACTCTGCTGGTGCAGCCGCTGCGAGCCAGACGTGCATAAAAGTGATGACCCAAAGCCAAACAGAGGCGATAACGCGGCCGAAAGCGGCTAAACGCGGGGTATCCAGCAGGAAAACTTATTCAGGAAGGGAAAAGGCCTGCGCGCTTTTTCAACGCGAGCAGGCCAGCAGCTGGAAAAATCAGCGTTTTTTGCGGTTGCGGTGCATATCGATCGCCACCGCGGCCACGATAATCATGCCTTTGATAATATCCTGAACGTAGGCGTCGACGCCGACGAAGGTAAATCCGCTTTTGATCAGCCCCAGGATCACCGCGCCAATCAGGGTGCCGGTAATGCGCCCGACGCCGCCCATCAGGCTGCTGCCGCCAATTACCGCCGCGGCGATGGCGTCCAGCTCATAGGACATCCCCATGCTTGACTGGCCGCTGCTCACGCGCGCCGCCAGCACCACGCCCGCCAGGCCGGAGAGCGCCCCGGCGATGGTATAGACGATCACCAGATATTTATTAACGTTAATGCCGGAGACTTTGGCCGACGTCATGTTGCCGCCGATGGCGTAAACGTATTTGCCGTAGCGGGTATGCTTCAGGGCGATATGAAACACCAGCGCCACCACCAGGAAGATGATTACCGGCATCGCGCCCTGCCCGATAGAGGTAAAACCGTCGGAGAGAAAGCTGATCGGGTTGCCCTGCGTGTAGTACTGCGCCAGACCGCGCGCCGACACCATCATGCCCAGCGTGGCGATGAAAGGCGGAATGCCGGTGCGGGTAATAAGTACGCCGTTGACCAGGCCGCAGAGCAGACCGACCCCGATTCCGGCGCCGACAGGCACCACGGCGGGCATATCCACCAGCGCGGGAAACATCGGCGACAGGCTGTCGGAGGTTTGCGCCAGGCTGGCCGCAACCACGGCGGTCAGCGCGATCACCGAACCCGACGAGAGGTCGATGCCGGTGGTGATGATCACCTGCGTTACCCCGACTGCAATCACGCCGATAATCGCGACCTGCAACAGGATCAGGATCAGTCGGTTGGTGTTCATCAGAAACGACTGGTCGCGCACATACCAGCCGGCAATTTCGAAGATCAGCGCAATGCCGACCATCACGATAAAGATGCCGGTATCTTTAGGCAGTTTATGCCGCAGATTGCCGAAGAACGACGAATGTTCAGCCGTTGGAGTAGCCGTTGCTTTGATATTGCTCATAGGTGTCTCGCGCCTCACTCGGATGCCAGCGACAAAATGGTTTCCTGATCGGCCTCTTCTTTATCGAGGATGCCGGTAATCCGCCCCTGATGCATCACCATCACGCGGTCGCTCATGCCGAGAATTTCCGGCAGTTCCGACGACACCATGATGATGGCCACGCCGCGGTTGGCCAGCTCAGAGATCAGACGGTAGATTTCCGCTTTCGCGCCGACGTCGATACCGCGCGTCGGCTCGTCGAGGATAAGGATTTTGGGCTGCGCCAGCAGCCAGCGGGCAATCAGCACCTTCTGCTGGTTGCCGCCGCTCAGGTTGTTGATGATCTGATCCATGGTCGGCGTTTTGATATTGAGCCGCCGAATCTGCTCCATGCAGTCCTGCGCCATCTTGACGTGGCTGACGAAGCCGCTCTTGCCGCTGTACTCGGGCATGTTGACGATGCTCATGTTCTCCATCACCGACAGCACGAGAAATAGCCCCGACTTTTTGCGATCCTCGGTTAAAAACGCCATGCCCTTTTCAATCGCCGCTGAAGGCGAATCGATAGTGACCGCCACGCCGTCGATCAGCACCTCGCCGCTGTCAATGCTCTCCATGCCGAACAAACTCTCCATCACTTCGCTGCGGCCGGCGCCGACCAGGCCGGCGACGCCGAGAATTTCGCCGCGCCGCAGGCTGAAGCTGACGTCATGGAAACGATCTTTACTGGTCAGGCCGCGTACCGTCAGCACCTCTTCGCCGATGGCGTTGTTGAATTTGGGAAAGAGCTGGGTCAGTTCGCGTCCCACCATCTGAGTGATCAGCGACTGGCGGGTAAACTGCGCGGTGTGGTTGCTGCCCACCCAGCTGCCGTCGCGGAAAATGCTGATCTCATCGGTAATGGCGAAAATTTCGTCCATTTTGTGGCTGATATAGATGATGGCTTTGCCCTGCGCGCGCAGGTCGCGGATGATCGTGAAAAGGTGCGCCACTTCGCTTTCGGTCAGGGCGGAGGTCGGCTCATCCATAATCACGATGTCAGCGTTCCAGGAGACCGCTTTGGCGATCTCCACCATCTGCTGCGCGGCGATACTTAAGTCGCCTACCAACCGGTCAGCCTTGAGGCGAATATTAAGCTGGTTGAGCAGCGTCTGCGTCTGCTGGTTAAGCTTGCCGTGATCGACAAAGCCGTACTTCATCGGCTCCCGTCCCAGCCAGATATTCTCGGCGACGGTCATGTAGGGCACCAGATTAAGCTCCTGGTGGATCATGGAAATGCCGGAACGCAAGGCGTCCATGGTGTCCTGAAACTGCACCGGCTCCCCTTTAATGCGGATGGTGCCCCGATCGGGACGGTACATCCCGATCAGGCACTTCATTAAAGTGGATTTGCCCGCGCCATTTTCGCCCATCAAGGCATGAACCGATCCCGGACGCACGCGCAGCGAAACGTTATCGAGTGCCTTCACACCGGGAAAGAACTTGCTGATGCCTTCGGCTTCAAGCGCAAAAGCGGTCATACATCACCTCCGTACGGCTGAGTCGGGATCGGTTATTTCTGATTACGGTTAACGAACTGCTGCATATTGTCTTTGGTGATCAGCTGATAAGGGATATCGATGATCTTCTGCACTTTTTCGCCCCTGGCCAGCTTAACGGCCGCCTGCACCGCGCCTTCGCCCTGCCCGCGCGCATCCTGGAATACCGTCGCGACCATCTTGCCGTTCTTCAGCATTTGCATCGCGTCAGGAGTGCCGTCCACGCCGGCGATCAGGATATGGTTGGGGTTTTTGCCCAGCGCCTGCAGCGCGCCGATCGCCATTTCGTCGTTGTTGGAGGCGATGGCCTGGATATCGTCACCTGCGGTCAGCCAGTTGCTTACTACGTCCACCGCGTCGTTACGCATAAATTTGGCGGTCTGCTTCTGTACCACTTTGATGCCTGGATATTTAGCGACCACCGCTTCGACGCCTTTGGTGCGGTCGCGCGTCGATTCATTCGCGAGATCGCCCATCAGAATGGCGACGTTGCCTTTGCCGTTCAGCGCCTTAGCCAGCGCCTCCATCTGCAGACGGCCCGCCAGTTCGGAGTCCGATCCCACATAGGCCATTTTGTCGGTCAGCTCCGCCTGGGGACGACGGTTCACGAAGATCAGCGGAATGCCGGCTTTGGTAGCCTGATCCATGATGGGTGTGACGGCGTTGGTATCTACCGGGTTGACGATGATGGCGTCGACGCCCTGCCCGATAAAGTTCTGCACCTGCTGCAGCTGCTGCGAGACATCCCCTTTGGCGTCTTCCAGCTGCCCTTTAACGCCCTCTTTCTGCATCTCTTTTTGCATCGCAGTACGCAGAATGGTGAGGAAATTGTCATCGAACAGCGCCATTGATACGCCGACGGAGAGATCTTTCGCCATCGCGGCGGCAGGCAACATGCAGGCTAACAGCGTGACAGCGAGTGTTTTTTTGATGTTCATGAGTAACCCTTATTGTCGTTAACTTGCCGACGCCGCTGATACCGCGAATGAAAAATATCTTTTACATTCACTCAACGTTGCTGGCGGTTTCAGGTCTGCTTACAGAGGTGAGTGCTGGGCATCGCGCTTTTTTGTGACCAACTCCTCCTTTTTACAATCAGTTGTTTATACAGGGAATAATTTTAAAATCTCGTTCCATTTTTACGGAGTGATTCCGCTGGTGATAATAAGCAGTTTATTTGTTCCATTAATATCGGTTTTGAAATTTTTATCATAAAAGCACTGAAACAGTTGTTTTAACATCGGCAAATAACAAAACTTTGACACGCATCTAACATCTGCCGGGAAATGCGTTTAAAGTGAGATCCTGTCGGCAGTTTGAAATCTCGCCGAATCTGATGAAAAAGCGGCAAACCGCTGCTTTTGCGAGCGTTTAGTTGGGAAAAGTGAAATCGTGCTTTGACAAGCCGGAACGACGTCGCTAATATTCGCCCCGTTCCAACAATTCCTCTGTAGTTCAGTCGGTAGAACGGCGGACTGTTAATCCGTATGTCACTGGTTCGAGTCCAGTCAGAGGAGCCAAATTTAAAAAGCCCGCTCAGGGAAACCTGAGCGGGCTTTTGGTTTTTTAGATGTGCCTCAACAGAATCAGACACAGGATACGATTAAACTGATCGCCTGCGTAATGCGAAGCATGAAGTCTAAACAGACCCGTCCCTGCGCGAATCCTCTTTAGCTCCATATCAATTTTTGCCTGGGTTGGCGGGCAGAATTCCTTTAGCGGCTTAACCGTGCTCTATGCCATCCTTGTTTGATAGCCTCTCTTTTCGCGTGTTAAGCCGGGGGGCAATGCAACTGATCGGCTTATTTCGTCGCACAGTGCCTGAGCGGATTTAGCGCACCGCTAAAAGTATGTTGTAACGAAAAAAGAGAGCCATACCTCTTTTAAGCTAACATGAAGGCGCATTCAGGTTTTCACTGCTCAGCGCTGTAACTATGCGATGTATAGCGATCAGGGCCGCAAAAGCACCAGGGGAACGGAGGGTAAGAGCAAGACAGGGCCGCCGTTCAGATAAACGGCGGAAAGATATAGGTAGCCACAGTTTCATGCTGACGCGCTTCCCTTACGGGAAAAAGCACAAGCGCGCTAGCGCCGTTTGTCGATGCGCGCCACCAGCCGGTCGCCCAGCCACTGAATGCCGCACACCAGCACGATCAGCACCGCGATCACCGCCACCATCACCGCGGTATCGAAGCGCTGATAGCCGTAGCGAATCGCCAGGTCGCCCAGCCCGCCCGCGCCAATCGCGCCCGCCATCGCCGACGCGCCGATCAGCGCCACCAGCGTCACCACGAAACCGGCCAGAATGCCCGGCAGCGCTTCGGGGATCAGCACCTCCCAGACGATGCGCAGCTTGCTGGCGCCCATAGCGCGCACCGCGTCGATCAACCCGCGATCGACGTCGCGCAGCGACACCTCCGCCACACGCGCAAAATAGGGCGTGGCGGTAATGGATAGCGGCACGATAGCCGCCCAGGTGCCAAGGGAGGTGCCGACCAGAAAGCGTGTAAAAGGGATCAGCGCCACCAGCAGAATAATAAAGGGCAGCGAGCGAAAACCGTTGATAATGAGGCCGAGCACGCGGTTGACGCCTCGATGTTCGGCGATGCCGCCCGGGCTGGTCATCACCAGAATCAGGCCGAGCGGCAGCCCGGCGAGCAGCGAAAAGAGCCCGGAGATCGCCGTCATGATCAGGGTCTCCCACAGCGCGTTAAGCAGCAGATCAATCATTACTGGCGACATAACCCACCCTTTCTACCTGAGCCTGCTGCTGCTGCAGCCAGGCGAGAACCCGTTGCTCATCCGCGCTGTTGCTGGCCGGAATGGCAATAAAGAAGCGCACCACCGCGTAGTGCTGAATATGGTCGACGCCGCCCTGAATCAGGCGAAACGCGCCTGGCAAGGCGCAGGCGAAACGCGTCAGCAGCTCGCCCTGCGCCTCCTGCCCGGCGAAGTGCACGTGGTAGATCGCCTCGCCCTGTTTTTGCTGGCTCAGGCGCGCGGCGATGCTGTCGGGCAGCTGCGGCAGCAGCCCGCGCAGCAGCGTGCGCGTCAGCTGCGCCTGCGGATGCGCGAACACCTGCCATACCGGCCCCTGCTCGATTATCTCGCCGGCGTCGATGACCGCCACGCGATGCGCCACTGACTTAATCACCTCCATCTCATGGGTAATCAGCAAAATGGTGATGCCGAGCCGCTGATTCAGCGACTTCAGCAGCGCGAGGATCGAACGAGTGGTTTCCGGATCGAGCGCCGAGGTCGCCTCGTCGCACAGCAGCAGCGCCGGGCTGGCCGCCAGCGCGCGGGCGATGCCGACGCGCTGCTTCTGGCCGCCCGAGAGCGCCGCCGGGTAGTGCTGCGCCTTGTCAGACAGCCCCACCAGATCCAGCAGCTCCGCGACGCGCCGGGCGCGCTGGGCTTTCGCCATGCCGGCAATCTTCAGCGGCAGCGCCACGTTCTGCGCCACGGTTTTCGCCGACAGCAGGTTGAAGTGCTGGAACACCATGCCGACGCGGCTGCGGACTTTTTGCAGCTGCTTCTCCGACAGGCCGGTAATCCGCTGCCCCTCAATCTCAATTTCGCCCTCGTCAGGCTGCTCCAGCCCGTTCAGGCAGCGGATCAGCGTCGATTTACCCGCGCCGCTGCGGCCGATAATGCCGAGGATCTCGCTCTTGCGCACCCTGAGCGATACCCCCTTTAGCGCCTGGGTCGCGCCGAAGCGGCGCGACACGTTTTGCAGGCGCACCACGCTATCGCCGCTTGCGGCAATCTCCTCCGCCCGCTCGGCCACGCCGCGCGCTACCGCGCTGAGCGGAGCCACTGCCTCTGAAAATACCGTCATGCTCGCTATCCTTACCAGGCGGTCAGGCCGGTGCCTTTGTAGACCTGATCAAACACTTTCTTAACCGCGTCGTTCTGGTAGGAGGCGACCAGGGTTTTTACCCAGGGCGCGTCGACGCTCTCTTTTTTCACCGCGATAAAGTTGTTGTAGGGATTATCTTTCACCGGCTCCTGCGCAATGCGGTCTGCTTTGGTCAGGCCGCTTTTCAGCGCCCAGTCGGTATTCACCACCGCCGCGTCGAGATCGGGCACCGAACGGCCGATAATGCCGGCGTCCAGCTCTTTGATCTGAACGTGGCGCGGGTTGTCGGTGATATCGGCCGTGGTGGCGGCAATACCTGCGCCTGCGCGCAGTTTGATCACGCCCTGCTGCTCAAGCAGCACCAGGCCGCGCGCCTCGTTGGAGGGATCGTTCGGCACGCCGATGACTGCGCCCTCTTTCAGATCGGCTGCGGATTTGACCTTTTTCGAGTAGAGGCCGATCGGCCAGACGGCGGTATCGCCGACGCGCACGATATCGTAGTGGTTAACCTTAATCTGATTGTTGAGGAAGGGCTGATGCTGGAAGGCGTTCGCATCGACCTCGCCGTTCTGCAGCGCCTCGTTCGGCTGGTTATAGTCGTTGAATACCACGGTTTTTACCGTTAGCCCTTTTGCCGCTGCCTGCTTCGCCACTTCTCGCCAGACATCCTCATCTTCGCCGCTCATAATGCCGACCTTGATTGAGGTTTTGTCGGCGGCCCAGGCCGCTGAAATCGGCGCCAGCGCCGCGCCCGCCAGCAGCAGCGCCGCCGTGGTAAGAGTAAAAAATTTATTTTTAGCCTGTGCCGCGTAAGTGTGCATAAGGTGTTTCCTGAAAGTTATAATCGCGGGAGTCAAAGTTAACCGCCGCAACGACGGTTAGCCGCAGTATACGCAGTTGCTTATATCCACATTATGATTTTTACGGGAATGCTATTCCTGAATTGAATATAAACAGGCAGCCGCTCGCGTCGCCAAACCGATCCGACGGGCTGTGATACCATACAGGCTGGATTTTTTTTGTTACTGAGCGCTATGTCGGACACTACACCAAAACGAAAAAACGACCCTGTCGGGCTGAAAAAACGCATTATCGCCGGCGCCCTGACCACCTTCGCCGAGTTCGGTATGCAGGGCGCGCGTCTGGAGCAGATCGCCGAAAACGCGCAAACCACCAAACGCATGGTGGTTTATCACTTCGGCAACAAAGAGAACCTCTATATCGAGGTGCTGGAACAGGTCTATCAGGCGATCCGCCAGCATGAAATCGGTCTGAACCTGGCGGCGATGGAGCCGGAACTGGCGATGAGCAAGCTAGTGGAAGCCAGCTTCGACTACCATGCCTCTCACCCCGACTTTATTCGGCTGGTCTGCACCGAAAACCTGCTGCGCGGCCGCTATATCTCGCAGTCGCCGCGCATCAAGGCATTGAACCGCAGCGCCCTCGACGTGCTGGACGATATTCTGGCGCGCGGCCAGCAGCAGGGCGTGTTTATTCGCGAGGTCGAAACCATCGACGTGCACCGCCTGATTAGCAGTATCTGCGTGCATCACGTCTCTAACCGCTACACCTTCAACGCCATTTTCAGCCCCGACAACAGCGAAGAGGAGAGCGTCCATCGCAATCGCCAGCTGGCGGTAACCGCGACGCTGCGCTACATCCGTAAAACTGGTTAAGGGAAGCGACAACGCTGTGATGGGCTACGCTTAACTGACGCCCATTCACCGATCTCAACACAGGAACGCAGTCGTGAGCAGAGACGCCGATCGTTATCCTCTACGCAACACCACACTCAGCGCCGAAGACGACGCGCTATGGAACTGGGCGCAAAACGCCCGGGTTGGCAGCCGCCAGCAGTTACACCAACCGCGCAGCGAGGCGGAATTACAGCAGCTGCTGCGCGATAGCCATGGCCGCGTGCGCGTGGTCGGCAGCCGCCTGTCGCCGGGCCGCATGCTGGACGTCGAAGAGGATGACCTGCTGGTGGATATCAGCGCCCTTTCCGGCCTGCTGGCGCAGGATGAGCAGAGCGTCACCGTCGGCGCGGGCACCACGCTCAACGATCTCTATATTCAGCTTACCGCGCTGGACCGCATGCTGGCCGCCTCGCCCGGCGTAATTGCGGTACAAAAGCTGGCAGGCGCGATGGCGACCGGCACGCACGGCCAGGGCCTGCATCAAAGCTCGCTGGCGGACGAAGCGCTACGTATTCGTATGGTATTGGCCGACGGTTCGGTGCGCGAGTTCGCGCGCGGCGAGCCGGACTTTCCCGCCGCGCAGGTGACGCTCGGCGCGCTCGGCATTGTCACCGCCGTCACGCTGCGCACCCAGCCTTTCCGTATTTACACCTGCCATAAAAATGCGGTGTCAGCGGACAATCTTGAGCAGGATCTGCTGCGCTGGAATAGCGAGTACGCGCTGAGCAAGGCCTGGTGGTTCGTCGACGATAACCTGATGCACGTCTGGAATGCGAACGAAGCGAGCGCGCAGGAAACTGCCGAGTGGCAGGCTAACGGCCGCGAGGTGGTAAAGCATGCCGACCAGGGCGACGACAGCCTGAACAGCACTATCGACCAGACGCTGGAGCAGATGCACCGCGACACGCAGATCCACGGCAAAGGCGGGAAACAGTTCCGCACCGTGACGCGCTTTCGCGACTTTACCGACGTTACCGGCGACATCTATCAACTTTTCTGCCGCGGCATTGCGGTACCGCAGATTAACGTCGAAATCGGCGTTCCCCTTTCCCGCACCCCTGCCGTTATCAGCAAAATCAAACGCTGGTACGCCGCAGACCGGCCGCATATGCATTACCCGATTATCCTGCGCTGCACCGGCGCATCGGAAGCCTGGCTCAGCCCGGCCTTCGGCGAGCCGACCTGCTTCTTCGGCTTTGTGGTCTATTACGCCGACGACGGTTCGCTGTCGCAGGATGGCCTGCACTTTCTGACTGAGGTAGAGAAGCTGCTGGCGGAAGAAGGCGGACGCCCGCACTGGGGTAAATATTACGACGCCGGACGCTACGTCTGGCGCGACGTCTATCCGCACTGGGACGACTTCCGCGCGCTGTGCCGCGAACTGGATCCGCAGCGCCGCTTCAGCAACGATTATCTGACCGCGCTTTTTGACTGACTTTTACAGGGAGAGAACCATGTTTGCATGGGTTACGCTGCTGACGCAGCCCGATTATCTGGTGGGCGTCAAGGCGCTGCACCGTTCACTGCAACAGAGCGGGACGCGCTGGCCGCTGGTGGTGATGACCACCGATGCGATCCCGCAGGCTGATTGCGAAGCGTTACAGGCAGAAGGCTGCGTAGTGCAGCCGGTCGAGCCGATCTACCCCAACAGCGCGCTGGAACAGCACTATGCCTCGGCGCAGTTCGGCGAAGTCTGGACCAAGCTGCGCGCCTGGCAGCTGACCGACTACGCGCGGGTGGTGTTCCTCGATGCCGATATGCTGGTGCTGCAAAATATGGACGAGCTGTTTACGCTCGATCTCGGCGATAACCTGCTGGCTGCCTGTCACGCCTGCCGCTGCAACCCTAACCAGATCGCCTCTTACCCCGCCAGCTGGCAGCCGGAAAACTGTCATTATACCTGGCAGGATCGCGGCGAGCCTGCGCCTGTTCTGCTCGATAACTATCTTAACGGCGGTTTTCTGGTGCTCACGCCGGACAATGCGCTCTTCGAACAGCTGGCGGACCGCGTTGCCGGGATTGTGGATTTGAAGGCTTATCCCTTCTCGGAGCAGGATCTGCTGAACGAGGCGTTCCATGGACGCTGGCTACCGCTATCCTATATCTACAACGCGCTGAAAACCCTGCCTTTCCAGCACAGCCGGATGTGGAAAGAAAGCGAGGTGAAGAACCTGCACTTTATTCTGGCGAAGCCGTGGAAGCGCGATTTGCAGCAGCCGGAGAGCGAACGCGATCGCTACTATGCGCTGGATAAGCTGTGGTGGGAGAAAGCCGCAGGATAAGCATCTGGGCGCGCGGCTCCAACGGGCCGCGCTGCTCCGCTAAACCGCCTGCCAGCGCCGCTCGGCGGCGGAAATCGCAATCGCCTCCAGCACCTTCTGCACCTGCAACCCCTCGGCAAAATCGGGCCACAGGCGATCGCCCGCCGCGATGCCGTTAACCAGGTCGCGAATTTCCACCGTTTTTTGATCGTTAAAACCGATGCCGTGCCCGGCCGAGACGCAGAAGTTGGCGTAATCGGGATGCGCCGGACCGGTCAGGATGGTTTTAAATCCCTGACGTCCTGCCGGTTCGTCGTGCAGATAAAGCTCCAGCTCCGCCATGCGCTCCTGGCTGTAGCGCAGCGTGCCTTTGGTGCCGGTGACGACATAGGTCAGCCCCATTTTGCTGCCGCAGGCGATGCGGGAGGTTTCAATCACGCCGTGCGCGCCGCTGCGAAAGCGCAGCAGCGCACTCGCCTGATCTTCATTCTCCACCGGCAGCTGGCGGCTGGGATCTTTGGCGTCGGGACGCGTTTTGATCACCGTCATCATGTCGCCGCTCACCTCTTCGATGTCGCCCACCAGATAGTGCGCCATATTAACGATATGCGCCGCCAGATCGCCCAGCGCGCCGAGGCCCGCCAGCGCTTTCTGGCAGTGCCAGTCGAGCGGCGTCTCCGGCTTCGCCAGATAATCTTCATTGTGGGTGCCGTAAAAATGCACCACTTCGCCGATCTCGCCGCGGGCGATAATCTCTTTTGCCAGTTGGCTGGTGGGGTTCTTCATATAGTTAAAGCCCACCAGGGTTTTCACCCCAGCGGCCTGGGCCGCCTGCACCATCTCTTCCGCATCGGCCACCGAGAGCGACAGCGGCTTTTCCGAATAGACGTGCTTGCCGTGGCGAATCGCCTCCAGCGCCATCTCTTTATGCAGGAAGTTGGGCGCGCAGATATCCACCACGTCAATCGCAGGATCGCGCACCAGCTCGCGCCAGTCGCCGGTCGAACGCGCAAAGCCAAAGGCGGCCGCCTGCTTCTCCGCCAGCGCAGGATTGACCTCTGCCAGCATCTCCCGCACGATTTCGCCCTTTAGCGGAAAAACCGTCGGCGCCTGCGCGTAGGCGATAGCGTGGCAGCGTCCGATATAGCCGCTGCCGATCATGCCGATCCTGACTTTGTTCATCGACTGCCCTCTTGTTTCATAAATTAATTTTTACGGAATATACGTTTCGAAATAAACTCAGGCAAACGGAAGAGATGAGAAGTGTGAGCCGCTTTGAAATCTTTGCCTTAAGGGGGGTGGCGGGATATCTATGCCGCCCGCCGTCCGCGCCATGGCAGGCTTTTTTTTTCATTTCTAATCTCCAGGAAAGATATTTTTCATTTGTCGGGTGTACGCATTTTTACCGCCGCATCGCCCTCTGGCGTTTATTTCAGCAGTTGAACGTTTTTGTGAAAAAGGGCTTTGACATGGCCGGTGCGGGTCGATAATATGCGCCCCGTTCAAGCGATTCCTCTGTAGTTCAGTCGGTAGAACGGCGGACTGTTAATCCGTATGTCACTGGTTCGAGTCCAGTCAGAGGAGCCATATTTAGAGAAGCCCGCTCAGGGAAACCTGAGCGGGCTTTTTGCATTTATCGTCCCGACTGCCCACCTCGCTACTCAGCCTGGCGCAGCTTTCTGATCGACGGCACCAGACAGGCCGCCAGCGTCGCCGCCAGCACCGCCGCCGCGCAGCTCATCAGCACCGTCTGGTTGCCGAAGCGCATCGCCAGCGGCCCGGCGGCCAGCTCGCCCAGCGGGATCGTGATAAAAGATCCCATCGCGTCGTAAGCGTAAACCCGCGCCAGCCGGTCGCGCGGAATATGGGTTTGCAGCGCCTGCGCCCAGATGACGCCAAACTGGCCGAATCCCATTCCGGCAATGCAGAACGCGGCCATCAGCCAGCCGGCCGGCGCGCCGCCGGCCAGCAGCAGCATGGGAAAGGCGCAGAGCGCCACCAGCATCACGCCGGTGAACATGGCGCGGCGTGGACGCCAGCGCAGCGCGATGCCGGAGCCGATAATCAGCCCGACGCTTTGCGCCGCGATCATCACGCCCCAGCGGGCGCGGCCAAAGGCGCCGTCGGCGATAACCGGGCCAAGCACCATCACCATGCCGGTAAAGGCGGCGTTAACCACGGCGAACTGCGCCACCACCGCCCAGACCCAGCTGCGGGCGGTAAATTCCCGCCAGCCGTCTCGCAGATCCTGCCAGAGCGTCGCGGCGGATGCCGCCGCCTGCGCGCCGGTGCGCACCGCGTAATAGAGGGGCGCGGCCAGCGCGAAGCCCAGCGCATCTACCGCCAGCCCCCAGCCAGCGCCCAGCGTGCTGGTAAGCATGCCGCCCAGCGACGCGCCGATGATGGTGCCGCCATAAACCCCCGACTGAATAAAGGCGTTCGCCTGGCGCAGCTTTGGCGCCGGCACGGTTTGCGGCACCAGCGCCGATGAGGCGGGCAGCGCGATGCCGGAGGCCGCGCCGTTGACGGCGCTCAGCACCGCCAGGGCGATCAGGGTCGCGGTCTGCTCAAGCACCAGCCAGGCCACGCCGCCCTGAGAGAGCGCGGCGACAAGCGACGAGAGCAGCAGCACCCGATTGCGCGAGTAGCGATCCGCCAGCACGCCGCCAAACAGCAGAAAGAGGACGTTGAACAGCGAGCGCGCGGCGACCACCACGCCGAGGTCGGCGGCGGAACCGCCCATATCGAGCACCGCAAAGGCGAGCGCCACCGGCGCGACGCTGTTGCCCAGCACCGTCAGCGTGCGGGCGAAAAAGAGATGGCGGAACGGCGCGTAGTGAAAGGCGTGACGCGGAGTGTTACTCTTCACGGCTGCGCTCCCTGCTGCCGAGCCTGATCCTTATGCTGCTGATAGTGCCTCCCTGCCGCTGGCTGCCGTCGATGTCGTGTAGGGCGAAATCATAACCGGAGTGGCGCGCGCTGCCCAGCCCCCTCGCCCGCGCCGCATGCTTTGTCGCCGCCGAGCGGTTATCCTTACCCTGTTTACGTCAGAGAAATGAGAGCAGTTGATGACCGTTACACGGGATATTAAAACCGACATTCTGGACGCGACGCTGACGGTGATCATCAACGAAGGCGTGCGCGGCACCACCTATCGCCGGGTGGCCGATCAGGCGGGTCTCTCGCCCGGCACCCTCACCTATCATTTTCCGCAAACCGATCTGCTGCTGATGGGCGCCTTCAGCTATATGGTTGATACCATCTCCCAGGCGTTCCGCCAGCGCATGCAGAGCGCGACCGAATGCGCGGACGCCTGCGAAGCGGTGGTGGATTTGATCTGCGGCGACGTCTGGGCCAGCCAGCGTCATCTGATCCTGAGTTTCGAGCTTTACTCGCTGGCGGCGCGCAAAGAGGCGTTTCGCCAGCTGCTACAGCTGTGGATGTCGCGCAGCCGGGCGTCGCTGCACCTCTGCTTTCCCATGGAGACCGCCTGCGCGCTGGATGCGCTGATTGAAGGTTTAACCATCCATAACCTGCTAAACGACGCGCCGATGAGCCGCGACGCTATTTTGCGGGCGGTGCGAAAAATAGCTGACCCGATTCAGGAATAATATTTCGCCTCTTCGCTCGCGCCGCGCCATTTTTGTATTATCCTCTCGTACATCCGTACGACAAACAGGAGTCGTGATGACGCCTCAACAACAGGCCCGCGGAAAGTGGGCCATTTTCGGTCTGATGTTTATCCCCGGCTTCACCTGGGCTTCCTGGGTCAGCCGCACGCCCTTTATGCGCGATACGCTCGACGCCTCAACCGAACTGATGGGCATGATTCTGTTCGGCTTCTCCTGCGGGTCGATGCTCGGCGTGCTGCTGGCTGGCAAGCTGATCGCCCAGCTCGGCACGCAGCGGGTGATGCGCTACGGCATGGTACTGCTGCTGATCGGACTGGTGCTGATGGCGCTCAGCCTGACGATAGCGAGCGCGCTGGGCGTCTTCGCCAGCCTGACGCTGCTGGGCGGCGGCACGGCGCTGATGGATGTGGTGATCAACGTCGAAGGCGCCGCGTTCGAACGGGCGCTGGGCCGCTCTGTCATGACCGTCATTCACGGCTTTTTCAGCCTGGGTACGCTGGCAGGTGCGCTGGCGGGCCTATTGATGACCGCCGCGGATATCAGCACCAGCCTTCATTTTGCCGCCGTGCTGCTGGCGGATGTGCTGATCGCCGCCGTGGCGCTGCGCCATCTGCCGGCGACCAGCGACGGCGAACGCAGCGAACAGACGCACAGCGGCGGCTTTATCGCGCAGGTACGCCACGAGCTGCGCGATCGCCAGCTGCTGATCCTCGGCGTGGTGATCCTGGCGATGGCGCTGGCGGAAGGCTCCGCCAACGACTGGCTGCCGCTGCTGATGATTGATGGCCATAACCTGAGCCACACGCAGGGCACGCTGGTCTATGCCGGTTTTACCGCGGGCATGACGCTGGGCCGTTTCCTCGGCGGCTATGTGGTCGACCGCATCGGCCGCGTCTGGATGCTGCGCGTCAGCGCCTTCTCCGCCGCGTTCGGCCTGGTGCTGGTGATCTTCTCCGATAATTCATGGCTGGCTGCGGCCGCGGTGCTGTTCTGGGGCATCGGCGCGGCGCTCGGTTTTCCGCTTACGGTCTCCGCGGCAGGCGACGGCAACAACAGCGCGATTCGCGTCACCATCGCGGCGACACTCGGCTATCTTGCCTTTCTGGTGGGACCGCCGGGACTCGGCTTTATCGGCGAGCACGCCGGGCTGCGCATGGCGATGCTGCCGGTGCTGGCGCTGGTGGTGATAGCCCTGTTCTGCGCCGGGGCGGCGGGCAGCCGCAAGCTGGAAAAAGCGCAACAGGCGAGTTGATCCATGCAAAAAAACGGCGGCCTCGGCCGCCGTTTTCACGCTTAGCGCCAGCCTAATTCCGGCGCGACATATTTCAGAATCGCTTCAATCACGTGCGCGTTATATTCGACGCCGAGCTGGTTCGGCACCGTCAGCAGCAGCGTGTCCGCTTCGGCAATCGCTTCATCCTGCGCCAGCTGCTTGATCAGCGCTTCCGGCTCCGCCGCGTAGCTGCGGCCGAAAATGGCGCGCGTTTTCTCATCGAGGAAGCCGACGGAATCCTGATCCTGGCCGCTGCGGCCGAAGTAAGCGCGGTCCATATCGTTCACCAGCGCAAAGATGCTGCGGCTGACCGACACGCGCGGCTCGCGCTTGTGCCCCGCCGCTTTCCAGGCTTCGCGGTAGGCGCGGATCTGCTTCGCCTGCTGGACGTGGAACGGCTCGCCGGTTTCGTCATCCTTCAGGGTGGAGCTTTGCAGGTTCATGCCCATTTTCGCCGCCCACTCGGCGGTGGCGTTGGAGCCGGAACCCCACCAGATGCGCTCACGCAGCCCTTCTGAAAAAGGCTCAAGGCGCAACAGGCCCGGCGGGTTCGGGAACATCGGCTGCGGATTCGGTTTGGCGAAACCTTCGCCGCGCAGCACCTCTAAGAACGCTTCCGTATGGCGACGGCCCATATCGGCGTCGGTTTCGCCCTCCTGCGGCGCATAGCCGAAGTAGCGATAGCCTTCCACTACCTGCTCCGGCGAGCCGCGGCTAATGCCGAGCTGCAGACGGCCGTTGGCGATCAGGTCCGCCGCGCCGGCGTCTTCCGCCATATAGAGCGGGTTTTCGTAACGCATATCGATAACGCCGGTGCCGATTTCGATTTTGCTGGTGCGCGCGCCGACCGCCGCCAGCAGCGGGAACGGCGAGCTGAGCTGACGGGCGAAGTGGTGCACGCGGAAGTAAGCGCCGTCCGCGCCCAGCTCTTCAGCGGCGACCGCCAGATCGATGGACTGCAGCAGCACGTCCTGCGCAGAGCGGGTGGCGGACTGTGAAGAGGGCGTCCAGTGACCGAAGGATAAGAAGCCAATATTTTTCATAATTCAGTTCCTTTCGCGGGCAGGTTTCGCCCCTGCGTGAGAGATAAGATTCGATGGGCAAAGGTTACGTCAGCCGCGTCCGCACTGATAGCCAATAGTTTTCAACCGCATCATCAAGTTTTTCGACATAAGTAAGTCACTCAGGATCTTTCTCTTTTTGTCCGCCTTCACGCATGTTGTGCTGAATGTGGTCACCTTCGGCAGGTTGCTATGACAAGAGGCTCATCCGACTATCTTAACGCGCAGCAGCGCGCGCAAATCCGGCAGTGGAAGCAAAGCTGGCTCTGGCGCAGCGAGCTGCCCACCTGGCTGCTGATGGCGACGATCTACAGCGGCTGGTTCGCTACGCTGGCGCACTGGCAGACGCTTGGCCTGTGGCCCGCCACGGGTTTGCTGATCCTGTTTACCAGCTGGTACCTGTCGCTGCAGCATGAGCTGATCCACGGCCATCCGACGCGCTTTCCGCGCCTGAACCAGCTGTTCGGCACGCTGCCGCTGGCGGTCTGGTATCCCTACGGGCTTTACCGCGATTCGCATCTGGCGCACCACCGCAACCACAGCCTGACCGATCCCGACGACGATCCCGAAACTTACTACCTGTCATCAGCGCACTGGGCGCGGCTGCGGCCCTGGCAGCGTCAGGCGGTCCATCTGCGCAATACCTTTCCCGGCCGGTTGCTGCTGGGGCCGCTGCTGGATATTTACGCGACGCTTCAGTCGCTGCTGTTGGCGATCTGCCGCGTTGAAGGGCGCGCAATCGCCATGTGGATCGTGCATCTGGCGCTGCTGGCCGCGCTGTTTGCCTGGATGGCGCGCCAGGGATTTTCGCCGCTCTGGTTTGTTCTGGCGGTAAGCTACCCCGCGCTGATGCTGACCAAAGTGCGCTCTTTCTATGAGCACCGCGCCGATGCCGATCCGCTGGCGCGCTCGGTCAACAACGAGGCGGGCTGGGCGTGGCGGCTGCTGTTTCTTAATCTCAACTATCACGCGGTGCACCACGACCTGCCCGGCCTGCCGTGGTATGGTCTGCGCAGGGTCTATCTGCTGTGGCGCGACGACTATCACCAGCGCAACCGCGGTTTTCGCGCGGCAGGCTACGGCGAATGGATCAGGGATTTCACCACCACGCCCGTTAACGTTAACGCCCATCCGGGCTGGCAACAGGATCGCTCCCATGAAACGGCTTTCGCTTCCGATGTACGACATCCACCGTCCGCACACCCAGGCGCTGACCGCCAGGCTGGCGCAGCCGTTACGGGCGGATGTTGAATGGCCGGACGATCTGCTGGCGCACTGGCGCGCCGGCGATCTGCTGCTGAGCCAGACCTGCGGCTATCCGCTGATGACGCAGCTGCCAGATGTGCAGCTGGTCGGCGCATTTGAACTCAGCGCACCGGGCTGTCGCGGCGCGTGCTACCGCAGCTGGCTGGTGGCGCGCGAGGAGGATGAAAACAGCACGCTGGCCGATTTCCGCGGCCGCCGCGCGGTGGCCAACAGCCTCGACTCCCACTCCGGCTATAACGCGCTGCGCTACCTTATCGCGCCGCTGGCGCAGGAAGGCCGCTTCTTCAGCACCGCGCATTTGAGCGGCAGCCATCGCCAGTCGCTGGCGCATCTGCGCGCCGGGAAAGCGGATATTGCGGCGATTGACTGCCTGACCTGGGCGCTGCTGCGGCGACACGCCGCGCACGAGCTGGCGGGACTGGCGATCGTCGGCGAAACGCCGCTCTGCCCCGCCCCGCCGCTGATAACGTCCGCGCGAACGGATGCAGAGACCCTGGCGACGCTGCGCCGCGTGCTGACGCAGTTTGTCGAGGAGAAGGCGGCGCGCGCCAGCTTTATTACTGGCTTTACCGTGCCGGAACGCGCCGCGTATCAGGCGATAATACGCTGGGAGGAGCAGGCCGCCGCGCTCGGCGTGACGGCCCTGTAACGCGCCCCGCGCTTAGCCGCGCGCGGCGACCACCGCATCCGCCACCTGACGCGGCGCCTGCGCGTAGTGGGCGAACTCCATGCTGTAGGTGGCGCGCCCCTGCGTCAGCGAGCGTAGCGCCGTGGAGTAGCCGAACATCTCCGCCAGCGGCACTTCGGCGCGGATAATGCGGCCGCCAAAGTGCTCATCCATGCCCTGCACCTGTCCGCGACGCGATGAGAGATCGCCCATAATGCCGCCCGCATACTCCTCCGGCGTTTCGACCTCGACCTTCATCACCGGCTCCAGCAGCACCGGATCGGCCAGCTTCGCGGCGGCGCGGAAGCCGAGAATGGCCGCCATGCGGAACGCCATCTCCGAGGAGTCGACGTCGTGATAGGAGCCGAAGGTCAGCGTCGCTTTCAGGTCGACGATCGGGTAGCCGGCAATCACGCCGCTGTTCAGCGCCTCGCGGATGCCCTTTTCCACCGACGGAATATATTCGCGCGGCACCACGCCGCCTTTGGTGGCGTCTTCGAACACAAAGCCGCCGCCCGGCTCCAGCGGTTCCAGCGTCAGCACCACGTGACCATACTGCCCTTTACCGCCGGACTGACGCACAAACTTGCCCTCGACGTCGCGCGCCGCCTTGCGCAGCGTTTCGCGGTAGGTCACCTGCGGACGGCCGATATTCGCCTCGACGCCGAACTCGCGCTTCAGGCGGTCGACGATGATCTCCAGATGCAGCTCGCCCATGCCGGAGATAATCGCCTGGCCGGACTCCTCGTCGGTGTGCAGCCGGAAAGAGGGATCTTCCGCCGCCAGCCGCTGCAGCGCCAGGCTCATCTTCTCCTGATCGCCTTTGGTTTTCGGCTCGATCGACAGCGAAATGACCGGCTCCGGGAACTCCATGCGTTCCAGCGTAATAATGGCGTTGGGATCGCACAGCGTTTCGCCGGTGGTAACCTCTTTCAGCCCGACGCAGGCGGCGATATCCCCGGCGCGGATCTCCTCTATTTCATGGCGCGCGTTGGCGTGCATCTGCACGATGCGGCCGATGCGCTCTTTTTTGCCCTTGACCGCGTTCCAGACGCTGTCGCCTTTGCGCAGCACGCCGGAATAGACGCGCACAAAGGTGAGCTGGCCGACAAAGGGATCGCTCATCAGCTTGAACGCCAGCGCCGAGAAAGGTTCGTCATCGCCCGGATGCCGCTCCGCCTCGTTGCCGTTTTCATCCACGCCTTTGATCGCCGGAATATCGGCCGGCGACGGCATCAGCTCCACCACCGCATCCAGCATGCGCTGCACCCCTTTGTTTTTGAAGGCGCTGCCGCACAGCATCGGCTGGATCTCGTTGCGCAGCGTGCGCTGGCGCAGGCCGGCGATAATCTGGTCATGATCCAGATCGCCGCTCTCCAGCCAGGCTTCCATCAGTTCATCGCTCGCTTCGGCCGCCGCCGAGACCATTTTTTCGCGCCAGGCATTCGCCTCGTCCAGCAGCGCGTCGGGGATCGGCGCGTAGCTGAAGGTCATGCCCTGAGACGCCTCGTCCCAGTAAATCGCCTGCATTTTCAGCAGATCGACCACGCCGCTGAAGTGCTCTTCCGCGCCGATGGGGATGACGATCGGCACCGGATTTGCGCTGAGGCGATCTTTCATCATCTGCACCACGCGGAAGAAATCCGCGCCCTGGCGATCCATTTTGTTGACGAACGCCAGCCGCGGCACGTGATATTTATTCGCCTGACGCCACACCGTTTCCGACTGCGGCTGCACGCCGCCGACGGCGTCATACACCATTACCGCGCCGTCCAGCACGCGCATCGACCGCTCGACCTCGATGGTGAAGTCAACGTGGCCGGGCGTGTCGATAATATTGATGCGGTGCGGCGCGAAGCTGCCGTCCATGCCGGGCCAGAAGCAGCTGACCGCCGCCGAGGTGATGGTAATGCCGCGCTCCTGCTCCTGCGCCATCCAGTCGGTCGTTGCGGCGCCATCGTGCACTTCACCCAGCTTGTGGCTCATTCCGGTGTAAAACAGGATGCGCTCGGTCGTGGTGGTTTTACCGGCATCGATATGCGCGGAGATGCCGATGTTGCGGTAACGCTCAACGGGAAGTGTTCGGGGCATGATGCGTCCTTAGTCAGTAGACGTGTGGCGCGGCGTGCAGGATTGCGCGCCGTCGGAAAAACAGCTTACGCCCACTGTACGACTAAATGCGAACAGTTTGAGCTATAATTGTACAATTGACAGATCGTAGAACAGGAATACCATGCTGGAAAATCATCCGCAGCCGCACGAGATTAAGCTGGAAAACGTGCTGTTTGCGCTCGGCAATCCGATTCGCCTCGCCATTCTCCAGACGCTGGCGCAGCACGGCGAACAGAGCTGCAACGCGCTGCGCGGCGAGATCGCCAAATCGACCATGACGCACCACTGGCGCGTGCTGCGCGACAGCGGCGTGATCTGGCAGCGTCCCCTCGGGCGGGAAAATCTGATTTCGCTGCGCCGCGACTGCCTGGATCAGCGCTTTCCCGGCCTGCTCCCCGCCCTGCTGGCGGCGATAGCGCGGCGCTGAGCCACGCAACGCTGGCAACCGCCGCCGTCAGGTCTTAAGGTAGGAGCCTCAACGGCTAAGGGAAAATCGAACATGCGCATTCTTATCGTAGGCGCCGGGGCGACCGGCGGATATTTTGGCGCGCGTCTGGCGCAGGCGGGACGCGACGTGACCTTTCTGGTACGCGAGCGTCGCTTCAGGCAACTCAGCGAAAACGGCCTGGTGCTGCGCACGCCGCAGGGGGTGGAGAAGCTGCAGCCGCAGCTGGCGCAGGCGGGATCGCTGCGCGGTCCCTACGACCTGATTATCCTGACGGTGAAAAGTTTTGCGCTGGCGCAGGCGATAGAAGACATTGCGCCCGCCGTGGGCGAACAGACGCTGATTATGCCGATCCTCAACGGCATGCGTCATTTCGACACGCTGCGCGATCGCTTCGGCGACAAGGTGATCGGCGGGCTGGTAAAAATCAACGCTACGCTGGGCGAACAGGGCGAAGTGGTACGGATGACGTCGCTGCACCAGATCTATTACGGCGCGCTGGATGGCCGTAACGACGCGCGGCTGCAGCGCGTGGACGAGGCGCTGCGCGCGGCCAGCGTCGACACCATTTTCAGCGACAATATTATCGGGGAACTCTGGGAGAAATGGCTGCTGCTGAGCACGCTCGGCGCGGTCTGCTGTCTGGCGCGCGGCGATACGCAGCAGGCGCTCAGCGCCGAGGGCGGCGAAGCGCTGCTGCGCGGCATCTTCAGCGAGGTGCTGGCAACCATTACCGCCGACGGCTACCAGCCGCGGCCGGCAGTAACGGCGAAGATCCTTGAGCTGCTGAGCAATCCCGCGACGCCGATGACCTCCTCGATGTATCGCGATTTATGTCAGGGCTTCGATATCGAAGCGGAACAGGTGATCGGCGATCTGGTGAAGCGAGCGGCGCGCAACGGCGTCAGCGTGCCGCTGCTCAACGCGGTGAACGTCAATTTGCAGGTTTATTTAAAGAGTCGTTAACTCGCGTGCGGCCGCCAGCCGCGCCCGCACGGCGGGCAACTGCATCAGGCGATGCCAGGCGGCGTCTACCGCATTGGGCATCTCGACTTCGCCGAAAAAGCCGGCGCCGCGCGGGCCGTAGCCCTGTGCATCGTTGCGCAGGCGCTGCACTTCGCCCATCAGCAGCTGCACGAAGCGCTCCAGCGACCACAGACCCTGCGGCGGCGCGCCGGTGATGCGCGCCATGCCGGAATCGAGGATCACGACCGGGGTAAATACCGGCCAGTTGATAAAGCGCGGCGCGTCGTCGCGCGCGCGCCACTGCCAGCGAAAAGTGGCGTCGGCGCGACGCTGCAGCAGCGGATCCTGAATCAGCACCACGCGCTGCGGCCGTAGCTGGCGGGCGTCGAGCAGGCGCTGGCTGAAGGCGGCGTTTTCGCCGGAGTTGCGCGACGCCTCCTCCAGCAGCAGATGCTCTTCGTCGAGGCCGCCGAAAACGCGGGCGATTGCCGCCAGCATCTGCGCCTCGCTTTTGCCGCGCGTCTCGATATCGCGATAGAGCGGATGCAGCGCCATCGCCTGCGCCAGCGCGCCGGTGGCATGGCCGATGCCGCCGCTGAGCAGCAAGGGCAGCCCGAACCTTTTCGCCAGCGCCACCGCGCCCTCGATATTCGGCAGCACGGCGTGGCCGGCAAGTATCGCCATATCCGCTTCGATGTCGCCTTCGACGGGCATATCGTCCAGCGCCAGCCAGGCGGCGATAAGATTGAGATCCTGAATGGCCTGATGATTAAGCTGCATCTCTCCTCCGTTCGGGTTGCGCGCAGGCGCGCCTGCGCGACGAAAAATTTGCTACACTGGCCGCCTCTGTCCTGTGGAGAAATCAATGACTTCCCGCGCTATTACTCTTGATGACGTCGCCCGCCTTGCCGGCGTCTCCTACCAGACCGTTTCCCGCGTGCTTAACCATTCGCAGCAGGTCTCCCCGCGCACGCGGGCGAAAGTGGAAGCGGCCATGCAGCAGCTCAACTATGTGCCAAACCGCGTGGCGCAGCAACTGGCGGGCAAAGCGACGCGCACGCTCGGGCTCGCCACCAGCGATCTGGCGCTGATGGCGCCGGCGCAGATCGCCTCGGCGATCCAGCAGCGCGCCAGCCGCGACGGTTACCATCTGGTTATCGCCATGCGCAGCTACAACAGCGCCGCCGAGACCGTCAACGAACTGCTGGCGCAGCGCGTCGATGCGCTGATGATCAATCTGCCGCTGAGCGCTGCGGAAGCGGAGCAGATCCAGACGCTGTGCGGCGACAAGCCGGCGATTTTTATGGATGTCGAACCCCAGGCGCAGGTGGCGCAGTGTCAGTACTCCAATGCGCGCGGCGCACGGGCCGCCGTCGAGCACCTTATCGCGCTGGGGCATCGTCAGATCGGGCTGCTGAGCGGCCCGGCGCAGGCGATTTCGGCGCAGCTGCGCGAAGCGGCGTGGCGCGAGGCGCTGGCAACGCACCGCCTGACGCCCTTCTGCGCGCTGCGGGGGGACTGGAGCGCGCAGTCTGGCTACCAGGCGATGCTGCAACAGCTGCCCGATCGCCTGCCGCAGGCGCTGCTGGTGGCAAACGATCAGATGGCGCTTGGCGCGATGCGCGCGCTGCATCAGCACGGGGTGGCGATTCCGGGCGACATCTCGGTCGTCGGCTATGACGATACCGCCGAAAGCGCCTGGTATCAGCCGCCGCTGACCACGGTGCGCCAGGATCTCCAGGCGCTGGGGGAGCTGTGCGTCGAGACGCTGCTGGCGCGTCTGCAGGATGCGCCGCCGCCCTCCCGGCCGCTGGAGCCCGCGCTGGTGCTGCGCGCCACCACCGCCGCGCCGGGCGGCGAAGGGCCCGACCGCGAGGCGCTGGCGCAGCAGCTGCAGCGTATCGCGCGTCAGCTGCAGCAGCGCTGATTTCAGCGAGTCACGCCGGCTTCAGGCGAAAAAAAACCCACGCTTCAGCGTGGGTTTTGCCATTCAGCCTGCGCTTACTGCGCTTTCGGCTCGCCCATCGATTTCAGTTTTTTCGACAGGTCGCGACGCTCTTTCGACAGATCGGCGTTTTTGATGATGTATTCATCGACGCGATCTTCATAGTCAGAGCGCATGGAAGCGATGATTTCCTGAATCGCCTCAATACTCATGCCGGGCTTGATATATTCGCTCAGGTTGTCCAGCAGCAGAACGCGCTTCTGGTTATCACGGATTTTCTTTTCGTTATCAGTGATTTCACGCTGCAGTTTGTTTTTACGACGGAACATACGCACAAACTCCAGTACGTCCTGAAATGATTGCTTGGCATTTTCCATGGTGGCACCTTTTTTTGGGCCTGCTTGCGCAGGGGGTAGAGTCATAACCTTCAGCTTAGCGGTTCGCCAGCCGGGGCGACAATTGTCGCCGCTAAAATCGGACTGGCGCTTATCTTAGCGCAAAGAATGCGCCTTTCGCATTAAGTCATTGTCCCTGGTGACTATTTGCGCAGCGCCAGGCGGATCAGATCGGTCATGCGCTCCAGCTGCTTCGCCAGCTCCAGACTCAGCCAGACATAGCCGTAGATAGGTGTCTCTTCCAGCCGTTCGCTGCCCGCATCGGCGATCAGCTGCTTGAGCTCGCGGGTGATTTCCGTCAGCTCGTGGCTGTTGGCCGCCACCTCGTCGGTCTCGCCGCGCAGCGCCAGCGCCGAAAGCGCGTGCAGCGTCTTTTCGGTCATCTGCTGGGTGCGCCGCAGCGTCGGCGCGTTGAGCAGGATAAGATGCGTTTCGCGCGAGGCCCACCAGGCTTCGATCTGCATCTCCACCGTGTTCACCATATTGCGGTTGATGGTCTGAATCGCCTCGAACACCGATTTGGGAATACGCGTCTCTTTACTCGCCGGCACCAGCAGCGCGCGCATTTTTACGACGTTGGTCAGCAGTTTGCCCAGCGGCTTCTTCAGGCGCGGCTTCTCTATCAGGTTGGGGGAAAAACCGGCGTGATAAATTTTGGCGATCTCCGCCAGCGAGTCCGACAGCTGGATGCGCCAGTGGGTATAGGCGCGCTGCGCCCAGATGGCGCTGAACAGCAGCGCCAGCAGCGAGCCGAGGATCACGTCGCCGCCGCGCCACAGCGCCACGGTGAAATCGCCCGCCGGCGCGCCGACCACCACGCTGAGCGTAATGCCGATCAGCAGCGCCATATAGGGATGCTTGCCTAACGTCAGGTAGCCGCACACCATCATCACGATGCCGCACCATGCCAGCATCACCGGCAGCGACATCATCTCCAGCTTAAGGGCGATCAGGCCCGAGATCGATCCGGCGAAAGTGCCGCAGATACGCTGAATGGCGCGCGGGAAAACGTTGCCCCAGGTCGAGATCGGCCCCATCACCACCACCAGCGTGATCAGCGGCCAGGTGCCCTCGGGAATGTCGGTGAGCCGCACCAGCAAAAAGGTGAGTAAAAAGGCGATGGCGATACGCACGCCATGCACGCTGCGGTAGTGGCGATAGAACCAGAACTCGATATTCGATATGGGCTTATCTGGGCGCAAGTGGGCTTTCCGGCTGAGGATCATAAAGTGCGTTATTTTATCCCATGACGTTGCTAAGGCTTAATGCCGCTTCTACATTTCAATACAGTTTTGACACCTTCTTACAATTATCAACACTGTCTTTACAAGCACCCAAAATCATAAAAACAACCGCATAACCACATCACTTATTTTCGTTTATTTGATAACACGACTTAAGGAAGCGACATGAAGAAAAGAGCCAAAACGTTGCCGGGCGTCACGCGACGGCAGGTGTTGACCTGGTCTACGCTTGGCGTGGCCGCCACCGTTACCCGCGCGGCCGACGCCGTATCCCTGAAGGGTTCGCCGGGCTGGACGCCCTTCTCCGATAATCCCCCTGAAACCTTCGACCAGCCCGGCTGGCTCTTTTTCACTCAGGAAGAAGCTGAAACCATCGAAGCCATCGTCGATCGCCTGATCCCCGCCGACGAGCTGAGCGTGGGCGGTAAAGAGGCGGGCTGCGCGCAGTTTATCGATCGTCAGCTTCACGGTTTTTACGGCACGTTCGAGCGCATTTATATGGAAGGCCCGTTCCAGAAAGGTACCCCTGAGCAGGGCGATCAGTCGCCGCTGGTGCCGCAGCAGCGCTACCGTCAGGGCCTGGCCGCGCTCGAGCGCTACGTTCAGCAGACCTCTCAGAAACGTTTTAAAGACCTGACGCCGCAGCAGCAGGACGCGCTGCTGGCCGCGATGGAAGCAGGCAAGGTGCATTTCGAAGGCTTCGATGCGCAGTCGCTGTTTATCGAGGTGTTGAACAACACCATGGAGGGCTTCTTCGCCGATCCCATCTACGGCGGCAACCGCGATATGGCGTCGTGGAAGATGCTGGGCTTTCCTGGCGCGCGCTACGACTATCGCCCCTATATCGAGCGGCACAACGAAGATCTGCATCTCGAACCCATCAGCATCGCACAGTGGAAAGGCAGGGATAAGCCATGAAAAAACTACCTAAAACGGATGTCGTGGTGATCGGCCTCGGCTGGGCGGGTTCGATTATCGCCAATGAGCTGGCCGACGAAGGGCTGGAGGTGATCGGCATCGAGCGCGGTCCGTGGCGCGATACCGCGCGCGATTTCAATATCGGCACCGTGACCGACGAACTGCGCTATGTGATGCGCGAAGAGCTGATGCTGCGCACGCGACAGAATACCTGCACCATGCGCAACAACCCGTCGCAGACCGCGCTGCCGATGCGCACCTGGGGCTCCTTTCATCCCGGCAACGGCACCGGCGGCGCGGGCAATCACTGGGCGGGGATCACCTTCCGCTTTCAGCCGCACGAATTTCAGCTGAAGAGCTATCTCACCGAGCGGTACGGTGCCGACGCGATGCCCGGCGAGTTGACGTTGCAGGACTGGGGCACCACCTGGGAAGAGATGGAGCCGCACTATATGCAGTTCGAGCGCGTGGCGGGCACGTCCGGCTACGCGGGCAACCTCAACGGCGAGAAGCGCGCCGGCGGCAACCCGTTCGAAGGCCCGCGCAGCGGCGAATATCCGACGCCGCCGCTGCGTCAGCCCTACGGCCCGACGCTGTTCGCACAGGCGGCGAAAGAGATGGGCTATCAGCCCTTCCCGGTGCCCTCGTCGCTGGTCTCCGAGGCCTATACCAATCCCTACGGCGTCACCATGGGCCCCTGCACCTTTTGCGGCTTCTGCACCAACTACGGCTGCGCCAACTACTCTAAAGCCAGCGCCATTACCACCGTGCTGCCCGCGCTGATGCGCAAAGAGAACTTTACCGCCTATACCAACTGCGAAGTGCTGGAGGTGCTGACCGACTCCAGCGGCAAAAAAGCGACCGGCGTCACCTATGTCGACTCCTCCGGCGATACCTGGGAACAGCCAGCCGATCTGGTGATTGTCGCCGCCTTTACCTTTGAGAACGTGCGCCTGATGCTGCTTTCGCAAATCGGCGAGGCCTACGATCCGGTGACTAACAAGGGCACCACCGGCCGCAACTACGCCTACCAGACCGCTAACAACGTGACGCTGTTTTTCGATGACAAGAACTTCAACCCCTTTATCGGCGCGGGCGCGGTCGGCATGGGCATCGACGAGTTCAACAACGATAACTTCGACCACAGCGGCCTCGGCTTCTTTGGCGGCGGCAGTATCCGCGTGACGCCAATCGGCTCCGCGCCTATCGGCTACCGTCCTCTGCCGCCCGGCACGCCAAAGTGGGGATCGAAATGGAAGCGCGCGCTAAAAGATAACTACCTCAGCACCATGTCGATCGGCTGCGAGGCCAGCAGCTACACCACGCGCACCAACTACCTTTCGCTCGATCCCAACTATAAAGATCCGCACGGCCGTCCGCTGCTGCGCATTACCTTCGACTTTTCGCATAACGATCTGAAGATGGCGCAGTACTGCACCGGCAAGGTGGCGGAGATCGCCAAATCGATGAACCCGCGCGAAACGATCGTGAAACCGATGACCGGCCACTGGAGCAGCGTGCCCTATCAGTCCTCTCACGTCGTCGGCGGCTTTGTAATGGGCGCCGACCCCAGCACCAGCTCGGTCAACAAGCATCTGCAGGTCTGGGACGTGCCGAACCTGTTCGTGGTGGGCGCTTCCGCCTTTCCGCAGAACCCCGGCTACAATCCGACCGGCACCGTGGGCGCGCTGGCGTTTAAGGCGGCGCACGCGATCCGCACCTGGTATCTGAAACGTCCGGGGGAGATGATTACCGCATGAAAACGCTGAATGCACTCTCCGCCGCGCTGCTGCTGGTTGCCAGCGTCGGCAGCCAGGCGCAGCCGGAGTATGACCAGTATGCGCGCGGCAGCTACCTCGCCACCCTCGGCGACTGTACCGCCTGCCATACGACCGATGCGAAGCAGCCCTATGCGGGCGGCGTCAAGATTAATACCCCGTTCGGCGTGCTGGCCGGCGCCAATATCACGCCGGATCGCGAGACCGGCATCGGCGACTGGAGCTATGACGATTTCCGCCGCGCCATGACGGAAGGCATCGGCCACGACGGCAAACGGCTCTACGGCGCGATGCCGTTTACCGCCTACACGAAGATGTCCGAACGGGACCTGCAGGATCTCTGGGCGTGGATACAGACGCTGCAGCCGATCCATCACGAAGTCGAAACCAACCAGCTGCCCTTCCCCTTTAATATTCGCACCAGCCTGATTGCCTGGAACTGGCTTAATTTCGATAAGGGCACGTTTATACCCGATGCGAAAAAGTCGGCGGAGTGGAATCGCGGCGCTTACCTGGTACAGGGGCTCGGCCACTGCGGCACCTGCCACACCTCGAAAAACTTTCTCGGCGGCGATAAGGGCGATCGCTTCCTCAGCGGTAGCGAAGTAGAAGGCTGGTATGCGCCTAATCTCGGCGCGGACGCCCATACCGGGCTGGGCAAATGGACGCAGGAGGATATCGTCAGCTATCTGCGCACCGGCGTGAACCGCTACGCCATCGCTTCCGGTCCGATGGCCGACGCGGTGCGTCACTCGACCCAGTACTGGCGCGAAGAGGATCTGCGCGCGGTGGCGACCTTCCTGAAAGAGGGTAAAACCCACGATGAAGAGGTGCCGCAGCCGCTGGCCGCCAGCGACGATCGCATGAAGCTCGGCGCGCAGATTTATGAGGCGAAGTGTTCCGCCTGTCACAGCCCCGGCGGACGCGGCGAGAGGAATATTTTCCCGCAGCTGGCGTCTAATCCGCTGATCAACCAGCCGAATGCCACCTCGCTGATTCGGGTCGTCAGCGCGGGCAGCCGCGGCGTCGATACCGACGCCCGACCGACGGCGCCCGCCATGCCAGCCTTTGCCGGGGTGCTGGATGACGAGCAGATCGCCGCGGTGCTGACCTATGTGCGCAACAGCTGGGGCAACGCCGCCGCGCCGGTGTCGGCCAGCGACGTTAAGGATGTGAAGAGCGATCTGAAGTAATAACAAGAGGCGGCACGGAGGCCGCCTGATGCTGTCAGAACGTCTGCTTCAGGTAGTCCTGAATACGCGTGAAGACGCCTGCTTTCTCTACCGCTGAGAGCGTGACCAGCGGATAGCTCGCCAGCTGCTTGTCCTTATCGAGCACCTGAATCTCGCCGATGGTTTCGTTGGCTTTCAACGGTGCCTCAAGGTCCTTACGGTTAATCACATATTTGGCCTTCACGTTCTGGATCTCGCTGCGCGGCAGCGACAGGTAGACGTCGTTAGCGGTGCCGACGGCGACGCTGTGCGGCGCGCCGTACCAGACGTTTTCAGTGCCGATTTTCTTGCCTGCGTGGAACAGTTGTACGGTGTCGAAGGTGTTCTGGCCCCAGACCAGCAGCTTGCGCGCCTGCTCTTCACGCCCTTTCGGGCTTTTGCCGCCCATCACGACCGCGATCAGACGATGCTGGCCGACCACGTTAGAGGCGATGATATTGAAGCCCGCCGTTTCGGTATGGCCGGTTTTCAGGCCGTCGACGTGCAGATTGTTGTCCCACAGCAGCCCGTTGCGGTTGTTCTGCGTGATGCCGTTCCAGGTGAGGGTTTTCTCGCTGTACATGGCGTAGAAATCGGGTTCGCCGCTGATAATGGCGCGCGACAGCTTCGCCATGTCCCGCGCGGAGGAGAACTGGCCCGGCGCGTCGAGGCCGTGCACGGTCTCGAAGTGCGTATTGGTCAGGCCCAGCTTCTGTACGTACTGATTCATCATATTGACGAAATTTTCCTGACTGCCCGCCACGTAGTCAGCCAGCGCCACGCAGGCGTCGTTGCCGGAGTCGATGATGACGCCGCGGCTGAGGTCGCGCACGGTGATCTTGTCGCCAGGCTTAATAAACATCAGCGAGGAGCCTTTAAATACCGGATTGCCCGCCGCCCAGGCGTCTTTACCGACCGGCACCACGTCGTCGCGGGTGATTTTTTTCGCGTCGATGGCGCGGTCGACCACGTAGCCGGTCATCAGCTTGGTCAGGCTGGCGGGGTTGCGCCGCTCATCCGGATTACCGGCGGTCAGCACCTGTCCGGTGGTGGCGTCCATCAGTACCCAGGAGGCGGCGTCAATCGACGGTGGCGTCAGGGGAAACGGCATATCGTCGGCCTGGGCCAGCGAAGCCAAAAAGAGAGTTCCAGTTACAGAGATCAACAGACGCCTTTTCAACACTTCATCCTCAAGGTTACGGGGAAAACAGCGGCTCGTTTTACGGCAAAAGGCATAAACAGGTTTGATTAAATTGAAAAAAAGTGTGATCGGCCTGCCTCCCGCGCAGGCGTGGTTGTGACCTGCGACGCAAGCGACTATGCTGTGCGTTGTTTTCTCAGTACAGGATATGCTCGTGCCCGCCTCTGAACGCACTTTTCTCTTTCACGATTACGAGACCTTCGGTAAGAGCCCGTCGCTGGATCGGCCGGCGCAGTTTGCCGCGCTGCGCACCGACAGCGATTTCAACCCTGTCGGCGAGCCGCAGATTTTCTACTGCCGTCCCGCGGACGACTATCTGCCGCAGCCGGAAGCGGTAATGATTACCGGCATTACGCCGCAGGTCGCGCGCGCGCGCGGCGTATCGGAAGCGGAGTTCGCCGCCCGAATCTATGCGCTCTTTACCGAAGAGCAAACCTGCGTGGTGGGCTACAACAATGTGCGCTTCGATGACGAGGTCACGCGCAACATCTTCTACCGCAACTTCTTCGATCCCTACGGCTGGAGCTGGCAAAACGGCAACTCGCGCTGGGATTTGCTCGATGTGATGCGCGCCTGCTACGCGCTGCGTCCCGACGGCATCGTCTGGCCGGAAAATGAGGACGGCTTTCCCAGCTTCAGGCTGGAGCATCTCACTAAAGCCAACGGCGTGGCGCATGAAAACGCGCACGACGCCATGTCCGACGTCTACGCCACGCTGGCGATGGCGAAGCTGGTGAAAGAGAAGCAGCCGAAGCTGTTTGAGTTCCTGTTTACGCATCGCAATAAAAATAAGCTGATGACGCTGATCGACATTCCGCAGATGAAGCCGCTGGTGCACGTCTCCGGCATGTTCGGCGCGGCGCGCGGCAATACCAGCTGGGTCGTGCCGCTGGCGTGGCATCCGGACAATCGCAACGCGCTGATCGTCGCCGATCTCGCGGGCGATATGACGCCGCTGCTGGAGATGGACGCGGATGCGCTGCGCGAGCGGCTCTACACGCGCAAAAGCGATCTGGCCGACGATGAAGCGTCGGTGCCGATTAAGCTGGTGCATATCAATAAGTGCCCGGTGCTGGCGCCCGCCAACACGCTGCGCCCGGAAGATGCGGCGCGCCTGGGTATCGATCGTGAAGCCTGCCTGGCGAATCTGGCGCTGCTGCGTCAGCATGCCGAAGTGCGTGAAAAAGTGGTCACCCTGTTCGCCGAGGCGGAGCCCTTTGCCGCGCCGGACGACGTCGACGCGCAGCTCTATGACGGCTTCTTTAGCGACGCCGATCGCGCGGGAATGAATATCCTGCGCCAGACCGCGCCCGCCAACCTGCCGGCGATGGATCTCGCCTTCCAGGATGCGCGCGTGGCGAAGCTGCTGTTCCGCTACCGCGCGCGCAACTTTCCCGGCACGCTGGATGACGCCGAGCAGCAGCGCTGGCTGCAGCACCGACGCGAAGCCTTGAACGCGGAGCGCGTGCAGGCCTTTTTGCTGGAGCTGGAGTCGCTGGCAAGCCTGCACGAAGGGGACGCAGAGAAGATGGCGCAGCTAAAGGCGCTTTATCTCTATGCGCAGGAACTGGTTTCTTAGAGAAATAACGGCGCGTTGGCGCGCACTCTTCTCCTTTTCTCCCCCGCTCTCCGGGGGAGAAACGTCATAAGCCGATTACACCAGCGCCCACACCAGCCAGGTCAGCGCAAAGCCGCTCACTCCCATCAGCGTGGTCAGCACCGTCCAGGTTTTCAGGCCGTCGCCGACCGACAGCCCCAGATAGCGCGTGACCACCCAGAAGCCCGCATCGTTGACGTGCGACAGCCCCAGTCCGCCGAAGCACGCCGCCAGCGTCACCAGCACGCGCTCCATATCGCTGGCGCCGCTCACCGCAGAGGTGAGCAGTCCGCTGGTGGTCAGGATCGCCACCGTGGCCGAGCCCTGCGAGGCGCGCAGCGCCAGCGACAGAATAAAGGCGGCAGGCACCAGCGGCAGATGCAGCGTCTCCAGCGTCAGCGCCAGCGCCTTGCCGACGCCCGACTCCACCAGCACTTTGCCGAAGGCGCCGCCCGCGCCCGCCACCAGAATCACGCTCGCCGATCCCGGAATGGCGCGGCCGGTTAACTCCTCCAGCTTGTCTTTGCTCCAGCCGCGACGCACGCCCAGCAGCCAGGCGGCGAGCGCCAGCGCAATCAGCAACGCAATCGGCGGCGTGCCGATCACCGTCATCACTTTGCCCGCCAGGCTATCCGCCGCCAGCAGCGAGTGGGAGAGCGTGCCGAGCACAATCAGCAGGATCGGCACCACTATCAGGCCGGCGATAGTGAGCGCGCCGGGCGGCGCCGGCTCGTTCTTCTTCTCCGCGCCTTCCGGCTTCGCCATTTGCAGCTGCTCCAGCACCTCTACCGACAGATGATACTGGCGGCGGTTCATCGCTTTCGCGACGTAGTAGCCGATAATGCCTACCGGCACCGAAATCGCCAGGCCGATCATCATCAGCCAGCCCATGTCGGTATGCAGAATGCCTGCCGCCGCCGCCGCGCCCGGATGGGTCGGCAGCGCCACGTGCACGGTGAGCATCACGCCCGCCATCGGCAGGCCGAACTTGAGAGGCGAGACGCGCGCCACCTTGGTGAAGCCGTAAATCAGCGGGATGACGATAATAAAACCGACCTCAAAAAACACCGGTATGCCGAGAATAAAGGCCGCCATGGTCAGCGCCGCGACGGTGCGCCGGATGCCGAGGCTTTTGCTGAAGCGCTGAGCCAGCGACTCCGCGCCCCCCGAGGCTTCAATCAGCGCGCCGAGCATCGCCCCCAGCACAATGATAATGGCGATATGGCCGAGCAGGCCGCCCATGCCGCTCATAATGGTTTCCATGATCTTTTCAGCCGGGATGCCCGTCGCGATGGCGACCAGCAGGCTGACGATCAGCAGGGCTACAAAGGGATGGACTTTGGCTTTAATGACCAGCAGCAGCAGGATAACAATGCTGGCGGTGGCAATGGCTAACAGCAGTGCGGTGGACATGGTAAACCTCAGATAGGGTTATCTTTATATGAATAATGAGTACAGTGGTGCCTGGCCCAGGTGCAGGATGAAAACCGGCGTCGCCGCGCCGGGATGTTCAGAGTCGCTTCAGGATTTTTTCGCCCAGGGCGCAAACCAGCCGAGGCCGTCCAGCGTATTGCCGCGTGGAATATATTCGCAGCCGATCCAGCCCTCATAGCCCACCTCGTCCAGCAGGTTAAACAGCCAGGGATAGTTAATTTCGCCCTCATCCGGCTCATGGCGGTCCGGCGCGGAGGCGATCTGGATATGGCGGTAGCGCCCGATATTGTCGCGGATCAGGCGGCTGAGGTTGCCGTCCACCAGCTGCGCGTGGAACAGGTCGAGCTGGGTAAAGACATTGGGGCGATCGATGCGCGCCGCCATCTCCAGCGTCTGATACTGGCTGGCATAGAGATAGTGCGGCTTGGTTACCGGATTAAGCGCCTCCAGCAGCAGGGTGATGCCGTGCGGCGCAAAGCGCTCCGAGGCATAGTGCATATTGCGCACGAAGGTGTCGACGTAGGCCGCGCGATCGGCGCCCGGCGGCACCGTGGCGGCCATGATATGCACCTGAGGCACCGCAAGCGCCAGCGCATACTCCAGCGCCCGGTCAATATCGGCGCGCGCTTCCGCCTCGCGGCCGGGAATGGCCGACACGCCCCACTCGCCCGCCGCTACGTTGCCCGGCGCGGTGTTGAACAGCACCAGTTTCAGGTTGTTCTCGTCGAGCAATTGCTTTAGCTGCGCCGCCGGATAGTCATAAGGGAACAGAAACTCGACCGCCTCGAAACCAGCCTGCGCCGCGGCGGCGAAGCGTTCGATAAAGGGCACTTCGTTAAACTGCGTTGAGAGATTTGCGGCAAACTTCGGCATTATCGACTCCTTAATTCCGCCACTTCGCTGTCGCTGAGATAGCGGATCGCGCGGTCGCCCAGGGTAAACATCAGGCGGGCGGTCTCTTCCAGCTCTTCGGTGTTGTCTGCGGCTTCGCGCAGCGATTTGCCGACCACCACCGGGCCATGGTTCGCCAGCAGGAAGGCGCGATACTGACCCGCCAGCCGCGACAAATCTTCCGCCAGGCGTTCGTCGCCGGGCTTGTAGTACGGCACCACCGGCACGTCGCCGACGCGCATCACCACGTAAGGGGTAAACGGACGGATACAGTTCTGCGCGTCCAGCCCCTCAAGGCAGGAGAGCGCCGTCAGGTAGTGGCTATGCAGGTGTACCACCGCCTTGCAGTTGGCATCTCCCGCGTAAAGCGCGCGGTGAAAGGCGATCTCTTTCGACGGCTTGTCGCCAGAGAGCCACTCGCCTGCCAGCGTCACCTTTGACAGACGATCGGCATCCAGCTCGCCGAGGCAGGAGCCGGTCGGCGTGGCCAGCAGATTGCCGTCTTCCAGCAGCAGGGAAAGATTGCCGGCCGAGCCGGTGGCATAGCCGCGGGCAAAAAAAGAGGCGCCCAGCTTCACCATCTCTTCGCGGGCCTGTTGTTCAGTCATAGGCAAACTCCGTTTGTGCGCGGCGGAAAAACGCTTCGTCGCCAAAATTGCCGGACTTCAGCGCCAGCGACAGCGGTTGATGAATATCTCTTACCCAGGGCACGCCCGGTGAAATCGTCGGGCCGATATGGAACGCGGTGACGCCAAGGCTCTGCGCCACCACGCCAGAGGTTTCGCCGCCCGCCACGATAAAGCGCTGCCAGCCACGCGCCTTGAGCTCGCGCGTCACGGCGGCGAACAGCTGCTCGACCGCCTCGCTGCTGCGCTGCGCGCCATACTGCTGCTGGATTTTTTGCAGCTGCTGCGCATCGGCGGTGGCGTAAAGCAGCGGCGCCAGCGGCTGGTCGCTATGCGCCGCTACCCAGTCGCACAGCGACTGCGCGTAGGCGTCGGCGTTCTCCAGACAGCGCGTCACCTCGACCTCATGGGAAGGCGCCTGCTGACGATAGGCGCTGACCTGCCGGTTGGTCATCTGCGAGCAGGAGCCGGAGATCACGACGGCGCGCTCGCCCTGCGGACGGCCTGCGTTTTCCGCATCGGCGCCCGCGCTGCCGGCCTCGGCCCACTGGCGCGCCAGCCCGATGGCCAGGCCTGAGCCGCCGGTCACCAGGCGCATATCGCGCAGCGCTTCGCCCTGCGTCAGCAAATGCTGCTCGTTGAGCGCGTCAAGCACCACGTAGTTAACGCCCTGCGCTTTTAATTCGTTCAGCTGCTCACGCACCGCCTGCGCGCCCCGGTCCAGCAGCGGCGCGGCGATTAGCCCCGCTTTGCCGGCTGACTGGCGCTCAATCAGGCGCAGCAGATTGCTGTCGGTCATCGGCGTCACCGGATGGTGCCGCATGCCGGAGTCGCTCAGCAGCTGCTCGCCGACGAACAGGTGTCCCTGGTAGACGGTGCGGCCGTTGACCGGCAGCGCCGGAGAGATCGCCGTCTGGGTTTCGCCCAGCGCCGCCAGCAGCGCATCGGTGACCGGGCCGATGTTGCCCTGTTCGGTGCTGTCAAAGGTGGAGCAGTATTTGAAGTAGAAGCGATCGCAACCCTGCGCCTGCAGCCAGCGCAGCGCAATCAGCGACTGCTCTACCGCCTGCTCTGCCGGACAGGAGCGCGACTTAAGGCTGATCACGATCGCCTGCGCGGTCAGCGCGTCATGCTGCTGCGGCACGCCGTTGAACTGGATCGTGGAGAGCCCGTTCTGCACCAGAAAGCTGGCGATGTCGGTGGCGCCGGTAAAGTCGTCGGCGATGATGCCTAAACGCGTCATGCTCGCTCCTTTGCCTGCGGCAGCTCGATACCGCTGAAGATCTTGATCACCGCGCTGTCGTCTTCACGGCCGTGGCCGGCGTTGCTGGCTTCGGTAAACATATTGAGCGCCGTGGAGGCGAGCGGCAGCGGGAAGCGCAGCGATTTTGCGGTATCCGCCACCAGCGTCAGATCCTTAACGAAAATATCGACGGCCGATTTCGGGCTGTAGTCGCCGTCCACGACGTGACGCATGCGGTTCTCGAACATCCAGGAGTTGCCCGCCGCGTTGGTCACCACGTCATACATGGTATCGAGCGGAATGCCGGCGCGCGCCGCCAGCGCCATCGCTTCCGCGCCGACGGCGATATGCACGCCTGCCAGCAGCTGGTGAATAATTTTAACCGTCGAGCCGAGGCCGATTTCACTGCCGACGCGGTAGACCTTAGCCGCCACCGCGTCCAGCACCGGCTGCAGGCGCTCGAACGCCGCGTCGCTGCCGGACGCCATCACCGTCATTTCGCCCGTTGCCGCTTTCGCCGCGCCGCCGGAGACCGGCGCGTCGAGCATCAGCAGCTGATGCTGCGCCAGCTGCTGTTCAATCTGCTGCGCGTCCTGCGCTGAAATGGTCGACGAGACCATCACGATGGTGCCGGGTTTCAGCTTCGCCGCCAGCCCGCTGTCGCCGAACAGGATGCTCTTCACCTGGGCGGCGTTCACCACCAGCAGCAACACCGCCTCCAGCTGGTCGGCAAAGCCGTCGGCGGAGGATTGCGCATCGCGCGCGCCCGCCTGGCGCAGCGTCTCCAGCGCGGCGGGATTAAGATCGACGCCCCAGGTATTCAGCCCGGCGCGAATACAGGACGTCGCCGCGCCCATTCCCATGGAACCTAACCCGATAACACAGACGTTTGAGAGTGGCACAGTCGGCCTCCGCTGTTAATTTAAGTGATTATTTGTTTGATGTTGTTAATTCTGGCAGGATTGCGGAGGGATAAACGTGCCTTGCGTCACATATTTTCACCAAGCAGGTTAGTTTCGAACATTTATTCACAATCAACGCATTACATTGAAATATAGGACTATTATCAAAAATAAATTCCTAAAAGGCGGCAATTTTTTTCATTCAGCCGATAAAGTAAATGCATTACAATGTGAAAAATTGATAAGCACGGAGTGCAGGGAATGATACCCATTGAACGCCATCAACAGATCCTGGCGCTGGTCGCCGAGCGCGGCGTGGTCAGCATTGCCGAACTGACGGAACGGCTCGGCGTGTCGCATATGACGATCCGTCGGGACGTGCAGAAGCTTGAGGAGCAAGGCGCGGTGCTGTCGGTCTCCGGCGGCGTGCGTTCGGCCGACCGGCTGGCTGCGGAGCCGTCGCATCAGACGAAAACGACGCTCTATAACGCCGAGAAGAACGCCATCGGCCGCTATGCCGCCCAGCATATTCCGCGCAACAGCTGTATCTATCTGGATGCGGGCACCACCACGCTGGCGCTGGCGCACGAGCTGCTGGAGCGCGACGATCTGCTGGTGGTGACGAATGACTTTATGGTGACCAACCTGCTGATGGAGGCGAGCGACTGTCGGGTGATCCACACCGGCGGCACGGTGTGTCGCGACAACCGCTCCTGCGTGGGCGAAAGCGCGGCGCGCAGCCTGCGCCATCTGGCGATCGATATCGCCTTTATCTCCGCCTCCTGCTGGGGTCCGCGCGGCCTGTTCACCCCCGACGAAGACAAGGTAACGGTGAAACAGACGGTGAGCGAGGTAAGCAGCAAGCGCGTGCTGCTGAGCGACAGCTCGAAGTACAACAAAATCGCCACTTTCCTGGCGCTGCCGCTGGCGCGTTTCGACAGCATCGTGACCGATACGCAGCTTAGCGCCGCCGCGCGCAGCGCGCTGAGCGAAGGCAGCTGGGAGCTGGTGCTGGCGGAGTAAGCGCGCCGATCGCGCATAAAAAAAGGGCGAGGCTCGCGCCTCACCCTTTTTCACCCGCCAGCGAGTTACACTTCTTCGCTGTACTGCGGCACCGGATTACGGAAGCTGCGGGTAACAAACGCGAGATAAACAATTCCCACGGCGGCCCAAATCAGGCCCAGCACCATCGAGCTCTCTTCCAGGTTAATCCACAGCGCGCCAACCGTCAGCGCGCCGAGCACCGGCAGCACCAGATAGTTGATATGGTCGCGCAGCGTGCGGTTACGCTTCTCGCGGATCCAGAACTGTGCAATCACCGAGAGGTTAACGAAGGTAAAGGCCACCAGCGCGCCGAAGTTAACCAGCGCCGTCGCGGTCACCAGGTCGAAACGGATCGCCATCAGCGCCACGGCGCCGACCAGCAGCACGTTCAGCGACGGCGTGCGCCATTTCGGATGGATATAGCCGAAGAAGCGCTCCGGGAAGACGCCGTCACGGCCCATCACGTACATCAGACGCGATACGCCGGCATGCGCCGCCATACCTGACGCCAGCACGGTCACCACCGAGAAGATCAGGATGCCGAACTGCAGCACATGGCCCGCCACGTACAGCATGATTTCCGGCTGCGACGAATCGGGATCCTTGAAGCGCGAGATATCCGGGAAATAGAGCTGCAGGAAGTAGGAGGCCACGATAAAGATCAGGCCGCCGATCAGCGCCGTCAGGAAAATCGCGCGCGGAATGGTGCGCTCCGCGTCTTTGGTCTCTTCCGACAGCGAACTGATGCCGTCAAAGCCCAGGAACGAGAAACAGAGGATAGTCGCGCCGGTAATCATCGGCACCACATGGGCGTCAGGGGACCAGAACGGCTGCGAGCTGGTGAGCGTGCCCGCGCCTTCGCCGTGCGCCACGCCGTAAATCACCATGCCGGTAATACCGATCATCACCACAACCTGCAGCACCACGATCACGCTGTTGAAGTTGGCCACGGTTTTAATGCCGCGCAGGTTGGACATCGTCATAAAGGCCACCAGCAGCACCACGAAGATCCATGACGGAATGCCCGGCACCAGCGCTTCGAAATAGTTTTTCGCCAGCAGAATATTGATCATCGGCATGAACAGGTAGTCCAGCAGCGATGACCAGCCGACCATAAAGCCGACGTGCGGACTGATCGCCTTCTGAGCGTAGGTATAAGCGGAGCCCGCAGATGGGAAGCGGCGTACCAGCTTACCGTAGCTTACGGCGGTAAACAGAATCGCAATCAGCGCAAAGGCGTAGGCGGTGGCGACGTGACCGCTGGTCAGACCCGACACGATACCGAAGGTATCAAACAGGGTCATCGGCTGCATGTAGGCAAGGCCAATCATGACGACCGGAAGCAGGGTCAGAGATTTTTTCAGGTGGGCACGCTGTGGTGCTGAGGTATCAAGCGACATGTTTCAGACCTCCCTGAGCTGCAACCTGACTGGATTGCATCACGGGAGCGAGGAAGGCGGCGTTATGAGCCTGCACGGCGCCGTAGTCATCACGGAAACGAGAGCCAGCGCGGGCTGGCTGAATGAATAACATCCCCATCTTTGTATCCTCAGTTCGTACGCTTGCGCGTTTTTTAACGTGTATCTATCCGGGCGTGCCCGGCCTCATGCGAATCGGTTAAGTACATGCAAAAAAATAACCGAGGCTCTTAAAAGCATCGGTTATATTCGGAATTTTGCAGGCCGCGTATTTTGCCCCAAAACGAAGGAAAAACACAAGACCTGCTGATAAGTATAGCGACTTTTTCTCAGGCGTTTTTGAGCATCCAGTCAATCTCCGTGGCGGTGACCAGCCGCTCGAACTGCATCATCTCGTGGCGCTTACAGCTGTGCCACACCGCGCCGAAACGCTCGCCCAGCAGTTTTTGCAGCGGAAAGCTGCTTTCGAATTCGCACAGCGCTTCGCTCTGCCGCACCGGCAGCGGGATGCCTTCCGCCTCATGGCCGTTGCCCTGAACCGGCTGCGGCAGCGGCAGCGCGGTATCCAGGCCGTGCAGGATGCCGGCCAGAATCGCCGACATCACCAGATAGGGGTTAGCGTCCGCGCCTGCGACGCGGTACTCGACGCGGTGGTTCTCCACGTCGCCGCAGGGGATGCGCAGCGCCACGGTGCGGTTGTTATGCCCCCACGACGCCCGTAGCGGCACGTAGGCGTCCGGCACGAAGCGGCGATAGGCGTTGACGTTGGGCGCCAGCAGCGCCATCGAGGCGGGCATCAGGTCGAGCATGCCTGCCAGCGCGCGTTTCAGCAGCGGCGAGTCGCTGCCGTCATCGGCGGCGAAGGCGTTATGATCGGCGGCGTCCAGCATACTGATATGCACGTGCATGCCGCTGCCCGCGTACTCTTCATAGGGTTTGGCCATAAAGGTGGCGGTCATGCCGTGGTTCTCCGCCACCTGACGGATCAGCCTTTTAAGCTGTACCGCGTGGTCGCAGGCGCTCAGCACGTCGCGGGTATGGTGCAGGTTGATCTCAAACTGGCCGGGCGAGGCTTCCGCCAGCGCGCCGTCGGCGGGAATATTCTGCTGGCGCGCCAGCGCGTCGATATCGCGCAGCACCGCGCCGAAGTGATCGAGATTATCCACCGAGTAGACCTGGCTCTGCATATTGCGCTCGCTGCTGCCGGGCGCGCACGGCGGCTGAATATAGCCCTCAGCGTCGCGGGCCTTGTCGACCAGGTAGAACTCCAGCTCTACCGCTACCACCGGAAAGAGTCCTCGATTGCGCAGCTGCTGCCACAGCCGGTTCAGGACATTGCGGGGTTCAACGTCAAAGGGAGTGCCATCTTGGTTGCACATGGTCAACAGCAGCTGAGCGATGTGTACAGGATCGGAAGCAGAGGGAACTAAGGTGCCGGGAACCGGCATGCAGAGGTTGTCAGGTTCGCCGAGAGATTGTCCGAGGCCGGCTTCTTCGACGGTGTTGCCGAGGATATCCATAGCGAAAACCGAGGCCGGGAAATAACACCCTTTTTCCAGCTTCGCCAGCGCGGCTATCGGAATGCGTTTGCCGCGAAAGACGCCATTTAAATCATTTAATAAAATATCGACATACTGCGTTTCAGGATGGCGTTCCAGCCAGTTTTTCACTTCAAGCTGGAACGCGCTGGTTCGTCTCTCTTCACTGTGACGCGTGAAGTCTTCTACTTCCACGAGGTTCGTCATATCCCACCCGCCTTCTACCGTTGATTGGTTTGCGCAATGCTCAAAATAACAGCCACCCCTCTAACATAGCGCCAACACAAAAAGTGTGCAAATGTAACAAATCTGTTTGAGAAACAAACAGCGCATTGCTAGATTGAAAAAATATTGCACGTTTTTACCCGCTGCGGGCCCGATCGGTGAATTTTTTGAACAGCGAGTCGAGGAATGAGATGGGCATTATTTTTAACAACCCTTTGATCGGCGTAGCGATGTGCCAGATTAACCACAATGGCCATCTCACGCAGTCGGTGCATAACAAATACCTGACGGCGATAACCCAGGCGGGCGGCGTGCCGCTTGCCCTGCCCCAGCAGCTCTGTGCGACGCCTCATCTGCTGGAGCAGGCGCTGGCGATGCTGGACGGCGTGATGCTCACCGGCAGCACCAGTAATATCGAGCCCTGGCACTACGGCGAAGCGGGCAGCGAGCCGCACGCCGATCCCGGCCGCGACCGGCTCGCTTTCGCCCTTATCACCTGGGCCACCAGCCGCAGGATGCCTCTTTTCGGCATCTGTCGCGGCATGCAGGAGCTTGTGGTAGCCAACGGCGGCGCGCTGTGCCGCGATCTCGAACGGCGTAAAAACGGGCTTACGCATCATGCGGAGGCGACGCGGCCGTTAAGCGAGCAGTACGCGCCGGCGCACGATATCTTTCCCGAAGCGCACGGCCTGCTCGCCTCTCTGCTGGGCGGCGACGCTATCCTGGCGGTGAATTCGCTGCATCATCAGGGTATCCGCGAAACGGGGCCACAGCTGCGCGTCGAGGCGCGCGCGCCGGACGGCCTGATTGAAGCGGTCAGCCTGCGCCACCATCCGTTCGCCCTGGCGGTGCAGTGGCATCCCGAATGGCAGCCGGAACAGAACGACGCCTCGCGCGCCCTTTTCGCAGGGTTTATCCACGCCGCACGGCACTATCACGAGGAAAAATCACCATGAACGATGCCGCTCTGGCGCCTGGACGACGCTTATCGCAAATCCGCCAGGAGTTGGGGTTGTCTCAGCGTCGCGCCGCTGAACTGTCAGGTTTAACCCATAGCGCAATCAGCACCATTGAACAGGATAAGGTGAGTCCGGCGGTCAGCACGCTGCAAAAGCTGTTGAAGGTGTACGGGCTGTCGCTGTCGGAGTTCTTCTCCGAACCCAAAAGCCATGACGCGCCGAAGGTGATCGTCAGGCCAGCCGATTTGGTGGAGATCGGCAGTCAGGGCGTGTCGCTGAAGCTGGTGGATAACGGACAGGCCAGGCGCTCGCTCGGCATGCTGCTGGAGACCTATCAGCCCGGCGCCAGCACCGGCGAAAAACTGCGCCATCCGGGCGAAGAGACCGGGACGCTGCTGGAGGGGGAGATCACCCTGGTGGTCAACGGACAAAGCTACCACCTTAACGCGGGCGAAAGCTATGTCATCGATACCGGGCTGCCGCACAGCTTCACCAATTTTTCGGCGCAGCCCTGCCGTATCGTCAGCGCCCATACGCCCGCTAATTTCTGACCTATTCGCAGGCAGGAGGTTGAGATGAAACATGTTGAAAGCTACTACGCGGCGACCGCCAACGACCATGCGCCCTGGCCGATGCTGCAGGAGAACATCCGGTGCGACGTCTGCATCATCGGCGCCGGCTTCACCGGTCTCTCCGCCGCGCTCTACCTCACCGAGGCGGGCTATGACGTGGTGGTGCTGGAGGCGGCGCGCGTCGGCTTCGGTGCCAGCGGCCGCAACGGCGGTCAGGTGGTCAACTCCTACAGCCGCGACGTGGACGTCATTGAGCAGCGCTACGGCAAAGAGAGCGCGCGCATGCTCGGCAGCATGATGTTCGAGGGGGCGGAGATCATTCGCGACCGCATCGACCGCTACGCCATCGCCTGCGACTACCGGCCCGGCAATATCTTCGCTGCCCTTAACCCGCGCCAGATGAATCACCTGCGCCGCCAGCAGCGGCTGTGGGAAAAGTATGGCAACCACGATCTGGAGCTGCTCGACGAGCGCGGCATCCGGCGTGAAATCGCCACCGAGCGCTACGTCGGTGGCCTGCTGGATCGGCGCGGCGGCCATCTGCATCCGCTCAATCTGGCGCTGGGCGAAGCCGAGGCGATCCGCCGTCACGGCGGGCGCATCTATGAACGCTCCGCCGCGACGGCGCTGACCTACGGCTCGCCGAACAGGGTGAAAACCGAACGCGGCGAGGTGAGCGCCACCTTTGTGATTTTCGCCGGCAACGCCTATCTGCCCTCGCAGCTGGAGCCGCGCCTGACGCGCAACAGCATGGCGTGCGGATCGCAGATCCTCGCCAGCGAGCCGCTGAGCCGCGACGGCGCGCTGGCGCTACTGCCGAATAATCACTGCGTCGAGGACTGCAACTATCTGCTCGACTATTTTCGCCTGACGGCGGATAACCGGCTGCTCTACGGCGGCGGGGTGGTCTACGGCGCGCGCGATCCCGGCGACATCGAGGCGCTGATCCGCCCCAAGCTGCTGCGCACCTTTCCGCAGCTGCGCGATCTCGCCTTCAGCTACCGCTGGAGCGGCAACTTCCTGCTGACGCTGTCGCGGCTGCCGCAGTTCGGCCGGCTGGAGAACAACGTCTACTTTATGCAGGGCGACAGCGGCCACGGCGTCACCTGCACGCACCTTGCCGGCAAGCTGATTTGCGAAGCGCTGCGCGGCGATGCGGAGCGCTTCGACGCCTTCGCGAAGCTGCCGCACCTGCCCTTCCCCGGCGGGCGGCGCTTCAAGGTGCCGCTGACCGCGATGGGCGCCGCCTGGTATGCGCTGCGCGACCGGCTCGGCGTCTGAGCGACGACTATTCCAGCGGCATTTTCGCCGGATCGTCGTAGCTGTACTCGAACCCCAGCTCGTTGCAGATGCGTGAGCCGTCAATCAGCTTGCCGGCGTCACCGGACGCCGAGGGCAAAAAGGTTGGCGGCGTCAGGCCCAGCTGGCGCGAGACGGCGGGATAAAAGGTCGCGCGCGACGGGTGTTTCGGCGCGCAGAGGTTATAGACGCGCCCGCCCTTCGGCGTCTGCAGCAGCAGGGTGATCGCGCTGACCACATCATCCAGATGCACCAGATTGACGCCGTGCGCGCCGTTATCCAGCCCGGTTTTTCCCGCCAGGAAGCGGCCGGGATGACGACTCGGCCCCACCAGCCCCGCCAGCCGCAGAATATCGACCTGCGTGCCGGGCAGGTCGTGCAGCCAGCTCTCCAGCGCCGTCAGGGTCTTGCCCGCCACCGTCTCCGGCTGGAGGGCGCTGTTTTCCTTCATTACGCCGCTGCCGCTGCCGTAGACCGAGGTGGAGCTGGTGAAGATAATGCGCGGCACCTGCTGCGCCAGCGCGCTGTCCACCACGTTCTGCACCGCCTGCATATAGCTTTCGCCGCCTTCCGCCGTGCGGCTGGCGGGCAAGGTCACCACCAGCGCGTCGACCGCCAGCAGCAGGGCGAGATCCTCGGCGTCGCACTCGATTTCCGGCGTCAGCCGCAGCTGCACCGCGTCGATGCCGCAGCGGCGCGCCGCCTCGACGCCGTCCAGCGTGGTTTTACTGCCGGTAACCTGCCAGCCGCGTGCCGTTAGCGCCAGACCCAGCGGCATGCCCAGCCATCCCAGACCGATAATTGCGACCTTCTTCATATTGACTCCTGCGCGTGACTCACTGCCATCCATCTTAGTGCGCCCCGCTGCCGAACCGCAAAGGTTAAAAAAGGGTTGCGCATCGCCGCTATCTTCGCTAGGTTAATCAACACGCAAATGAATACTCATTCAGCAACGGAATTTATTATGACACGCGTTCAGTTCAACCATCATCATCACCATCACCCTGACTAGTCTTTCAGGCGATGTGTGCTGGGAGACATTCAGATCTTCCAGTGGTGCGAACGCAAAGAGAACCCCCGGAAGATCGCCTTCCGGGGGTTTTTTTATGGGCTGGCGCAATACCTTTTCAGACAGGAATGAAACAGAGGACAGGACCGATGTTAGATAACAAGCGAATTCGCATAGCTATGCAGAAATCTGGCCGTTTAAGCGATGACTCACGCGAGCTGCTGGCGCGCTGCGGCATTAAAATCAATCTGCAGCAGCAGCGTCTGATCGCCTTCGCAGAGAATATGCCGATCGATATCCTGCGCGTGCGCGATGACGATATTCCCGGTCTGGTCATGGATGGCGTGGTGGATCTCGGCATTATCGGCGAGAACGTGCTGGAAGAGGAGCTGCTGACGCGCCGCGCGCAGGGCGAAGATCCGCGCTACTTTACCCTGCGCCGTCTGGACTTCGGCGGCTGTCGCCTGTCGCTGGCGATGCCGGTGGATGAAGAGTACACCGGTCCGCAGTGCCTGAATAACGCCCGCATCGCCACCTCCTATCCTCACCTGCTGAAGCAGTACCTCGACAAAAAAGGCCTTAACTTTAAACCCTGTATGCTGAACGGCTCGGTGGAAGTCGCGCCGCGCGCCGGCCTGGCCGACGCGATTTGCGACCTGGTGTCGACCGGCGCCACGCTCGAGGCCAACGGCCTGCGCGAAGTGGAAGTGATCTACCGTTCCAAAGCGGTGCTGATCCAGCGCGACGGCGAGATGGCGGCGGAGAAGCAGGAGCTGATCGACAAGCTGATGACCCGCATTCAGGGCGTCATCAAAGCGCGCGAATCGAAATACATCATGATGCACGCGCCGAGCGACCGTCTGGAAGAGGTGATTCAGCTGCTGCCCGGCGCCGAGCGTCCGACCGTACTGCCGCTGGCGGGCGATCAGAGCCGCGTGGCGATGCACATGGTCAGCAGCGAAACCCTGTTCTGGGAAACCATGGAAAAACTGAAAGCGCTGGGCGCCAGCTCGATTCTGGTGCTGCCAATTGAAAAGATGATGGAGTAAGCCATGTCCTTGATGACCCCCGTCGAATGGCAGCAGTGCAGCGAGGCGCAGCGTCAGGCGCTGCTGCAGCGTCCGGCCATCGCCGCCTCTGAGTCCATCAGCGCCACGGTGCGTGAGGTGCTGGACCAGGTAAAAAACAGCGGCGACGCGGCGCTGCGTGAGTTCAGCGCGCGCTTCGACAAGGCGCAGGTGGAGGCGCTCCGCGTCACGCCCGCCGAGATCGCCGCCGCCGGTTCGCGACTGAGCGACGACCTGAAGCAGGCGATGGCCGTTGCGGTCGCCAATATCGAAACTTTTCACAACGCGCAGCAGCTGGCGACGGTGGATGTCGAGACCCAGCCTGGGGTGCGCTGCCAGCAGATCACCCGGCCGGTGCGCTCGGTCGGCCTCTATATTCCCGGCGGCTCCGCCCCGCTCTTCTCTACCGTGCTGATGCTGGCGACCCCGGCGCGCATCGCCGGCTGCGGCCGCGTGGCGCTCTGCTCGCCGCCGCCCATCGCCGACGAGATCCTCTATGCGGCGCAGCTCTGCGGCGTCGAAGAGGTGTTTCAGGTCGGCGGCGCGCAGGCGATCGCCGCCCTCGCCTTCGGCACCGAGAGCGTGCCGAAAGTCGATAAGATCTTCGGGCCGGGCAACGCATATGTCACCGAGGCGAAACGCCAGGTGAGCCAGCGTCTCGACGGCGCGGCGATCGATATGCCCGCCGGTCCGTCGGAAGTGCTGGTGATCGCCGACGAAGGCGCGACGCCCGCCTTTGTCGCCTCCGATCTGCTGTCGCAGGCGGAGCACGGTCCCGATTCGCAGGTGATCCTGCTGACGCCGTCGCTGACGCTGGCGCAGCAGGTCGCCGAAGCGGTAGAGGCGCAGCTGCAGGCGCTGCCGCGCGCCGCGACTGCGCGCCAGGCGCTGGCGAGCAGCCGCCTGATTGTGGCGCGCGACCTGGAAGAATGCGTGGCGATCTCCAACCAGTACGGCCCGGAACACCTGATTATTCAAACGCGCCAGCCGCGCGATCTGGTAGAGGCCATCACCAGCGCAGGGTCGGTGTTTCTCGGCGACTGGTCGCCGGAATCGGCGGGCGATTACGCCTCCGGCACCAACCATGTGCTGCCGACCTACGGCTACACCGCCACCTGTTCCAGCCTCGGCCTGGCCGATTTTCAAAAGCGCATGACGGTGCAGGAGCTGACGCCGCAGGGCTTCCTCAACCTCGCCGCCACCATCGAGACCCTGGCCGCCGCCGAACAGCTGGAGGCGCATAAAAACGCCGTTACCCTGCGCGTCGCCGCGCTGAAAGAGGAGCAGGCATGAGCCGCAATATCGAAGAGCTGGCGCGCGACAACGTGCGCGCCCTGACACCCTACCAGTCCGCGCGCCGCCTCGGCGGCAACGGCGACGTCTGGCTCAACGCCAACGAATTTCCGCTGCCGGTGCCCTTTGAGCTGTCGCAGCAGACGCTGAACCGCTACCCGGAGTGCCAGCCGAAGATTGTGATTGAGCGCTACGCCGCCTACGCCGGGCTACAGCCGGAACAGGTGCTGGTGAGCCGCGGCGCCGACGAGGGCATCGAGCTGGTGATGCGCGCCTTCTGCGAGCCGGGCAAAGACGCCATTTTGTTCTGCCCGCCGACCTACGGCATGTACAGCGTCAGCGCGGAAACCATCGGCATTGAGTACCGCACCGTGCCGGCGCTTGAGAACTGGCAGCTCAATCTGCCGGCTATCGCCGAACAGCTCGACGGCGTGAAAGTGGTCTATATGTGCAGCCCCAACAACCCGACCGGCAATCTGATCGATCGGGAGGATATCCGCGCGCTGCTCGACATGACCGCCGGAAAAGCGCTGGTGGTGGCCGATGAAGCCTATATTGAATTCTGTCCGCAGGCGACGCTGAGCGGCTGGCTGAAAGATTATCCGCACCTGGTGATCCTGCGCACGCTGTCGAAGGCGTTTGCGCTCGCCGGCCTGCGCTGCGGCTTTACGCTGGCGAATAAGCCAGTGATCGATCTGCTGATGAAGGTGATCGCGCCCTATCCGCTGGCGACGCCGGTCGCCGACGTTGCCGGTCAGGCGCTGAGCGACCAGGGCATCGCGCTGATGCGTCAGCACGTCGCCGAGCTGAACGCCAGCCGCGCCTGGCTGCTGGAGCAGCTGCCGCAGCTCAGCCTGGTGCAGCAGGTTTTCCCGAGCGAGACCAACTATATCCTGGCGCGCTTCGCTGATTCGCCTGCGGTGTTTAAATCCCTGTGGGATCAGGGCATTATTCTGCGCGACCAGAACAAAAATCCGGGCCTTGCGGGATGCCTGCGCATCTCAATCGGCACGCGTACAGAGTGCGAGCGCCTGATCGCCGCGTTACAGGCTTTATCTGTGGAGAGAGCATGAGTCAGAAGACCCTTTTTATCGATCGCGACGGCACCCTTATCGCTGAGCCGCCAGAAGATTTTCAGGTGGACCGCCTGGAGAAGCTGGCGTTTGAAGCCAACGTCATCCCGGCGCTGCTGGCTCTGCAAAGCGCCGGCTATCGGCTGGTGATGATCACCAACCAGGACGGGCTGGGCACCAGCAGCTTTCCGCAGGCGGATTTCGACGGCCCCCATAGCCTGATGATGCAGGTATTCAGCTCGCAGGGGATTCATTTCGACGACGTGCTGATCTGCCCGCACAAGCCGGAAGATAACTGCGACTGCCGCAAGCCGAAGACCAAAATGGTCGAGGCCTGGCTGGCGGAAGGCGCCATCGACGTGGCGAACAGCTATGTGATCGGCGACCGGCTGACCGATATCCAGCTGGCGCAGAATATGGGCATCCAGGGCATCCGCTTCGGCCGCGAAGGCGAGGACTGGAACGCGATTCAGGCGCGCCTGACCAAACGCGATCGCCATGCGCTGGTTAACCGCAACACCAAAGAGACGCAGATTCAGGCCGAGGTGTGGCTGGACCGCGAAGGCGGCAGCAAAATCAACACCGGCGTCGGCTTCTTCGATCATATGCTGGACCAGATCGCGGTGCACGGCGGCTTCCGCATGAATATAGAGGTGAAAGGCGATCTCTATATCGACGACCACCACACCATCGAAGACACCGGGCTGGCGCTCGGCGAGGCGCTGCTGAAGGCGCTGGGCGACAAGCGCGGCATCGGCCGTTTCGGCTTCGTGCTGCCGATGGATGAGTGTCTGGCGCGCTGCGCGCTCGATATCTCCGGCCGTCCGCATCTGGAATTCAAGGCGGAGTTCAGCTATCAGCGCGTCGGCGATATGAGCACCGAGATGGTGGAGCACTTCTTCAGCTCGCTCTCCTACGCCATGATGAGCACCCTGCACCTGAAAACCAAAGGCAAGAACGATCACCATCGCGTGGAGAGCCTGTTTAAAGCCTTCGGCCGCACCCTGCGCCAGGCGATCCGCGTTGAGGGCAACACCCTGCCCAGCTCGAAAGGAGTGCTGTAAATGAACGTGGTGATCCTTGATACCGGCTGCGCCAACCTGTCGTCGGTAAAGTGGGCGGTAGAGCGCCTTGGCTATACGCCCGACGTCAGCCGCGACCCTGACGTGGTGTTGCGCGCCGACAAGCTGTTTCTGCCGGGCGTCGGCACCGCCCGGGCGGCGATGAACCAGCTGGAAGAGCGCGATCTCGTCGACCTGATCAAAGCCTGTACCCAGCCGGTGCTCGGCATCTGCCTCGGCATGCAGCTGTTAGGCAGCAGCAGCGAGGAGAACGGCGGCATCAGCACCCTCGGCATTATTGACGCCGAGTGCGGGCTGATGGACACGCGCGGCCTGCCGCTGCCGCATATGGGCTGGAACCAGATCACCGCCCAGGCGGGCAACCACCTGTTTCGCGGCATCGACGAAGAGAGCTACTTCTATTTCGTGCACAGCTACGCCATGCCGGTCAACGCCAGCACCATCGCCCAGTGCGATTACGGCCAGCCGTTCACCGCGGCGGTGCAGAAAGATAACTTCTTCGGCGTGCAGTTCCACCCGGAGCGTTCCGGCAAAGCGGGCGCGCAGCTGCTGAAAAACTTCCTGGAGATGTGATGATTATCCCCGCGTTAGATTTGATTGACGGCAAAGTGGTGCGTCTGCATCAGGGCGATTACGGCCAGCAGCGCGACTACGGCAGCGATCCGCTGCCGCGCCTGCAGGATTACGCCAGCCAGGGCGCGACGGTGCTGCACCTCGTGGACCTTACCGGCGCGAAAGATCCCGCTGCGCGACAGATCCCGCTGCTGAAAACGCTGCTTAACGGCGTCGACGCCGTGGTGCAGGTCGGCGGCGGCATTCGCACGCGCGACGACGTCAGGGCGCTGCTGGAGGCGGGCGCCAGCCGCGTCGTCGTCGGCTCTACGGCGGTAAAAGCGCCCGAGGAGGTGAAAGCGTGGTTCAACGAGTTCGGCGCCGAGGCGATCGTGCTGGCGCTGGACGTGCGCATCGACGCGGCGAACCGCAAAGAGGTCGCCATCAGCGGCTGGCAGGAAGCGGCCGGCGTCACGCTGGAAGAGGTCATCGCCTGGTTTGAGCCGGTGGGCCTGAAGCATGTGCTCTGCACCGATATTTCGCGCGACGGCACCCTGAGCGGCTCCAACGTCGCGCTCTATCAGGAAGTGACCGCGCGCTATCCCGACATAGCGTTTCAGTCCTCCGGCGGCATCGGCGGCATTGAGGATATCGCGGCGCTGCGCGGCAGCGGCGTCAAGGGCGTGATCGTCGGACGCGCCCTGCTTGAAGGTAAATTCACGGTTTCGGAGGCTATCGCATGCTGGCAAAACGCATAATTCCCTGTCTTGACGTGCGCGACGGCCAGGTCGTCAAAGGCGTCCAGTTCCGCAATCACGAGATCATCGGCGACATCGTGCCGCTGGCGCAGCGCTACGCGCAGGAAGGCGCGGACGAGCTGGTGTTCTACGATATCACCGCCTCCAGCGACGGCCGCGTGGTCGACAAAAGCTGGGTGTCGCGCGTGGCGGAAGTGATCGATATTCCCTTCTGCGTGGCGGGCGGCATCAAAAGCGAAGAGGACGCGGCGCGCATTCTCGAGTTCGGCGCCGACAAAATCTCCATCAACTCCCCTGCGCTGGCCGATCCGGAGCTGATCACCCGCCTGGCGGATCGCTTCGGCGTGCAGTGCATCGTGGTAGGCATCGATACCTGGTTCGACGAAGCCACCGGCAAATATCACGTTAACCAGTACACCGGCGACGAGGCGCGTACCCGCGTCACCCAGTGGGAAACCCTGGCCTGGGTCGAGGAGGTGCAAAAGCGCGGCGCAGGAGAGATCGTACTCAACATGATGAACCAGGATGGCGTGCGCAACGGCTACGACCTGGTGCAGCTGCAAAAAGTGCGTGAGGTGTGCAAGGTGCCGCTGATCGCCTCAGGCGGCGCGGGCACCATGCAGCACTTTCTCGACGCCTTTGAGCAGGCGAACGTCGACGGCGCGCTGGCCGCCTCGGTGTTCCATAAGCAAATTATCAATATCGGCGAGCTGAAAAGCTTCCTGAAAGAGAACGGAGTGGAGATTCGCGCGTGTTAACCACAGAGCAACTGGCCCAGCTTGACTGGGTTAAAACCGACGGCATGATGCCCGTTATCGTGCAGCACCACGTCTCCGGCGAAGTGCTGATGCACGGCTATATGAACCAGGACGCGCTGGCGAAAACCCTGAGCGACGGCAACGTCACCTTTTTTTCGCGCACTAAACAGCGTCTCTGGACCAAAGGCGAAACCTCCGGCCATTTCCTCAAGGTGGCGAGCATTACGCCGGACTGCGACAACGATACTCTGCTGGTGCTGGCGGCCCCCATCGGGCCGACCTGCCATCGCGGCACCTCAAGCTGCTTTTCGCCCGCCGCACCTGACTGGGTGTTTTTACATCAGCTGGAGCAGCTGCTGGCGTCGCGCAAAAGCGCCGATCCGGCCAGCTCCTACACCGCACAGCTCTATGCCAGCGGCACCAAGCGCATTGCGCAGAAAGTCGGCGAAGAAGGCGTCGAGACCGCGCTGGCGGCGACGGTGAACGATCGCTTTGAGCTGACCAACGAGGCTTCCGACCTGCTCTATCACCTGATGGTGCTGCTGCAGGATCAGGATCTCGACCTCAGCGCCATCATCAACAACCTGCGCGCGCGGCATAAATAGCGGTGCAATATGTTGCTCAATATCGGCTGGCAGCGCGTATATTGAGCAACATACTTCTCAAAAAATTCAAATATGGCTAGAATTGAGCAATATGCTGCTCAACTGGACATTTGCCCTTTATGCTGACAATACAGATTTTTGTTGATAGCGAGTGGCAGGATGCCGCTTTGCTGGACGTAAAGGAATCGCGCAAAGGACGCGAAAGCCTGAGCCTGCTGGCTTACGATTTTGATTACGCATTGCGCTATTTAGACCGTAACGATCTGGCTGGCTGCAGCCTCGCTTACCCTGTCATGCTGATTGGCAGCCACCGTGCACAACCCTGGTTTGGCTTTCTCGACGATATCATGCCTGCCGGGGCCAGCCGTCGATACTGGATCACCCAACTGGGCCTGCAAGGCAAGTCCACTGCCGAACAAGATTATCTTCTGTTGAAGTCAGGCACTATCGCGCCGGTCGGCAATATGCGGATTAAAGAGTCGCTACCCAGCCTTCCTGCCAGCAGCCAGTTACGCAACCTACGCTTTCCCGCAGAATGGGTAATCGAACGTGACAGTGATTTTCTGGAATATGCGCAGCAGATGGGCGCGGCCAGTGGCGGCGCAACCGGCGCGGGAGGCGAAGCGCCAAAACTGCTGATACGCAGCACCGTTGATCATCAGGTCTGGATCGATACCTGGCAAGATGATTTGCACTGTCAGGATCAGCACTATCTGGTGAAATATCCACGCGGCGCCCGCCGTGAAATCGACTGCGATATTCTTCGTGCCGAATACCATTTTTATCACGAACTCGCTTCGCTTGGCATCGAGACGATAGCGACAGAAACCATGCGGTTATGTGAAGGGCGGCATTATCCATCCCTGTGGCTGCCGCGCTTCGATGTCGCTTTTCACGATGGCAGGAAAACGCTTTATGGCATGGAATCGGTTTATTCTCTTTTGCATAAGCCACCCGGCAGCTATCTCAATCACTTCGAAGTTTTGCAGCAGCTTACCAGGCTGCTGGTGTTAAGCGAGGCGCAGCGCGCGCGTTTTGTTATTGAGTGGGTTAAACGCGATATGCTCAATATTGCGTTTGGCAACAGCGATAATCATGGGCGTAATAGCGCTATCCTGAAAAAGCCTGGCGGGATATGGCTGGCGCCTGTCTATGATTTCGCGCCGATGAAAGCCGATCCAGAAGGCGTTGTGCGTACCACACAATGGGGATCGCCTTTTGAAGAGGGAGGGCGCTATCAATGGCATTTGATCGCTGAAGCGCTGAGCGACTATGTCAACCCCGCCAGGCTTTTGCAGGCGCTGGCAGAGCTGGCCGCACAGTTGCGCGGGCTCAAAGCACGCCTTCACGCGCGTGGTGTGCCAGCGTCAATTCTTGAGATGCCCGGTATTGGCTTTAATTATCTGGATCAACGTATTGATGAGTGGCAGTTATGAAAAAGTCGCTGACGCCTTTTGAGCGCGAAAGCCTGCTGCTGGATTTGCTGCAGCAGTTTATGCAGGATGAACTTTCCCACGGCGATCTGCTGATGCGGCTGCGTAAAAATGTGCTCGGTTTCTCACAGGATCGCTATGCGGCGTTAGCGGGGATTAGCCGCAGGACGCTCTCGGATATTGAACAGAACAGCGAAAGCACTACGCTAACCACGCTTAATCGCGCGTTTCGGCCGCTCGGGCTGAAGGTCGGCGTTCTGCCGCGCCAGCCCGGCATCATGAGAGCGCTGCTCGACAGGCTTTCGCAACAGGAAGAGAATGATGACCACCCATGAAAAACTCCTTGCCCTGCTAGAACGGCATCAGGCGCGCTATCAGCTGATGAGCCATGAGCCGACCGGCAAATGCGAAGCGGTGGCGGCGATCCGCGGCACCGAGATCGGCCAGGGCGCGAAGGCGCTGGTGTGTCACGTCAAAGGCAACGGCGTCAAACAGCATGTGCTGGCGGTACTGCCGGCTGACCAGCAGGCGGATTTAGCCAGAGTGGCGGAAGCGGTCGGCGGCCGACGCGCCTCGCTCGCCAGTCCGGCTGAGGTCGATGCGCTGACCGGCTGCGTGTTCGGCGCCATTCCGCCCTTCTCGTTTCATCCCGATCTCAGGCTGGTGGTCGATCCGCTGCTGTTCGAGCGCTTTAGCGAGATCGCCTTCAACGCCGGACGGCTCGACAGGTCAGTGATCCTGAACACGGAGGATTACCGCCGTCTCTGCAATGCTAACGTAGTGAAAATAATCCAGTAATTGTCATCGTGATAGCTGGCAGGTACTCTGCTTTATTCAACATCACGATAAAAGAAGAGACTATGACCACTCCAGCTTTCTCACGTCTGCGCGCCGCGCTGATGACCGTCGTACTGGCAGGCTGCGCCTTTGGCGCGCAGGCAAAAATCGAACAGGTACGCTTCGCCGTCGATCCGACCTATCCGCCGTTTGAATCCAAAACGCCGCAGGGCAAGCTGGTCGGTTTCGATATCGACCTGGGCAACGCCCTGTGCCAGCAGATGCAGGCGAAGTGCGTCTGGGTGGAAAGCCAGTTCGACGGCATGATCCCGGCACTGAAGGCGCGTAAGTTCGACGCTATTCTCTCCGATATGGGCATCACCGAAGAGCGCCTGAAGCAGATCGACTTTACCGTGCCGCTCTATGACACCCATACGCAGCTGATTGCACGCAAAGGCTCTGGCCTGCTGCCGACCGCCGAGTCGCTGAAGGGCAAAACCGTCGGCGTAGAGCAAGGCACCGTGCAGGAGCGTTACGCGCGCGCCAAATGGCAGCCGTTCGGCGTCAACGTAATGCCTTACGGCGACCAGGCGCAGGTGGAGAGCGATCTCATCTCCGGACGGCTTGATGCGGTCTTCACCGATGCGGCGCAGGCGGCGATCGGCTTTCTGAAGCATCCGCAGGGTAAAGATTTCGAGCTGGCCGGTCCGATTGTGCAGGACCCGATTATCGGTCCGGGAACGGCGATCGGCCTGCGTAAAGGCGACAGCGAGCTGAAAAGCGCGCTGGACGGCGCCTTCGCCGAAATCAAAAAGAACGGCACCTTCGACAAGATTCAGAAGCACTATTTCGCCACCGACATTTCCATTCAGCAGTAGTCCGAGGCGACCCGAGTGGTCGCCCGCTTTGATTCGGCACTATACTTTTCTTCATTTCCTGGGCGCAGTTGCGCCCTCTTCTAAATGAAAGGACAATCAGCGCCCTATGCATCAACAACATCATCCCCTTCTCAGCGCCTCGCTGGGCACTCAGCGCGAAATCGTCAGCTTCCACTTCGGCGAAGAAAAATATAAACAGGTCTATATCCAGGCGTCGCTGCACGGCGATGAGATCCCTGGTATGGCGGTCGCCTGGTTTCTGAAGCAGAAGCTGATGGCGCTGGAGTCCGCCGGCAGGCTGCGCGCCGGCTTTACGCTGGTGCCGGTGGCCAACCCGCTGGCGCTGAGCCAGCACTGGCACGGCACCCATCTGGGACGCTTTCACAGCGAATCGGGCCAGGACTTCAACCGTCGCTTCCCGGCGCTGGGCGAGAAGCTGGCGGCAGAGCTGGCAGGATCGCTGACCCCGAACGAAGGCGACAATAAACGGCTGATCCGCGACGCTATCGATCGCCACTACCGTGATGTGATTGCCAAAACCGAACTGGAAGCGCAGCGCTTTACGTTGATGCGCATGGCAAGTCAGGCAGATTTGATGATTGATTTGCACTGTGACTGGGAAGCCCTGACTCACCTCTACACCACGCCGCACGCCTGGCCAGATATTGAGCCGCTGGCGCGCTGGCTCGGCAGTGAAGTGCAGCTGCTGGCGCAGATTTCCGGCGGCGAGCCGTTCGACGAAGCCTGCTGCGAACCCTGGCTGACGCTGGCGCAACGCTTCGGCAACCAGTATCCGATGCCGCGCGGCCTGCTGCCGGTGACGCTGGAGCTGCGCGGCGTGCGCGACGTCGATCCCGATCAGGCTGAGCAGGATGCGGAGGCGATTATCAATGCGCTATGTGAAAGCGGCTATATCGCTGGCGAAAGCCCGACGGTGTCGGCGGAAGTGGCGGCGCCGGTGATTGGCGGCGACGAGCTGGCGCTGGTGACGGCCAATGCCGAGGATATCGCCGGCATGACCGAGAGCAGCGCGGCGGCGAGCGCGCTGGAAGCGGTGGATGTGCCGGAAGAGAGCGGCGTGATTAAGCAGCGCCATACTGAAGGCGCAGGCGCGGTCTCCCCTGCCCTCAAACATCCCGCTACGCCGCTGGCTGGCTGCGAGTATATTCGCTCGCCGGTATCGGGGCTGATTCTGCATCGCAAGAAGCTGGGCGCGCATATCCGTCCGGGCGAAGTGGTGGCGGAGGTAGTGGATCCGGTGACGGACTTTGTTACGCCGCTGGTAGCGGAGTTCGGCGGCGTGCTTTATGCGCGGCACTGGACGAAGTTTGCGACGGCGGGAATGCTGGTGGTCAGGCTGGCGGGGGAAGATGAGGTCAGGAGCGGGGATTTGCTGGTGTGATAATTTTAAAGCGCCTGAATATTTTTACTCAGGCGCTTTTACGCAGCTGAAACTTAATGACTATTTGTTACCGCAACGATCATAAAGTTTTTGTGCAAGCAGCCGAACAGCTTTTAACTTCGGATGATTTTGCATCGTTAAAACCGATCGCTGAATCCGATGAACCGAATATTTACGAACAAGAGCTTTCATACCTTCATTCATCAAACGGACACGTTCATCGCTGGCATAGCTTTTCGACTTAGCATGATAAATATATGTATTTGTTAAAACGGCTAAATCGAAGCCAGCATCCGAAACGCGGAAACAGAAGTCATTTTCTTCCCCATAGCCATGCGGGAAACTCTG
>NZ_MLJJ01000008.1 GCF_002095575.1 Pantoea septica | reverse complement strand
AGTAGGGAACTGCCAGGCATCCAAATACAGTGTGCTGATATGGCTCAGTTGGTAGAGCGCACCCTTGGTAAGGGTGAGGTCCCCAGTTCGACTCTGGGTATCAGCACCAGTTACGTAAGAGTTCGGCGAATAAAGAATTTGCCTGGCGGCTTTAGCGCGGCGGTCCCACCTGACCCCATGCCGAACTCAGAAGTGAAACGCCGTAGCGCCGATGGTAGTGTGGGGTCTCCCCATGCGAGAGTAGGGAACTGCCAGGCATCAAACAAGAAAAAGCCCTTTGCTTATGCAAAGGGCTTTTTTCTTTTCTGCGTTTTGCCTTTTCCACCCATAAAAAACCCCGGAACCGGTCCGGGGCGTTGATGCTGCGCTCAGCGTTAATGGATAACCTGCGATAAAAACGCGCGCGTACGTTCAGACGTCGGATTCGAAAAGAAGATTTCCGGCGGTGCCATCTCTACGATCTCGCCGCGATCCATAAAGATCACGCGATCGGCCACGGTACGGGCAAAACCCATCTCATGGGTAACGCACAGCATTGTCATGCCGTCTTCCGCCAGCCCAATCATGGTATCCAGCACCTCTTTAACCATCTCGGGATCCAGCGCGGAGGTCGGCTCGTCGAACAGCATAATTTTCGGTTTCATGCAGAGCGAACGCGCAATCGCCACGCGCTGCTGCTGTCCGCCGGAGAGCTGTCCCGGAAACTTGTGGGCATGCTCTGCGATGCGTACGCGCTCCAGGTAGTGCATTGCCAGGGCCTCTGCCTCTTTTTTCGCGGTCTTGCGCACCCAGACAGGCGCCAGCGTGCAGTTCTGCAGCACCGTCAGGTGCGGAAAAAGATTGAAGTGCTGAAACACCATGCCTACTTCGGTACGCACGCGTTCAATATTGCGTACATCATCATTCAAATGAATGCCATCAACCACGATACGTCCTTGCTGATGCTCTTCCAGATGGTTGATGCAGCGGATCGTCGTAGACTTACCGGAACCGGAAGGGCCGCAAAGCACGATGCGCTCGCGCGGCTTCACCTGCAGGTTAATATCTTTCAGGACATGAAACTGCCCATACCATTTATTTACGTTCTCGAGCGAAATCATCAAAGCTGAATCGTGATGCGAATGTTGTGTCATGAAAAACCTCAATGCGATTTACGCCCGGTGTGAAAGCGCTTCTCCAGATGCTGGCTATAGCGCGACATGCTAAAACAGAAAATCCAGTAAACCAGCGCGGCAAAAACATAGCCCTCGGTCGACATCCCCAGCCAGGCGGGATCGACGGTAGCCTGTTGCACGCTGCTGAACAGATCGAAAAGGCCGATAATGATCACCAGACTGGTATCTTTGAACAGCGCGATAATGGTGTTCACCAGGCCGGGGATCGTGAGCTTCAGCGCCTGCGGTAAAATCACCAGCAGCTGAGTTTTCCAGTAGCCGAGCGCCAGCGACTCCGCCGCTTCATACTGACCTTTCGGCAGCGCCTGCAAACCGCCGCGCACCACTTCGGCGACGTAAGCCGACTGGAACAAAATCACCCCCACCAGCGCGCGCACCAGCTTATCAATGCTGGTGCCTTCCGACATAAACAGCGGCAGCATCACCGACGACATAAAAAGCACGGTAATCAGCGGCACGCCGCGCCAGAACTCGATAAAAATGATCGATAGCGTACGCACGACAGGCATACGCGAGCGGCGTCCCAGCGCCAGCAGAATGCCCAGCGGCAGCGCGCCGGCGATGCCGACCGCGGCGATAATCAGCGTTAAGGTCAGTCCGCCCCACTGGCGCGTCTCAACGTGTTCCAGACCAAACAGGCCGCCATACATCAGCAGCCAGACGACGAGGGGATAGATCACCGCCCAGCAGGCGATATAGCGTCCGCGATGCGGCAGAGATTTCACAAACATCGGAACGATCGAGGCGACGCCCAGCACCAGCGCCAGGTTAATACGCCAGCGCAGCTCGTGCGGATAGAGTCCATACATAAACTGGCCGAAGCGCGCATGAATAAACACCCAGCATGCGCCCTCCCTGGTGCAGTCGGCGCGCGTCTCGCCAATCCAGTTCGCCTGGAATACCAGCCACTCCAGCGCGGGCGGTATCACCTGCCACATCAGCCAGAGGCAAAACAGCGTCAGCAGCGTGTTAAACCAGCTGGAGAAGAGATTTTTTCGCGCCCAGATCCAGGCGCGGCTCAGCGGCGTGGCGGCGGCCGGCGAGGCTTCGTGTGTGGTAACAGACATCGTCATCCCGTTCTCTTAGCGCTCGACCAGCGCAATTTTGCGGTTATAGATATTCATCAACAGTGAAATCGCCAGGCTAATCACCAGATAGACGCCCATGGTGATAGCGATAGTTTCGATCGCCTGGCCGGTCTGATTCAGCACCGTACCGGCAAACAGCGACACCATATCGGGGTAGCCGATCGCGGCCGCCAGCGAGGAGTTTTTCACGATGTTGAGGTACTGGCTGGTAAGCGGCGGAATAATGACGCGCATCGCCTGCGGGATAATGACCTGACGCAGCGTCACCGGGTTGGGCAAGCCCAGCGAGCGAGCGGCTTCATGCTGGCCGTGCGGCACGGACTGAATACCGGCGCGGATCACCTCGGCGATAAACGACGAGGTGTAGACAGAGAGCGCCAGTGTCAGTGCCGCCAGCTCCGGGATCATGACGAATCCGCCGCGGAAGTTAAAGCCGCGCAGCGCAGGCACGTCCCAGTGCGTAGCGGCGCCGAAGCCCAGATGCGCCACCGCAGGGAACAGCACGAACATGGCGAGAGCGGCGGGCCAGGTGCGGCGCAGCTGGCCGGTCTTGAGCTGATATTTGCGATGATAGCGGAACAGCGCATAGCTGCCGGCGGCGGCCAGTGCCAGCGCAACGATAAAGGGACCGGAGCCTGGCGTATACTGCGGCCAGGGCACATAGAGTCCGCGGTTGCTGACGAAGGCGACATCGAACGCGCTTAACGCCTGTCGCGGGCCGGGAAGATTACGCAGCACCGCGAAGTACCAGAAGAAGATCTGCAGCAGCGGCGGAATATTGCGAAAGGTCTCGATATAGATAGTCGATAGCTTGCGCAGCAGCCAGTTATCCGACAGGCGCGCCAGGCCGATGAAAAACCCCAGCAGCGACGCGAAAACAATGCAGAGCGCAGAGACCAGCAGGGTATTAGTCAGGCCTACCAGAAACACGCGCGCGTAGGTGTCGCCTTCGGTGTACTCAATGAGATGCTGGACGATACCGAAACCGGCGCTGCGCTCAAGAAAGCCGAATCCGGACGTAATGCCGCGGCTGGCAAGGTTGATAATCGTATTATGGATCAGATAGCCCACCACGATAACCACTGCAACAATGGCGATAATCTGGTAAAGCCAGGCGCGAACCGCGGGATTACCGAATGAAATGTCCCTTTTCACGCTTGGGCGTTGTGACATGTTGAAACCTCAGAGACAAAACGCAGGCAGGACGCCGCGCAACGCGACGTCCCGTTAACATGTGTGATTAGCGGACCGGCGGGGCGTACTGAATGCCGCCCTGGTTCCACAGCGCGTTCTGGCCGCGCGCAATCTTCAGCGCGCTGTCTTTGCCCACGTTGCGGGCAAACACTTCCTGATAGTTGCCGACTTGCTTGATGATGTTATAGGCCCACTTGTTGTCGAGCTTCAGGTCTTTGCCAAAGTCGCCTTCCGCGCCCAGCAGGTGCGCCATATCCGGCGTGGTCGGCCTGGCGGTCATCTGATCGACGTTCTTCGAGTTAATGCCCATCTCTTCCGCGTTCAGCATGGCGTAGAGCGACCACTTCACGATGGTGAACCAGTCATCGTCGCCGCGACGCACGACCGGGCCCAGCGGCTCTTTCGAGATCACTTCCGGCAGTACGATGAACTCGTCCGGCTTGCCGAGTTTGATACGCAGCGCGTAGAGCTGCGACTGATCGGACGCCAGGGTATCGCAGCGACCGCTGTCGAGCGCTTTGGCGGATTCGTCAGAGCGATCGAAGGTCACCGGAGTGTACTGCATTTTGTTGGCCTTGAAGAAGTCCGCTACGTTAAGCTCGGTATCGGTGCCCGCCTGAATACAGACCGTGGCGCCGTCCAGCTCTTTCGCGCTTTTCAGGCCCGCTTTCTGGTGAGTCAAAAAGCCGATGCCGTCATAGTAGTTCACGCCAGCGAACAGGAAGCCCATGCCGCCGTCGCGCGAAGAAGTCCAGGTCGTGTTGCGCGACAAAATATCCACTTCGCCTGACTGCAGCGCGGTGAAACGCTCTTTCGCGGTCAGCGGCGTATATTTCACTTTGCTGGCGTCGCCGAAAACGGCGGCGGCTGCCGCGCGGCAGACGTCAACGTCGATGCCGGAGAATTTGCCGCTGGCGTCAGCATAGGAGAAGCCCGGCAGACCATCACTGATACCGCACTGCACAAAACCTTTCTTCTTAATCGCATCCAGCGTGGTGCCAGCGTGCGCCTGCTGAGTAACCGCGAGGAGCGCAGCGGCGGCGACCAACGTAGAGAGCATCATCTTTTTCATAAAGCATCCTGTGTGGCGTAATTATTTTGTTATGTTTGATGCGCGCTCTGCAGCGCGCTATTACCTGTCTGTGGCGGTCAGCCACGCATAGCACTGCAAAGCCAGTGCCAGGTTTGCAGAAACGTGAGTGGGCTGGAAAGATCTCTTATTAATCTGAAGAATCAGGAAAGCAGCGTTACTATCGCGCACCAAAAGGAAGCAAAGCGAGTCGTCCCGATCACAATTAGTGCAAATAGTTTCACTATATGGAAGCAATGTGAGCTAAAGCTCAGGAAAGAATGTAAGCGCGAGGCGAGTTACGCTTTTCGGCAATGGAGATCACTGAGCAGCCGTCAGCGCTGGCGCTGCGGGGAAACGCGCGAAGGAAAGGGAAGAGACGTCAGGTAAGAACAGGAATCAATGCGCAGGTAATTTTCACCGACGCGATTGCAACTAAGGTTACCATTTGCGAGCGAGTTGTTTCATCGCTTTCAGCTTTATTGCGAAAGGCTGCGCAAATAAAAACGCCAGCACTCAGGCTGGCGTCATTTACCGCATCAACTAAAAATCAGTTCATGCCGTATTTTTTCAGTTTCTTACGCAGAGTACCACGGTTGATACCCATCATCAGCGCAGCACGGGTCTGGTTGCCACGGGTATACTGCATCACCATGTCCAACAGGGGCTGCTCGACTTCAGCCAGTACCAGCTCATAGAGGTCATTAACATCCTGACCGTTCAGTTGAGCAAAATAGTTCTTCAGTGCCTGTTTAACCGAATCACGCAGAGGCTTTTGCGTCACCTGATCCTGTGAGTTAACGGTAGAAACGGTCAGTACGTCAGAATTTACGCGTTGTTCGAACATAGTTCTTTCAGCTCTTTATTTCGTTTACGCAAGATTTTCGAAGTATGCCTCCAACGCCTCCAGCTGTTCGCTGGCATCCTCTATGGCGTTGAATGTGCGCCGAAACTGGTCATTAGGGGCATGCTCCTGCAAATACCAGGAGACGTGCTTTCGCGATATACGGTATCCCTTGCCTGGACCATAAAAGTCGTGCAGCTCACGTATATGCGCAACGAGCATACGCTTCACCTCTGCCAGCGGCAGCGGCGCAAGCAGCTCCCCAGTGTCCAGATAATGCTGGATTTCCCGGAAGATCCACGGTCTTCCCTGAGCCGCGCGGCCTATCATCAGGGCATCGGCCCCCGTATAGTCAAGCACGGCTCTGGCTTTATGCGGGTCAGTTATGTCGCCATTCGCGATAACGGGAATGGTGACACTCTGCTTTACTGTCCGAATGCTGTCGTATTCAGCTTCCCCGTTGAACAGGCAGGCACGAGTGCGTCCATGTATCGTCAGAGCCTGAATGCCACAGCGTTCAGCCAATTGGGCAATCTCTACACAGTTACGGTTTTCCGTATCCCAGCCGGTGCGAATCTTCAGCGTAACAGGCACATCCACTGCGTTAACCACGGCGGTGAGAATAGATTTCACCAACTCGGGATACTGCAGCAGCGCTGAGCCTGCCATTTTGCGATTCACTTTTTTGGCCGGGCAACCCATGTTGATATCGATGATCTGCGCGCCAGACGCCACGTTAATACGCGCGGCCGCCGCCATATCATCGGGATCGCAACCTGCTATCTGCACGGCGCGAACGCCGGGCTCGTCACTGTGCACCATACGCAAACGGGATTTGTCACTGGCCCAGACTTCAGGGTTAGATGACAACATCTCGGAGACCGCCATACCGGCGCCATTCTCAAAACAGAGCGTGCGGAACGGCCTGTCGGTAATTCCGGCCATCGGCGCAGCAATGAGTCGATTTCGTAGCTGGTGGTGTCCAATGCGCATGAAGAAGAAGTGACCGTAACTGTTCGCAAGGCGGCGTATATTACGCATTTTTTACCGAAGATGAAAGGCCAAACTTTGAACAATTCGTCGTAAATGATGGGATAGAGACGGTTAAACAGCAGTCAATTTTTTAATTATTATTAATATTCAGTGACTTAAAAAAATACGCTGAAATTGTGAACAAAAATTTTTCTCAAAACATGGCGTAAATCACAACATAAAAAGCGCCACATCAGGCAATTAACCAAAGATATGACGCCCTGGCGATGCTTTATTGCGCTATTTGATTGCGGCCTGAACGTAATTAACGGGTGGGTCGCGTTTTGGTTTAGCCCAGGAAAAAAGCAGGGCGGGGTAACCGACCTGCGATTATATTAGCGGCGCACGCCGGTGATGCGGCACCACTCCTCTTTTTCCGCCACCGGATCGAGCGCGAAGCGGTCGGCATAGGCTTCGCAAACGCTCTCCGCCTGGCTGGCCAGCACACCGGAAAGACCCAAATGGCCGCCCGCTTTCGGAAGCACGCCAATCAGCGGCGCCAGCTCGCGCAGCGGACCGGCGAGAATATTGGCGACCACGACGTCGGCCTGCAGGTTCTCAGGCTGTTGATGCGGCAGATAGAGCGACAGGCGATCGGCGACGCCGTTGCGCTCCGCATTATCGCGGCTGGCCTGGATCGCCTGCGGATCGATATCGATGCCGATCGCCTGCGCCGCGCCCAGCTTCAGCGCGGCAATCGCGAGAATGCCGGAACCGCAGCCGAAATCGATCACCGTTTTGCCCACCAGATCCAGGCCGTCCAGCCAGGTGAGACAGAGCGACGTGGTCGGGTGAGTGCCGGTGCCGAACGCCAGGCCCGGATCGAGCATTACGTTAACGGCGTCAGGATCCGGCACGTCGCGCCAGCTTGGGCAGATCCAGAGCCGCTCGCCGAAGCGCATCGGATGAAAGTTATCCATCCACTCGCGCTCCCAGTCTTTATCTTCGATCTGTTCGATCTTATGGCGGAAGCCGGATCCCAGCAGCGGATGCTGGCTTAGCTCTGCGACCACATCCTCCATCTCCGTTTCCGCGTCGAACAGGCCGATCACGTCGGTATCGCCCCACAGGCGCGTTTCGCCCGGCAGCGGCTCGTAAACCGGGTTATCGTGCGTATCCTGAAAGGTCACGGAGACCGCGCCGCTCTCCATCAGCGCATCGCTGAGGGATTCGGCGTGCTCGCCGGTACTGTTAATTTTGATTTGAATCCATGGCATAGCGTTTCTCTTTATTCCAGCGCGGCATCAGGCGCGCGGCCAAACAGATTACCGACCAGAAAAGCCAGCAGGCTTATGGTCAATGACGGAACGATAGGGTGAAAGCCACCCCATTCAATATTCAGGCTGGCAAGCAGCGTGTAGCTCCCGGCGCCCGCCAGCATGCCGGAGATGGCGCCGGCGGCGTTGGCACGCGACCAGTAAAGGCCGAGCACCAGCGGCCAGAGGAAAACGGCTTCCAAACCGCCGAAGGCCAGCAGGTTAAGCCAGATAATCATATCCGGCGGATTCCACGCCGCCAGCAGCAGCAGCGCGCCCAGCAAGAAAGTAATGGTGCCGGATAGCAGGCGCAGGCGTGATTCGTTTTCACTTTGCTGCGGCGCGATGCGCAAATAGAGATCTTTGATCAAGGTAGCCGAGGATTGCAGCAGCTGCGCGTTAATGGTCGACATGATCGCCGCCATCGGCGCGGCGAGAAACACGCCCGCAGCCATCGGCGGCAGCACGGTAATCATCAGGGTCGGGATGACGCGATCGGGAATAGTGAGATCCGGCAGGATCGCCCGGCCGAGCGCGCCGGCCAGATGCATGCCGAGCATGAGCACTACCACCACTATGGTGCCGAGAATAATGCCGCGATGCATCGCTTTGCTGTCTTTATACGAGATGCAGCGCACGGCGGTGTGCGGCAGGCCGATAACGCCGAAGCAAACCAGCACCGCAAAGGAGCTGAGGAACGTCGGGTTGATAACGTTGCCGACCCCTTCCGGCGACACCAGCTGCGGATCGATAGCGCGCAGTTTGGTTACCGCCGTATCAAGCCCGCCCGCCTGGTGAATCACGGCGAACAGCAGCAGAAAGGTGCCCACCAGCATCACCAGGCCCTGCATAGCGTCGTTGAGCACGCTGGCGCGAAAGCCGCCGAAGGCGGTGTAGAGCGCGATAGTGCCGCCGAAAATCAGCAGGCCGGTATCGTAAGGAATGCCCGCTGCGGTCTCCAGCAGTCGCGCGCCGCCGATAAACTGCACCGTCATCGCGCCGATAAAGGCCACCAGCAGGCTGACGCTCGCCAGCCAGATCAGCAGCGTGCTGCGATAGCGGGCATAAAGCATATCGTTCAGCGTCACCGCATTATAGCGGCGCGCCAGAATAGCGAATTTCTTCCCCAACACGCCGAGCGACAGCCAGACCGCCGGCACCTGAATCATCGCCAGCAGCACCCAGCCGAGACCATATTTATAGGCCGCGCCGGGTCCGCCAATAAACGAACTGGCGCTGATATAGGTGGTGGTGATGGTCATCGCCAGTACAAACCCGCCCATGGAGCGGCTGCCGAGAAAATATTCAGTGAGAAAACTGCCCTTACGCTGTTTGCGCATGGCAAACACCGACAGCCCGGCGATCAGCGCCAGGTAAGCCAGCAGCGGAAGAATGATTTCACTTTCCATCGTTATCCTCTAACGGCATATCGCGAAACACCAGACGTACCATCAACCAGCACAGCACGATAAACAGCAGCGGGGCAAACACGCAGGAGAGTTCAAACCAACGCGGCAGACCGGTCAAACCGGCCTCGTCGCCACCCAGCCACGCGGAGACGCCCCAGACGGTCAGATAGGCGAGCGTCAGGTAGAGCGCCCAGCGCGCCTCTTTATTCGCTTGCAGAAAACGCCAGTCCATTATGCAACCTCTACGGCGACAAAAATGAAAAAGGCCGGTATCACCGGCCTGGTCTTGTTGACAAGGTGCCAACCTGGGCGCTGTCAGCAGTCTGTAAGACCCCTGCATCGCCCTTGTTATTGCGCTTACTTATCGTACAGTCCGAGTTTCTTTTCCAGATAGTGGATGTTGGTGCCACCCTGCTGGAAGTATTCGTCAGACATAATGCGCATTTGCAGCTCAATATTGGTCTTGATGCCGTCGATGATCAGCTCAGCCAGCGCATTTTTCATGCGGGCGATCGCCACGTCGCGGGTTTCACCATAGCAGATCAGCTTGCCGATCATGGAATCATAATACGGCGGCACGCTGTAGCCTGCGTAAATATGCGATTCCCAACGCACGCCAAAACCGCCCGGCGCGTGGAAACGGGTGATTTTGCCCGGGCTCGGCAGGAAGGTGTTAGGATCTTCCGCATTGATACGGCACTCGACCGCATGGCCGCGAATGATCACGTCTTCCTGCTTGATAGAGAGCGGCTGACCGGCAGCGATGCGCAGCTGCTCTTTGATCAGATCCACGCCGGTGATCATCTCGGTAACCGGATGCTCGACCTGAATACGGGTGTTCATCTCGATAAAGTAGAACTCGCCGTTTTCATACAGGAACTCGAAGGTGCCTGCGCCGCGGTAGCCGATTTCGATACAGGCGTTAGAGCAGCGCTCGCCGATATAGCGGCGCAGTTCCGGCGTAATGCCCGGCGCTGGCGCTTCCTCGACCACTTTCTGGTGACGACGCTGCATGGAACAGTCGCGCTCGGCCAGATAGATCGCGTTGCCCTGGCCGTCGGCCAGCACCTGAATCTCGATATGACGCGGGTTCTCGAGGTACTTCTCCATGTAAACCATGTCGTTGTTGAAAGCCGCTTTGGCTTCCGCTTTCGTCATGTTGATGGACTGCTCGAGCTCTTTATCGCTGCGCACGACGCGCATACCGCGACCGCCGCCGCCGCCGGACGCTTTGATGATGACCGGATAACCGATACGCTTAGCGATAGCGCGGTTTTTCTCCATGTCGTCGCCCAGCGAGCCGTCGGAACCAGGTACGGTCGGCACGCCCGCTTTTTTCATCGCGGTGATGGCGGAAACTTTGTCGCCCATCAGACGGATGGTGTCCGCTTTCGGGCCGATAAAGATAAAGCCGGAACGCTCAACCTGCTCGGCAAAATCGGCGTTCTCGGAGAGAAAGCCGTAGCCGGGGTGGATGGCGACCGCGCCGGTAATCTCGGCGGCAGAGATCAGCGCCGGGATGTTGAGATAGCTTTTAACCGACTGCGCCGGGCCGATGCAGACGGTTTCGTCCGCCAGCAGCACGTGTTTCAGATCGCGGTCTGCGGTGGAGTGCACCGCCACGGTCTTGATGCCCAGCTCTTTACAGGCGCGGAGAATACGCAGCGCGATTTCACCGCGGTTAGCAATGACAATTTTATCCAGCATGGTGCGCCTCGTTATTCGATGACGACCAGCGGCTCGTCAAATTCAACCGGCTGGCCGCTTTCGACCAGAATGGCTTTCACGACGCCAGATTTATCGGCTTCGATCTGGTTCATCATCTTCATCGCTTCAACGATGCAGAGGGTGTCGCCGGCGTTAACTTTCTGTCCGATTTCAACAAAGGCTTTCGCATCCGGGCTCGGGGTGCGATAGAAGGTGCCGACCATCGGCGAACGCACGATATGGCCGCTGATTTCAGCAGGCTTGGCGGACTCTACCACCGGCGCTGCGATCGGCGCGACGGCGTTAGCTAACGCAGGCTGCGGAGCTGGCGCAGCGTAAGCCTGCTGCATAACGGGATAACCCACATTGGCAGGTGCACGGCTGATACGAACGGACTCTTCGCCCTCAGAAATTTCCAGCTCAGCGATGCCGGATTCTTCAACCAGTTCGATCAGTTTTTTAATTTTACGAATATCCATGAGTGTGGTTCCGTACTCTGTTTAATTGGAGTGAGACAGGCGTTTTACTGCCGTTTGTAAAGCCCATGAGTAACCGTCGGCGCCTAAACCGCAAATGACGCCGGCGGATACGTCAGAAAGATAGGAGTGATGGCGGAAAGGTTCACGCGCGTGCACGTTAGAGAGGTGCACCTCGATAAAGGGAATGCTTACCGCCAGAAGGGCATCGCGCAATGCTACGCTGGTGTGCGTAAATGCAGCGGGATTAATGATAATGTAATCCACATTGCCTCTGGCCTCATGAATGCGATCGATCAGCTGATATTCCGCATTGGACTGCAAATGGCTCAGTTTCACATCGAGCTGCTCCGCCTGCGCGGTTAAATCGCTGACGATCTGCTGCAGCGTAGCGCGACCATACTTTTCCGGCTCGCGAGTGCCCAGCAAATTAAGGTTGGGACCGTTCAAAAGCAGAATGTGAAATTTATGCGCCATCGTGCTGCCATCTCCCGCAATCATTGAGGCATCGCGTAAAATACCTTGCTATCTTCCGTTTGTCACCCGCCGCGCCCAAAAAGGCGACGCCGCGCGCAACAAAGCCGGGCATTATATCCGTTTCGGGGCAATTCGCAGCAAAATACTGGTCTTATCTGCGAAGTTGATCCAGCGTGGCCCGAAGGCCACACCTTTTATCAGAAATAACGGGGAGAAGACAACTTAGCGCGGCAACCACTGACGAAACTTTTTGTAACGCCACGCTAACAAAGCCAGCGCGCCCAGCGCGTAAAGCAGCGGCTGAGGCGAAAGCACCTTCACCGACCAGAGATAGTGAACCGGAGCGAGGATCGCCGCCAGATAGATAAAATTATGCAGCGTTTGCCAGCGGCGGCCGAGTTTGCGCTGGGCGCGCTGGAACGAGGTCGCCGCGAGCGCCAGCAGAATCAGCCAGGTCAGGATGCCCAGCGTAAGATAGGGGCGCGTTACCAGCTCGCGGCCCAGCAGACCCAGGTTGTCGACGCCCAGCTCCAGCAGGTAGTAACTCAGCAGATGAAGAGAGGCCCAGACGAAGGTCCAGACGCCGAGCAGGCGGCGAGTGCGGATGAGCAGCGGCTGTTTCGCGTAGCGCGTCAGCGGCGACACCAGCAGCGTGCCCAGCAGCAGCTTCAGCGCCATTCTGCCGGTGAAATGTTGAATATCCTTCGCCGGGTCGGCGCTCAGCCATCCCTGGTTCGCCGCCATAAAGAGATAGACCAGCGGCAAAAACGCCGCCAGATGCAGGACCGCCTTTAGCCAGACGATCTGTTTCAGCGTCAGGCGCACTCAGTAGTTCTCCCGTAAATCGAGCCCGCGATAAAGCGAGGCCACCTCGTCGGCGTAGCCGTTGAACAGCAGCGTCGGCTGACGCTTCACGCTGAGCGTGCCGCCGGGGCCGATAAAGCGTTCGGTCGCCTGCGACCAGCGCGGATGGTCGACGTGCGGATTAACGTTGGCGTAAAAACCATATTCGTTGGCCGCGATCTGATTCCAGGTCGTCGGCGGGCGATCGCGCGTCAGGGTAATTTTGACGATCGACTTAATGCCTTTAAAACCATATTTCCACGGCACGGTCAGCCGAATCGGCGCGCCATTCTGCGGCGGCAGCGCTTTGCCGTATACGCCGGTGCTGAGCAGAGTCAGCGGGTGCATCGCCTCGTCAAGGCGCAGTCCTTCCACGTAGGGGTAGTCCAGGCCGCCGCCGATAAAGCGATCTTTCTGGCCCGGCATCTGATCGGGCGCATAGAGCGTCTGAAACGCGACGAAGCGCGCATTGCTGTTGGGCTCCGCCAGCTTCAGCAGCTTATTAAGCTCGAAACCGACCCAGGGCACCACCATTGACCAGGCCTCGACGCAGCGCATGCGGTAGATACGCTGCTCCATCGCGAACTTTTTGAAAATATCGTCCATGTCCAGCGTGATCGGCTTCGCCACTTCGCCGTCGATGGTCAGCTGCCAGGGATCGGTTTTCAGCGTGCCGGCATTGGCGGCGGGGTCAGCCTTATCAAGGCCGAATTCATAGAAGTTGTTATAGCCGGCGACCTTATCCTCCGGCGTCAGCGTCAGGCTGGCCTGATACTTTTCCGGCTTGCTGAAGGTCAGCGGGCGTCCGGCCGGCGCGGCGGGGCGATCGTTGCCTTTGAACCAGCTCAGCACGTCCGCCTGCGCGACGCCGGGCATGCCGAGCGCCGCGGCGCTCAGGCCGAGGGTTTTCAGCACCTGGCGGCGCCGCATATTAAAGATGCTTTCCGGCGTAACGTCGGCTTCAGTCAGATATTTTGTGGGTTTCATCGCTCACCTCCCGGCTCGAATATGCTTTCCAGCATGATGACTATTGCCGAACGCGGCGACTTTCGCCGCTAAAATATGAAATTTCCTGGCATCACGCGCCGATGAGAATGTCCCGAAAAGCTGAACGACCCGGGCTAACCGTTGTCTGGTACGGATATACTTGCTTATCTTACGCAGCGGCGCTGCCGCATAGCGGGATTTATGCTATTTTGCTCGCGCTTGCGCCAGGCGCAGGGCGGGCGTAAATAGGTCATTACCGCAGCGAACAGGCACAGGGATGCGATTAACCACCAAACTATCTGCGTTTATTACATTTTTAAGCTTACTGGCGATGTTTTTGATGCTGGTAGGCTGCGCTTTTAGCGTTTACTGGCTAACCCATCAGCGCGTCGAAGGCCGCGTGCAGACGCTGGCGACCGAAGTGGACCAGGCGCTGCTCAAACAGCCGCCCAACGAGCTGCGCGGCTGGCTGCAGCACACGATGACGGTAATCAATACCGAGCGGATCGAGCTGCGCAACGACGACAAAATCCTGTTTCAGCTCAGCCGGCATGAAAGTCCGATGCTGGAGGATGAAACGAACCGCTTTATCCAGTTCGACGTGCCGCTGATTCATCAGCCGGGCGTAACGATGCGCGTTGTGGCGCTCGATCCCGCCAAAACCTGGTTTCAGTCCTTTACCGGCGTCTACACCCTGGCGGCGATGCTTTTTGTGGTGCTGGTGATGAGCCTGCTGCTTTTTATGATGCACTGCTGGCTCAACCGCCAGTGGCGCGGCATGGAGCGGCTGGAAAAACGCGCCGAGGCGATCCTGGCGGGCGAGCGGACGTTGCTGCGCAAAGGCGATGTCGATGAATGGCCGCCGCGCACCAGCAGCGCCATCGACGTGCTGCTGAACGATCTGCAAGAGGCGGGCGAGCAGCGCCTGCGCATCGACACGCTGATTCGCGCCTTCGCCGCGCAGGACAGCCGCACCGGCCTCAACAACCGGCTCTTTTTTGATAATCAGCTGGCGACGCTGCTGGAAGACCAGGAGGATGTCGGCACGCACGGCGTGGTGATGATGGTGCGCCTGCCCGATCTCGATATGCTCAACGAGACGTTGGGAACGACGCTGGTGGATGAGTATCTCTACGATCTGGTCAATATGCTCTCGACCTTCGTCTTGCGCTACCCCGGCGCGCTGCTGGCGCGCTACTTTCGCAGCGACTTTGCGGTGCTGCTGCCGCACCGCAGCCTGAAAGAGGCCAACAGCATCGCGGATCAGCTCATTAACGCCGTCGATTCGCTGCCGCCGATGCGCATGGTGAACCGCGACGATCTGATTCATATCGGCATCAGCGCCTGGCACAGCGGGCAGAGCGTGTCGCAGGTCATGGATAACGTCGAAATGGCGACACGACGGGCGACGCTGCTGGGCGGCAACAACTGGTCCAACGGCGAGGGGAATCCCCTTGATGCCGGGCGCGGCAGCGTGCGCTGGCGAACCCTGCTGGAAAACACGCTGAGCCGCGGCGGTCCGCGTCTCTACCAGAAACCGGCGGTGCTGCTGGACGGCAGCGTGCATCACCGTGAACTGCTGATGCGCATCTTCGACGGCGATAAAGAGGTGCTGGCGGCGGAGTTTATGCCGCTGGTGCTGCAGTTCGGCATGGCGGACGGCTGGGACCGTCAGCTGGTCACGCGTATCGCCGCTCTCTCTGACGTCTGGCCTGACGAAACGCTGGCGCTGCCAATCAATATCGACTCGCTGCTGCAGCGTCCTTTCTTTAGCTGGCTGCAGAACATGCTGCTGCAGTGCACCAAAGCGCAAAGAAAACGATTTTTATTTGAACTTGCGGAGGCAGATGTCTGTCAACACATCAACCGCTTAGCGCCGGTGTTTCATGCGCTACAGGCGTTCGGCTGTCGTATCGCCGTCGATCAGGCGGGTTTAACCGTGGTGAGTAGCGCCTATATCAGGCAATTCCCCATCGATTTAATCAAGCTTGATCCTGGCCTGGTGCGCAATATCGATCGCCGCACCGAAAATCAGCTGTTCGTGCAGAGCCTGCTGGAGGTGTGCAAGTCCGCCCAGACGCAGGTGTTCGCCACGGGCGTACGCACGCATGCGGAATGGCAGACGCTGATCGGCCTGGGCGTATCGGGCGGGCAGGGCGATCTCTTCGCGCCTTCGCTGCCGGTAAACAGCAATGTGAAAAAGTATTCACAACGCTATCATATTTAGCCATTTCCGGTGGCAGCCTTCTAAATCCGGATCTGGGCGGTAGGAGAAGGCGGTGGCATCGCCACTATCCTGCGGCGGAAATGTTAGATTTTATGTCGAACGAGCGCACCTGAACAGGCGCATGAAGTCAGCAAAACGGGCGAATATCGCCGTTTTGCACCCGTGAGTTCTCGTTGACGATCGTGTAAAGCCAAATTTGTCTATTTTTTCACCGAAGCAGAACGTTTTTGCGCCTTGTGGCGGCTTCGCGTGGTTGGTAAAGTAAGCGGATTTTATTTTCCGCCCCCAGCTTGCAGGATTATCCTTTAGATATGTTTAAAAAATTTCGTGGCATGTTTTCCAATGACTTGTCCATTGACCTGGGTACCGCGAATACCCTGATTTATGTAAAAGGACAAGGCATCGTGCTGAACGAGCCTTCCGTGGTTGCCATCCGCCAGGACCGTGCCGGTTCCCCAAAGAGCGTGGCGGCCGTTGGCCATGATGCAAAACAGATGCTCGGCCGTACGCCAGGTAATATTGCAGCGATTCGCCCGATGAAAGATGGCGTGATCGCGGACTTTTTCGTTACTGAAAAAATGCTGCAGCACTTTATTAAACAGGTGCACAGCAACAGCTTTATGCGTCCCAGCCCGCGCGTGCTGGTGTGCGTGCCGGTCGGCGCGACTCAGGTAGAACGCCGCGCTATCCGTGAATCCGCGCAGGGTGCGGGCGCGCGCGAAGTCTTCCTGATCGAAGAGCCGATGGCGGCCGCGATCGGCGCTGGCCTGCCGGTTTCAGAAGCGACCGGCTCTATGGTGGTCGATATCGGCGGCGGCACCACCGAAGTGGCGGTCATCTCCCTGAACGGCGTGGTTTATTCATCCTCTGTCCGTATCGGCGGCGATCGCTTCGACGAAGCGATCATTAATTATGTGCGCCGTAACTACGGCTCGCTGATCGGCGAAGCGACGGCAGAGCGTATCAAGCATGAGATCGGCTCCGCCTATCCGGGCGACGAAGTGCGTGAAATCGAAGTACGCGGCCGTAACCTCGCGGAAGGGGTGCCGCGCGGCTTTACGTTGAACTCTAATGAAATTCTGGAAGCCCTGCAGGAGCCATTGACCGGCATCGTGAGCGCGGTAATGGTCGCGCTGGAGCAGTGCCCGCCTGAACTGGCGTCGGACATCTCCGAACGCGGCATGGTGCTGACCGGCGGCGGCGCGCTGCTGCGCAACCTGGACCGTCTGCTGATGGAAGAGACCGGCATTCCGGTCGTCGTCGCAGAAGATCCGCTGACCTGCGTGGCGCGCGGTGGCGGTAAAGCGCTGGAAATGATCGACATGCATGGCGGCGATTTGTTCAGCGAAGAATAATCGCCTCAATCGGCTGAGACCTGAATCGAAATGCGCAGGGAGTCGCGTGGAAGCTGACGCCGCGCGCGTCGGCGTCAGACGTCCAGCCCAGGGAAATACGGCGATGGCCGTATTTCCTTACCTGTTGTCGAGGAACACGCAGAATATATGAAGCCGATTTTTAGCAGGGGACCTTCCCTGCAGTTGCGCCTGTTTTTGGCGGTGATAGTAGCCATCGCGATTATCGTCGCCGATAGCCGCCTGGGTTCGTTTACCCAAATCCGCAACTATCTGGACACATCGGTCAGTCCGTTTTATTTCCTGGCCAACGGCCCGCGTCAGATTCTTGACGGCATTTCCGGTTCGCTGGCGTCGCGCCAGCAGCTTGAGCTGGAGAATAAAGCCCTGCGCCGCGAGCTTTTCCTGAAAAACAGCGACCTGCTGATGCTGGGGCAATATAAGCAGGAAAACGCACGCCTGCGCGAACTGCTGGGCTCGCCGCTGCGTCAGGACGAGCACAAGATGGTGACGCAGGTGATCTCTACCGGCACCGATCCTTACACCGATCAGGTAGTGATCGACAAGGGCAGCGTCAATGGCGTCTATGAAGGGCAGCCGGTCATCAGCGACAAAGGCGTCGTCGGTCAGGTTATCGCCGTCGGCCAGGTGACCAGCCGCGTTCTGCTGATTTGCGACGCGTCGCATGCGCTGCCGATTCAGGTGCTGCGCAATGATATTCGCGTCATTGCGGCAGGCAACGGCTGCACCGAAGATTTGCAGCTGGAGCATCTGCCGGGCAACACCGATATTCGCGTCGGCGATATGCTGGTGACCTCTGGCCTGGGCGGGCGTTTTCCGGAAGGTTATCCGGTCGCGGTGGTCTCTTCCGTCAAGGTTGATACGCAGCGCGCCTATACCGTGATTCAGGCGCGTCCAACCGCCGGTCTGCAGCGCCTGCGCTATTTGCTGCTGCTGTGGGGCGCGGATAAAAACGGCGACATGCCGATGGCGCCGGATGAAGTGCATCGCGTCGCCAACGAACGCCTGATGCAGATGATGCCGCAGGTATTGCCGCCCGCGGGCGAGATGGGGCCGCCTGCGCCGTCCGCGCAGATGGGGCCGCCAGCGCCAGCCAGCAGCGGCGGAACGCAAAGCGCGCCTGCTAACGCGCGCGGAGGCCAGCCTTGAGTCGTTACCGCAGCCAGGGGCGTTGGGTTATCTGGCTGTCCTTTCTTGTCGCCCTCGTGCTGCAGATCATGCCCTGGCCGGAACAGCTCTATATGTTCCGGCCTTCATGGATCCTGCTTATCCTGGTTTACTGGGTGCTGGCGCTGCCGCACCGCGTCAACGTCGGCACCGGCTTCGTGCTGGGCGGGGTGATGGATCTGATTGCCGGATCCACCCTTGGCGTGCGCGCGCTGGCGCTCAGCATCATCGCCTATCTGGTCGCCTTTAAATTCCAGCTTTTCCGCAACTTAGCGTTGTGGCAGCAGGCGTTGATGGTTATGGTGCTGTCGCTGGCCGTGGATGTCATTGTCTTCTGGGCGGAATTTTTGGTGATCAACGTATCGTTCAGGCCGGAAATTTTCTGGAGCAGCGTTATCGACGGGATTCTCTGGCCCTGGCTATTCTTATTAATGAGAAAGATTCGTCGTCAGTTCGCTGTTCAGTAAGGAATTTTATGCTATCCCTCTATCTGGCTTCCGGTTCACCGCGTCGACGTGAGCTGCTGACGCAGCTTGGCCTGTCGTTTGAACGTCTCCATACCGATGTTGAAGAGCGACGCCGCCCTGATGAAACGGCGGAAAGCTATGTGCGTCGCCTGGCGCATGATAAAGCGCGCGCTGGCGTCGCCGTGGCAGAACAGGACCTGCCGGTGCTGGGCGCAGACACCATCGTGGTGCTCAACGGCGACGTGCTGGAAAAACCGCGCGACGCCGCCGACGCCGCCAGCATGCTGGCGCGGCTCTCCGGCCAGACGCATCAGGTGATGACCGCCGTTGCGCTGGCAGATCGCGAGCGCGCGCTCGACTGCCTGGTGACGACAGACGTGACCTTTCGCCTGCTGAGCGCGACGGAGATCGCCGACTATATCGCGACCGGCGAGCCGATGGACAAAGCCGGCGCCTACGGAATTCAGGGCACAGGTGGAAACTTTGTCCGTAAAATTAATGGAAGCTATCACGCGGTCGTCGGATTGCCGTTGGTTGAGACAGGCGAGTTATTCAGCCATTTTCAGTCACTGCGTGCCGTAAGGGGATAACATGACGGCTGAATTACTGGTCAACGTCACGCCTTCCGAGACGCGCGTTGCCTATATCGACGGCGGCATTCTGCAGGAAATACATATCGAGCGCGAAGCGCGGCGCGGCATCGTCGGCAATATCTACAAAGGACGCGTCAGTCGCGTGCTGCCCGGCATGCAGGCGGCCTTTGTCGACATCGGTCTGGATAAAGCCGCCTTTTTGCACGCCTCCGATATTATGCCGCACACCGAGTGCGTCGCCGGCGACGAGAAGAAAAACTTTATCGTGCGCGATATCGCCGAGCTGGTGCGGCAGGGGCAGGATCTGATGGTGCAGGTGGTGAAAGATCCGCTCGGCACCAAAGGCGCGCGCCTCACCACCGACATCACGCTGCCGTCGCGCTATTTGGTCTTTATGCCCGGCGCCTCACACGTCGGCGTCTCTCAGCGTATCGAAAGCGAACGCGAGCGCGAACGCCTGAAGGCGGTGGTAGCGGACTATTGCGACGATCTCGGCGGCTTTATTATCCGCACCGCAGCCGAAGGCATCGGCGAAGAGGAGCTGGCGCAGGACGCCGCTTTTCTGAAGCGCCTGTGGACCAAAGTCACCGAGCGGAAAAAACGCAATCAGACTCGCTGCCTGCTCTATGGCGAGCTGGCGCTGGCGCAGCGCATTCTGCGTGATTTCGCCGGCGCGGCGCTGGATCGCATCCGCGTAGATTCGCGGCTCACCTGCGAGCTGCTGGTGGAGTTCACGCGCGAATACATCCCGGAAATGGCCGGCAAGCTGGAGCTCTACGCCGGCAAGCAGCCGATTTTCGATCTTTTCGACGTCGAGAATGAAATTCAGCGCTCGCTGGACCGTAAGGTCGAGCTGAAGTCAGGCGGTTATCTGATCATCGATCAGACCGAGGCGATGACCACTATCGACATCAATACCGGCGCCTTTGTCGGCCACCGCAATCTCGACGAAACCATTTTTAACACCAACGTCGAGGCGACGCAGGCGATTGCACGCCAGCTGCGGCTGCGCAACCTCGGCGGCATCATCATCATCGACTTTATCGATATGAGCAACGAAGAGCATCGCCGCCGCGTGTTGCATTCGCTGGAGGCGGCGCTAAGCAAGGACCGGGTAAAAACCGGCATCCACGGCTTTTCGGCGCTGGGCCTGGTAGAAATGACGCGCAAGCGCACGCGCGAAAGCATCGAGCATGTGCTGTGTGAGGATTGCCCGGTCTGCAAAGGGCGCGGCACGCTGAAGACAGTAGAAACGGTCTGCTATGAAATCATGCGTGAAATCGTTCGCGTCCACCACGCCTACGACTCCGATCGTTTTCTGGTCTATGTCTCTCCGGCAGTTGGCGAAGCGCTGAAAAGCGATGAATCGCACGCGCTGGCGGAGGTGGAAATTTTCGTGGGCAAACAGGTCAAGGTGCATATTGAACCGCTCTATACCCAGGAGCAGTTCGACGTCGTCATGATGTAAGCCCTCGCTTCCGGCAAATCCCTCGTCGACGGGCTAAAAAAGCGGCCTTGCTTAGGTTAAAATGCGCATTCATACCGCTGATTGTCTGGCGACGGTTGAGTATGAGAGATAACCATCCGTCCAATACGGAAGACAAGGAGAGGTGTGTGAGGCAGCTGCCGAGGATTATGTTACTGCTGGTCGCGACCGCGATTGTGATCGTGGCGCTGCTGGTCAGCGGGCTGCGTCTGGCGATGCCGCACCTCGACAGCTACCGTAGCGAAATCCTGTCGACGGTATCGCGCGCCAGCGGCGTCAGCGTAACCGCCGACGCGCTGAGCGGCCGCTGGGAAACCTTCGGGCCGACTCTGCAGATCCGCGATCTGCGCGTCGATATGCAGGAGAACGGCAGGCTCGATATCGCGCGCGTCACGCTGGCGCTTGATGTCTGGCAGTCGCTGCTTCACTGGCGTTGGCAGTTTCGCGATCTCACCTTCTGGCAGCTGCGCCTCGACAGCAACCGTCCGCTTTTCTCCAGCGATAAAGAGAAAAACAGCTTCAGGCCTGGCCGCATCAATGAACTTTTCCTGCGTCAGTTCGACCACTTCGACCTGCGCGACAGCTCGATCTTTTTTCGTACCCCTTCCGGCCAGCGCGCAGAGCTGGCGATACCGAAACTCACCTGGCTGAACGAGAAGAATCGCCATCGTGCGGAAGGCGAGGTGAGCCTCTCCAGCTTTACCGGCCAGCACGGCGTGGTGCAAGTGCGGCTCGACTTAAACGATAGCGAAGGCTTACTCAACGACGGTCGCATCTGGATGCAGGCGGACGACGTCGACGTGCGGCCGTGGCTGGGGCGCTGGATGCGCGACAACACGCGGCTCGACAGCGCGCGTTTCAGCCTGGCGGCCTGGGTTAGCCTGCGCGAAGGCGAGCTTTACGCAGGCGATCTGCTGCTGCGCAAGGGCGGCGCGGACTGGCAGAGCGAAGAGGGCGCGCATCATCTGCAGGTCGACGGTCTGACCGCGCATCTCTCGCGCTATCAAAACGGCTGGATGGTCAGCGTGCCGCAGACGCGCCTCAGCACCGACGGCGAGGCATGGCCGGCAGGGCACTTCGCGCTGCTGTGGCGTCCGCAGGATAAACAGCTGCTCGGCCCTGAACATCAGGGCGAAGTGCGTGTCAGGGCGACGCAGCTGGCGCTGAACCGCATCGCGCCGCTGGTACCGCTCTTCGCGCCGCTGTCGCCCTCGCTGTTCGAAAACTGGCGCGCGCTGCAGCCGCAGGGCACCATCGAAGGGCTGGCGCTGGATGTTCCGCTGGAACAGCCGGATCAGACGCGGATGCAGGTCAAATGGCGCGACTTCCGCTGGCAGCCCTGGCAGCTGCTGCCGGGCGTCAGCAACCTGAGCGGCGAGGCGCGCGGCAGTCTGAGCCATGGGCAGGTCAAGGTTGAAATGGGCCGCACCGATGTAGCCTATAGCGCTATGTTCAACGCGCCGCTGGAGATCCACAAGCTGCACGGCTCACTAAGCTGGCTGCGCGACGCGAACGGATTAACGCTCGACGGTCGCGATCTTGATGTGCAGGCGCGATCGCTCTGGGCGCGCGGCGATTTCCGCTATCAGCAAAATCTCGGGCGCGAGCCGCGCCTCGACATTCTCGCCGGCATCCGCGTCACTGATGCGGGAGACGCCTGGCGCTACTTTCCGCAGCCCCTGATGGGCAAGGCGCTAACGCACTATCTGAGCGGCGCTATCAAAGGCGGCCAGGTTGACAACGCTACGCTGCTCTTCGCCGGCAATCCGAAACTGTTCCCCTTCAGTCACAACGACGGCATGTTTCAGGTATGGGTGCCGCTGCGTCACGGAACCTACGCGTTTCAGCCCAACTGGCCTGACGTGACGCAGCTCGATATCGATCTCGACTTTATCAACGACGGGCTTTGGATGCGGGCGCCGCGCTTCAGGCTGGGGGAAGTAGACGTCAGCAATTTTAGCGCGGTCATCCCGGACTATCTGAAAGAGAAACTGCTGATCGACGGCGATATCAGCGGCAACGGCGATCAGATCGCGCGCTATTTCCAGGATACGCCGCTGAAAACATCGCTGGGCGCAGCGCTGGAGCAGCTGGAGATAAAGGGAAAAACTCAGGGGCACCTGAAGCTTGATATTCCGCTCGACGGCGAGCTGGTGCACGCCAGCGGCAACGTCGATCTCAACGGTAACGCTTTGCATATTAAGCCGCTCGACACTACCCTGGAAAACCTCACCGGCCGTTTCCGCTTTAATAACGGCAATCTGGACAGCGATACGCTGCGCGCGAACTGGTTCGGTCAGCCGGTCAGCGTCAGCTTTAGCACCAAAGAGAATCCGCAGGACTTCGGCGTCAACATCCGGCTCGACGGCGACTGGCAGCCGGCGAAGCTGTCGCAGGTGCCCGCGCAGATCGCCAGCCAGCTTAGCGGCCATCTGCCCTGGCAGGGCAAGGTTGACATTACGCTGCCGCATCAGGGCGGAGCGCGCTATGACGTGGAGTTGAAAGGCGATGCGAAAGAAGTAAGCAGTCGCTTACCGGCTCCGCTCAACAAGGCTGGCGGCGAAGCGATGCCCATCGCGGTCAGCGCCAGCGGCGATCTGAAACAGTTCGAACTCAGCGGCAGCGTGGCGAACCGCCATCGCTTCAACAGCCGCTGGCTTCTTGAGCCGCAGCTGCGCGTCGAGCGCGGCGTCTGGCTGAACGATGCGCGCAGCAAACCCGCCTTGCCCGATCGCGCGGGCATGGTATTGAATCTGCCTGCGCTGGATGGGGAAGCCTGGGCCGGACTGATGATGGCGGGCGGTGCCGCTCAGGGCGGCGGCGCGAGCGAAATGGGCGGCGTGGCCCTGCCGGGCGACGTTACCTTGCGCACGCCGTCGGTCACCCTGGCCGGGCAGCAGTGGCATGATATCGACGCGACGCTGGAGCAAGGGGCTAAGGGCAGCAGCAACGTCAGCATCACAGGGCGCGAAATTCGCGGCACGCTGGCGATGGCGCAAAACGCCGCATGGCGCGTCGCCCTCGACTACCTCTATTACAATCCCGAATGGCAAAGCGGCGGCGACAGCAGCGCGGCGCGCCAGCAGCAGCAGGCGAGTAAAATCGATTTTAGCCGTTGGCCCGCGCTGCAGCTGAGCTGCGCCGAATGCTGGCTGCGGGGGCAGAAGTTCGGACGCATTCAGGCGCAGGTCGCGCCGAAAGGTGATACGTTAGCACTTACTAACGGGCTGGTGGATACCGGCAGCTCGCGTCTCAAGGTCGCCGGCGAATGGGTCAACAGCCCCGACGCCCCGCGCACCTCGCTGAAGGGTTCGCTAAGCGGCAGCAATATCAACAACGCCACCAACTGGTTTGGCGTCAATACGCCGCTGCGCGACGCCTCGTTTAAGGTTGATTACGATCTGCACTGGCGCTCGGCGCCGTGGCAGCCTTCGGAAGAGACGCTGAGCGGCACGCTTAAAACCCACTTCGGCAAAGGGCAGATCGCCGACGTCAATACCGGCGCGGCGGGACAGCTGCTGCGCCTGGTGAGCTTCGATGCGCTGCTGCGCAAGCTGCGTCTCGATTTTAACGATACATTTAATAACGACGGCTTCTACTTCGACTCGATCAACGGCACCGCGTGGATTGAAAACGGCGTGATGCGCACCGATAACCTGCTGGTGGATGGCCTTGAAGCGGATATCGCTATGCAGGGCAAGGTCGATTTAGTGAAGCGCAATATCGATATGGAGGCGGTGGTCGCGCCCGAAATCTCCGCTTCGGTCGGCGTAGCGACCGCCTTTGTGATTAACCCGGTCGTGGGCGCGGCGGTCTTCGCAGCGAGTAAGGTGCTGGGCCCGCTGTGGAATAAGATCTCGCTGCTGCGCTATCACATCGACGGCCCGCTGGATAAGCCGCAAATCAATGAAGTGCTGCGCAAACCGCGCGAAGAAGAGAAGAAGTGAATTTGACGCCGCCGGGGAATTGCCGCAGGCTAGTAAAATCTGACGTTATTAGCGCAGGGCCGTCAGGTCCTGACGCACAATGAGTGTCACACCCTCATTATCTGAGCATAAAACGAGCGAGATACGATGACTCTGAACCTGGTAAGTGAGCAGTTGCTAACTGCTAACAATATTAATCAGCAGGACCTGTTTTCCCTGTTAGGGCAGCTTTCAGAACGTCGTCTGGATTATGCCGACCTCTATTTTCAGTCCAGCTTCCATGAATCCTGGGTGCTGGAAGACAAAATTATCAAAGACGGCTCCTGGCATATCGACCAGGGCGTCGGCGTGCGCGCCGTCAGCGGCGAAAAAACCGGTTTCGCCTATGCGGACCAGATTACCCTGAACGCGCTGCGCCAGTCGGCGGAAGCGGCTCGCAGCATCGTGCGCGAGCAGGGTAACGGCAAGGCGCATACCCTTTCCAACGTTATGCATCGCGCGCTCTATCAGCCGCTTAATCCGCTCGACAGCCTGACGCGCGAAGATAAAATCGCCCTGCTGCAGCGCGTGGACAAAGTGGCGCGCGCCGCAGACCCGCGCGTGCAGGAGGTCAACGCCAGCCTGAGCGGCGTTTACGAGCAGGTGCTGGTGGCGGCGACCGACGGCACGCTGGCAACGGACGTGCGTCCGCTGGTGCGCCTCTCCGTCAGCGTGCTGGTAGAGGATAACGGCAAACGCGAACGCGGCGCCAGCGGCGGCGGCGCGCGCGTCGGCTACGAATTCTTCCTCGCCGATGAAAACGGCGACGTGCGCGCCGACGCCTGGGCGAAAGAGGCGGTGCGTATGGCGCTGGTCAATCTTTCCGCCGTCGCCGCGCCGGCGGGCACGCTGCCGGTGGTGCTGGGCGCAGGCTGGCCGGGCGTACTGTTGCACGAAGCGGTCGGCCATGGTCTGGAAGGCGACTTCAACCGCCGCGAGACCTCGGTATTCAGCGGCAAGATGGGCCAGCTGGTGGCGTCCGAGCTCTGCACCGTGGTGGACGACGGCACCCTCGAAGGGCTGCGCGGTTCGCTGGCGGTGGATGACGAAGGCGTGCCGGGCCAGTACAACGTGCTGATCGAAAACGGCGTGCTGAAAGGCTATATGCAAGACAAGCTCAACGCGCGTCTGATGGGCGTCGCGCCGACCGGCAACGGCCGCCGCGAATCCTATGCGCATCTGCCGATGCCGCGCATGACCAACACCTATATGCTCGCGGGCAAATCGACGCCGCAGGAGATTATCGAAAGCGTCGAGTATGGCATCTACGCGCCTAACTTCGGCGGCGGCCAGGTCGACATTACCTCCGGCAAATTTGTCTTCTCGACCTCAGAGGCCTATCTGATTGAGAACGGCAAGGTGACGAAGCCGGTGAAAGGCGCCACGCTGATCGGTTCCGGCATTGAGGCGATGCAGCAAATCTCTATGGTCGGCAACGATCTGGCGCTGGATAAAGGCGTGGGCGTGTGCGGCAAAGAGGGGCAGAGCGTGCCGGTCGGCGTCGGCCAGCCGACGCTGAAGCTGGATAAACTCACCGTCGGCGGCACCGCCTGATCGTCGGCCCTCGCTGACAGCGCGCGCAGGGCTACGCGCCCCGCACGCGCCTCTGGCAAGGATGCCGGACCTGGCGCTTTCAATCGCTGGGCGCGGCGCAGGCCGTTAGCTGGCGCGATGCTGCTGATACTGCTCCGCCACCTGCTGGAAATACTCCGTCAGATAGTCGATGCACACCTGCACCTTCAGCGGCAGCTTATCCTTTTCGGTATAAAGCGCATAAACCGGACGCGGGTCGGACTGATACTGCGGGAAAAGAATATCGATCTCCCCTGCGTTAATCTCCTCAATCACCCACATCATCGGCACATAGGCGATGCCGCAGCCAGCCTTGAGCCAGCGGATCAGCGTCAGCGAATCGTTGGTGACGAAACGGCCCTGGGGCGAGAGACGCGAAACCAGTCCTTCAGGCGCGATCAGCTCGAAATTGTTATCGGGACGCACGCTGTACTCAAGCCAGGCGAAGTTATCGACGTCGGCCGGCTTCTCCGGGGCGCCGTGCTGCTGCAGATAGCTTTTCGCCGCGCACACCACCATCGGCATTGCGCCGAGGCGGCGGGAAAAAAGGCTGGAGTCCTTCAGCGCGCCCACGCGAATCACTAAATCGAGCCCGTCAGCGATCAGATCCGGCGCCGGAATGCCCGCCACCAGATTCACGCTCAGGCCAGGATACTCGCGCAGCATATTGCTGGTCATTTCAGCAAGGACGTTTTGCGCCATGGTAGAGGAGCTGCCGATGCGCAGCGTGCCGACCGGCGTATTATTGAACGCGTAGAGCTGCTCGTGCACCTGCGTGGCCTCAGCCAGCATGCGGCGGCAGCCCTGATAATAAATTCTGCCCGCCTCGGTCAGGCCGATACTGCGCGTGCTGCGGTTCAACAGCTTAACCTGTAGCTCATCTTCCAGTTTCGCCACAATCTGACTGATAGACGAAACGCTGAGGTGAAGCTGGCGTGCGGCGGCGGTAAAAGAACCTAATTCAACCACTTTGGCGAAAATTGACATGCCTTTCAGTCGTTCCATTGTTTACTCTGGTTAAAAAGTGATTTAGCTCACATTCTGTAGAAAACGTATAGTCAGGCGCGTTACTATATGCGCGCCCGGGTATTCCCCGGTGATTCGCTTTTGCCCGGGAAGGGTTAAGCCGACCTGCTGCAAAACGTCTGTTGCCGCCCGATGATACGCTATTATTTACTCAGCAGTGGTTCGGATGCTGTCATCCGCCACCCAGCCGTTGCGGCTTGCAGCCGGGCAGGCTAAGGATCATCCCGGCAAGGTCGTACTAAGGATCCCTGATGAGTGTGCTTCCGGTTTTTGTCGTATTTGGGCTCTCTTTCCCGCCCATCTTCATTGAATTAGTCGTCTCGCTAATGCTGTTCTGGTTGGTGAAACGGCTGCTGACGCCAAGCGGTATCTACGATCTCGTGTGGCATCCGGCGCTTTTTAACACGGCGCTTTACTGCTGTGTGTTTTACCTGGTATCCCGTCTATTCGTCTGAGGTTTAAGTGAAATCGCTAATAAGAAAAATCGCGCGTTACGCGATTACTATCCTGCTGGTTATCATCGCTGTTGTTATCATCTTTCGCGCCTGGGTGTTTTACACCGAGTCGCCATGGACGCGCGACGCCAAATTCGCGGCGGATGTCGTGGCGATTTCGCCGGACGTGACGGGGCTGATTACCGACGTGCCAGTGCATGACAACCAGCTGGTGAAAAAGGGCGATACCCTTTTTGTCGTGGATCGACCGCGCTATCAAAAAGCGCTGGATCAGGCGCAGGCCGACGTCGAGTACTATCAGGCGCTGGTCAGCGAAAAACGTCGTGAGGCGGCGCGCCGCAATCAGCTGGGCACCTCGGCGATGTCGCGCGAAGCGATCGACCAGGCGAACAACGATCTGCAGACCACGGAACATCAGCTGGCGAAATCGATCGCCACGCGCGATCTGGCGAAGATCGATCTGGATCGCACCGCCATCACTGCGCCGTCCGACGGCTGGGTAACCAACCTCAACGTCTATGAAGGCGAGTTCATCACCCGCGGCTCCGTCGCGGTGGCGCTGGTGCAGCAGCACTCTTTCTACGTGCTGGCCTATCTGGAAGAGACCAAGCTGCACGGCGTCGAGCCGGGCTATCGCGCGGAAGTGACGCCGCTGGGCAGCAACGTGGTGCTGCGCGGCACCGTCGACAGCGTCGCCGCTGGCGTCACCAACAGCAGCAGCTCGGTCGACAGCAAAGGCATGGCGACCGTGGACTCCAACCTCGAGTGGGTACGCCTGGCGCAGCGCGTGCCGGTGCGCATTCGTCTCGATCGGCAGCCCGGCAATCGCTTCCCGGCGGGCACCACCGCGACCGTGGTGATTACCGGCCAAAGCGATCGCGCCGATACGCAGGTGTCGCCGATGTCGCGTCTCTTCAATCGCCTGCGTGAGTTTGGTTAAGCGGGGCCGATATGATCGAGTTCCTGCGTTTCCCGATCAAGCTGACCTTCGCGCTGGTGGCGGCGCTGATGATCGGCTTTCATCTTAACCTTGAAACGCCTCGCTGGGCGGTGATGACCGCCGGCATCGTCGCGGGCGGCACCGCTTTCGTCGCCGGCGGCGATCCCTACTCCGGCGCGCTGCGCTATCGCGGCGTGCTGCGTATTATCGGCACCTTCATCGGCTGTATCGCCGCGTTGACCATTATGATCGCCACGGTGCGCGCGCCGGTGGTGATGCTGCTGCTCTGCTGCATATGGGCGGGCGTCTGCGTCTGGCTCTCCTCGCTGATCAAGGTGGAAAACTCCTATGCGCTGGGGCTGGCGGGCTATACCGCGCTGATTATCGTGGTGACCGCCGACGCCAACAATGGCCTGACGCTGGTGCCGCAGTTTGCGGTCGAACGTTGCAGCGAAATTGTGCTCGGCATACTCTGCGCCATTCTGGCGGATATGCTCTTTTCGCCGCGCTCCATTAAAAAGGTCATCGACAGCGAAGTCGATTCGCTGCTGGTGGCGCATTATCGCCTGCTGCAGCTCTGCGTGGCGCATGAAGACAAAGAGGAGGTCGACAAGGCGTGGAGCACGCTGGTGCGCCGTACCTCGGCGCTCGGCACCATGCGCGGCCAGCTGATGATGGAGTCGTCGCGCTGGCAAAACGCCAACCGCCGGCTGCAGATGCTCAACACGCTGTCGCTGACCATGATTACCCAGGCGGCGGAAACCTTCCTCATTCAGAATTCGCGCCCGGAATATATTCCGTCGCAGTATCGTCTGCTGATCGAGAAGAAGGTGGAAAGCGTTGCCGATGTGCATCGGCGCATGAAGGTGATGCGCCGGGTAATTGGCGCCAGCGAAGAGGGCAAGGCGCCAGTGACGCTGGCGAGCTGGGTCGGCGCGGCGACGGAATATCTGCTGCTGCTGAAAGGGATTAAAAGCAACAGCCGCATCACGACGCTGGAAGAGGGCATTCTCGAGCGCGAAATCGTTATCCAGGCGCGCTCCGCTGAAACCCACCACGCGATGATTAACGGCATCCGCACCTTTGTCGCCACGGCCCTCGGCTCGCTGTTCTGGCTCTATACCGGCTGGACCTCCGGCAGCGGCTGTATGGTGATGCTGGCGGTGATCACCGCGCTGGCGATGCGCGTGCCGAATCCGCTGATGATGGCGAAGGATTTTTTCTACGGGATGATTTTTGCGGTGCCGCTGAGCTCGTTCTATTTTATGTACCTGCTGCCCAGCACCCAGCAGAGCGTGCTGCTGCTCTGCATCGCCATCGGCCTGCTCGGCTTCATTAGCGGCATCCTGATACAGCGTCGTCAGCTAGGCACCCTTGGTGCGCTGGCCGGTACTATCAACGTGCTGGTGCTGGATAATCCCATGACCTTCCACCTGAGCGTGTTCATCGACAACGTGCTGGGGCAAATGATCGGCGCTTTCGTCGCTCTGATGGTCATCCTGCTTATTCGCGACAAATCGAAAGCGCGCACCGGACGCAAGCTGCTGAACCGCTTTATGTATGCCGCGGTATCGGCGCTGACCACCAACCAGGCGCGCCGTCGCGAAAACCATCTTCCCGCGCTCTATCAACAGCTGTTTATGCTGCTAAACCTGTTTCCCGGCGATATCGACAAATATCGCATCGCGCTGACGCTGATTATCGGCCATCAGCGGCTGCGCAGTGCGGACGTGCCGGTCAACGCCGACCTGTCGGCCTTCCATCGCCAGCTGCGCGCTACGGCGGATCGCGTGATTTCAGCGCGCAGCGATGAGAAACGGCGCCACTACTTTGAACAGCTGCTGGCGGAGTTTGAGGTCTATCAGCAGAAGCTGGTGCAGTACGATGCGCCGCTCAGCGTCACCGAGCCGGTGAAGCGCCTTGCCGATATGCTCAGCAAATACCAGAACACCCTCATCCAAATCTGAATCTGGCCGCTGCCCGGCGCAGCGGCCGCTCCAGCGCCACGCCTTCCCTAAAACCCTCGCTTTTGCCATCTATACTTTTCTGACAGGAAGAGAAACTGACAGGAGCGACCCCATGACGACCCCACTGCACGACAGCGAGTTTTTTCAGACCGGCTATCTGGCCGATGGCGAATGGCATCGCGCCGCCGCCACCTTTGATGTGTTGAACCCTGCGACCGGCGAAGTGCTGGCCGCCGTGGCGAAGGCGGGCAAAGCCGAAACCGAACAGGCGATCGCCGCCGCCGAGCGCGCTTTTCCCGCCTGGCGCGCGCAGACCGCCAAAGCGCGCTCCGAGATCCTCTATCGCTGGTATCAGCTGATGATAGACAACAAAGCCTGGCTGGCGCAGCTGATGACTGCCGAACAGGGCAAACCTTTGAAAGAGGCGGAAGGCGAGGTGGAATACGCCGCCAGCTTTATTCAGTGGTTCGCCGAGCAGGCGAAGCGCGCTAACGGCGAAATCATTCCGCCGGCCAAACCCGGCTCGCGCATTCTCGCCACGCGCGAGCCGATCGGCGTCGTTGCCGCGATCACGCCGTGGAACTTTCCCATGGCGATGCTGACGCGCAAGCTCGGGCCCGCGCTGGCGGCAGGCTGCACCGGCATTATTAAGCCGGCAAACAACACGCCGCTGAGCGCTTTTGCGCTGCTGGCGCTGGCGAAAAAAGCGGGCGTACCGGACGGCGTGCTTAACGCGGTGGCCGGCGATACCCACGCCATCAGCGATGCGATTATGGCCAGCAAGGCGGTACGCAAAATTTCCTTCACCGGCTCGACTGCGGTTGGCAAAACGCTGGTGCGGAACGCCGCCGACACCATGAAAAAGGTGTCGATGGAGCTGGGGGGCAATGCGCCCTACATCGTTTTTGAGGATGCGGATATCGACGCGGCGGTTAAAGGCGCCATCGCCAATAAATTCCGCAATGCCGGCCAGGTCTGCGTCAGCGTCAACCGCTTCTATATCCACGACGCCGTGTACGACCGTTTTGTTAACCAGCTGGCTGAAGAAGTGAAAAAGCTCAAGGTCGGCAATGGCGTAGAAGAGGGCGTGGTCGTAGGCCCGCTGATCGAAGCTTCCGCGGTGGATAAAGTGGAAGAGCACGTCAAGGACGCGAGGGCAAAAGGCGGACGGATCGTCACCGGCGGCGAACGACATGCGCTGGGCGGCAACTTTTGGCAGCCGACGGTGATCGCCGACGCGCACGAAGAGATGAAGCTGGCACGGGAAGAGACCTTCGGCCCGGTCGCGGCCTGCTTCCGCTTTAGCGACGAGCAGGAGGTTATCCGTCGCGCCAACGACACCGAGTTCGGCCTTGCGGCGTATTTCTATACGCAGAACCTGCAGCGCGTCTTTCGCGTCTCCGCCGCGCTGGAAAGCGGCATGATCGGCATCAACGAATGCGCGGTATCGACCGAGCTGGCGCCGTTTGGCGGCGTAAAAGAGTCGGGGCTGGGGCGCGAAGGTTCGGTGCTCGGCCTGGAGGAGTATCTGGAGGTCAAGGCGCTGCATATCGGCGGTCTGAGCGAAAGCTAACCTTCGGGCGGCCTCGCGCCGCCCGGTGAGGAAGGACAGGAGCCTTCACTATGAAAACCGAGCGTTTCGACTTTGACGAGATCGTCGACCAGTCGCATTTTTTCCGCCAGTTCAGCGAGCGCTTCGCCCTGGACCTTTATCGTATTGGCGATCTGGATGCGTTGTGGGACGTACTCACCGGCGAAGAGCTGCCGATGCCGCTGGAAATTGAATTTATCAATCTGGGAAAGGGGCAGAAACGGCGCTATGGCGCGCTGATCCTGTTATTTGACGAGGCGGAAGAGGAGCTGGAAGGCCAGCTCCGCTTTAATGTCAGGTAACCCAGCAAAAAGGGCCCCGACAAGCGGGGCCAAAGGGTTCGTCAGCAGTCGTTGACGAGGAATTACTTATAGAGTTCAGCAGTGAAGTGGTAGCTGTCGCCGGTGCGCGCTTCGATCACTTTATAGGCGCTGGCGCCTTGTTCATCGGCTTTCTGCGAAAGCTGCGCGCGGTAATCCATCGGCGAGCCCGCGGTACCACTGATTGTCACTGTCCCCGCAGGCTGCATGTTCTGCGCCTGATCGCCGGTAATCAGCTGCGCTGCCTGAGCGCCAAATGCGATTACGGAAAGCAGGCTAGCGGTTGCGATGGTTGTTTTGATTTTCATTTTTCGTCTCCTCATTACAATCAACAACCTGCGGTTGACATCATGATGCGGGTCGTCGATATAGCAGGCGTCGCGTGGGCGCCCGATCGGTTAATTATTTATAGAGCTCAGCCGTGACGTGATAGGTGTCGTCCTGGTTGTTCTCAATGATGCGGTAGTGGCTTGCGCCCTGCGCGTCGGCCTTCTGAGAAAGCGCCTGACGGATATTGGTCTGATCGCCGTCATGACCGCTGATGCTAATGGTCTGGTTCAGCGGCTGCAGCGTTTCGGCCTGTTGATTCGATACCAGACTGGCAGCGCTGGCGCCGAACGACAACGCGGCGGTCAGCGTGGCTAAAGCGATAAGGGATTTGGTTTTCATGGTCTACTCTCCTGAATTCATCGATAAGGCCACCCGATGCGCAATGCGCGCTTCAATAAGGTCGCCCGTCCAACGACGTCTGGCTAGCGCGCTTATTTATACAGCTCGGCGGTAGCGTGGTAGTTGCCGTTGTTATAAGCCTCTATTACGCGGTAGGCGCTGGCGCCTTTCTGTTCTGCCTTCGCGTTCAGCTCTTCTTTGATCTGCATTGGAGAACCGGCCACGCCGCTTACGCTTACTGAGCCGATAGACTGCAGGTTTTGCGCCTGCTGCGCGTTAATGGATTCTGCTGCAGAAGCGCCGAATGACAGAGCAGATAGAATGCTCAGGGTTGCGATAGTAGTTTTAATCTTCATATTTATTTCCTCGTCGTCTGTTTTTGTCTTTTTGTTTGATGTGATTTGCATCACGAAAAGAAGTATAGAACTAATAACGTATGAAATTAATACCCGCCTAATAATGTTTTTTGTGATTCTTTATCCTTATGACTCTTTTTTATTCTTTCTGGTTATAAAAATTGATTAAAAAACATGCATTACGCTGTAAACTCGATTAAAAACAGTGCATTAAGCGACTTTAACTTTTTGTGCGAAAGGATGTGGTGAATGTGGCTGGTTATTGATTTAGATCTGGGTGTTCTCGCTAATCATGTGGTGTAAAGCAGCGTAAAATAGCGCAAAAGGTTAAGCAGGCAGAAGCGTATGGCCATAGACGGTCAGGGCGTCAGTCGGAAATAGAATAAGTTAACGGACTGAATAAGCAGCAAATGACGGGAAATGAGAGGGCTGACGGAACAGGCGAGGCGACCGGCAGCGCCACTGCCGGTCACAAAGAAGCGAGTTAAAGCTCTTGTTCAAACACCGTGAGAAGCGCGCTATGCAGCTTTTTGACCGTAAACGCGCGCGCGGGCGTAATAAATATCGTATCGTCGCCGGCAATGGTCCCAAGAATGCCTTCCGCTTTGCCTAGCGAGTCAAGCAGACGGGCAATCAGCTGCGCTGCGCCAGGACTGGTGCGAATCACGATCAGCGCATCGTTATAGTCGATATCCAGCACCAGATTTTTTAACGGGCTGGTGGTGGTGGGGACACCCAGTTCCGCCGGCAGACAGTAAACCATCTCCATTTTGGCGTTACGCGTGCGTACCGCGCCGAATTTAGTCAGCATACGAGATACCTTCGACTGATTGATATTGTCGAAGCCTTCCTCCTGCAGCGCCTGTACAATCTCGCCTTGAGAGCTGAATTTCTCTTGTTTTAACAAGGCTTTAAACGCTTTAATCAATTCGTCTTGCTTAGATGGGTTTCGCATAAGCTACCAGTAAAGAAAAATGCCGAACGCCCGCCGACGGCAGATACATTATTATGCATATGAATGAATTTTTATGCAATTAGTCGATAAAAAAGGCAGGCGCCGCGGGTTGCGGGCGGCAATGATAACAAAATTTTTTGCGCAGACCAAAATGACGCTAGAGCGAGAAAAGCGAAGGTTGCAGAATTGTTATACAATTGAGGTGTCATATGGATAGCTATCACGGCCGTGCTCTATCTGCCATCGACATCGTTGTCGGTCATTCAGGCGCGTTGTGCTGACAAAGTAGCAACCCAAAAGATTAAGTGCTGTTGCACGCATAATGAACAGTGGGTTTGTCATCGTCTGAGAAGTTGATTCAGGTCTGGACACAGATGGAAATTCGGCTCTACTCTGCCCCACCTTAATAAGGAGTACAGAATGAAAGTTGCCGTTCTTGGCGCTGCTGGCGGAATCGGTCAGGCGCTCGCCCTTCTGTTAAAAACCCAGCTTCCTGCGGGTTCCGAACTCTCGCTCTATGATATCGCGCCGGTGACGCCCGGCGTGGCGGTGGATCTCAGCCATATTCCTACCGCAGTCAAAATCCAGGGCTTTAGCGGCGAAGACGCGACGCCTGCACTGCACGGTGCGGACGTCATCCTGATCTCGGCGGGCGTAGCGCGTAAGCCAGGTATGGATCGCGCCGATCTTTTTAACGTTAACGCAGGCATCGTGCGCAACCTGATCGAGCAGGTTGCGCAAACCGCGCCGAAAGCGCTTATTGGCATTATTACCAACCCGGTCAATACCACGGTGGCAATTGCCGCCGAGGTGCTGAAAAAGCACGGCGTCTATGACAAAAATCGCCTGTTCGGCGTCACTACGCTGGATATTATCCGCGCCAATACCTTTGTTGCCGAACTAAAAGGCAAGCAGCCAGACGAGGTTGAGGTGCCGGTAATCGGCGGCCACTCCGGGGTCACTATTCTGCCGCTGCTGTCGCAGGTGAAAGGCGTAAGTTTTAGCGCCGACGAGGTCGCCAGCCTGACGAATCGTATCCAGAATGCCGGGACGGAAGTGGTCGAAGCCAAAGCGGGTGGCGGATCCGCGACGCTGTCGATGGGACAGGCCGCGGCGCGATTCGGCCTCTCCCTGGTGCGCGCGCTTCAGGGAGAGGCGAACGTGGTGGAGTGCGCTTACGCAGAGGGCGACGGCCAGTACGCCCGCTTCTTCTCGCAGCCGCTGCTGCTGGGCAAGAACGGCATCGCCGAGCGACGTGCTATCGGCGCGCTGAGCGATTTTGAACAGCAGGCGTTAAACGGCATGCTGGAGACGCTGAAAAAAGATATCGCGCAGGGCGAGGAGTTCGTGAAGCAGTAAGCGCTGCGTTCAGACTCTTTTCACCGCTGACGAGGCCCGACTTAACGGGCCTCTGCAGCATGCGAACCGCTTTCCACTTCCCTTCATTACGCGCCTTTACCCCTTCACCGCCGCGCTACAGACCGCCAGACTTAAAGGTGCGCGCTGCCGGCGCGCCGTTGCTGGCTGGCGTCTTCTTGCCCAGCGTCTCCATACGCACCTGGAAAGGCGGGAAGGGCATTTCGATACCGTGCTCGGCAAAGCCTTTCAGAATCAGCTGATGCAGCTCGTGACGCAGCGGCATGCGGTGGCCCATCTCTGCCGCGTGAATACGCAGCTCAAACAGCTGAATGCCCTGCTGCAGATCGACCAGGAAGACATCCGGCGCCGGCACGTCCAGCACATAGCTGCAGCGTTCGCATGCCTGCCTCAGCACCGTCGTCACCTCTTCGCTGTCCACATGCGCGGGCGCAGGAATCGTCAGCACCACGCGCGTCACCGAGTCGGAAAGCGACCAGTTGACGAACTGCTCGGTAATAAAGGCCTTGTTCGGTACGATAATCTCTTTGCGGTCCCAGTCGATAATGGTGGTGGCGCGCGTATTGATGCGCGTAATGCTGCCGGTCAAATCGCGGATGGTGACGGTATCGCCGATACGGATCGGCTTTTCGAACAGGATAATCAGGCCGGAAATAAAGTTGGCGAAAATCTCCTGCAGGCCAAAACCGAGTCCTACACCGAGCGCGGCGACCAGCCACTGCAGCTTCGACCACTCGATGCCGATCATCGAGAAGCCGATCAGGCCGCCGACCAGCATCAGCACATATTTGGTCAGCGTGGTAATGGCGTAACCGGTGCCGGGCGTCAGATTAAGGTGCTGCAGCAGCGCCAGCTCCAGCAGCGCAGGCATATTGCGCACCAGCTGGGTGGTGATAATCAACACCAGAATCGCAATCAGCACCGAGCCCAGCGTAATAGGCTGAATGCTCTCAACGCCCTGTACCGTGGTGCTGACGTCCCACAGTCGAATATTCTCGAGAAAGCCGAAGGCGGAATGAATCTCCGACCAGAGCACGATCACCGACACCAGCGCAATCAGGGTAAGGATCGAGCGCACCAGCCGCAGCGACTGCGCGCTGATGGCGTCGAGGTCGATAATCGGCTCATCTACCTCGACCTCGCCGTTTTGCGCGGCGGATTCTTTCTCGTCTTCGTGACGCGCGCGGTTGGCCAGCATATCGGCACGGCGCTGACGCGCGCGGTCAAAGGCGATGCGCCGACGCTGGATCAGCATCCAGCGACGGATAATGTGGTAGATCACCAGCAGCAGGAACCAGATGGCGACAGAGGTCTCCAGCCGCGCCAGCAGCGCCTGCGCGGTCGCCAGGTAGCCGATCATCGAGGCGAGGGCGGCCGCCAGCGGAATGGCGATCATCAGGTTCCACAGCACGCGGTTCACCAGATTCTCACCGTTGCCCTCTTTATCCAGATAGAGCGGGATGCCGGCGCGCTTCAGGCTCACGGTAACGATCGACAGCGCGCCGCAGATCAGAATAAAGCAGAGTCGACCAAGCGAAGCGGAAAACTGGCGATCCTCCATATTGGCGAAGGCGATCAGCAGCATAATCAGCGGGACGATCAGGCCGATGGTCAGCGAGTAGTAGCGTGTCGCGCGCGCTACGCGGGTTTGCGGCCAGCGAAAATGCACGACAAACAGGCCGTTCGGCCGGGCGAACGCGGCGCTGATCATAAAGGCCCACAGCAGCGGCAGCGTCGCCGTAATGCCGTCGCCGAACGCCACCGCGATAGGGTAGGGCCAGGCGTGCTGCAGCCCATAGCCGAGCGCCGCCCAGAGCACCGGCAGCGGCAGCGCCACCAGAATCGACCAGAAAACGGTGCGCACCGTCAGACGAAAGCGATCCTGCGTCACTTTGCCTACCTTGCTCGCCGAGCGCGCCAGAAAGGCGTTGAAGTGACGGCGCGTTCTGAGGCTGAAGCCGACCAGCAGCACCGCGCCGATCAAGGGCAGCACGGTCTCGCGGCTGGTGACCATCATCGCCAGCGCTTTGCCTAACTGGCCCAGGGTATCGAGCGACAGCAGGCGCGACAGATCCCGCGCCACTTCCACCGGATAGTTCAGGCCGATCGGGCTGATGTCCGCCGTCCAGAACAGGTAGCGGTGGGTGGCGTCTTTCACGTCGGTCAGCGCATCCTGCAGCTGGGTGTTGGCGACCTTGAGCTTGGTAATCTCAAGGATCAGCGTATCGCAGCCGGAGATCAGCGAATTAAGCAGCTCGCGCTGGGTTTTTAGCTGCGCGTCCAGAATACGACGCTGTTCGGCGCTGAAGGGCTTTCCGTCGGGCTGATGCGCTTTGCGCAGCGTCTCCTGCTGCTGCAGCAGATCCTCGTAGCGCAGGCGCTGCACGCGCAGCTGCGCCATTTCGTTGTCGATCTGCTGCGACTTGGGCATATCAGGCAGGCGCGCCACCTGCGCGCGCAGCGCTTCGCCCAGCAGATTGGAGGCGCCGAGCCACTGTGACTGTTCGCGCAGGGTGCCCAGCGCCTGACGCACCTGGATAATCTGATTGGTCGCCAGCCGCTGCTGAGAGGCCACCAGATCCATACGCTGCGCCTGCTGGTTCAGTGCGGCGGAAAGGTCGCGGTTAACGCGGAACTGATCGCTGATAACGGGCGGCAGGTCGCCGCTGTTTTCCGCCAGCTGCTCGGTACGCGCCAGCGCCAGTTCCGCCTCGCGCTGGCGCTGTTCGTTTAACTGATTGCGCAGCGCCTGCAGATAGTTGTCGAGCTGCGCCGCTTTGCGCTGATGCAGATCGGCGCGCATGCGCGCCAGCTCCTGACGATTATTGGCGGAGAGCTGCGCCAGCTCCAGCTCGTCCACGCGCGCTTTATTGACCGCGTTTTCCGCCTGGCGCGCCCACAGCTGCGCCTGACTCTGCGGCGACGCGGCGGCGGAGCCGCTCTGAACGCGACGATCGCTCTCGGTCATCGCGCGACGCGCGTCGGTTTGCTGCTGAGGAAGCTGCGACAGCGAGTCGCTGATCTCGCGTGCGCGGTCCTGCTCCTGCTGCGCCTGGCGGCCCTCTTCCAGCAGCTGGCTGCTGACCTGCAGGATTTCCTGATCGAGCTGAGCGCTGCTCATGCTGCTGGTGCTGCGCACGCTTTTGCTGCCGTCGTCTAGCGAGGTGATTTGCTGGCGCAGCTCGCGCGCGAGGCGGGGGAAGTCGTCGATGACCTGCTGATACTGCTTTGCGCGCTCCAGCGACGCATCGCGTTCGGAAAGATAGTTAAGGGCAGCCTCAAGAGACTGCACCTGCTCCGCCTGCGCGGGAGAGCTTTTTGCCGCTTTCGCCTCGTCCAGCGCCTGTTTAAGTTGGCTGGCGTCCGGCATGGTGGCCGCCAGCGCTGAGGTGCTGAGCCAGAGGCTCAGCAGCAGGATGAGAAACGATCGCACAGCAAAAACACTCTCAGCGGTTAGTCGGCGATAACGTCGACGGGGTCGGTCTGCGGCAGCGCGATAGCCAGCGGTTGGCCGAGGCGAGTCTTGCTTTCGGCTTCCAGGCTTTCTGCCAGCTTCACGCGTCCCGGCGCGAACAGATTGATCACGGTGGATCCGAGCTTAAAGCGGCCCATCTCCTGGCCTTTCAGCAGCACAACGGCGCCTTCGCTATCCGCAGCCGGATAGTGCCAGCGTTTGATCACGCCTTCGCGCGGCGGCGTAATGGTGCCGGCCCAGCTGGTTTCGATGCTGCCGACGATAGTGGCGCCCACGAGGATCTGCACCATCGGACCGATATCGGTATCGAAATAGCAGATAACGCGTTCGTTGCGCGCGAACAAATTCGGGATATTGCGCGCCGTCAGCGGGTTGACCGAGTAGAGATCGCCCGGCACGTAGATCATCTCGCGCAGGATGCCGTTGCACGGCATATGCACGCGGTGGTAGTCGCGCGGCGCAAGGTAAGTGGTGACGAAATGGCCGTCGCGGAACTGCGCCGCCATCGCTTCCTGACCCGCCAGAAGCGCGTCGAGCGTATAGTGATGGCCTTTCGCCTGGAAAATCTGGTCGCCTTCGATGCGGCCCAGCTGGCTGATGGCGCCGTCGGCGGGCAGCACGATCAGGTTGGCGTCGGGATCGACCGGACGCGCGTCATCTTTCAACGGGCGAACAAAGAAGTCGTTAAAGGTGCGATAGCTGGCGGTATCGGACTTTCGCGCTTCCGACATATCCACTTTGTAGAACCAGACGAAGATATCAATCACCAGTTTGGTCAACCAGCCGCCACGACGGCTGGCACCCCAACCGGCAAGTTCCGTTAACCATTTTTTCGGCAGTACATGATTCAGGCCGAGTTTTACACGATCAAACACCTTAGCCTCCTGGCTTTGTTTCGCGTCAATCAAAAAGGGGGCGAATCATATCAGCGCCCCGGTCAGATGGCGAATTTCCCCGTGATCCCTTCCGTTACAGAGGCGATGCAGGGTCAATGCCGCGGTAAGCAGCGAGCATCACTCGCTGGAGGAGAAATTCTTGCGCGTTTTCACCTGCGCCATACTCTCCAGAATACGGTGATAGTTGTCGAAGCGTGAAATGTCTATCTGGCCCGCTTCGACGGCGGCGCGAATAGCGCAGCCGGGATCGCTGCCGTGCTTACAGTCGCGGAACTTACAACCGCCGAGAAATTCACGAAATTCGACAAATCCGCGGGTAATTTGTTCCGGCTCAAGATGCCATAAGCCGAACTCGCGCACCCCCGGCGAATCGATCACGTCGCCGCCGTGAGGAAAGTGGTACAGGCGCGACGCGGTGGTGGTGTGCTGGCCCAGCCCGGAAACGTCAGAGACGTCGTTAGTGACGATGGCAGTTTCCACCGCCGCGTCCAGGCCGAGCAGGGCGTTCAGCAGGCTCGACTTGCCGACGCCGGACTGTCCGGCGAAGATGCTGATGCGATCGGTCAGGGCCGCTTCGAGATCCGCCAGGCCCGCTTTGGCATGACTGGAGACCATCAGCACGCGATAGCCGATACGGCGATAAATATCCATCTGCTGGTCAACGAAGGCGCGCGCCTTGTCATCCAGCAGGTCGGTCTTGTTCAGCACCAGCAGCGGTTCGATGCCCAGGGTTTCGCTCGCCACCAGATAGCGGTCGATAATATTAAGCGACAGCTCAGGCAAAATCGCCGAAACGATAATGATCTGGTCGATATTGGCGGCGATCGGCTTCAGCCCGTCGTAATAGTCGGGACGCGTCAGCACGCTGCTGCGTTCGTGCACCGCTTCGACGATGCCTTTGCCGCCGCCGAGCGCCGGGCGCCAGACGACGCGGTCGCCGGTCACCAGCGAACGGATAGTGCGGCGCAGGTTGCAGCGATGCACCTCGCCCGCGCGGTCTTCGACGTCTGCGTGCATGCCGAAACGGCTGATCACGACGCCTTCCGCCGCTTCACCGAACAGATTGTCGTCAGCTTCCGGCGCATCGCGCTGGCTCAGACGACGCTGATGGTTAGCGCTGACGCGACGTTGTTGACCTTTCGACAGTTTATTTTTGCTCACGCATCCTCTCAGGCTTTCGTCAGACTTCGCCCGGTTGGGCAAAACGTCTATGATACACCTTATTCACTCTTGATGACGACTACGGCTACGGCGGGAAAAAGCATGGCGACAGGAAATGAAAATAATCTGATTTGGATCGATCTGGAGATGACCGGACTGGATCCGGAGCGCGACCGCATTATCGAGATTGCCACGCTGGTGACCGACGCGAATCTCAATATTCTGGCGGAAGGGCCGGTAATGGCGGTGCATCAGTCCGACGCCCAGCTGGCGCTGATGGACGACTGGAACGTGCGCACCCATACCGCGAGCGGGCTGGTGGAGCGCGTAAAAGCCAGCGAGTTCGACGATCGCCGCGCCGAACTGGCGACCATTGAATTCCTTAAGCAGTGGGTGCCTGCTAACAGCTCGCCGATTTGCGGCAACAGCATTGGCCAGGATCGCCGTTTTCTTTTCAAATACATGCCAGAGCTGGAAGCCTACTTCCACTATCGCTATCTCGACGTCAGCACCTTAAAAGAGCTGGCGCGTCGCTGGAAGCCGGAAATTCTGCCAGGCTTCAAAAAGGCGGGCACGCATCAGGCGCTGGATGATATTCGCGAATCGGTCGCCGAGCTGGCATACTATCGCGAGCACTTTTTGCAGCTTTAGCCTTAAAAGGTGCGCAGGAAAACAGCAGGTTGCTGCTTTAATCGGCAAACGAATCGAAAGCGCAAAATTTTGCTTTTAGACTCTTGCAGCAGCAGCAATTTCTCGTATAATGCGCACCCCGTACCGATGAAGAATTTATACGACGGTACAAGGCGCGGGAATAGCTCAGTTGGTAGAGCACGACCTTGCCAAGGTCGGGGTCGCGAGTTCGAGTCTCGTTTCCCGCTCCAAAATTTGATTAGCAGTACCTTTCCTAAGCGGGAATAGCTCAGTTGGTAGAGCACGACCTTGCCAAGGTCGGGGTCGCGAGTTCGAGTCTCGTTTCCCGCTCCAAAATTTGTTTAGCAGTACCTTTCCAGTGCGGGAATAGCTCAGTTGGTAGAGCACGACCTTGCCAAGGTCGGGGTCGCGAGTTCGAGTCTCGTTTCCCGCTCCAAATTTTACATCACTAAAAATCATTCGCTTAGTTGGGCCGTTGGCGATCGCCGCGTCACGCTGCGCTTATCAGGTTATCCACAGCACCTCAGCCGAGTTTCACCGCTGCTCAGGGCGATCTGTAAAACTATTTTAAACAGAGTTATCCACAACTTTCTCTCTGTCTCCGCATGCTATCCACATTCTTATTTGTACACATTATTCGCTTAACTACTTGAATTGACAGGTGGTGAAGGTATTTCATTTTGTTAAAACCTTCTCTGATGCGCTCTGTGTCAGTTGAATGACAACAGCTTTTTATTTTTATACACAGCTTGTGGAAAAGTGGCTGGCGATCGCCGCTGGTCAATCATGCGTCACGCGGCAAACCCTTCTCTATCGCGCGTACTAGCCGTTTTTGCTGCGCGGGCTGCACGTCAATCGTCAGCGCCTGCCGTTTTTCCTGCTGCTGAAGCAGCGCCCATTCAATATGTTCGTCAAGCAGCGGGTTTTCGCCCAGCCGCCTCTCCAGCACGCCCGCGATTTCAGCGCGCCAGGGCGCATTGCCTAGCGCCACGGCGATATTGCGCAGCCAGCGCAGATGGCCGATGCGGCGTATCGCCGAGCCTTCCGTCACGCGTAAAAAGGTTTTCTCATCCCACTGGAACAGCGTCATTAGCTCCGGCGCATGCAGGGCGGCGCGAGGCGAGAAGTCCGTTTCGTCGCTGAGTTGCCCATAGCGATTCCAGGGGCAGATCAGCTGACAGTCGTCGCAGCCGTAAATGCGGTTGCCCATCAGCGGGCGTAGCGCTTCCGGAATGGCGCCCTCAAGCTCAATGGTGAGATAGGAGATGCAGCGGCGCGCATCCACCACATAGGGTTCGACGATGGCGTTGGTCGGACAGATGGTCATGCAGGCGACGCAGCGGCCGCACTGCTCTTCCTGCGGCGCGTCGATCGGCAGCGGCAGATCGATCAGCAGCTCGCCGAGGAAAAACCATGAGCCCGCCTCGCGGTTCAGGATCAGGGAGTGTTTACCGGTCCAGCCGAGGCCCGCTTTGGCCGCCAGCGGTCGTTCCAGCAGCGGCGCAGAATCCACAAAGGGGCGGAAATTGAGCTCGCCGCACTTTTCCTGAATCATTTCTCCAAGCTTTTTCAGGCGATTGCGCAATACTTTGTGGTAATCGCGTCCCAGAGCGTAGCGGCTGACATAGCCGAGCTGCGGGTTTTTCAGCGTGCTGGCAAAGGCGGCTTTGGCCGGAAGATAGTTCATGCGTACGCTGATAACGCGCAGCGTGCCGGGCAGCAGTTCATGCGGACGCGCGCGCATCATGCCGTGGCGCGCCATCCACTCCATTTCGCCGTGATACTGTTTGTCCAGCCACGCCTGCAGGCGCGGCTCTTCCGCGCTGAGATCGGTGTCGGTGATGCCGACCTGCTGGAAGCCGAGATCCTTGCCCCATTGTTTAATCTGTTGAGCAAGCTGATGAAGATCGAGAGGGTATGACATGAGTAACCAGGAATCGAAAGCGAACGGTCGCAGTTTACCATATTCCGTCTGGCCTGCGCAGGCTCTGCCTCAGCTGGAGCGCGACGGCGCCGACGCGCTGGGCATTACGCTTTATGAGCTGATGCAGCGCGCCGGGCAGGCGGCGTTCGAGCTGGCGCGCGCGCAGTGGCCGCAAGCGCGCAGCTGGCTGATTCTCTGCGGGCATGGCAATAACGGCGGCGACGGCTACGTTACGGCACGACTGGCGCAGGCGGCGGGCTATGCGGTCACGCTGCTGGCGTGCGACGGCGATAAACCGTTGCCCGACGAGGCGCAGCGCGCGCGCGCGGCCTGGCTGGAAGCGGGCGGCGAGATCCATGCCGCTGACGCCCTCTGGCCGGAGCAGGTCGATCTGATCGTCGACGCGCTGCTGGGCACAGGCATCAGCCGCGCGCCCGCCGAACCTTACCTCAGCCTGATTAAACAGGCGAACGGCCATGCCGCGCCGGTGCTGGCCATCGATATGCCGTCGGGGCTGTCGGCGGCGACCGGCTGTGCGCCGGGCGAGGCGATCGTTGCGACGCAGACGCTGAGCGTTGTCGCGCTGAAGCCCGGCCAGATCACCGGCAAAGCGCGCGACCTTATCGGCGAGCTGCGCTATGCCGATCTCGGCCTGGGCGCTTTTCTCGCCGGTGAAAACGCGCCGATGGCGCGCTACGACGCCACCTCGCTTTCGCGCTGGCTGAAGCCGCGCAAGCCTACCTCGCACAAGGGCAACCACGGCCGCCTGCTGGTGGTGGGCGGCGACACCGGCACCGCCGGCGCGATTCGCATGACCGCCGAAGCAGCGCTGCGTGCCGGATCGGGTCTGGTGCGCGTCCTGACGCATCGCGATAATATTGCGCCGGTACTGACGGCGCGTCCGGAAATCATGGTGGACGAGCTGACCGACGCCAGCCTGCAAAGCGGACTGGCGTGGGCGGACGTAATCGCTATCGGTCCGGGCCTGGGGCAACGGGAATGGGGACAGAATGCGCTGAAAGCGGTCGCCGCCAGTGAAAAGCCGATGCTTTGGGACGCTGATGCGCTTAACCTGCTGGCAATCAATGCGGAGAAACGTCAGAATCGCATCATTACGCCGCACCCAGGCGAAGCGGCGCGACTGCTGGGCATTAAGACCAGCGAAGTCGAGAGCGATCGCCTGCTCGCCGTGCAAAAACTCGCGGCGCGCTATGGCGGGGTCGCGGTGTTGAAAGGCGCCGGCACCCTTATCGCCAGCGAGCAGGGCGACATGGCCTTCGCTGACGTCGGCAACGCCGGCATGGCCTCCGGCGGCATGGGCGACGTATTAAGTGGTATTATCGCCTCGACGATGGGGCAGCAGCTGGCGCTGTTCGACGCGGCCTGCGCAGGCTGCGTGGCGCACGGCGCGGCGGCGGACGCAGTGGCGGCGCGGCGCGGAACGCGCGGCATGTTGGCAACAGATTTATTCGAGCTGCTTTGGCAGTTTGTTAATCCAGAGATGACCCAATAATAAAGCATGAAGACCTGTGTTATTTCCTTGCCCGATGAGGCGGCGACCCTCGATCTGGGCGCTAAGCTGGCCCGCGCCTGTACCGGCGCGGCGGTAATCTATCTTTATGGCGATCTGGGCGCGGGCAAAACGACCTTCAGCCGTGGATTTTTGCAGGCGCTTGGCCATCAGGGCAACGTCAAAAGCCCGACCTACACGCTGGTAGAGCCATACCAGCTCGACGCGCGCGCGCTCTATCACTTCGATCTCTATCGACTGGCCGATCCGGAAGAGCTGGAGTTCATGGGGATCCGCGACTATTTCACCGGCGAGGCTATTTGCCTGGTAGAGTGGCCGCAGCAGGGCGCGGGCGTCTTGCCGCCGCCCGATCTGGCACTAACGCTAAGGTACGTCGGTGCCGCACGCGAGGCGCGCCTTGAGGCGCACTCCGCGCTGGGCGAATTGCTGACAGAGCAGGTGGCGCAGGCATGATCGCACGGATGAAAAGCGCGCTGCTGCTAATACTCTGTCTGGCGACGGTGCCCGCGCTGGCGGCCAGCCTCTCCGATATCAAAGTCGAAAACGGCGACAGCAAGGCGACGGTAACTCTGAGCTTCGCCGGACAGCCGGTGTACGGCTTCTTTCCGCTGCGCAACCCGGATCGCGTAGTGCTGGATATTCGTCAGAGCGGCGTGATTCAGGGGCTGCCGCTTAACTTCAGCGGCGAAAATATCGTCAGGCGCATTCGCACCAGCACGCCCAAGGATAAGCAGAGCATTCGGCTGGTGTTCGAGCTGACGCAGGCGGGCAAAACCCGCGCGGTGACCCAGCGCAACGGCAGCAGCTACAACGTGGTGTTCACTATTCAGGGCAAACAGCCCGTCAGCCGCGCCGCGCCGGTGTCGACCGCGACCACGACGACCCCGAGCCGACCCGCCGTGAACCCGTTCAACGCTAACCAGGTAACGGCGGTCAGCAATACCAACACCACCACGCGTCCAGGCAATGCGCTACCCACTAGCAACGATACGGTGATTGTGGCGATCGACGCCGGCCACGGCGGCCAGGATCCCGGCGCCACCGGCCAGCGCGGACTGCATGAAAAGAACGTCACCATCGCCATCGCGCGCAAGCTGAAGGTGCTGCTGAACAAGGATCCGATGTTTAAAGGCGTGTTGACGCGCGACGGCGACTACTTTATTTCGGTGATGGGCCGTTCTGAAGTGGCGCGTAAAGAGAACGCCAACCTGTTGGTTTCCATTCACGCCGACTCGGCGCCGAGCCACAGCGCCACCGGCGCGTCGGTATGGGTGCTGTCGAACCGTCGCGCCAATAGCGAAATGGCGAACTGGCTGGAGCAGCGCGAGAAACAGTCCGAGCTGCTGGGCGGGGCAGGAGATTTGCTGGCGAACAGCCAGGCCGATCCCTACCTGAGCCAGGCGGTGCTGGATCTGCAGTTTGGCCATTCGCAGCGCGTCGGTTATGACGTGGCGATGAAAGTGCTGCAGCAGCTGCGCGGCGTTTCGCCGCTGCATAAGCGTTTGCCGGAGCACGCCAGCCTCGGCGTGCTGCGTTCGCCGGATATCCCCTCGCTGTTAGTGGAAACCGGCTTCATCAGTAATGCCTCGGAGGAGCGACTGCTCGGCAGTAGCGCTTACCAGGATAAAATTGCGATGGCTATCTACAAAGGCCTGCGCAATTATTTCCTGGCGCACCCGCTGCAATCGCTCCCAAAGGAGGAAAACCGTCCGCTCGGCTCATCGCCGACGGTGAGCGTCGCCAGTAATCCGGCGACCGGCGCCACGCAGTATACCGGCGCGGTGCAGCGTCATACTGTTACCCGCGGCGAAACGCTCTCCGGCATCGCCGCGAAATATGGCGTCAGCATGGGGACGCTGCGCGACATGAACCGGCTGAAGCGCGATGTGGTTTGGGTCGGACAGCGCCTGAAGGTGCCAGCCAGCAATACGGTAGCCGCGCGCGGCCCGGCGCGTCATAAAGTGGTGCGGGGCGACTCGCTGACGGCTATCGCCGCGCATTATGGCGTCAGTCCGCAGGCGATCATCCAGGCGAACAATATGAAGTCCTCAAACGTGATGTTGGGGCAAACCCTGAAAATACCCGCCTCCTGACGGCCAGCCCGGCCAGGCGCCGGGCCAGGCCCTACAAGGATAATCACCATGCCCATTCAAATTTTACCGCCGCAGCTGGCTAACCAGATTGCGGCGGGCGAAGTGGTCGAGCGTCCAGCATCGGTGGTCAAAGAGCTGGTGGAAAACAGCCTCGACGCCGGCGCGACGCGCATCGACATCGACATTGAAAAAGGCGGCGCGAAACTAATCCGTATTCGCGATAACGGCTGCGGCATCAGCAAAGAGGAGCTGGCGATGGCGCTGGCGCGCCACGCCACCAGTAAAATCGCCTCGCTCGACGATCTGGAGGCGATTATGAGCCTGGGCTTTCGCGGCGAAGCGCTGGCCAGCATCAGTTCAGTTTCGCGCCTGACCTTGACTTCCCGCACCGAAGCGCAGAGCGAGGCCTGGCAGGCGTACGCCGAAGGCCGCGAGATGGCGGTCACGGTTAAGCCCGCGGCGCATCCGTGCGGCACCACGCTGGAGGTGCTCGATCTCTTCTACAACACGCCCGCGCGTCGCAAATTCATGCGCACCGAGAAAACCGAGTTTGGCCATATCGACGAGGTGATTCGCCGCATCGCGCTGGCGCGTTTTGACGTCTCCATCTCGCTCAGCCATAACGGCAAGCTGATGCGCCAGTATCGCGCGGTCAATGATGAGGCGCAGCGCGAACGGCGGCTGGGAGCGATTTGCGGTACGACCTTTATGCAGCATGCGCTGCGCATCGACTGGCGGCATGACGATCTGCTGCTGCGCGGCTGGGTCGCCGATCCGGCCGGCTCGCGCCAGCTGACCGATATTCAGTATTGCTACGTCAACGGCCGCATGATGCGCGACAAACTGATCAATCATGCGATACGTCAGGCGTTTCAGACGCAGCTGCAGGCCGACCAGCAGCCAGCCTATGTGCTTTATCTGGAAATCGATCCGCATCAGGTGGATGTCAACGTGCATCCCGCCAAGCATGAAGTGCGCTTCCATCAGTCGCGGCTGGTGCACGACTTTATCTTTCAGGGCGTGATGAGCGTGCTGCAGGAGAGCAGCGCGCCGACCCTGTCGTCGATTCAGGCGGAAGAGCCGGCGCCGCGCTGGCAGCCGGAAAATCGCCAGGCGGCGGGCGGCAACCACTTTTCCCAGCCCGCCGCGCCGCGCCGCAGCGAAGGCGGCGCGTCGGCGCCAGCATCACCGCCAACCGCGCAGCCGGGCTGGCAGAATAAAGAGAATGGCTACAGCAAGCGCGAAGGCGCGGTCTATCAGCAACTGCTGAAAACGCCAGCCGCAGGTCAGCGCACGCCGGCTGAGCCGGCGGTCACACCGCGCGCGCAGCCAGCCGAGACGCCGCTTTCCTCGCATGCGCAAAGCTTCGGCCGCGTGTTAACGGTGGTGCGGGAGCGCTATGCGCTACTGGAGCAGGAGCAGGCGCTGCTGCTGCTATCGCTGCCGGTGGCCGCGCGCTGGGTGCGGCACGCGCAGCTACAGCCGGGCGAGACGGGGCTGAAGTCGCAGCCGCTGCTCATCCCGGTGCGCATGAAAGTCGCGCGGCCGGAGCGCCAGATCGCCGCAGAGAGGCAGAGCCTGCTGAATGAGATGGGCATCGATCTGCAGCCGGAAGGCGACCACGTAACCCTGCGCGCGGTGCCTTTACCCTTGCGCACGCAAAATTTACAAATCTTGATTCCAGAGCTGCTAGGCTATCTCGCCCAGCAGCCGGAGAGCGGCGCCCCTCAGCTGGCTCAATGGCTGGCGCGACGTTGCGATACTGACGCGCCCCACTGGAATCACTCGCAGGCGATTACTCTGCTGGCGGAGCTGGAACGGCTCTGTCCGCAACTGCTGAAATCGCCGCCTTCTGGCCTGATTCAGGCCCTGGACATTGAGAGCGCGCTTGCTGCATTAACCCATGAGTGAACAAAACCCGGCTGGCCGACCGAAGGCTATTTTTTTAATGGGGCCGACCGCCTCGGGCAAAACCGCGCTGGCGATAGCGTTAAGAAAGCAGCTGCCGGTGGAACTTATCAGCGTCGACTCTGCCTTAATCTATCGCGGGATGGATATCGGCACGGCCAAACCCTCGGCAGAAGAGCTGGCGCAGGCGCCGCATCGCCTGCTGGACATTCGCGATCCCTCGGAAGCCTATTCCGCCGCCGATTTTCGCCGGGATGCGCTGGCGGCTATGGCGGAGATCGTTGAGAGCGGCCGTATTCCGCTGCTGGTGGGTGGAACCATGCTCTATTTCAAGGCGTTACTGGAAGGATTATCGCCGCTCCCCTCGGCCGATCCTGAGATACGTCAGCGCATTGAACAAATGGCGCGCGAAAAAGGGTGGGAGGCGCTGCATCGTCAGCTGTGCGACATCGACCCGATAGCCGGGAGTCGTATTCATCCGAATGATCCGCAGAGACTTTCGCGAGCACTGGAAGTTTTTTTTATTTCGGGTAAAACTTTAACGGAACTGACTAAAACATCCGGCGAAGCGTTACCCTACGATGTGTATCAGTTCGCCATCGCCCCCGCGACCCGTGAACTGCTGCATCAGCGCATCGAACTACGCTTTCAGCAGATGCTGGCGTCAGGATTTGAAGCGGAGGCTCGGGCCCTGTTTGCACGAGGTGATTTGCATACGGATATGCCTTCCATTCGCTGTGTCGGTTATCGTCAGATGTGGTCATACCTGGCTGGCGAGATCGATTACGACGAGATGGTTTATCGGGGAATTTGCGCAACCCGGCAGCTCGCTAAACGCCAGATGACCTGGTTACGCGGCTGGGAAAATGTACGCTGGCTTGACAGCGACAGCCCAGAATCTGCGCGTGATGAGGTGCTTCAGGTTCTTAGTGCGAAGCATGGGTGATTGTGTACAATTGGCTGGTTATCGTGCGCAAATTTTTACGCAGTTTTTTCAGAACTTCGGTTCTACAAGTAATAAACAACAAGCATATAAGGAAAAGATAGAATGGCTAAGGGGCAATCATTACAAGACCCGTTTTTGAACGCACTGCGTCGTGAACGTGTTCCGGTTTCGATTTATTTGGTCAACGGTATCAAGCTGCAGGGACAAATTGAGTCTTTCGATCAATTCGTGATTTTGTTGAAGAACACGGTAAGCCAGATGGTTTACAAGCACGCCATTTCTACCGTGGTTCCATCACGCCCGGTTTCTCATCACAGCAACAATACCGGTGGCGGCAGCAACAACTACCACCACGGCGGGCGCCATCGCAGCCACAACAAGACAGCGATAACGCGGAATAACGCGCTACCTGTACAAGCCAGGGCGGGGGAACGCAGACTGTTTTCCGTCCTGGTCTTCTATTTTCTAAGCGAGGTTATAGCTTGTTTGACCGTTATGAAGCCGGTGAGCAGGCCGTACTGGTACACATCTGGTTCTCCCAAGACAAAGAGATGGAAGATCTCCAGGAATTTGAAACCCTGGTCTCTTCTGCGGGTGTGGAAGCGCTGCAGGTCATTACCGGCAGTCGTAAAGCGCCACATCCTAAATATTTTGTCGGTGAAGGAAAGGCAGCTGAAATTGCCGATGCGGTAAAATCAAGTGGAGCATCGGTCGTATTATTCGATCATGCCTTATCCCCTGCGCAGGAACGCAACCTGGAGCGCCTGTGTGAATGTCGCGTCATTGACCGTACCGGTCTGATCCTGGATATCTTCGCCCAACGCGCCCGAACGCATGAAGGTAAGCTGCAGGTCGAACTGGCCCAGCTGCGCCATCTTGCTACCCGACTGGTACGCGGCTGGACGCACCTTGAACGTCAGAAAGGCGGCATCGGCTTACGCGGCCCGGGCGAAACCCAGCTGGAAACCGACCGTCGTTTGCTGCGCAATCGAATCAGTCAGATTTTGTCCCGCCTTGAACGTGTAGAAAAACAGCGCGATCAAGGACGTCAGGCGCGCGCCAAAGCGGACGTGCCGACCGTGTCGCTAGTCGGCTATACCAACGCCGGTAAATCCACCCTGTTTAACGCCGTCACCTCCGCTAACGTCTATGCAGCGGATCAGCTGTTTGCGACGCTCGATCCGACGCTGCGCCGTCTGAACGTGGCGGACGTCGGCGACGTGGTGCTGGCGGATACCGTCGGCTTTATTCGTCATCTGCCTCATGATCTGGTGGCCGCGTTTAAAGCGACGCTGCAGGAAACGCGGCAGGCGACGCTGCTGCTGCATGTAATCGACGCCGCCGACGTGCGCGTCAATGAAAATATCGAAGCGGTCAATGCGGTGCTGGAAGAGATCGACGCGCATGAAATTCCCACGCTGCTGGTGATGAATAAAATCGATATGCTGGACGGCTTCGTTCCGCGCATCGATCGCAATGAAGAAAATCAGCCGATCCGCGTCTGGCTTTCAGCGCAGAGCGGCGAAGGTTTGCCGCTGCTATGGCAGGCGCTCTCCGAGCGTCTGTCGGGCGAAATCGCGCAGTTCGAACTGCGCCTCCCGCCGGAAGCGGGGCGCCTGCGCAGCCGCTTCTATCAGCTGCAGGCCATTGAAGATGAATGGAATGAAGAAGACGGCGGCATCGGTCTACGCGTGCGTCTTCCGATGGTTGACTGGCGACGCCTGTGCAAGCAGGAACCGGCGCTGCTTGATTACATAGTTTGACACGTTGCCCAAACGTCCTTACGCAATAGCTGGTATGGTGTAGCAGGCGGCCGCCGTTTTTCTGGGAAGTTTCTTTCCCGCATTTACATTAGTAAATGACCGGGATGAACGAAGGCGGCCCACACAGCTACAGTCGCGAAAAGCAGGGTTTACCCAAAGATTTCAGGCTGTAGCAAGGCGGCAACTGAGTGAATGCCCAGGAGCTTACATCGGTAAGTGACTGGGATGAGCGAAGGCGGCCCACACAGCTACAGCCGCGAAAAGCAGGGTTTACCCAAAGATTTCAGGCTGTAGCAAGGCGGCAACTGAGTGAATGCCCAGGAGCTTACATCGGTAAGTGACTGGGATGAGCGAAGGCGGCCAACACAGCTACAGCCTGAAAGCTGCAGGGTAAACAGCGCACTTACAATAAATGGAGTAGAACATGGCGTGGAATCAGCCCGGTAATAACGGACAGGACCGCGACCCGTGGGGAAGCAGCAATAATAAAGGCGGCAACTCTGGGGGAAACAAAGGCGGTCGTGAACAGGGACCGCCGGATCTGGATGATATCTTCCGTAAGTTGAGCAAAAAGCTCGGCGGACTGGGCGGTGGCAAACAGAGTGACAATGGCCAGCGCAGCGGCGGCAGCGGTGGCAAACTCTTCGGAATCGTCGCTGTCGCGGCGGTTGTAATCTGGGCCGCCAGTGGATTCTACACCATTAAAGAAGCGGAGCGCGGCGTCGTCACGCGCTTCGGCAAGTTCAGTCATCTGGTGGAGCCAGGCCTGAACTGGAAACCTACCTTTATCGACCAGGTGCGAGCGGTAAACGTCGAAGCGGTGCGCGAGCTTGCTGCCTCCGGCGTAATGCTGACTTCGGATGAGAACGTGGTGCGCGTCGAGATGAACGTGCAGTACCGCGTGACCGATCCTGAACGCTACCTGTTCGCCGTCACCAGCGCGGACGACAGCCTGCGCCAGGCGACCGACAGCGCGCTGCGCGGCGTTATCGGCCGCTCTACGATGGATCGCATTCTGACCGAAGGCCGTACCGTGGTGCGTAGCGACACGCAGCGCGAAATCGACGAAACCATCCGCCCTTACAACATGGGCATCACGCTGCTTGACGTCAACTTCCAGGCGGCGCGTCCTCCGGAAGAGGTAAAAGCGGCCTTCGACGACGCCATCGCCGCGCGTGAAAACCGCGAGCAGTACGTGCGCGAGGCGGAAGCCTATGCGAACGAAGTGCAGCCGCGCGCGAATGGTCAGGCGCAGCGTATCCTCGAAGAGGCGCGCGCTTACAAAGAACGTACCGTGCTGGAAGCGCAGGGTGAAGTGGCGCGTTTCGCCAAGCTGCTGCCTGAGTACAAGGCGGCGCCGGACATCACTAAAGAGCGTCTCTACATCGAAACCATGGAACGCGTGCTGAGCCATACCCGCAAAGTGCTGGTTAACGATCGCGGCAATAATTTGATGGTGCTGCCGCTCGACCAGCTGATGCGCGGCGCAAGCGGCGCAGCGCAGGGCGGCCACAAAGGCGCGAGTCTGAGCACGCTGCCCGCTTCGCCTGGCAGCACTGCCAGCCGTAGCGATACGTCAGCCTACAATCCAGACAGCATCATGGATCAGCGTCGGGCCAATGCTCTGCGCAACGATACCCAGCGCGAAGGGAGAGAGTAATCGATGCGTAAGCCCATAATTGTAGTCATTATTGTTGTACTGGTGGCGCTCTACGCTTCACTGTTTGTGGTGCAGGAAGGCGAACGCGGCATTGTGCTGCGCTTCGGCAAAGTGCTGCGCGACGATGAAAACAAACCTCAGGTGTTCGCGCCGGGTCTGCATATGAAAGTGCCGTTTATCGAAACGGTAAAAACGCTGGACGCGCGCATTCAGACCATGGACAACCAGGCAGATCGCTTCGTCACCAAAGAGAAGAAAGACCTGATTGTCGACTCTTACATCAAATGGCGCATCAGTGACTTCAGCCGCTATTACCTGGCGACGGGCGGCGGCGACGTTTCCCAGGCGGAAGTGCTGCTGAAGCGCAAATTCAGCGACCGCCTGCGTTCTGAGATGGGCCGTCTTGATGTGAAAGATATCGTGACGGACTCTCGCGGCCGTCTGACCACCGACGTGCGCGACGCGTTGAATACCGGCAGCGCCGGCAGCGACGACGAAGTGCAGACGCCGGCGGCGGATGACGCCATCGCCAGCGCGGCGGCGCGCGTCGAGCGCGAAACCAACAGCAAAGAGCCGGCGATTAACCCGAACAGCATGGCGGCGCTGGGCATTCAGGTCGTCGACGTGCGCATCAAGCAGATCAATCTGCCGACCGAGGTCTCGGACGCGATTTACAATCGTATGCGCGCCGAGCGTGAAGCTGTCGCGCGCAGCCAGCGTTCTCAGGGTCAGGAAGAGGCGGAAAAACTGCGTGCGCAGGCGGACTATCAGGTTACACGCACGCTGGCGGAAGCGCAGCGCACCGCGCTGATTACGCGCGGTGACGGCGATGCTGAAGCAGCGAAGCTTTTTGCTGACGCATTCAGCCAGGATCCGGACTTTTACGCCTTTATCCGCAGCCTGCGCGCCTATGAAAATAGCTTCAGCGACAATCAGGACGTGATGGTGCTCAGCCCGGACAGCGATTTCTTCCGATATATGAAAGCGCCCTCTAACGCGACGCGATAAGAACTGCTATAACCTACGGGCCGACAATGATGTCGGCCTTTTTTTTGGGAATGGTAAATGAATAACACCATATGGATGGCGCTGGGGCTGGTACTGGTGCTGGAAGGGCTGGGGCCGATGTTTCTGCCGCGCATCTGGCGTCGTATGATCCTGAGCATGGCGCAGCTGCCCGATCGCCTGCTGCACCGTTTCGGCGGCGGACTGGTGGTGGCGGGCGTGGTCATTTACTACATGACTGGCGCGCACGGCGGCTGATTTCTCTTCTGTTAGCGCTAAATTGTGCCTCGCGCGCGCCCATTCCCCAGGATGTTGTAGTGCGCAAAACCCAGGCGAAAAATGCGCGCAAACGTATGCTAAAAGTGCTGAAAGCCGCAAGATCAGATGGTAGAATCCATTTTTAAGCAATCGGTGATTTTGAAAATGGGTAAGAACGTCGTCGTACTGGGCACCCAATGGGGTGACGAAGGCAAAGGTAAAATTGTAGATCTGCTGACTGAACGCGCTAATTACGTGGTGCGTTACCAGGGTGGCCACAATGCAGGCCATACGCTTGTCATCAACGGTGAAAAAACCGTCCTCCATTTAATTCCATCCGGCATCCTGCGCGAAAACGTCACCAGCATCATTGGTAACGGCGTGGTGCTGTCGCCTGAAGCTCTGATGAAAGAGATGAAAGGCCTGGAAGAGCGAGGCGTACCGGTACGCGAACGTCTGCTGATTTCTGAAGCCTGCCCGCTGATTCTGCAATACCATGTCGCAATGGATCTGGCGCGCGAAAAAGCGCGCGGCGCCAAAGCTATCGGCACCACCGGTCGTGGCATCGGTCCGGCCTATGAAGATAAAGTGGCACGCCGCGGTCTGCGCGTCGGCGATCTTTTCAACAAAGAGACCTTCGCCGTTAAGCTGAAAGAGATTGTCGATTACTACAACTTCCAGCTGGTGAACTACTACAAAGAAGACGCGGTCGACTACGACAAAGTGCTGAGCGACGTGCTGGCGGTAGCCGACGTGCTGACCAGCATGGTGGTTGACGTCTCCGAACTGCTGGATACGGCGCAGAAGCGCGGCGATCTGATCATGTTCGAAGGCGCGCAGGGTACGCTGCTGGATATCGACCACGGCACCTATCCCTATGTGACCTCCTCTAACACTACCGCTGGCGGCGTGGCGACCGGCTCAGGCATCGGTCCGCGCTGCGTCGACTACGTGCTGGGCATCGTGAAGGCTTACTCAACGCGCGTCGGCGCGGGCCCGTTCCCGACCGAACTGTTCGACGACATCGGCGAGTTCCTGTGCGCTAAAGGCAATGAATTCGGCGCAACCACCGGCCGCCGTCGCCGCACCGGCTGGCTGGATGCGGTCGCCGTGCGCCGCGCAGTGCAGATCAACTCCCTGTCAGGTTTCTGCATGACCAAGCTGGACGTGCTGGACGGCCTGAAAGAAGTGAAAATCTGCGTAGGCTATCGCCTGCCGGACGGTCGCGAAGTGACCACCACGCCGCTGGCGGCAGAGAACTGGGAAGGCATCGAGCCGATCTATGAAACCCTGCCAGGCTGGAGCGAAACCACCTTTGGCGTGAAAACGCTGGAAGGTCTGCCGCAGGCCGCGCGCGACTATATCAAGCGCGTAGAAGAAGTAACGGGCGTACCGGTTGATATTATCTCTACCGGCCCGGACCGTAGCGAAACCATGATTCTGCGCGATCCGTTCGACGCATAATCCTGCAGAGGCCGGCGCTGCGCCGGCCTCTGTTTCCCGCTTAGCAAGCCGCTTACTCTCCCTTCACTTTGCTGCATCGCCGCCCGGCTGAAAAAAACACACTCTGGATTCGACTCTGGTTTATCATCTACAGTAGCCGCAAGCCGGTTTACTATTAAAATCAACCGCAACGCGGACGAACGAATAAACACGCTATGGGTGATCTACCGAGGTAATTGTGCAGCTGACAAGTTTTACCGATTATGGTCTGCGGGCCTTGATTTATATGGCTAGTTTGCCGCAAGGCAGAATGACGAATATCACTGAAGTCACCGAGACCTACGGCGTGTCGCGCAACCATATGGTGAAAATCATCAACCAGCTCAGCCGGGCGGGCTTTATCGCCGCGACGCGCGGCAAAAACGGCGGCATCCGTCTTGGGATGGATCCGCATAATATTGTCATCGGCGATGTAGTGCGCAAAATGGAGCCGCTACAGTTAGTAGACTGCGCGACCTGCGCCATTACGCCAGCCTGCCGCTTAAAAAAGGCGCTAAACGATGCGGTACAGCTGTTCCTGCGAGAGCTGGACAGCTACACGCTGGCAGACTTAGTCGAGGGGAACGAACCCTTATACCAAATTTTATTGTCCGAACCGCCGGTGGCAATGAATCTGAAATGACATCGGAGGAACCGCTATGTCAAACGATCCTTTTCAGCAAAGAGAAGCTGAAAAATATGAAAACCCTATTCCGAGCCGTGAATTTATTCTGGCTCACCTGGAAAAACGCGAAAAGCCAGCCAGCCGCGACGAGCTGGCGCAAGAGCTGAACCTCACCGACGAAGAGCACCTTGAAGCGCTGCGTCGTCGTCTGCGCGCCATGGAGCGCGACGGCCAGCTGGTCTTCACCCGCCGCCAGTGTTATGCGCTGCCGGAACGTCTCGATCTGCTGCGCGGCAAGGTTATCGGCCACCGCGACGGCTACGGCTTCCTGCGCGTGGAAGGGCAGAAAGATGACCTCTATCTCTCCGCCGAGCAGATGAAAATGTGCATGCATGGCGACGTCATCCTGGCGCAGCCGCTGGGCGCCGATCGCAAAGGCCGCCGCGAGGCGCGCGTAGTGCGCGTGCTGGAGCCGCGCAACAACCAGATCGTCGGCCGCTACTTCACCGATGCGGGCGCCGGTTTCGTGGTGCCGGACGACAGCCGTCTGAGCTTCGACATCCTGATCCCGCCGGAAGAGACCCTGCAGGCGCGTATGGGATCGGTCGTGGTGGTAGAGCTGGTGCAGCGCCCGACGCGCCGCACTAAAGCCATCGGTAAAGTCGCAGAGATACTCGGCGACGACATGGGCACCAGCCTGGCGGTCGATATGGCCCTGCGCACCCATGAAATCCCGCACAGCTGGCCGCCGGAAGTTGAAAAACAGGTGAGCAAGCTCAGCGAAGAGGTGCCTGAAGCGGCGAAAAAAGGGCGCGTCGATCTGCGTCAGCTGCCGCTGGTCACCATCGACGGCGAAGACGCGCGCGACTTCGACGATGCGGTCTACTGTGAGAAAAAGCGCGGCGGCGGCTGGCGCCTGTGGGTAGCCATTGCCGACGTCAGCTACTATGTGCGTCCCGGCACGCCGCTGGACGACGAAGCGCTGCAGCGCGGCACCTCGGTCTACTTCCCGTCGCAGGTAGTGCCGATGCTGCCGGAAGTGCTCTCCAACGGGCTCTGCTCGCTAAATCCGCAGGTCGATCGTCTCTGCATGGTGTGCGAGATGACCATCTCCTCCACAGGCAAGCTGACCGGCTTCAAACACTATGAAGCGGTGATGAACTCTCATGCGCGTCTGACCTACAACAAAGTGTGGAATATCCTGCAGGGCAACCCGGAGCTGCGCGAACAGTACGCGCCGCTGGTGAAGCCGCTGGAAGAGCTGCACAACATGTACAAGGTGCTGGAACAGGCGCGCGAATCACGCGGCGGCATCTCTTTCGAGACCGAAGAAGCGAAGTTTATCTTCAATGCGGAACGCCGCATCGAGCGCGTAGAGCGCACCGTGCGCAACGACGCGCACAAGCTGATCGAAGAGTGCATGATCCTCGCCAACATCGCGTCGGCGCGCTTTGTCGAGAAGCATCAGGAGCCGGCGCTGTTCCGCGATCACGATCGCCCCAGCGACGACAGCATCACCAGCTTCCGCACCGTGCTCAACGAGCTGGGCCTTTCGCTGCCGGGCGGCGCCAAACCCGAGCCTGTCGACTATGCCGAACTGCTGACGCAGATCGCCGATCGGCCGGATGCGGAGATGCTGCAAACCATGCTGCTACGCTCGATGAAGCAGGCGGTCTACGATCCGGAAAACCGCGGACACTTCGGCCTGGCGCTGCAGTCTTACGCGCACTTTACCTCGCCGATCCGTCGCTATCCGGACCTGCTGCTGCACCGCGCCATTAAATATCTGCTGGCGCAGGCGGAAGGCGAGGTGAAAGGCAACACCACGGCGACCGGCGGCTACCACTACGAGATGGCGCAGATGCTGCAGCTCGGCCAGCACTGCTCCATGACCGAGCGCCGCGCTGACGAGGCGACGCGCGATGTTGCCGACTGGCTGAAATGCGACTTTATGCAGGATCAGGTCGGCAATACCTTTAACGGCGTCATCTCCAGCGTCACCGGCTTCGGCTTCTTTGTGCGCCTGAACGATCTCTTTATCGACGGCCTGGTGCACGTCTCCACGCTGGACAACGACTACTACCGTTTCGATGCGGTGGGACAGCGTCTGATCGGCGAGTCGGGCGGACGCACCTATCGCCTGGGCGATGCGGTCGAAGTGCGGGTAGAGGCGGTGCATCTCGACGAGCGCAAGATCGACTTCGCGCTGATCTCCAGCCAGCGTCAGCCGCGCGGCGAAGGCAAAACCGCGCGCGAAAAAGCGAAGCGCGAAGGCAAAGCGCCGCCGAAGCGCCGTCGTCAGCTCGGCAAAAAAGGCAACTTCGAGCCGAACGAAGCGTTCCGCGACGGTAAGGACAAACCGGCTAAAGCGAAGAAAGAGAAAAAAAGCAAAACCCCGTCGGAAAAAACCCGTAAAATCGCCGCCGCCACAAAGGCGAAGCGCGCCGCGAAAAAACAGGCCTGATTCCGCCTGATGCGTTAACGGACGCTTTCTGCCGCGCAGAGAGCGTCCGCTGAAGTCCATTCAATTCCTAACTGAGCAGATCGATGAGCGAAATTATTTTTGGTATCCATGCCGTGCAGGCGCTGCTGGAGCGCGATCCCCAGCGCTTCCAGGAAGTCTTTATCCTCAAGGGCCGCGACGATCGTCGCCTGCAGCCGTTGGTGGCGGCGCTGGAAGCTCAGGGCATCGTTATCCAGCTGGCGAACCGCCAGTGGCTGGACGGTCAGGTTGAAGGCGGCGTGCATCAGGGCATCGTGGCGCGTATCCGTCCCGGCCGTCAGTACCAGGAGGGCGACCTGCCGGATCTGCTGCAAAGTCTGGAAAAACCGCTGCTGCTGGTGCTGGACGGCGTGACCGACCCGCACAACCTCGGCGCCTGCCTGCGCAGCGCCGACGCCGCAGGCGTGCACGCGGTGATCGTGCCGAAAGACCGCTCCGCCTCGCTGAACGCCACGGCGAAAAAAGTCGCCAGCGGCGCGGCGGAGAACGTGCCGCTGATCCGCGTCACCAACCTGGCGCGCACGCTGCGTCTGCTTCAGGAGTACAACATCTGGGTGGTCGGCACGGCTGGCGAAGCGGATCATACGCTCTATCAGAGCAAAATGACCGGGCCGATGGCGCTGGTGATGGGCGCGGAAGGCGAAGGCATGCGCCGCCTGACGCGCGAGCATTGCGACGAGCTGATCAGCATTCCGATGGCGGGCAGCGTCTCATCGCTTAACGTCTCTGTGGCCACCGGCGTCTGTCTGTTCGAAGCGGTACGCCAGCGCGGGGCGTGATCGCCGCCGCAAAACCCCTCAGTGCCAGGCATAACTGCGCGTCGCTCTCCCATACTTAGCGGGATACGCATCGCGAGGAGTGGTTATGACCTGGACAACCCATACCGTTTTTAATCAGCCGCAGCCTCTCAGCAACAGCAATCTCTTTCTTTCCGACACGCCGCTGCGCGAAGCGCTCGCGCGCGAAGGCGCCGAGTGGGATCGCGAATGGCTGGCCTCGGTAGGCGCGCAGCTTGGCGGGGCCGAGTCGCTGGAGTTGGGAAGGCTGGCCAACGCCGCGCCGCCGGAGCTGCTGCGCTACGACGCGCGCGGCGTACGCATCGACGAAGTGCGTTTTCATCCCGCGTGGCACCTGTTGATGCAGGGCGTCTGCGCCAGCCGACTGCATAATCTCAGCTGGCAGCCCGACGTGCTCGATCGCGCCATGGTGGCGCGCGCTGCGCGCTTTATCCTCCACGCACAGGTCGACGCCGGCACGCTCTGTCCGGCGACCATGACGCACGCCGCCGTACCGCTGCTGCAGCGCTGGCTGCCCGACGCCTTCAGCGGCTGGCGCGACCCGCTGCTCAGCGATCGCTACGACACCCACGCGCTGCCTGGCGATCAGAAGCGCGGCCTGCTGATCGGCATGGGCATGACGGAAAAGCAGGGCGGCAGCGACGTCACGACCAACACCACGCGCGCGGAGCCGCTGGCGGATCGCGCGCCCGGCTCCATCTGGCGCATCACCGGCCACAAATGGTTCTTCTCCGTGCCGCAGAGCGACGCGCATCTGATCCTCGCGCAAAGCGGCAGCGGCTTAAGCTGCTTCTTCCTGCCGCGTCTGTTGCCGGACGGCACGCGCAACGCCATTCGCCTTGAGCGGCTCAAAGATAAGCTGGGCAACCGCGCCAACGCCAGCAGCGAAGCGGAGTTTCAGGAGGCCACCGGCTGGCTGGTGGGGGAAGAGGGCGACGGCGTGCGGCTGATCCTGAAAATGGGCGGCATGACCCGATTCGACTGCGCGCTCGGCAGCCACGGCCAGATGCGCCGCGCTTTCTCCGTCGCGCTGTACCATGCGCATCAACGCCAGGTGATGGGCAAAAATCTTGTGGATCAGCCGCTGATGCGTCAGGTTTTAGCGGCGCAGGCGCTGCAGCTTGAGGGACAGACGGCGCTGTTAATGCGGCTGGCGCGCGCCTGGTCGCAGCCGGCGCAGCCGCATGAATGCGCGTTCGCCCGGCTGTTCACTCCGGCGGCCAAGTACGCCGTCTGCAAGGCAGGCATGCCCTTCGTCGCCGAGGCGATGGAGGTGCTGGGCGGCGTAGGCTACTGCGAAGAGAGCGAACTGCCGCGCCTCTATCGCGACATGCCGGTCAACAGCATCTGGGAAGGATCGGGCAACGTAATGTGTCTCGACGTGCTGCGCGTGCTGCGGAAACAGCCCGCTGCGGCAGAGATGCTGCATCAGGAGTTCGAAGCGGTCAGAGGCGTGAATCGCCTGTTTGACGCCGCCTGGCGACAGCTAAAGCTGCGCCTGAACCGACTGCAGGAGAGTCAGGCGCGGGAGATCGCCCAACGGCTGTTTCTGCTGGCCACCGGCGCGCAGCTGCTGAAATATGCCGAGCCGCCGCTGGCGGACGCCTGGTGCCGGCAGTGGCTCGACGCGCGCGGCATCCGACCGTTGGAGAGTCAGGTGGCGGAGCGCTTACTGCTGCGCGCCAGCGGCGGGTGACGCGCCGTAAAGGATCGCCGTGGCGTACCAGTATCCCGGCGTCACCGTTTCGTCCACCATAATGACCTGATAGTAGACCGCGCCGCGCTGATTGGCTTCCGCTGCCAGCGCGCGCTGCGCGTCATCCGGCGAGCCGCGCACCTGGGTGCTGACGCTGCCGAGCCTCGGCAGTCCGGCGCTCTGCGCGCGCGTGATCTCCTGCGCCTGATGGGTAGGCGCAGGCGGCGGCTGCGGTGTGGTTTTCAGTGCCGAACAGCCGCTCAACAGCAGCGCCATTGTCAGTAAGTAAGCGTAACGCATAAGGTTTACTCCAGAGGGACGGTGCAATAAGTGTAAGCCACCGTCCCAAAGAGGGTCAGGATTTCAGGTGAAATACGCTGACCAGCTGCGTCAGATGATGGCCTTTGTGACTCAGGTTCTGCGCCGACGCGTCCGCCTGCGCCATCAGCTCGCTGTTCTCATGAGTTGCCTGGCTGATCTGGTTCATCGCCTGATTCACCTGACCGATCCCTGCCGCCTGCTGCTGTGCCGCGACGTTGATTTCGCTCATCAGCGCCTGCACCTGCTCGATATGCGACACGATATGTGTCATGGCGTCATGCGTTTGCTGCGACAGCTGATGCCCTTCCGAGACGTTGCTGATAGAGGTGGCGATCAGGCTGTCGATCTCCTTCGCCGCCTGCGCGCTGCGCTGCGCCAGCGCGCGCACTTCCGCCGCGACCACCGCGAAGCCGCGACCGTGTTCGCCGGCGCGCGCCGCTTCTACCGCTGCGTTAAGCGCCAGAATATTGGTCTGAAAGGCGATCGACTCAATAACATGGGTGATATCGGCAATGCTCTGGGAAGAGATCTGAATCGCCGACATGGTGTTCACCGAACGGCTCACCGTCTGGCTGCCGTGCGTTACCAGGCCGCTCGCCTCCGCCACCAGCGTCATCGCCTGGCGCAGGTTGTCGGCGGTATGCTCCACCGTGGCGCCGAATTGCTCCATGCTCGCCGAGGTCTCTTCGACGCTGCTCGCCTGGCGGCCAATCTGCTCGCTGATATTGAGGCTGCTGGCGGCGATGGTGTCGGTGCCGTCGCTGATCTCCTGTGCGGCGACACGCACCTGGCTGACAATCTTCTCCAGCCCGTCGCCGATGCCGTTGATGGCGGTAATCAACTGGCCGACTTCGTCACGGCGGCGCGTATCCAGGTGAACGCGTAGGTTGCCCGCCGCGTACTCTTCGGCCAGGTGGATGACCTGCTGCAGCGGACGCGTAATGGCGCGGCGGCTGTAAAACACAAAGCCCAGCGCAAAAATCAGCACCAGCACCAGGCCGGTCAGCATAAACAGGTTGCGGCTGTGGGTAATCGGCGCCAGCAGCGTGTCGCGGCTCACCTCGCCCACGACAATCCAGTTCCAGCCCGGCAGCTGCTGCCATGCCAGCATCTTGCTTTCGCCATCCAGCTCCGCTTCCTGCACGCCCTGCGGCTGGCTCAGCAGCGCCTGCTGCACGCTGGCGTCCCAGCCTGGCAGTTTGCCTTCATTCTGCGCGGCAAAAAGATATTGTCCCTGCGCCGCGCCCGGCGCGCCGTTCAGCACGTAGAAATGTCCGCTGTCGCCCAGCTTGCGCGCCAGCACCTTATCGCGCATCAGCGCGTACTGCTTATCGATCTGCACGCCGACGAACAGAATGCCGACGACCGCGCCGCTTTCGTCTTTAACCGGCTGATACTGCGTGATATAGCGGTGGCCGAACAGCGTCGCCAGCCCGCGATAGATCTCGCCGCGGCTGACGCTTTTCCACGCCGCGCTGGCGCGATCGAGGCGGGTGCCGATGGCGCGGCTGCCATCCTCTTTCTTCAGCGAGGTGGAGATGCGGTAGTAATCGTCGCCGTCGCGCACGAAGATGGTGGAGACGGCGGTGGTGCGCTGTAAAAAGTCGTCGACCGCGACCTCATCGAGGTTCAGGGTTTTCAGACCGGCGCGCAGGGTCGGGGTCGAAAACTCTCCGACCTGAATACGCGAACTGTCGTCGCGGCTAAAGCGCTGCGGCAAAAAGCTGGCGAACAGCTGGGTGTAGTTGTTGACCTCTTCGGTGAGGGTGGCGTTGAACATCGACGCCATTTCGCTGATGCCCTGCACCTGATTGTGCATATCATCCGTGGCGAGGCTTTCCAGCTGGCGGGCTGCGTTGTGGCTTTGAGTCAGTGTCAGGACGAACAGCAGCAGCGCGACGCTGAGAGACGTCAGTACAGACAGCTTGACTCCAAGACTCATGGGGCTGAGAGAGAGACGCTTCATAAAATACCTTTGGATCGGTTTAGTGGAAATACGATTAACGGCATCGGCAGCAAAAGGTTTACGCCCTAAATCGAACAGCGGATGTGTGAAGTCGTTCGCAGATTAAGCGCGGGGCACGTAAACTCAGCGGAGACGACATCCACAGCGGAGCGAGCATGATTGAACTGAATACGGAACGTCTGGCGGGCATTCAGGTGCTGCACGCCGCGCCAGCGGGCCAGCGCGAGGCGGCGCTGCCGACGGTGCTGCTGTATCACGGCTTCACCTCTTCTAAAGAGGTGTACGCCTATCTGGCCGTGGCGCTGGCGCAGGCGGGATTTCGCGCCGTGATGCCCGACGCCGATCTGCACGGCGCGCGCGACAACGGCAACGACGCGGTGCGGCTTTCTCGTTTCTGGCAGATTCTGCAGCGCAATATCGACGAGCTGCCGCAGCTGGAGAACGCGCTGCGCGCCGCGGGTCTGGTCGACGGCGACCGCTTCGCCGTGGCGGGCGCGTCGCTGGGCGGCATGACCGCGCTGGGCGCGATGGCGCGCTATCCGCAGATCCGCAGCGTCGCCTGCCTGATGGGATCGGCTTACTTTATGCGGCTCAGCCACTCGCTTTTTCCGCCGGTAAGCGTCAGCTCCCCTGACGATCGGGCGCAGTTCGATCGGCTAATGGCGCCGCTGGCGGCTTACGATCCCAGCGAAAAGCTGGACGCGCTGGCGAATCGGCCGCTGCTGCTGTGGCATGGCGAAGCGGACGACGTGGTGCCTTTCGCGGAAACCGCGCGGCTGGCGGAAGCGCTGCAGGGGAGAGGCCAGGCGGAGAAGATGACCTTCTTCGCGGAAAAAGGCATCAGCCACAAAATCACCCCTTTCGCGCTGCGCGCGCTGGTGGACTTCTTTAAGCGGAATTTATGATGCAGCCGGGCTGGCGGCGAGCCGTCAGCCCGTTGCCCTGCAGAGATCACAACTGATTCGACAATCGCTGCGCCGCGCTGGTCGTTGCGCTGGCGTGCGTATTGCCCGGCGCGTCCAGTCGATTGACGTAGACATAGCCTGAGGCCGCTTTGCTGCTGTTACTTCTCATCTGCTGCGCACAGTCAGTCTGGCTGGCAAGGGCGGGTGGAGACAGGAAGAGACCCAGTAAAGTGGCGATGACGAACGTTTTCATGCCCGACTCCTCACTGATGGGAACACACTCTGCGACGCTACTGATTAAAAAAGCGCCATCATGGTTAATTTTAGCGCGCGCCGCCGCCAATGCCAGACGGCGGCGTTGAACGCCTTCATCAGAAAAATTGATAAAGGCCCGCGCAACCCGCTGAATCTCATGCTTTAGCACGCAAAGCCTCTTTAATTGCCATTTAATGAAATGTGCGCTTGAGTTTAGCGCCCTGCGTCAGTATGATTACGCGTCAATTTTTCAGCTGCATTCAGGGGCGCGTTACATTCAACGAATGTTTCACGACCTATAACGTTCCTTGCTTCCGTGGGCCGCAGCTGACCCTGACAGGAGGCTGAATAATCCGTAAGGAGCAATTTCGATGCGTCATTACGAAATCGTATTTATGGTCCATCCTGACCAGAGCGAACAGGTTCCGGGCATGATCGAGCGTTACACTGGTGCTATCACTGGTGCAGAAGGCACGATTCACCGTCTGGAAGACTGGGGCCGCCGTCAGCTGGCTTACCCGATCAACAAACTGCACAAAGCTCACTATGTTCTGATGAACGTAGAAGCGCCGCAGGAAGTGATCGACGAGCTGGAAACGAACTTCCGCTTCAACGACGCCGTTATCCGCAGCATGGTTATGCGCGTTAAGCACGCGGTAACCGAAGCATCTCCGATGGTTAAAGCGAAAGACGAGCGCCGTGAGCGTCGTGAAGATTTTGCTAACGAAACCTCTGACGAGTCAGATGCTGGGGATTCTGAAGAGTAATCATCCGTGACGGCCAATCGACTGCGCCTGTCTGGCACCGTGTGCAAGACGCCGGTTCGAAAAGTGAGCCCGTCAGGAATTCCTCACTGTCAGTTCGTGCTTGAGCACCGCTCAGTGCAGGAAGAAGCCGGTTTCCACCGGCAAGCCTGGTGCAGAATGCCCGTGATTATCAGCGGCACGCTTCATCAGGAGATTACTCAACATATAACGGTCGGCACGCCGCTCATTCTCGAAGGCTTCATTAGCTGCCATCAGGCGCGAAATGGACAGAGTAAAATGGTGCTGCATGCCGAGCAGATTGAATTGATAGATTCTGGAGACTAGCCAAATGGCACGTTATTTCCGTCGTCGCAAGTTCTGCCGTTTCACCGCGGAAGGCGTTCAAGAGATCGATTATAAAGATATCGCAACGCTGAAAAACTACATCACTGAAAGCGGCAAGATCGTACCGAGCCGTATCACCGGTACTCGCGCAAAATACCAGCGTCAGCTGGCTCGTGCTATCAAGCGCGCGCGTTACCTGTCTCTGCTGCCGTACACTGATCGTCATCAGTAATCGGCAACTGTCCATTAACGACTTTAAGAGGATAAGGTAATGCAAGTTATTCTGCTTGATAAAGTAGCAAACCTGGGCAGCCTGGGTGATCAGGTCAACGTTAAAGCGGGCTACGCGCGCAACTTCCTGGTACCGCAGGGCAAAGCTGTCCCGGCTACCAAGAAAAACGTTGAATATTTCGAAGCTCGCCGCGCTGAACTGGAAGCCAAACTGGCTGACGTTCTGGCTGCTGCCAACGCACGCGCTGAGAAAATCAATGCACTGGGTTCAGTGACCATCGCCTCTAAATCAGGCGACGAAGGTAAACTGTTCGGTTCTATCGGTACTCGCGACATCGCTGACGCTGTAACTGCGGCTGGCGTTGAAGTGGCTAAGAGCGAAGTTCGTCTGCCGAACGGCGTTCTGCGCACCACCGGTGAGCATGAAGTTGACTTCCAGGTTCACAGCGAAGTTTTCGCTAAACTGGTTGTGAATGTAGTTGCTGAGTAATTTTACTCGGTAATGCGAAAAAGCCGGCCTTGCGCCGGCTTTTTTGTTTTTGCCGCACGGCTACTGCGCGCGGATAAAGCTGCCATCCGGCTGACGCGTAAAGAGCACCGGCCCGCTGGCGCCGTCCACGGTCAGTCCCGTCACCACGCCCTGTGCATTCTGTCGAATTTTCACCTGCTGCCCGCTCTGCAGCGCGCTCAGCGGCTGATCGCTGCCCTCTACGCGCGCCATGGCGAACACGTCGCCCACCGGCAGATTATTGTCGCGAAACAGCTGCGCCAGCGTCTGGCCTGAGGCGATAGTGTAGTTGCGCCACTCGCCCTGAGAATCTGCTTTCGGCGGCTGCGCGTTTTGCTGCGGCGCTTTCTGGTCGTAAATCTCCGCCTGCATCGGCACCTCTTTTTCGCCGCCTGCCGTCTGCTGCCGTTCAACAGGATACTGCGGCGAGCTGGAGGGCCACAAAAACGCCAGCAGCATCACCAGCAGGGCGATAACGATGCCGCGCCGGTGTGCGGGCGGTAGCGGGGACATCCAGCGAATATTATCCGTATAGTGCCAGACCGTGCTGAGCCAGGCGGGCAAGCGGGAAGGCGCCTCTGAAGCCATTCGTGAATCCTCCTCATCGCCAGCGGCGCGCGACGGTTTAGCAGGCCGCCAGGCGAATCGTTGGCGCAGTGTGCGCAAAGTGCGTGGCGCGCGCGTCCTGCGGCGTTGTGGGGCGATTTGACCCATGTATCTTCTCTTCTTTCAGTACGCTGCCGAGGTTGCCCTCGTCCAGAGTTATAGTATGGGCAATACGGGCGCGACGTGCCTGTCAGCCTTAAGAAATATGACCTGCGTATTGTTTCTGTTTCACCGCTAAAAGTCACCTGCGCGGCGCGGGATTTTACGCCAGCGGCCCGCGCTGTTATGCTGCCGGTTCAAATTAGCGAAAGAGACAGGTATCAAGATGACGACCCCTTCATTCGACAGCGTCGAAACACAAGCAAGTTACGGAATTGGTTTACAGGTTGGCCAGCAGCTGCTCGAGTCCGGTCTGCAGGGACTTCAGCCGGAAGCGCTGCTCGCGGGCCTGCGCGACGCGCTGGAAGGGAATTCGCCGGCCGTGCCGGTCGACGTCGTGCATCGCGCGCTGCGTGAAGTGCATGAGCGCGCGGAAGGCGTACGCCGCGAGCGCGTCGAGGCGATGGCTGCCGAAGGCCAGACTTTCCTGGCGGAAAACGCGCAGCGCGAAGGCGTCAACAGCACCGAGTCGGGCCTGCAGTTCAGCGTGATCAAGCAGGGCGACGGTCCGTTCCCGTCACGTCAGGATCGCGTGCGCGTGCACTATACCGGTAAGCTGATCGACGGCACGGTATTCGACAGCTCGGTCGCGCGCGGCGAACCGGCGGAATTCCCGGTGACCGGCGTGATTGCAGGCTGGATCGAAGCCCTGACCCTGATGCCGGTCGGCTCGAAGTGGGAGCTGACCATCCCGCACAACCTCGCCTACGGCGAACGCGGTGCAGGCGCGTCAATTCCGCCGTTCAGCACCCTGATCTTCGAAGTCGAGCTGCTGGAAATTCTTTAATCTTCGCCGCTTTGCAGCATGCAAAAGCCAGCCCTCGGGCTGGCTTTTTTGCGCGCTTATTTCTGCTGTAAATCGACTTTCCACAGCGCAAAGCCGATCTCATCGCTGCCCTGGGGCTGCATCGGATAACGCGCATGGCTGCGAATAAAGGCGGTCGCCTTCTCGCCCGGCGCGGTTTCGAAGCGAATATCGAGCGGAACACTGCTCTCTATCGGCGCCAGCCGCCAGTTATTATCCGCCTGCGGACGCACTTCGCCCTGTTTTTTGGTCTCGGCGCTGATATAGGCCGCGACGACCGCACGGTTCTCATCGGGCGAGGCAAAGGCGATAAAGCGATCGCCGGTGCCGGCGAACTTGCCGCCGTAGGCGCGATAGTTATTGGTGGCGACCAGGAAGGTGGCGTGCGGATCGACCGGCTTGCCCTGCCAGCTCAGGTTTTTAATGCGCGAAGCGTCTGGATGGATCAGCTGGCATTCGCCGTCGTAGCGGGCCGGTTGGGTGACGTCTATCTGGTAGTTAACGCCGTCGATCACGTCGAAATTGTAGGTGCGGAAATCCCAGTTGATCAGCGGCTGAGCATCCCGGCGCTGCGGATCAATCTGGTTGAACTGGCCTGCGGCGCACTCCAGCCACTCTTTCACCTGCGCGCCGCTGACTTTCATCACCACCAGCGTGTTGGGATAGAGATAGAGATCGGCGGCATTGCGGAAGGTGAGCTCGCCTTTCTCCACTTCGGTATAGCTGGCCGGATCGTTTTTGCGCCCGCCCGCCTTAAAGGGCGCGGCGGCCGAGAGCACCGGCAAATGGCCCAGATCGGGGTCGCCCTGAATAAAATGCTCTACGTAGGCGCGCTGCGCGTTATTGACGATCTGCACGGTCGGATCGTCCTGCACCAGCGAAAGATAGCTGTACATCACGTCCGCCGACTTGCCGATCGGCTTCGCCACAAACTCGCGCGTGGCGCGGTGATCGTCCGCCAGCACCTTCACTAGCGCCGGATCCTCCGCCGCCAGCGACTTTTTCTGCGCCGCATCGTAAATCGGCCGCGCTGCTGCTTTGCGATCGCTGACCTGCCAGCGGCCAGCTTCATTGGTCAGCACCAGATCCACCACGCCCAGATGATCGCCCCACATGCCGGGCATAACCGCCGCAACGCCGTTTAGCGTGCCTTTCTCGATATCGGCCCCTTTGATGGCGGCGAACTCCTTGCCGGGAAAGACGGCGTGCGCATGGCCAAAGAGAATGGCGTCGATGCCCTTGACCTGGCTGAGGTAGTAGACCGAGTTCTCCGCCATGGCATGGTAAGGTTCGCTGCTGAGGCCGGAATGGGGGATCGCCACCACCAGATCGGCCCCCTGGGCGCGCATCTGCGGCACATAGCGACGCGCGGTTTCGGTGATGTCTTCAACGCGCACTTTGCCCTGCAGGTTGGCTTTGTCCCACACCATAATCTGCGGCGGCGCAAAGCCGATAAAACCGATCTTCAGCTGCTGCGGCTTGCCGTCGCGATCCGTCACGTCAACCGTCTTGATCAGCCAGGGCGTAAACATCGGCCGATTGGTCTGGAGATCGATAATATTGGCGTTCACATAGGGAAAACGCGCGCCCGCCAGCGCCTTGCGCAGGTAGGGCAGGCCGTAGTTGAATTCATGATTGCCGAGGTTGCCGACGCTGTAGTCCAGCGTATTCATCGCCTTGTAGACCGGATGGATCTCGCCCTGCTGAAGGCCTTTCGCCGCCATATAGTCGCCGAGCGGGCTGCCCTGAATAATATCGCCGTTATCCACCAGCACGCTGTTCTTCACCTCCTGCCGCGCGGCATGGATCAGCGACGCGGTACGCACCAGCCCAAACTTTTCGGTCGGCGTATCTTTGTAATAGTCGAAATCCATCATGTTGCTGTGCAGATCGGTGGTTTCCAGCAAACGTAGATCAACGGTGGCGGCGTGTAAACTCAATGAGAGACTCAGCGCCAGAAGGGTCATAGTCGGTTTAAACATGCGTGCTCCTGCTGCAAAAAGTTAAGTCTCTCAAATTAATGTAAAAGAATGATGATGTGTCAGAGGATTACGTGATGGGTTTAACGTTTTGCGCGTCAAAAAAGCTGAAAAGCGCGCGGCATAGCGGCGAGTCGCAATCTATGGTATTGATATTGTTAAAATAATGAGACATTAGCGCCTGGAAGGCCGGGCGGAAGCGCAGTAGCTGCTAAAATTTAACCCAAGTAGCGCACGATAACCTCGTGCGGCTGCCACCGAAAAGGAGGTGAAAAATGTTAGAGCAAATTTGCCAGCTGGCGCGCGAAGCGGGCAACGCGATCATGCTGGTTTATGAAAAGGAAACGCCGGTAGACGTTTCCCGCAAATCCGACGACTCCCCGGTGACCGCTGCGGATATTGCCGCGCATGATATTATTCTGCAGGGGCTTAAACAGCTAACGCCGGAAGTGCCGGTGCTGTCGGAGGAAGATCCCCCTTCATGGAGCGAGCGCCAGCAGTGGCAGCGCTACTGGCTGGTCGATCCGCTCGACGGCACTAAAGAGTTTATCAAGCGTAACGGCGAGTTTACCGTCAATATCGCGCTGATCGATCAGGGCAAGCCGGTGCTGGGCGTGGTGTACGCGCCTGCTCTCGGCGTGCTTTATGCTGCCGCAGAAGGCAAAGCCTGGAAAGAAGAGGGCGGCAACAAGACGCAGATCCACGTGCAGGAGGCGCGGCCGCCGCTGGTGGTGGTGAGCCGTTCTCACGCCGACGAGGAGCTGAAAGAGTATCTCAAGCAGCTGGGCGAGCATCAGACCGTCGCTATCGGCTCCTCGTTGAAGTTCTGCCTGGTGGCGGAGGGCAAAGCGCAGCTCTATCCGCGCTTTGGGCCGACCAACATCTGGGATACCGGCGCGGGGCACGCCGTCGCCGTGGCGGCCGGGGCGCACGTTCACGACTGGACTGGCAGAACGCTGGATTACGCGCCGCGTGAATCCTTCCTTAATCCGGGATTCCGCGTCTCGCTGTTCTGATCAATTAAGGGAGGCACCGCCTCCCTTTTTCAGGATTTAACCAGCGTCCGAACCAGGCTAATCACCTGCGTCACTTCCTCCTGCGTCAGCGCGCCGTCTTTAGCGAAGCGCACGCGGCCGCTCTTATCCAGCACCACAATCGCCGAGCCGGCGTCCGCCAGCTGCCAGGCGTGCTTTACGTTGCCTTTGCTGTCGACGATAAACTGCGACCAGGGATACTGCTTTTTATTGCTCTCAATACTGCTGCGCACAAACATCCCGGTGCCGGGAATGGCGTCGTCGGTATTGACGATGGTGGTGGTCTGGTAGCGATCGTGCGGGAAGCCCGCGGCTTTAATCGCCTCGATCACGGCGGCATTCTTCTCTTTCGCGGAGGAGCGCCCGGCGATGTGCTGGATCACGCGCACCTTGCCGGCGAGCTGCGCGCTGTTCCAGCGCTGGTAGCGGAAATCATCCTGTTGGTAGAGCAGCTCCCCTTTATCCTCGACGCCCACCGCGGGCACGCGCTGGTCTTGTTTCAGGCTGTGAGCGAAAACTACGCCGGGCAAGAGAACCAGCGCAAACAGAGTGCAGGCGAGTCGCATTATCATTCTCCTCGGTGATCGGACCAGTTAGTCATTTTTCTGAAATAGTAAGCAGGGATGATGCGCCTGTCTTGTTAAGGTGTCAGGTTTGCTATGTATGCCACAATCTCTTAACAAGTTTGGATTTATACTGTGTTGGTAAAGCGACATAACAGACTATTCTGTAATGATGTGTCAATTCAGTAAAAAAGTTCAGTTTTCGGAACAATACCATCGTGGTGTGTTCTATAGTTTACCGGCACTTTGCGCTTCATGGGCTCGTACCGAACTTGGCAACGGCGAAGCGTATTTATAAATGTACAGGAGTTAGACAGCATGAAGATCTTCCAACGCTATAATCCATTGCAAATAGCGAAATACGTAAAAACGCTGTTCAAAGGACGGATGTATATCAAGGACGTTGGCGCGTTCGAATTCGACAAAGGAAAAGTGTTGATTCCACGCGTAAAGGACATTCAGCATCTGAGCGTGATGTCCGAAATTAACCGTCAGGTTCTGCGCCTTCAGGCGGAGTTCAACTGATAAAAAAGGGCGCCGACGGCGCCCTCTGATTTTCTACTCTTCAGCTTCCGTGGCTTTCGCCACATTTAGCACCGGCGGACGATCGTCAATCCGCGTCACCAGCAGCTGATCGATACGATAACTGTCGATATCCACCACTTCGAACTTAAACCCGGCGAATTTGACAAAATCGGTGCGCTTCGGGATCTTGCGCAGCATATACATCATAAAACCGCCGATGGTTTCGTAGTTGCCCGACTGCGGAAATTCGTCAATATGCAGCACGCGCATCACGTCGTCGATTGGCGTGCCGCCCTCTACCAGCCAGGAGTTCTCGTCGCGCGCCACGATCTGCTCTTCCAGCCCCTGGCCCACCAGATCGCCCATCAGCGTAGTCATTACGTCGTTGAGAGTGATAATGCCCACCACCAGCGCGTATTCGTTCATGATCACCGCGAAGTCTTCGCCGGCGGTCTTGAAGCTTTCCAGCGCTTCGGAGAGCGTCAACGTATCCGGCACGATCAGCGCCGCGCGGATCTGCACGCCGCTGTTGAGCGCCATGCTCTGATTGCCCAGCACGCGCAGCAGCAGCTCTTTGGAGTCGACATAGCCGACGATATGGTCGATATCGCCGTCGCACACCAGGAACTTAGAGTGCGGATGTTGGGCGATTTTGGTCTTCAGGGTGGTTTCGTCTTCACGCAGATCGAACCAGACCACGTTTTCGCGCGAGGTCATCGAGGAGGGCACGGTGCGCGACTCCAGCTCGAACACGTTTTCAATCAGCTCGTGCTCCTGCTTACGCAGCACGCCCGCCAGCGCGCCCGCTTCCACCACCGCGTAGATATCGTCGGAGGTAATATCGTCTTTACGCACCATCGGCAGCTTAAAGACGCGGAAGAATACGTTCGCCAGGCCGTTGAAAAGCCAGACCAGCGGACTAAACACCAGCAGGCAGAAACGCATCGGGTTGATGATGCGCAGCGCCACGACTTCCGGCGCGATCATGCCGACGCGCTTTGGCGTGAGATCGGCGAACAGAATAAAGAAGCTGGTGACGATGATGAAGGAGCAGATAAAGCTGAGCTGGTCGGCAAGCGCCGGCTCCATAAAGCGGCTAAAAAGGCTGCTGAAGGCGGGCGAAAAGGCCGCGTCGCCGACGATACCGCCGAGGATAGCCACCGCGTTCAGGCCGATTTGCACCACGGTAAAGAAGGTGCCGGGGGTTTCCTGCATCTTCAACACGCGCTGCGCGTTAATATTGCCTTCGTCGGCCAGCAGTTTGAGTTTGATCTTGCGGGCAGCCGCCAGCGAGATTTCCGAGAGAGAGAAAAAGGCGCTGATCACGATCAGCAACAATATGACAAGCAAGCTATCTAACATAGGGTTTCCAAAGGGTTATCCACTTGTCATTTTTGGCCTGGGCAGCGCGCCTGAAGGGCGTACCGATCGTACTCACCTCATAGTCTGGGCTGTCCGTGCCAAAAATGTCTGCGCCTTATCGACGCTGCGAAGCGGCGCCGGGGCAGAAATAGAGCAGGCGAAGCCTGCGCCGCTGATTATAGCAGCAGCGCCCTCAACGCCGCCAGAGTTCGCAGCAACGCCGTTGCGCTCGGATTAATCCGAGTGGCGCGCGCAACTGTTGCGCAGCGGTTGTATCGCTTCGGCCATTTGCCGACAATAGATCGCTATTTGGCTTTGTTACCGTTTTTTCGCAGCCGCAGGCCGCTTTCTACGGCTATGATGATGACTGCGCCGCTGCGATGTTCTTATCCAGGGATATATTACGCCCCGCGGAATAGGGGTCGGCATGATTAACAGGAGTACGCGTGCCACGAATTCACGTCTGTTTTATGACCTGCCTGCTGGCCGCCGCGCCGGTCGCTGAGGCAGCGAAAGTGCGCCTTGAAGTGCAAGGCTTAACCGGGGACCTTAACAAGAACGTGCGTGCTCGCCTCTCGACCATCGGCGCCGACGAGGTGTCGAACGATGGCCGTTTTCGCGCGCGCGTTTCAGAGGCGATCCAGCAGGGACTCAAGGCGCTTGGCTACTACGAGCCCGATATCGACTTCGAGGCGCGTCCCGCGCCGCCGCAGGGCGGACGGCCGGTGCTTATCGCCCACGTCAAACCCGGCGAGCCGGTTAAAATCGCCGGCAGCACCATCGTGCTCGAAGGGGACGCGCTGCGCGATCCCGACTATCAGGCCTGGGTAAAAGAGGGCACGCCGAAAAAAGGGCGGCAGCTCAATCACGGCGAGTATGACAAATTTAAAAGCGGCTTCTCGAACCTTGCGCTGCGCAACGGCTACTTTGACGGCGACTTCAAAAAGAGCCAGCTCGGCGTCTCCGTCGAACGGCGCGAAGCCTTCTGGGATATCGACTACGACAGCGGCCAGCGCTACCGCTTCGGCGACGTCAGCTTCTCCGGCTCGCAGATCCGCGAAGCCTATCTGGAGAACCTCGTTCCGTTCAAAAAAGGCGACTATTACAGCTCGCGTGAGCTCGCCGAGCTGAACCGGCGCCTGTCGGCCACCGGCTGGTTTAACTCGGTCGTGGTCGCGCCGGAGTTCGCGCAGGGGCGCAAAACCAAAGTGCTGCCGCTCAACGCCGCCGTTACGCCGCGCACTGAAAACACCATCGAAACCGGCATCGGCTACTCTACCGACGTCGGGCCGCGCCTGAAGGCGACGTGGAAAAAGCCCTGGGTGAACGACAGCGGCCATAGCATGGCGGCCAGCGCCTATCTCTCCGCGCCAGAACAGCAGCTCGACCTGAGCTACAAAGTGCCGCTGCTGAAAAGCCCGCTGGAGCAGTATTACATCTTCTCCGGCGGCCTGAAGCGCACCGATCTGAACGACACCAAGGCCGATACCACCACGCTCGGCGTGTCGCGCTACTGGGAGAACAGCACCGGCTGGCAGAAAGCGGTCAACCTCAAGTGGAGCCTCGATCACTTTACCCAGGGCAGCGTCACCAACACCACGATGCTGCTCTATCCGGGCGTCAGCCTGAACCGCACGCGATCGCGCGGCGGCCTGATGCCGACGTGGGGCGATTCGCAGCGCTACTCTATCGACGTCTCTGATACCACATGGGGATCGGACGTCGACTTCCTGATCATGCAGGCGCAGAACGTCTGGATCCGCACGCTGGCGGATAAGCACCGCTTCGTGGCGCGCGGCAACCTCGGCTGGATCGAAACCAACAACTTCGAAAAAGTGCCGCCGGATCTGCGCTTCTTCGCGGGCGGCGATCGCAGCATTCGCGGCTACAAATATAAAGATATCTCCCCGCGCGACGACGACGGCAAGCTGACCGGCGCCTCGAAGCTCGCCACTGGCTCGCTGGAGTATCAGTACAACGTCAGCGGGAAATGGTGGGGCGCGGCGTTTATCGACTCGGGCGAAGCGGTTAACGACATCAAACAGAGCAATTTTAAAACCGGCGCGGGCTTTGGCGTGCGCTGGGCGTCGCCGGTCGGGCCGATCAAACTGGACATCGCCCGGCCGATTGGCGACAGCGAGGAGCATGGTTTGCAATTTTATATCGGACTGGGGCCTGAACTATGAAGCTGTGGAAAAAGGTCCTGATCGGCGTACTGATTTTTCTGGTAGTGCTGCTGGGCGGCGTGGCGTTTTTAATCGGCACTACCCCTGGCTTGCATCTGGTACTGAACGGCGCGACGCGCTGGGTGCCAGGTTTATCGATCAAGCAGGTTGACGGCGGCTGGCGCAACCTGACCATCACCGGCCTGCGCTATGAAATGCCCGGCGTCAACGTCGATGCCGGCACGTTTCACCTGGCGGTCGATCTTAACTGCCTGCTGCACTCCTCGGTGTGCGTCAACGATATCGCGCTGAAGGATGTCAGCGTAGTGGTCGACAGCAAAAAGATGACGCCAGCGCAGGAGGCGCCGCCGGAAGAGGAGAGCGGCGGCGGCGATCTCAGCACCCCCTATCCGATTACGCTGCGTCATCTCGGCCTGCATAACATCAATGTAAAGATCGACGACACCGCGATCTCGCTGCTCGACTTCACTACCGGTCTGCAGTGGCAGGATCGCGCGCTGACGCTTAACCCGACCCATATCCAGAGCCTGCTGGTGGCGCTGCCGAAGGCGGCGCAGGTCGCCAACGAAGAGGTCGTGCAGCCCAAGGTGCAGCAGCCGCAGCAGGATGAGAAGCCGCTGGGCGAAACGCTGCAGGCGATGTTCGCCAAACCACTGCTGCCTGAGCTGCCCGACTTCCGTTTGCCGCTCGATATCGACGTGCAGGAGATCCTCGGCGAACAGCTGCGCCTCACCGGCGATACCGACATTGCGGTAAACCGCCTGCTGCTGAAGGCGAAAAGCGCCGACCGGCGGCTGCAGCTGCAGACGCTGGACGTCGATTCGAACCTCGGCCAGCTTAACGGCAGCGGCGAAGCGACGCTGGCGGACAACTGGCCGGTAAATTTCACGCTTAACGGCACGGCGAACGTCGAGCCGCTGAAAGGAGAGAAGATCAAGCTGGATCTGGGCGGCGCCATGCGCGACGAGCTGAAGCTGGGCCTGAATCTCTCTGGGCCGGTACGCGCCCAGCTCGACGCCGCCACCCAGCTGGCGGTGGCGGGGCTGCCGCTGTCGCTGCGCCTCACCAGTCCGCAGCTGCGCTGGCCGCTGACCGGCGCGGTGCAGTACCAGGCGGACAATCTCGACTACCAGTTCAAAGGCAAAGCCACTGACTACGTGATGTCGCTGCGCACGGCGGTGAAGGGCGACAGCGTGCCGCCCGCCACCGTGGCGCTGGACGGCAAAGGCAACGTCGAGCAGTTCAACCTTGATAAGCTGCGCATCGGCGCGCTGCAGGGCAACGTCGACCTGACGGCGCTGGTGGACTGGAGCAAAGCCATCAGCTGGCGCAGCGAGCTGACGCTCTCCGGCATCGACACGGCGCGCCAGTATCCTGACTGGCCGGCGAAGCTGGACGGCAAAATCGCCACGCGCGGCAGCCTTTACGGCGGCAGCTGGCAGATGAGCGTGCCGCAGCTGCAGCTGAAGGGCAACGTCAAACAGAATGCGGTCAGCGCCGAAGGCTCGCTGAAAGGCAACAGCTATAACCAGTGGGATATCCCGGGCGTGAAAATCGCGCTGGGCCGCAACAATCTGGACGTCAAGGGTTCACTGGGCGATGCGCTTAATCTGGACGCCACCATCGACGCGCCCCATCTTGATAACGCGCTGCCGGGGCTGGGCGGTGTCGCCAAAGGCACCATCAAGGCGCGCGGCACGCTGCAGGCGCCGCAGCTGCTGGCCGATCTCAACGCGACCGGCCTGCGCTGGCAGCAGCTGCAGATCCGGCGCGTCACGCTGGACGGTGACGTACGCTCCAGCGATCAGGTGGCCGGCAAGCTGCAGCTGCGCGTTGAGCAATTGCAGCAGGACGCGCTCAAGATCGGCCTGCTGACGCTCAACGCCGACGGCAATGAAAAAGCGCATCAGCTGAAACTTAACGTGCAGGGCGAGCCGGTTTCCGGCCAGCTGGCGCTGAACGGCAGCTTCGATCGCCAGCAGCAGCGCTGGCAGGGTACGCTTAACAATACGCGCTTTGACACGCCGGTGGGCGAATGGCGTCTGACGCGCGCGATGGCGATCGACTACCTTAACGCGAAGCAGACCGCCACCATCGGGCCACACTGCTGGCAGAACCCCAACGCGCAGCTCTGCGTGCCCGAGCCGGTCGAAGCTGGCCCGAGCGGCCACGCGCATATCCAGCTTAACCGCTTCGACCTCGCGATGATTAAACCCTTCCTGCCGGACGAAACCCAGCTGGCGGGCGTCTTTAGCGGCGATGCGCGCGTGAACTGGACCGCGGACGGCGCGCTGCCGACCGGCACCGTCTCGCTGAAAGGCAACGGCGTCAAGGTCCGTCAGGACGTGCAGGGCAATACGCTGCCCATCGATTTCAGCGCGCTCAACCTGAACGCGGCGCTGCGCAACGGCCGCGCCGATCTCGACTGGCTGATCCGCATCGCCAACAATGGACAGCTCGACGGCAACGTGCAGATCGCCGATCCGCAGAACCGCCGTACGCTGGGCGGCAACGTCAACATTCGCAATATCTCGCTGGCGATGTTCAATCCGGCGCTGATGCAGGGCGAGAAGATCAAAGGCAGCCTTAACAGCGCGCTGCGCCTCGGCGGCAGCGTGAAGCAGCCGCAGATCTTCGGCCAGCTTGGCCTGCAGGGCGTCGACGTCGACGGCAACTTTATGCCGGTCGATCTCACCGCTGCGAACCTGAATATGGTGTTCAACGGCATGAGCTCGACGCTCAACGGTCTGGTGCAGACCGCGCAGGGCAATATCAACCTCAACGGCAGCGCGGACTGGAGCCAGCTCGACAACTGGCGCGCCCGTATCGCCGCGCAGGGCAGCCGCGTACGCGTGACCGTGCCGCCGATGGTGCGCATGGACGTCTCGCCGGATCTGGTTTTCGAGGCGACGCCGGCGGCCTTTAGCCTGGATGGCAGCGTCGATATCCCCTGGGCGCGCATCACCGTGCAGGAGGTGCCGGAGAGCGCCACCGGCGTCTCTTCGGACGAGGTGCTGCTGGATAAAAATCTGCAGCCGATTCAGCCGAAAACCGCCGCCATCCCGATCAACAGCAACCTGGTGATCCACGTCGGCAACGACGTGCGGCTGTCGGCCTTTGGCCTGAAGGCGAAGCTCAACGGCGACCTGAAAGTGGTGCAGGACAAAACCGGGCTGGGCCTCAACGGCCAGATCAATATCCCGTCCGGCCGCTTCCACGCTTACGGGCAGGATCTTATCGTGCGCAAAGGCGAGCTGCAGTTCGCCGGCCCGCCGGATCAGCCTTATATCAACCTTGAGGCGATTCGTAACCCTGAAGCGACAGAGGATGACGTGACGGCCGGCCTGCGCGTGACCGGTCTGGCGGATGAGCCGAAGGTAGAAGTCTTCTCCGATCCGGCGATGTCGCAGCAGGAAGCGCTTTCCTATCTGCTGCGCGGTCAGGGACTGGGCACGGACGGCGACGGCAACGCATTAACCTCCGCCTTAATTGGCCTGGGGGTTGCGCAAAGTGGTCAGGTTGTGGGTAAAATCGGCGAGACGTTCGGCGTCAGCAATCTTGCCCTTGATACCACCGGCGTTGGCGACAGCCAGCAGGTGCAGGTCAGCGGCTATGTGCTGCCGGGTCTACAAGTAAAATATGGTGTCGGCATATTTGATTCACTGGCGACGTTAACCTTGCGTTATCGCCTGATGCCCAAACTCTATTTAGAAGCCGTGTCTGGTGTGGACCAGGCTCTTGATTTGCTCTATCAGTTTGAGTTTTAGCAATGCGAATAATTGTCTACGGCAGTTTACGGCGCAAACAGGGAAACAGTCACTGGATGACGAATGCGCAATGGCTGGGGGATATGCAGATTGAGGGCTACGAGCTCTACAGTCTCGGCCATTATCCGGGCGTGATCCCGGGCGAAGGAACCGTCTATTGTGAAGTTTACCGCATCGACGCCACAACGCTGGGCGAGCTGGATGCATTGCGCACTAAGGCTGGCGAATACAAACGCCAGCTGATGCAAACGCCTTACGGCAGCGCATGGCTTTACGTCTATCAGCGCCCGGTTAAGGGACGTCAGCGCATCGCCAGCGGCGACTGGCTACGGCGCGACGATCCCCCGTCAGACGCATAAACGAAAACACCGTCCAGAGGGCGGTGTTTTTTTATCTGCGGCCTTAAAGAGCGGGTGATATGGGCCGATCGCAAAGACGCAAAAAGCGGCATCCATGCCAGCTCGACCGGCGTCTTCCCTGACGCGGGACGCTTTGCTCTTCGGCCCATATCACCCGCTCAGTCACCCGGCGCACAAATAAAAACACCGTCCAGAGGACGGTGTTTTTTATCGGGCGGCGCCAGATTATTTCTTCTGAGCGCGCTCGAAAGAGGAGATGATTTCAGCTTTCGCCGCTTCGGCGTTGTCCCAGCCTTCAACCTTCACCCATTTGCCTTTTTCCAGCGCTTTATACTGCTCGAAGAAGTGGGTGATCTGCGCGCGCAGCAGTTCCGGCAGGTCGTTCACATCTTTAATGTGATCGTACTCTTTGGTCAGCTTGGTGTGCGGCACGGCAACCAGTTTGGCATCTTCGCCAGACTCGTCGGTCATTTTCAGCACGCCAACCGGACGGCAGCGGATCACGGAGCCCGGCTGCAGCGGATACGGGGTCGGAACCAGCACGTCAACCGGATCACCATCCAGCGACAGGGTGTGGTTGATATAACCGTAGTTGCACGGGTAGAACATCGCCGTAGACATAAAACGGTCTACGAACAGGGTGCCGGAATCTTTGTCGACTTCGTATTTGATCGGATCGGCGTTGGCCGGGATCTCAATGACAACGTAGATATCTTCTGGCAGTTCTTTACCGGCAGGCACCTGGTTCAAACTCATCGGGCATTCCTTCAATAGTCACATGTTGAGTGTCGGCTATTATAGCCAACTGCCTGTGAAAGTATGCCCCCAATTTTGACCTTTCGGAATGCTCCTCGTCCTACTTCGCAACGACGAACAGCGAGACGATCCCTGCAGCAATCAGTGGTCCGACCGGCACGCCGCGAAAGAAGGCGACGCCAATCACCGTGCCGATCAGCAGGCCGCCGACGACCGACGGCTGCGCGCTCATAAAGCTCACGCCGCGCCCGCCCAGCCAGGCGACGAAAATGCCGACCAGAATCGCCACGATCGACTGCCAGCTGGCGAAAGATTTCAGCAGCGACGAGGCGGGAAGCGAACCGCTGGCGAGCGGCGCCATAACGGCGACCGTCAGGATAATAATACCGAGCTGAATGCCCTGTTTCTCGACGTAGGGAAAGAACTGCGACAGTGGGGTGAGCTTGATCGCCAGCAGGATCAGAATAGAGATAGTGACCGCGCTGTTGTGGACGAAATAGCTGAGGACCGCGAGGCCGATAAGAATAAGGGTAGAGGCGTACGCAGCCATGATTTCTCCCTGAAAATAGACGGATGCGCCAGCCGATGCCGGCGCGTGAATAAAAGAACCGTCTCCATTTATCAACAATCGCCGCCGTCGGCGCAACTGCCTTTATTCATCGAGCGCAGCAATAGCGCCTGATTACGCACCAAATCGACGCGCTGTGTCGCCAGCGAAATTTGCGCCAGCGTGCCCTGCGTGCTGTTGAAATAAGCCGCGCTCGCCGACTGCCAGCTGTCGCGATACGCCAGCCACTGACGCTGCGCACCGCGCACCTTATTTTTAGGCTCGCTGGTGAGCTTCTTCATTAACTGGCCATATTGCGTGTTCATCTCGCTATCCCAGGCCTGGCTGGCGCGGTCGTAGCACGACACCATCGCCGCGGTGGCGGATGCGCCGTTGAGACACTGCTCCAGCGCCTGATCGATCGGGTTCTGCTGCGCCAGCGCAGAGGCGCAGAACAGCAGGCCGACGACGGCGATACCTTTTTTCATGCTGTGAATCCTTATTAAGAAAGGTTAAGCGTGGGTGATCATCAGCGAAATGACCATCAACGTCGGTAAAGTTTCCCTGGGCAACTGCCGATAACTTGTACGTTTTAGGGCTACTGGATTTTCTGCCTTTATATAAGCAAACGGAAAACAACATCATGAAAAAGCTCTCACTACGCACAGGATTATTAGCTTTACTCGCCTTTATGACGCTGCTGCTGCTGGCGGTCAGCGTCATGGGCATCATTGCCATTAACAAAGGAAACCGATCGCTGGATGTGATCAACCGCATCCAGGGCGTCGAGCTCAATGCGCTCTATCAAAGCAACGGCGACCTGATGCGCGCGCGCGCCACCGCCGCGCTGGCGGTGCGCAAAATCGAGATCGGCCTGCTGGACGAAGGCGCCGCCCTGGCGAAGCAGGCGCAGGCTGACGTTCAGGATTCGCAGCGGAATATGAAAGCGTTCGTCGCGGCAGGAACGGTAACGGCGCACGGTAAAAAGCTGGCTGACGACATCATATCGGCCTACAACGCCTACCTGGCGCAGGGCATCAAACCCATCATGGATGCGCTGGAAAAGCAGTATACCGACGAATACTACAGCGTGCTCGAGGGCAATCTCGCTAAGCTCGCCCTGAACTACAGCACTGCGGTGGCGGCGTTCGGCAGCTATGCCAATCAGGTGACCGACGCGCAGCTGGCGCAGGCGGCCTGGAACGAAACGCTGATGAAGGCGCTTATTGGCGCGGCGGTGGCGCTGACGCTGCTGCTGTTCGTGCTGGCCTGGGTGCTGATGCGCCGTCTGCTGCTGCTGCCGCTTAATCGCGCCATTACCCATCTGGAGCAGGTCGCGGCGGGCGATCTGTCGCAGACGCTGCCGCCTGCGGGCGACAACGAGCTGGGCCGCCTTAACCGCGCGCTAGGGGAGATGCAGCAGGCGCTGCGCGCTCAGGTTAGCCAGGTGCTCCACGCCAGCCTGCAGATCGACGTCGGCAGCCGCGAGCTGGCGGCGGGCAATGTGCATCTTTCCCAGCGCACCGAAGAGTCGGCGGCATCGCTGGAGCAGACCGCCGCCAGCATGGAGCAGCTGACCGCCACGGTGCGCCTTAATGCCGCCAACGCGCAGCAGGCGAATAAGCTGGCGAGCAGCGTCTCCGACACCGCCGATCGCGGCGCGGAGGTGGTTAGCTACGTGATGGAGAAAATGCAGGAGATTACCGCCAGCGCGAATCGTATCGGCGATATTCTCGGCGTGATCGACAGCATCGCCTTTCAGACCAATATCCTCGCGCTGAACGCCTCGGTAGAGGCGGCGCGCGCGGGCGAGCAGGGGCGCGGCTTCGCCGTGGTGGCCAACGAAGTGCGCACGCTGGCGCAGCGCAGCGCCAACGCGGCGAAAGAGATCCGCGGGCTGATCTCGGAGTCGCAGACGCGGGTAAAAGAGGGCAGCGATATGGCGACGCGCGCGGGCGAGACCATGGATGAGATCTCCAGCGAGGTGATGCGCGTGACGACGCTGATGAAGGAGATTTCAATGGCGTCCGATGAGCAGAGCCGCGGTATCGAGCAGGTCAATCAGGCGGTGACGCAGATGGACGAGGCGGCGCAGCAGAACGCGGCGCTGGTTGAGCAGGCTACGGCGGCAACCCAGTCGCTGGAAGCGCAGTCGCAGCATCTGCAATCCACGGTATCGCTGTTCCGGCTGGAAACGGCGTAAAAGAAAAGGGCGCGAGATTCGCGCCCTTTTCTGCAAGAGTCCGCTTTTACTGCGCAGCGTCCGGGTATTCGCGCAGGAAGCGCTCAACGTCGTCGACCATCGCGTTATTGCCGCAGAAGAACGGGCAGCGCTGATGCAGGGTTTCCGGCTGAATGTCGAGAATACGATTCGCGCCGTCGCTCGCCTTGCCGCCAGCCTGCTCGGCGAGGAACGCCATCGGGTTGCACTCATAGAGCAGGCGCAGCTTGCCGTTCGGGTGGCTGGCGGTGCTCGGGTAGAGATAAATCCCGCCTTTCAGCAGGTTGCGGTGGAAATCCGCCACCAGCGAGCCGATGTAGCGCGAGGTGTAAGGACGATGTGAGGCATGATCCTCTTCCTGGCAGAACTTCAGGTATTTCTTCACGCCCTGCGGGAAACGAATATAGTTGCCTTCGTTGATCGAGTAGGTGTAGCCCGTCGGCGGATAGGTCATGCGCTCGTGGCTCAGGCAGAAGACGCCGAGCGACGGATCGTAGGTAAAGGCGTGGACGCCGCAGCCGGTGGTGTAAACCATCATGGTCGAGGAGCCATACACTACGTAGCCCGCCGCGACCTGCTTGTTGCCCGGCTGCATAAAGTCCGCTTCGGTGACCGGCGTGCCTGGCGCGCTAACGCGATGATAGATAGAGAAGATGGTGCCGACAGAGACGTTAACGTCGATATTGGAAGAGCCGTCCAGCGGATCCATCAACACCACGTATTTGCCGTGTTCTACTCCTTCGAAGATTACGAACTCGTCCTCTTCTTCCGAGGCGATGCCCGCCACGATACCGCGCGCTTTCAGCGCCGCTTTCAGCTTCTCGTTCGCGAAGAGATCGAGCTTCATCTGCTGCTCGCCCTGGACGTTTTCAACGCCGCTTGCGCCGAGAATATCTACCAGGCCGGCTTTGTTGATGTCGCGATGGATGATTTTCGCGCCCAGCTTAATAGCGGAAATTAGCGCCGTCAGTTCACCTGTTGCGTGAGGAAAGTCGTGCTGTTTCTCGACGATAAATTCGCCTAACGTTTTCATAACACATTCCCTGAATCTTCGATGGAGTGGCAGCCTGCCTGGCAAACCGCCAACGTTTGCGTACGCAGTTTAGCCGAATGAACTTCAAAAACCATAGTCCTAATCCGTTTCTTAAGTCTGCGAGCAGGGTTACACTGTGCGCCGAACTTTTGAGTAATGGATCTCGTTATGCGTATTCATATCCTTGGGATTTGCGGCACGTTTATGGGCGGTCTGGCGATGCTGGCACGTTCCCTTGGCCATCAGGTGACCGGTTCGGACGCCAACGTTTATCCGCCGATGAGCACGCTGCTCGAGCAGCAAGGCATAGAATTAACAGAGGGTTACGACGCTTCTCAGCTCGATCCCGCGCCGGACCTCGTTATCATCGGCAACGCCATGACGCGCGGCAACCCCTGCGTGGAAGCGGTGCTGGAGCGCAACATTCCCTACCTTTCCGGCCCGCAGTGGCTGCATGACTTCGTACTGCGCGATCGCTGGGTGGTGGCGGTAGCAGGAACTCATGGCAAAACAACCACTTCTGGTATGGTAGCCTGGATACTGGAGTCGTGCGGACTGGCGCCGGGCTTTATCATCGGCGGCGTGCCCGGCAACTTCGACGTCTCGGCAAAATTAGGAAAAAGTCCATTCTTCGTTATCGAGGCGGATGAGTATGACTGCGCCTTCTTCGACAAGCGTTCCAAATTCGTTCACTACTGCCCGCGCACGCTGATCCTCAATAATCTTGAGTTCGATCACGCGGACATCTTCGACGATCTGCGCGCCATCCAGAAGCAGTTCCACCATCTGGTGCGCATCGTGCCGGGCCAGGGCAAAATCCTGCTGCCAGAGCACGATAACAACATCCGCCAGGTGATGACGATGGGCTGCTGGAGCGAGCAGGAGAGCGTCGGCGAGGGCGGCCGCTGGCAGGCGAAGAAGCTGGTGCAGGACGCCTCGCGCTGGGAAGTCCTGCTCGACGGCGAAAGGGTCGGCGAGGTGAACTGGTCTTTGGTCGGCGAGCACAACATGCACAACGGCCTGATGGCGATCGCCGCTGCGCGTCACGTCGGCGTCAAACCTGAAGACGCGGCGCAGGCGCTCGACAGCTTTATCAACGCGCGCCGCCGGCTAGAGCTGCGTGGCGACGTGAACGGCATCAAGGTTTATGACGATTTCGCCCATCACCCGACGGCGATTCTGGCGACCTTATCGGCGCTGCGCAGCAAAGTTGGCGGCCGGGCGCGTATTCTGGCGGTGCTGGAACCGCGCTCTAATACCATGAAAATGGGCGTGAGCAAAAACGACCTGGCGCCTTCGCTGGCACGCGCGGATGAGGTGTTTCTGTTCCAGCCGCACCATATTCCCTGGCAGGTCTCCGACGTGGCCGAAGCCTGCATGCCGCCGGCGCACTGGAGCGCCGATATCGATACGCTGGTGGAGATGGTCGTGAAAGCCGCCCAGCCGGGCGATTCGATTCTCGTTATGAGCAACGGCGGATTTGGCGGCATTCATCAGAAGCTGCTGGATCGGCTCGCTTAACGCATCGGGCGCCCCTTTCAGGGCGCCTTTTTTAGCGCCGCTTCGGCGTAGCTTAGCTTTCCGCCAGCTCGCGCAGATACTGGAATATCTGACGTGACGATTTAGGCGCTTTGTTGCCCGCTTTCTCTTTCTGCGCGTTGCGGATCATGCTGCGCAGCTGCTGGCGATCGGCGTGCGGATAGAGCGTAATCACTTCGTTCATCGCCTCGTCGCCCTGTTCGATCAGGCGATCGCGCAGCGCTTCCAGCTTGTGGAACAGCGCAACCTGCTGGTTGTGGCGGTTCTTCAGCTTGTCCAGCGCCTGACGGATCGGATCGACGTCGCGCGAGCGCAGCATTTTGCCGATCAGCTGCAGCTGGCGGCGACGGCCCTCTTTTTTGATGCGCTGCGCCAGCTCGACGGCGGCCAGCAGCTCTTCATCCAGCGGGATCTTCTCCAGGGCGTTCTTGCCCAGATCGACCAGTTCGGCACCCAGGCGTTTTAGCTCTTCAGCGTCGCGTTTAATTTCGCTCTTACTGACCCAGATAATCTCTTCGTCTTCTTCTTCCTGATTATCCGGCACGTCGTCGAGCCACTCATCGGGCTGTTTGGTCATTTTCTGGGCTCCCCTAAAAAAAGAGGCTAATCCTATCAGTTTATCGGGTGACTGCGAAATTGTTCTCTGACTCTGATAGACTCAAAACTTTCATACTTAAGATTAGACGGCAGGCCGATGAACGTATCTACTCAGGTTGCAGAACAGCGAAAAGTGTTGGAACAGGCAGTGGCGCAGGCGCTCGATCTGGCGAAGGCCAGCACCGACGGCGCAGAAGTGGCAGTGACCAAAACCACCGGAATCGGCGTCAGCACCCGTTACGGCGAAGTGGAGAACGTCGAGTTCAACAGCGACGGCGCGCTCGGCATCACCGTTTATCATCAGAACCGCAAGGGCAGCGCCTCATCCACCGATCTCAGCCCGGAGGCGATCAAACGCACCGTGCAGGCGGCGATCGATATCGCGCGCTATACCTCGACGGATCCTTATGCTGGCCCGGCAGATGCCGATCTTCTGGCGTTCGACGCGCCGGATCTCGATCTCTACCATCCCTGGGAGATCGACGCCGATCGCGCCATCGAGCTCGCCGCGCAGGCGGAGCAGTCCGCGCTGAAAGCGGATCCGCGCATCACCAATACCGAAGGCGGCAGCTTTAACAGCCACGTCGGCATTAAAGTCTTCGGCAACAGCCACGGCATGCTGCAGAGCTACTGCTCCAGCCGTCATTCGCTCTCCAGCTCCGTTATCGCCGAGCAGGACGGCGATATGGAGCGCGACTACGCTTATACCATTGGTCGCGCCTTCGAGGATCTGCAAAGCCCCGACTGGGTGGGCGCGGAGTGCGCGCGTCGCGTGCTGTCGCGGCTGTCGCCGCGCAAGCTTTCGACCATGAAAGCGCCGGTGATTTTCGCGCCGGAAGTCGCCACCGGCCTCTTCGGCCATCTGGTCGGCGCCATCAGCGGCGGCAGCGTCTACCGTAAATCGACCTTCCTGCTTGACGCGCTCGGCCAGCAGATCCTGCCGGAATGGCTCACTATTCAGGAACAGCCGCACCTCCTGAAAGGCCTGGCGTCAACGCCGTTCGACAGCGAAGGCGTACGCACCCAGGCGCGCGACATCGTTAAGGATGGCGTGCTGCAAACCTGGCTGATGACCAGCTATTCGGCGCGCAAGCTGGGCCTGAAAAGCACCGGCCACGCGGGCGGCATCCACAACTGGCGCATCGCCGGGCAGGGCAGCAGCTTTGAGGATCTTATCAGGCAGATGGGACGCGGCCTGGTGGTTACCGAACTGATGGGTCAGGGCGTCAGCGCCATTACCGGCGACTATTCGCGCGGCGCGGCCGGCTACTGGGTAGAGAACGGCGAGATCCAATATCCTGTGAGCGAGATCACTATTGCAGGAAATCTCAAGGATATGTGGCGCAATATCGTCACGGTCGGTAACGACATTGAAACCCGCAGCAACATACAATGTGGTTCGGTGCTGCTGCCGGAGATGAAAATCGCCGGACAATAATAAAACTCGCTTCCTGAAAGCAGCCGCTCTGGCTGCTTTTTTTTTACCCACAATAAAAAGGATATACCGATGCGTAAGCGTGTGATTGCAATGTTGTCTCTCTGCTTGTTGTCTGGAAGCGCCAGCCTGTACGCGGCGGATTTAGAAAATGATATGGATACGCTGAAAGACGGGCTGAATACCGTGATGAAAACAGGCGACGCGCAGGAGATGCATAAAGCGCTGGGCGAGATGCGCCAGGCGGCGCAGGATGCGAAAAAATCGACGCCGGAGAAGCTTGAAGGGCAGCCAGCCGACAGCGCGCAGATAAAGGATTACCATGCTGGCCTTGATTCGCTGATTGCGCAGATCGACGTGGTGGACAAGCTGGCGCAGGCCAACAACCTGGACGGCGCCAAAACCGAAGCGAAAAAGCTGGCGGAGATCCGCAACGCCAATCATAAAAAGTTCCGCTGACTCTCAGGCCGGTCCGCGCGACCGGCTTTATCGCGTCATCAGCTTCTCTTATCTCACATTTTTTTACCGTCGTGCCGCGCGCCGCTGCCTGCACGCTTCTCTTTTGAGACCCCTTTTTTAACATTTAAAGCGCGCATAACGCGGCTTCTGTCACACAATCCGTGCGTCCTGCGATCTGGCGCACAGCCTGCCCTGCGATTTCCACTTCCATGCGGAAAAAGTGCGTCTGCACTTCCACTTTGTCACGCCGTAATTTATTCGCAACGCGAATTTTCGTGAACAGGAGTAGCAAGGTGAGCAGTAACGGAGCTTCGGTACGGCAGGCAACGCCGGAAGAGATTCAGGCCCTGGCCGACAAGATCATGGCACAAATCGCGGCGATCTACGCCCAACACGATATCGCGCCCAACGCGGTGCAGCAGCAGATGCTGGCGTCGCACGTACGCGCCATGGCGCTGCGCTCGCTAACCGGCGAACCCCTTCCCGAGGTAGAGGCGGAGCTGTTTGAAGATATTTCGCCGGAGACCATGCAGCTGGCGCAGCAGGTGGTCGATCTGTTCGGCAATCTGCCGCGCGAAGAGGCCTGGCTTCTCTCCGTCCATATAGAAGTGGCTCGATCTAACTAACTGTATAAAGAGGAAATCATCATGGTAACCGTAGTGATTGGCGATCGTTTAGGTAAAGGACAGAAAGTCGCGGCGGGCGTGGAAAAGGCGGGCGGCCGCGCCGTCGTCGTGCCGGGCGTTGCGGCAGATATGAAGCTGGGTGACGTAATGAAGGCGGAAAACGCTGATTTCGGCATCTCCTTTTGCGGCAGCGGCGGCGCAGGCGCCATCACCGCGCAAAACAAATACGGCTATAAGGCGCGCCACGGCATGCGTTCCGTTGACGAAGGCGTCACCGCCATCAACGAAGGCGCCAACGTGCTCGGCTTCGGCTTTATGGACAAAGAAGAGCTAGGCGAGCGGCTGGTGCAGGCCTGGAACAAGAAGCACGGCAGCTGATGATGAAAGAACAATACGTTACTCAGGTGACGGTGCAGGGCAAAGGCGACAGTAAAGAGAAAGCTTTTGCCGATGCTCTGAGTCGCGTGCAGAACCAGGTTCTGCGCGCGACGCAAAAGATTCTGCTGCGCATCGAACCCCTGGATGTTCGGGTGCTGCGCGCGCAGGAGAGCGTCAAAAAGGAGAAATTTTTGTTCTTCTTTCTGGCGCGCCAGCGGCGGAACTACAGCGTCGAGCTGGAGATCTCCGTCAGCGTCACCGTGATTGATACCGGGCAGGTGACATTCACGGCGACACCGTAAAAACAGACGACAACAAAGGTAAAAAAACATGTTTTTAATTATTTTGTTTAAGTCGTTGATCATTGGGGGACTGGTAGGTGTGGGCGTCGGCGCCGGTGCGGCGCGCATGTTCCATGCGCCGACGTCGCAGGGGATGGGCGCGTTCCGTACGCTGGGCGAGCTCAACTCCTGCGAAGGCGATCCCGCCTCGCACTTCTCCTTCGGTCTCGGCTTCTTCTTTAATGCCTGGGCATCATCCGTCGCGGCAGGCTCCTTCACTCAGGACGTCGACCACCGCATCATTCCTAACTGGGGCGCGGCCGCGCTGATGGTGAAAAACCGCAATCTGGCCGAAACCCTGCACGATCCGAAAAAGATGGCCATCGCCTGCGGCATTATCGGCATGATCGTCGTCGCCTTTCTCAACTCTACCGCCTCGGCGGTGCCGGCCGCGCTGCAGGTGACCGCGGTGAAAGTGCTGGTACCGGCGGCAAATCTGCTGGTCAATACCGTCATGCCGGTGATCTTCTGGCTGGCGGCCATCGACGCCGGGAAAAAATCGGGCTTCTGGGCGACGATTTTCGGCGGTCTGGCGCAGCTGATCATGGGCAACGCCGTACCTGGACTGGTGCTCGGCATCCTGATCGGCAAAGGCGTCGAGGAGAGCGGCTGGAACAAGGTGACCAAAGTGATGATGGTGGCGATCGTGCTGCTGTTCGTGCTGAGCGGCTTCTTCCGCGGCTTCGATATGAAACTGCTGCAGTCCTTCCAGTTAGGCATTCCCAGCTGGCTCGACGCGATCCACAACTCTCTGAGCGGCAAGTAAGGCTAACGACATGACTGAAAATAAAGGCTTCTGGTACGCCGACTGGTCTTTCCCGATCTTCGTCGGCCTGCTCTCGGCGGGCGTGTTCGCCGGTACGCACATGTATTACCTCTACGGCATCGGCGCGTTTAACGAAGTGGCGTTTGTTTCTATGCTGCGCGCCGGCATGGAAACCGGCGTCTACGGCGCGGTAGCGGCCTTCGGCGCGAGCTTTCTCTTCGCCCGCATCATCGAAGGCTCGCTGGTGGGCATCCTCGATATCGGCGGCGCCATTCAGACCGGCGTCGGCCTGGGCGTGCCGGCGCTGCTGCTGGGCGCAGGCATCGTCTTTCCGGTGGCTAACTTCGCCGCCTCGCTGGCGACCGGCCTGGTGATTGGCCTGGCGATCGGCTACATCATCATTCTGGCGCGCAAGTTCACCATCAACCAGAGCGACTCGACCTACGGCGCGGACGTGATGATGGGCGCGGGCAACGCCTCCGGCCGCTTTTTAGGGCCGCTGATCATTCTTTCCGCTATGGCGGCCTCGATCCCTATCGGCCTGGGCTCGCTGCTCGGCGCGCTGCTCTTCTACCTCTGGAACAAGCCGATCACCGGCGGCGCGATCCTCGGCGCCATGATCCTCGGCGCCATTTTCCCGGTCGCCATCTGAAGCTGGCGGCGGCTCGCCAGCGGGCCGCCGCGTTAAGGAGTTGCTATGTTCGATCTGATTCTTCGCCGCGCACGGCTGACGGATGAGCGGCTGGTGGATATCGCGCTGCAGGACGGCAAAATCGCCGCCATCGGCGACCGCCTGTCGGGCGAGGCGAAAAGCGAACGCAATCTGGCCGGACGCTGCTACGTCAGCGCAGGCTGGATCGATTCTCACGTCCACTGCTACCCTAAATCGCCCATCTATCACGACGAGGCGGACGCCATCGGCGTCGGCACGGGCGTCACGACGGTTATCGACGCAGGCAGCACCGGCGCCGATCATATCGATGATTTTTACGCCATTACCCGCGCCGCCGCCACCCAGGTCTACGCGCTGATCAATATCGCGCGCACCGGCATCGTGACGCAAAACGAGCTGGCGGATATGCGGCAAATCGACGGCGACGCGGTGCAGCAAGCCGTAGAACGGCTGCCCGGCTTTATCGTCGGCCTGAAGGCGCGCATGAGCAGCAGCGTAGTCGGCGAGAACGGCATTCAGCCGCTGATCAAAGCCAAAGCGATCCAGCAGCGGGTCGGCGGTCTGCCGCTGATGGTGCATATCGGCAACAACCCGCCGGATCTGGCGGAGATCGCCGAGCGTCTCACCGCAGGCGACATCATCACCCACTGCTTTAACGGCAAGCCCAACCGCGTGCTGACGCCGCAAGGTGAACTGAAGGCGTCGGTGCGCAATGCCATCGCGCGCGGCGTCAGGATGGACGTCGGCCACGGCAGCGCCAGCTTCAGCTTCGAGGTGGCACGCGTCGCCATCGCGCAGGGCATTCTGCCCGACACCATCAGCTCGGATATCTACTGCCGCAACCGCCTCAACGGCCCGGTGCATAGCCTGGCGCACGTCATGTCAAAGTTTTTCAGCGTCGGCATGACGCTGCAACAGGTCATCGACTGCGTCACCTGGAAGGCGGCGGACGGGCTGCGTCTGGCGCGCAAAGGGCGTCTTGAGGTGGGTTTTGACGCCGATCTCACGCTTTTCAGCGTTACCGAAGCGCCCCGCCTGTTTGTCGATTCCGAAGGCGAACAGCTCACCGGGGAGAAACATCTTACGCCGCTGGCCGCCGTGGTGGCGGGCGAGTGGTTCCTGACAGAAGAAGGGAAAGCCAATGTCTTCGATCTATGAAAAATATGGCCTGAAGCCGGTCATCAACGCCTCTGGCCGCATGACGATCCTCGGCGTCTCGACGCCGTCGCCGGAGGTGGTCGACACCGTGCAGATCGGCCTCAGCCACTATTTTGAAATGAAAGATCTGGTCAACAAGACCGGCGCTTATATCGCGCAACTGCTGAATGTGGAAAACGCGGTGGTGGTCTCCTGCGCCTCGGCGGGCATCGCGCAGTGCGTCGCGGCGACGATCGTCAAAGAGAACGACTGGCTGCTGGATAATCTGCACGCTGCGCCGCTTGAGGTGCCGCACGATATCGTGGTGCCGAAAGGTCATAACGTCAACTACGGCGCGCCGGTCGGCAGCATGGTGGCGCTGGGCGGCGGTCGTCTGGTCGAGGCGGGATACAGCAACGAGTGTTCGCCCGAGCAGCTGGCGGCGGCGATCACGCCGCAGACCGCCGCCATCCTCTACGTGAAATCCCACCACTGCGTGCAGAAAAGCCACCTGAACGTCGAGCAGGCGGCGGCGGTGGCGCGCAAACACGGCGTGCCGCTGATCGTCGACGCGGCCGCCGAAGAAGATTTGCAGTGCTACTACCAGTACGGCGCCGATCTGGTGATCTACAGCGGCGCGAAGGCGATTGAAGGGCCGACCAGCGGGCTGGTGATCGGCAGAGCGCAGCCCGTAGAGTGGGTGAAGCGCCAGAGCAACGGCATCGGTCGGGCGATGAAGGTGGGCAAAGAGGGCATTCTCGGCCTGACGCAGGCGATTGAAAATTATCTGCGGCTGGAAAAAACCAGCGGCGCGCAGATGGTGGAAAAAATGACGCCTTTTATCGACAACCTCAATCAGCTGCGCGGCGTGAGCGCCCGCGTTGTGTGGGACGCGGCGGGGCGCGATATCGCCCGCGCCGAGATTAAATTCGACGAGGCGGCCATCGGCCAGCGTACCGGCGACATCGTGCAGGCGCTCAAAAATGGCGAGATCGCCATCTATTTTCGCGGCTACAAAGCCAATGAGGGCATTATCGAGGCGGATGTGCGCAGCGTCAGCGCTGAACAGCTGCACACCATCTTTACCTCGATTCAAACGCTGTTGAACGGAGGAAAAACCGCATGAAGCTCACCCCGAATTTCTATCAGGATCGTCTCTGTCTTAACGTGCTGGCGGGCTCGAAAGCGAACGCGCGCGCCATCTGGGAGGCAGCGGAAGGGCATGTGCTGGTGGGCGTGCTGTCGAAAAACTACAGCAGCAACGAGGCGGCTATCGCCGATATGCGCGACTATGCCGCGCTGATCGACAACGCGCTTTCGGTCGGGCTCGGCGCGGGCGACCCGAATCAGTCAAAAATGGTGAGCGAGATTTCCGCCGTGCTGCAGCCGCAGCACGTCAACCAGGTCTTTACCGGCGTCGCCACCAGCCGCGCGCTGCTGGGCCAGTCGCAAACCGTGGTTAACGGCCTGATTTCGCCGACCGGCACGCCGGGCCTGGTGAAGATCTCCACCGGCCCGCTCAGCTCGCAGGGCAGCGACGCGCGGGTGCCGATTGACAGCGCCATCGCGCTGCTGAAGGATATGGGCGGCAGCTCGGTGAAATATTTCCCGATGGGCGGACTAAAGGCGGTCGACGAGTACCGCGCCGTCGCCCAGGCGTGCGCGGCGCATGACTTCTGGCTCGAGCCGACCGGCGGCATCGATCTCGATAACGTCGAAGCTATTCTGGCGATCGCGCTGGAGGCGGGCGTCAGTAAAATTATCCCGCACGTCTACAGCTCCATTATCGATCCCGCCAGCGGCGATACGCGCGTGGAAGACGTGCGTCAGCTGCTGGCTATTTGCAAAAAACTGCTGCCGTAGCGACAGTCACGCCGGCGCGCTTCACAGGGCGTCGGCGCTTGCCTGGAGGTCACGCGCCGTTCGCTTTAAGCTGCTATTTTTCGACATGATGCCGCTGAATGCATGCCAGCGCCGTAACAGGTAGACCGCCTTGAGATTTCCAAATCAACGCCTTGCGCAACTGTTTGATGCCCTGCAAAACGAAACGCTGCCTCAGGATGAGCTGGCGCGGCGCTTCGCCGTTTCAACGCGCACCGTGCGTGCCGACATTAGCGCGCTTAACGCGCTGCTGGAGGAGTACGGCGCGCAGTTCGTGCTCAGCCGCGGCGCGGGCTAACAGCTAAAAATCGGCGACGCGCAGCGCTTCCAGCGTCTGGAGCGCCAAAACCGCTCGCCGCTACGCGTGCCGCGTACCTCCGCCGAACGGGTGCGCTATATGCTGACGCGCTTTCTGACCGCCGCCTGGTCGCTCAAGCTGGAGGATCTGGCCGATGAGTGGTTCGTCAGCCGCGCCACGCTGCAAAACGACATGACCGAGGTGCGCGAGTGGCTGGCGCGCTATCACCTGCACATCGAAAGCAAACCCCACTACGGCATGAAGCTGTTCGGCAGCGAAGTCGCGATCCGCACCTGCTTGACCGATCTGCTGTGGCAGATCGACCGGGAGCAGGCCGACAGCCCGCTGATCGCTATCGAAGCGCTGCACAGCAATATTCTGGAGACGCTGCGTCCGCTGTTGCAGCAGTGCCTGACCCGCCATAACGTTCGCCTCAGCGACGAGGGCGAGCGCTATCTGCGCCTCTACTGCGCCGTCGCGGTGCGCCGCATCAGCGAAGGCTATCCGCTGAGCGATCCCGGCGCGGAGGATGTCGGACTGGACGTGCGCGAGGCGGCGCACGAGCTGATTAATTTGCTGCGGCCGCTGGTGGGCAAGCCGGTGTCGCCGGCGGAAGAGGGCTGGCTGCGCGTCAATATCGCGGCGCGCCAGATGCAGGAGGTGGCGCCGAGCGCCATCAATGCCGATGACGCCGACGCACTGGTGGACTATCTGCTGAGCTATATCAATACCCACTACAACTACAATCTGCAGGGCGATGAGCAGCTGCGCGCCGATCTGCTTACGCACATCAAAACCATGATCACCCGCGTGCGTTACCAGATCCATATTCCCAACCCGCTGCTGGGCAATATCAAACAGCACTATCCGATGGCCTATGACGTGACGCTGGCAGCGGTCTCCAGCTGGGGCAAATACACGCCTTACGTCATCAGCGAGAATGAGATCGGCTTTCTGGTGCTGCATATCGGCGTCGGGCTGGAGCGTCATTACGACGTCGGCTATCAGCGCCATCCGCAGGTGCTGCTGGTGTGCGACAGCGGTAACTCCACGCTGCGGATGATCGAGGCGATGCTGCTGCGCAAATATCCGCAGCTACAGGTCGCCGGTCGGCTGTCGCAGCGCGAATATGAGGCGCGAGCGCGCATCGATGAAGATTTCGTTATCTCTACTACGCGGCTGAGCGAGAAGGATAAGCCGGTGGTGGTAATGTCGCCGTTTCCTACCGGTTTCCAGCTGGAGCAGATCGGCAAGCTGGTGCTGGTGGACCGCACTCGGCCCTATATGCTGGAGAAGTTTTTCGACGCGCAGCACTTCCTGATCGTCGATAAGCCGATGACCCAGTCGCAGCTGTTCCGCGAGCTGTGCGATCGGCTGGAAGCGGAAGGATTTGTCGATGCGAGCTTTTATCCCTCGGTAGAGGAGCGGGAGGCGATCGTCAGCACCATGCTGGGCGAAGGTATCGCGCTGCCGCACTCGCTTGGCCTGCTGGCGAAAAAAACGGTGGTTTACACCGTGCTGGCGCCGCAGGGCATCGCATGGGGCGACGATACCGCCTCGGTCATCTTTCTGCTGGCGATCAGTAAAAGCGAGTATGAAGAGGCGATGGCGATCTACGATCTCTTCGTGACCTTTCTGCGCGAAAGGGCGATGCCCCGGCTGCGCGACAGCAAAGATTTCGCCGCATTCAAGGCGGTGGCGATTGAGTGTCTGGGACGGCTGTAATAGCAGGCTCCAGCCCGCGTGGCAGGCTGGAGCCGAAGGCGGCGTTTAGCTTTTCTTCGCCAGCAGACGCGGGATCTCGCGCAGGCACCAGGCTTTGGCTTCGCCCATGCTGTCGCGGCGCCACGCCATAATGATATCCACTTCGCGGGTATATTCCGGGCTGACGACGCGCAGCCGACCTTCCGCAATATCTTTCTCCACCAGCGAATAGGGCATGGTGGCGACGCCGAGCCCCGCCAGCAGCGCGCGGCGCTTGTCGTCCATGCTGCTGACCGTCAGACGCTGCTGTTTGTCCAGCAGCTGTACCGTCAGCACCGGGCGCTCGCGCGCCGTATCGGCCACCGCGATGCCGCGATACTTCACGCGCGTCACCTCAGACTGAGGTTCCGGCTCGTTGTGGATAGGGTGGTCGGCGCTGGCCACATAGACGCTCATCATGGTGTAGAGCTTACGCGTATTGATTTCGGTCGAGGCGCGGAAGTGCATATCTGGCGCAATGACGATATCGGCGCGCCCCTGCTCCAGCCGCTCCCACGCGCCCGCCAGCACTTCGGTGATCAGCGAAATCTGGGTATTGGCCTTTTCCGACAGCTTCTCCACCAGCGGGAAGAGGGCCTCGGTCGGCACCAGCGCTTCGGTGACGATGGTCAGGTGGGTTTCCCAGCCGCGCGCCAGCGCTTCGGCGTCGGTGGTGAGCTTGTCCGCTGCCTCCAGCAGCACGCGTCCGCGCTCCAGCAGCATGCGCCCGACGTTGGTGAATTTCGTCCGGTGGCCGGAGCGGTCGAACAGCACCACGTCCAGCTCCTCTTCCAGCTTTTGCATGGTGTAGCTGAGCGCCGACGGGACGCGCCCCAGCTCGTCCGCCGCCGCCGCGAAACTGCCGCGGCGATCGATCGCATCCATAACGCGCAACGCTTCAAGGGTTAAGGCACGCTCTTTAGCCATCCGAACTCTCTTTCAGGAAATTTGAATATGCACGGCAGATTAACTGGCTAACAATACGGCGTCCAGCCTTTTACCATAATGGGTATCAAGTCTGCGGTCGTTCTCTGCCGCAGCGAGCTGGAGGTAAATCATGATAACGACGCGTAGTGCGTCCGCGTGCGGTCAGGCCGATTTCGGCTGGTTGCAGGCACGCTACAGTTTCTCTTTTGGTCACTATTTCGATCCCAAATTAATGGGCTACGCCTCGCTACGCGTGCTGAATCAGGAAGTGCTGGCGCCAGGGGCCGCCTTTCAGCCGCGCACCTATCCGCAGGTGGACGTGCTGAATATCGTGCTGCAGGGCGAGGCGGAGTACCGCGACAGCGAAGGCAATCATATCGTCGCGCGCGAGGGCGAAGCGCTGCTGCTCGCCACGCAGCCGGGCGTCAGCTACAGCGAAATCAACCTGCGCAAGGATCAGCCGCTGACGCGGATGCAGCTCTGGCTCGCCGCCTGTCCCGAGCGGGAAAACCCGACGCTGCAAAAGATCGCGCTGCCGGAGCGCGGCAATCTGCAGCTGATCGCCTCGCCGGACGGCGCGGGCAATAGCCTGCAGCTGCGTCAGCAGGTGTGGGTGCATCAGCTGCGGCTGGCGCCGGGCGAAGAGCAGTCGCTGACGCTGCGCGGGCCGCGCGCCTATCTGCAGTCGATTCACGGCTCGCTGGAGGCGGTCACGCGCGAGGATCGTCAGGAGAAGCTGGGCTGCGGCGACGGGGCGTTTTTGCAGGAGGAGCAGCAGATCAGGCTGCGGGCGAAAACCGCGACCTGGGCGCTGGTGATCGATATACCGGTATAAAAAAGGGCGGCTAAGGCCGCCCTTTTCGTCTATTGCCGCTGTGCCTGCGCGGATGACATGGTCCGATCGCAAAGTCGCTCAGTGCATCCATGCTCGCTCGGCCCGCGTCTTCCCTGGCGCGGGACGCTTTGCTCTTCGGCCCATATCATCCGCTTGTGGACAGATGTGCGGCCTGATGCACGCTTACTTCAGCATCGTAAACGCGGTGGTGACGTGCTTCACGCCGCTCACCCGGCTGGCGATATCCGCCGCCGCCTTCGCTTCTTCCGCCGTCACCAGACCTAACAGGAACACTTCGCCGTTCTCGGTGGTCACTTTCACGTTCGAGGATTTCACCTGATCGCTGCCCAGCAGCTGCGAGCGGATTTTGGTGGTGATCCAGGTATCGGAGGACGAGGTGCCGAGGCTGACCTTCTGGCCGATACGAATCTCGTTATAGACCTCTGTCGCGCCGTCGACGCCCATAGCGATCTGTTTCGCGCGGCTGGCGATATCCTGCGACGGCGCCTGGCCGGTCAGCAGCACTTTGCCCTGATAGGCGGTAGCGATAATGCGCGCGTCGGTTTTAATCTGCTGATCTTTCGCCAGCGCATTGCTGACGCGCAGCTCCAGCGTGCCGTCGTCAACCTGGGTGCCGACGGTGCGCGGATCGGTGGCGGTTTTGGTGGCGACGGCCGCGCCGCCGGCGACGACGGCGACGCAGCCCTGCAACAGCATGGCGGTTAACAGGATAGCGACAGCATTCAATGCTTTCATGTTTGCTCCTTCAGTCATTCCTGGTGTGGAAACAGGGTGTTATCAATCAGGTCGCACAGACAGTTCAGCGTCAGCATATGCATCTCATGGATGCGGGCGCTGCGGTGCGACGGAATGCGAATTTCCACGTCGTGCGGGCCGAGCAGGCCCGCCAGCTCGCCGCCGTCATAGCCGGTGAGCGCAACGATGGTCATATCACGGGTAACCGCGGCTTCCACCGCTTTAACGATGTCTCGCGTGTTGCCGCGGGTAGAGATCGCCAGCAGGACGTCGCCGGCCTGACCCAGCGCACGCACCTGCTTGGCGTAGATTTCATCGTGCTGACGATCGTTGCCGATTGCCGTCAGCATCACGTTGTCCGCGCTGAGCGCCAGCGCTGGCAGGCTGGGACGCTCGGTCTCGAAACGGTTGATCATGCTGGCGGCGAAATGCTGCGCGTTGGCGGCTGATGCGCCGTTGCCGCAGCTGAGGATTTTATTGCCGTTAAGCAGGGACTGCACCAGCGTCATCGCCGCGCGGGAAATGGCGTCCGGCAGCGCTTCTGCGGCGGCAATCTGGGTTTGAATACTTTCAGTAAAACACGCTTTAATTCTGTCCTGCACACGACCACCTGGTTCTATACGTCTGCATTAAAGGCATTGGGCAGCCACTCCAGCGCCGTACCGGTAATGGCGATGATGTCGAAACGGCAATCCACCGTCTCAAAACTGCCGCCGCGCTGGGCGAGCCAGAGGGCGGCGGCGCGCAACAGCTTCTGCCGCTTGAGGCGAGTGACGCTGGCCAGCGCCCCGCCGTAGCGCGCATCGCGCCGGTAGCGCACTTCCACGAAGACCCAGCATGCGCCGTCGCGCATGATGAGATCCAGCTCGCCGCCGCGATAAGTGACATTGCTGGCGACCCAGCGCAGTCCGGCACGCTCTAAATAGCGCCGGGCGCGCTGTTCCTGTTCGGCGCCGAAGCGCCGAGCGTTCAGGAGGCGGGAACGATCTCGCCCTGACGATACTGGCTCCATGACAACGTCCTGTTGATCACGCAATCCTGATTCGCGCTCAGCTTGCCGGTATTGCCGTCGATGGTGAAGCCCGGCGACTGGCGCACCTGGTTAAAACTGTTTGCCAGCGTCCAGGCGTCGATACCCATCGCATAGAGGCGAACCAGCGAGTAGTCGTTATTGAACGACTGCGCCGCGCGCTGCATCAGCGCGGGATTACGGCCCGAGAGCAGCGGAATATCGCTGAACTGCAGGCCTTCCATCTCCAGACGGAAGTCGGGACCTGCGCCCGCCTGGTAACTGCGCGAGCTGGCATAGAGCGAGGCCGCGCTGCGGCTGCCGGTACGCATGGCGATCATCGGCTTAATCAGCTGCAGCTCATCCTGCGTCGACACGATATAGACCGAATCGACGTTGCCGCTGCTTGCCGCCGCTGGCTCGCTCTGCTGCTGCGGCGACGGAATCGTCAGCCCGGCGATGGAGACGCCCTGAGGTTCGGCGGCGGCTGGCTGGACGTTGACCGGCGTACCGCTCAGCGTAATGCCCGCGCCGCTGTTGATGCCCTGTTTCAGCTCAGCGGTCGAGCCGAAGCGCTGCTGCAGCGGCGCCGTGCCGCCCAGCTTCAGCCACTCCTGTGCAAACGCGTTGACCACGCGATCGCCGAAGCTGCTGCGCGGCACCAGCAGGAGCGGCTGGCGCTTGCCCTGGTTCCACATATGGTGCGCGGCATCGCGCGCTTCGTCTTCAGGAGAAAGCGCAAAATAGCAAATATTCGGATGGTTCTGGATCTGCTCCGGCGCGTTGAGCGCCAGCACGTTGAGCGGCGTCTGGCTATTAGCGACCGTTTCGACGTTGTTTTTCAGCAGCGGGCCGACCACCAGAGTCGCGCCATCTTGCTGCGCCTGCTGCATCACCTGCTGAATCGGCTGGCTGCTGGTGTCGTACACCTTGATCTGCGCGCTGCTGGAGGGCGCGCTGGCTTCAGGCTGAGCCTGAGCTGCGGTGGGCTGCGGGGTCGCGGCTGGCGTAATAGCGGCGGCGGCCGGGCTGACAACGGCGTTGGCTTCGCCAGTTGGCGCAGGCTGTGCGCTTTCCGCGGCGGCCGGCTGGGTCGCTGGCTGCGCTGTCGGCTGCGGCGCAGCGTTCAGAGCGCCGTTTTTCGCATCATTGAAGCCTTTTTGAATAGCGCTGGCGAAGACCTGCGCCTGACCGTTCAGCGGCAGCAGCAGCGCGATGGTGCTGGTAGAGGCTTTGGTGAAGTTCTGCGCCTGGCTCAGCGGCGTCGGCAGCGTTTTAGCCGCCGGGTTTTGCGGATAGCGCGTCTGCCAGTCTTTCAGTGCGGATTTCAGCATCTCGCCGTCCTGCGCGTTGGCGCGCCAGACGTTAAGCAGATCCAGCCAGCCCTGCAGGGTGTTTTCATCAGCGTTGATCACCAGGCTGCTCGCCTCCTGCGGCGTCATCTGCGTCAGCGCCTGCCAGGTTGCGTCGATGTTTTTCTGACGATCGTCGCCGCTCAGCAGCGGCTCCTGCGCAATATAGGCGCGCAGCAGCGCCAGAGAGGGTTTGCCCTGCGCGGCGGCGATCTGCAGGCCGTAATAGCGTGCCTGCTGCTCTTTCGACAGATCGTCGACCTTGACCTGATTCAGCAGCTGCGTCGCGCCCGGCACGTTCTGCTGGCTGAACAGGAACTGCGATTTAAGCAGCAGCAACTCCTGCTGCTGGGTGTCGCTGAGCTGGCTCGGCAGCAGATTGATCTGCTGGCCGGCTTGAGGATACTTTCCTTCTTTCATCAGGGCACGGATGGCAAGTAATTGCCAGTCTGTCCTGCTATCATCGCTGCTTTGCTGCACTTGCTGCAGATAGTAATCAGACCCGCCGGTAATGGGCCCCTGAATATTTACGTTTGAGGTTTGCGGCCCCTGACCGCTACAGGCGGCTAAAATCAGCCCAGCAAGAAGGACAGGCACAAAGCGTCCTGCTTTATGACGAACGACTTTTGAAGGAAGCATACTGTATCCAGTGATGTTTTTTTCAAGATGCTCAATATTAAATCGGCAATTCGGATGAAACAATGAAACAACTCGATCGGGCAGAGATTTCTGCCAGCACGCTCTACATCGTTCCAACCCCGATTGGTAATTTGGGTGATATCACCCAGCGGGCGCTGACGGTGCTTTCGGGCGTCGATCTGGTCGCAGCGGAAGATACACGTCATACCGGACTGTTGCTACAACATTTCGCCATCGCTGCGCGGCTCTTCGCACTTCACGACCACAATGAACAGCAGAAGGCCGAACTGCTGCTGGCGAAGCTGCAGCAAGGGCAGAGCATCGCGCTGGTCTCCGATGCCGGGACCCCGCTGATCAACGATCCGGGCTACCATCTGGTGCGCCGCTGCCGCGAGGCGGGCATCCGCGTTGTGCCGCTGCCCGGCGCCTGCGCCGCCGTCACAGCATTAAGCGCCGCCGGGTTACCGTCCGATCGTTTCTGTTACGAAGGGTTTCTGCCCGCCAAAACCAAGGCGCGCTGCGACGCGCTGCGCGCGCTGGCGCAGGAGCCGCGCACCCTTATTTTCTACGAGTCCACCCACCGTCTGCTCGACAGCCTGGAAGATATGGTGAAGGAGCTGGGCGCCGGGCGTTACGTCGTGCTGGCGCGCGAGCTGAGCAAAACCTGGGAATCGATTCACGGCGCGCCGGTGGGCGAACTGCTCGCCTGGATCAAAGAAGACGAGAATCGCCGCAAAGGCGAGATGGTACTGGTCGTCGAAGGGCATAAGGCGGATGAAGAGGCGCTGCCCGCCGATGCGTTGCGCACGCTGGCGCTGCTGCAGAAAGAGCTGCCGCTGAAAAAGGCCGCGGCGCTGACGGCGGAAATCCACGGCGTGAAGAAAAATGCGCTCTATCGCTTTGCGCTCGATCAGCAAGAGGCGTGACAAATGCGGCCGAATGACCTAATATCTCGCGCCGAAGCTGACCAGACAGTCGCCGCTTTGTCGTCGTCCCTCTCGTAGGGAGACGGGCAGAGGGGAGGAAAGTCCGGGCTCCATAGGGCAGGGTGCCAGGTAACGCCTGGGGGGCGCAAGCCTACGACCAGTGCAACAGAGAGCAAACCGCCGATGGCCCATTTATGGGATCAGGTAAGGGTGAAAGGGTGCGGTAAGAGCGCACCGCGCGTCTGGCAACAGTTCGCGGCACGGTAAACTCCACCCGGAGCAAGGCCAAATAGGGGTTCGCATGGTACGGCCCGTACTGAACCCGGGTAGGCTGCTTGAGCCAGCGAGCGATTGCTGGCCTAGATGAATGACTGTCCACGACAGAACCCGGCTTATCGGTCAGTTTCGACTTTTCAGGTGAAAACCCCGCGCAAGCGGGGTTTTTGCTTTCTGCTATTTGTTGCGCGCCGGGCGCGGTGTCCTTTATCTCGCTCTCGCCGCATTTCACGCTTCCTCGCGGTCTGACGACGCCACTGCTGTTCCCGCCATGCTAAACTGCGCCCCGGCAACAAAAGGAGCAGCCCGTGGCGAAATATCAGCAACTGACGGATGAGATTCAGCAGCAGATCGAGGCGGGCATCTGGCCGCCGGGCACAAAGCTGCCGTCGCTGCGTCAGCAGGTGGCGCAGCACGGGCTGAGCCTGATGACGGTAATGCACGCCTACGAGGTGCTGGAGAGCCAGGGCTGGATCGTGTCGCGACCGCAGTCTGGCTATTACGTCGCGCCGCGCGCGCTGCAAACCGCGCCGGCGCAGGTGGCGCTCAGCGAGCAGGTCGATATCAACAACTTCGTCTTCGACGTGCTGCAGGCGATCCGCGATCCGGCTATTGTGCCGTTTGGCTCCGCTTTTCCCGATCCCGAACTCTTCCCGCAGCGTCAGCTGATGCGCTCGCTGACCAATGTCTCCCATCAGCTGACGCCGCTCGACGCCCTCAATAATCTGCCGCCAGGCAATGCCGCGCTGCGACAGATGCTGGCGCAGCGCTACGCGCGGCAGGGCATCACGCTGTCGCCGGATGAAATCGTCATTACCAACGGCGCGCTGGAAGCGCTCAATCTCAGCCTGCAGGCGCTGACCGAACCCGGCGACTACGTGGTGGTTGAGCAGCCGACCTTCTATGGCGCGCTGCAGGCGATCGAGCGGCTCAAGCTCAAAGCGCTCGCGGTGCCGAGTGACGCGCAGCACGGCATCGATATGCAGCAGCTGGAAGAGACGCTGCAGCGCTGGCCGGTAAAAGCGTGCTGGCTGATGACCACGCTGCAAAATCCGCTCGGCGTCACGCTCTCGCCCACGCGCAAGGCGCAGCTGGTGGCGCTGCTGGCGCGCTATCAGGTGCCGCTGATCGAGGATGACGTTTACGCCGAACTCTGGTCGGGCGCTGAGGCGCCGCATCCGGCGAAATACTGGGATTGCGGCGGCAGCGTGCTGCACTGCGGCTCTTTTTCCAAATGCCTGGTGGCGGGGTTTCGCGTCGGCTGGATCGCGGCGGGGCAGCATGCGCAGCGCATCCAGCGGCTGCAGCTGATGAGCACGCTCTCCACCAGCGCGCCGATGCAGCTGGCGCTGGCGGACTTCCTCGCCACACGCCGCTACGATACTCATTTGAAAAAACTGCGGCAGACGCTGGCGCGGCGCAAAGAGTGGGTGCGCCAGGCGCTCTGCCGGGCGCTGCCGGCAGACGCCAGCGTCAGCGATTCGCCGGGCGGCTTCTTTTTGTGGGTGACGCTGCCGCGCGGCTATGACACCACGCAGCTCTATCAGCAGGCGTTGCAGCAGGGGATCAGCATCGCGCCGGGGCGGCTGTTTTCAGCGGGCGAAGAGTTTACCCACTGTTTTCGCATCAACGCCGCCTGGCCGTGGGATACACGCGCCGAGGCGGCGGTCGAGACGCTGGGCAGGTTGATTGCCGACCAGCGGAGCGGTTAAACCTGCGCCGCCTGCTGGTGTCCCCAGGTCAGATAGTAGACGTCATAGAAATCCACTTCGCCTTTCTGCCGCAGCAGGCGATGAATGCCGCTTTTCACCTCTTCCGGCGCGTCCGGCAGATTCAGGATCTTTTTCACGCCGCCTTCAGAGACCGGCTGCACGTAATACCACTCGCCGTTATAGCAGACGCGCAGATCCAGCGCGTCGATATCCTCGAAGCGATATTTCGGGTTGATATCCAGCAGCATCAGAAAGCTCATCACCAGCACGAACAGTGTGGCGAACCAGAAGGCGGGCCAGCCCAGCATCTCGGTGGAGAAGATCAGCGCTACGCACAAACCGTAGCAGAGATACATCAGCGCCCAGAGGCCTGGATGGGTTTTCAGAAAAGAGAAGCTAAAACGCGGCCGGTTGTCGCGGCGCTCTTCGCGATTGAGCGTCGCGATTTCGTCGATTAAGATTTGTTTAATGGCGTCCATTGTTCACCTCACCGTCACTTTTCTGCTCAGTAGAACAGATAACAGTTGGCCAGGGCAGACACAGAAACGCGCAGAATTTTTATAACAGTTGAGGCGCGCCGTCCCGGTAAGAACGGCGCGCGCGTTTAGCCGCGTCCGTGCGGCTCATCCCAGTCAAACGCCGGTCCCAGCGAAATCACGCCGTTCGGGTTGATGGTTTTATGGCTCACGTAATAGTGATGACGGATATGCGGCAGATTCACCGTCTCGGCGATGCCCGGCATCTGGTAAATATCGCGCAGGAAACCGCTCAGATTGAGATAGTCGCCGATGCGGTGGCGATCGCACTTAAAATGCGTAACGTAGACCGGATCGAAACGCACCAGCGTGGTCCAGAGGCGCAGATCCGCCTCGGTGAGCTGGTCGCCGGTCAGATAGCGGTGCTGCCCCAGAATCTGCTCCAGGCGCGACAGCGAATGGAACAGCGCGGTCACCGACTCGTCATAGGCCGCCTGCGAGGTCGCGAAGCCCGACTTATAGACGCCGTTGTTGACGGTGTCGTAAATCCAGCCGTTCAGCTCGTCGATCTTCTCGCGCAGGGCGGGCGGATAGTAGTCCCCGGCGCGCGCGCCGACGGCGTCGAAGGCGCTGTTGAACATGCGGATGATATCCGCCGATTCGTTGCTGACGATGGTGCCCTGCTGCTTGTCCCACAGCACCGGCACGGTTACGCGCCCGGTATAGTGCGGATCGGCATGCAGATAGAGCTGATAGAGAAATTCGTTCTGATAAAGCTTGTCGCCGGTGGCGTCGGGAAAATCGTCGTCGAACGTCCAGCCGTTCTCCAGCATCAGCGGATGCACCACGGAAACGTCAATCATCGACTCCAGCCCTTTAAGCTGACGCATCAGCAGCGTGCGGTGCGCCCAGGGGCAGGCGAGAGAAACATACAGATGATAGCGATCGCGCTCGGCCTTAAAGCCCGCGTCGCCCGTCGGACCGGCGCTGCCGTCCGCCGTCACCCAGTTGCGCCAGACCGCTTCAGTGCGCTTAAAGCGTCCGCCGGTTGATTTGGTGTCGTACCAGGTGTCGTGCCAGACACCGTCAATCAGTTGGCCCATATCGCCTCCAATGCAAACAGGGCGAGGAGTATCCTCGCCCTGCTAAGTATATGTGGCATTACGCCAGATGTGTGCTTAACGCAGCGCCGCAGCGGGCGCGGATTTCTTACGCAGCAGGCGGTCGATGCTGTACGCGCCCGGACCGACCAGGCCCAGCACCAGGAAACCGCCCGCGATAGAGAGGTTCTTCATAAACATCAGCTGGTTGACGCCTTCCGCGAAGTTGCTGTGAAACAGGAACGCCGTCAGGATGGTGAAGCCAGCGGTAAACAGCGCGGTGAAGCGGGTCAGGAAGCCGAACAGAATCGCCAGGCCGCCGCCGAACTCCAGCAGGATCACCAGCGGCAGCATAAAGCCCGGCACGCCCATCGCTTCCATATACTGCTGCGTTCCCGCATAGCCGGTGATTTTGCCCCAGCCGGCCGTAATGAACAGGATTGGCATTAAAATACGCGCCAGCAGCAGACCAGTATCTTCGAATTTTTTCATCATTAACTCCAGGCTAGATTGTCGGCAGGGCAGTCGCGCCTGCGTTAGATAATTCCCAGCGAAAAGCGGCATTGCCGTTTGCTGAGCTGATAGCTGGAGATAATAGTCGCGGAGGGGAAAGGTTGTAAGCGAGATATTCTGTAGGTGTTGTTCAGGAAATCTGATGAAGCGAAGCCGGTGATTTCGCACCGGCTGAATGCAGAGGGGATTAGCGCTGCGGCAGAGCCGATTTCAGCATGCGCCAGGTGCTCCAGACGCCGAATCCGCGCTTGAGCAGGCGCATAAATTTGTTCGGGCTGCGCACCGACCAGATGGCTAATGCGCTGCTGCCGATGGCCAGGTAGCGTCGCATGCTGAGGAACGTCAGCCAGCCGCGGTCATACTGCGCCGTACTTAGCAGAAAGTCGCGGCGGCTTGCGCTCAGGTCAAGCCGCTGCTGCTGTATTTCCCCGATTAATTCATGAATGCGCGCTTCACGTTCCAGTTTGCTGCGGCTCATGCGCGGTCATCCTCCAGCAGCTTGCGATCGGTCTCCAGCTCTTTACGGGTATGGTGTAGCAGCGTGGACTGACGCGATTTGCGCAGGCTCCACAGGCCGAAGATAATCGCCAGAAGAAAGAGTACGCCGGTGGTGATGCCGATCGCCATCAGGCGATACTGCGCATCGACGGCCCAGATAATCAACACCATCAGGCTCATCAGCCCGAATGCGGTAAACAGCATGGTGAGGCCAACCATCAGCAGCAGCTGAATCAGGTTGGCCTTTTCCGCTTCCAGCTCGACCACCGCCAGCCGTACGCGGGTCTCGACCATGCTGACCAGCGTAGTGACGATGCGCTGGCCAATGTTGATGACCCCTTTGCCGGGGCCGTGGCTCTGCTGTGAATCCGCCATAATTAACGCCGTGAAATCAGCATGCCGATCGCCACGCCGATTGCCGCACCGATGCCCACGCCATGCCAGGGATTTTCACGCACGTAGCCGTCCGCTTTCTGCGCGGCTTCACGCGTGGTCTGCGCCAGATACTCGCCAGAATCGCCTAGCTTCTCGCGCGAGCTGTCGAGCGCGACGCGCGCTTTCTGACGCAGCTTATCCAGTTCGCCTTTGGACTTATCCGTTGTGCTGCTCAGCACCTCTTCCAGAGTGTCCGCCAGATTTTTTAACTCAGCACGCAAATGTTCTGATGAAGTGTCTTTTGACATGTAATGTTCCTTTTAGCTTCAGTGGTTGAGTCCGGATTAATAAGGCTCCGCCTGTAACTTTTTCAGCTCCTGGCGTGCTTCTTCCAGTTTACGTTCACGTTTGGCGATTTTTTCCTTATCGTCGCCTTCCTGACGCTCCTCTTTCAGTTCGCGCTCGCGCTCAGCGACTTTCTCTCGCTGCGCCTTGATGCGCGTCTGGTGAGACGCTTTCAGTTTATTGTCGCTGCAGTTAGCGCGCACTTCGGTCAGGGCGCGCTCCAGTCCATTAACGCGACGCTGATTGTTATGCTGTTTCGCCATCGCAATTTCATGCTGAATATCCTGCTCTTTCTGCTGACAGAGCGATTCCGCCGCCATCAGCGAACCTGAGAGAGAAAACAGCGCGAGGCCAAGAAGTAATTGATATTTCATCAGGCTTATTACCTTCCTTTGTTATTGACCTGCCGCGAGCGGACAGCGTCATCTCCTGGCGTGTCAGATAGCCGAGCTATCCAGTAAGCATAGACAGCGCCTGCAAAAAGTTCAAAAAAGACGGGGGGATACAGATTATTCTGTTGCCGCCCTGCCAGCGCAGGACGGCAATGTCGAGTCAGGAGATAGTGAGCGTTGTAGGAGCGGCGGAAGCGGAGTCGGGATGTCTGGCGACCACAAAGCCGTCCGGCAGCAGGCGGCGCAGCACCTTTTGCGCGGCGAGGCTCTGCTCTTCATTCTCGAAATGAATAATCAGCGCATCGCCCGAGGGGGTGATGCTTTTGATGCGGATGCCTTGCGCCGTCAGCTGCTGATAGAGGTAAAAACCATCCGGCAGCGGGCCGCCGGCATGGGAGACGCGGATCTGCACCACGCTTTCGTGCCGCAGCAGCGTCGGCGTCAGGCAGAGCGCCAGCAGCAGCAGCGCGGCGATAGTCAGCCAAGGCAGCATGCGGCGGGGGATGGGGCCATACATTTTCATGACTCGCCCTTGCCGTTCTGATTCGCCTGGCGTTTGCGCCACAGCACCACCAGCGATCCCACCAGGCCTATCACCAGCAGCACCAGCGGCAGCAGCATCAGGCAGAACATCAGCTCATCTTCATAGCGGCGGAAAATAGGCGTCTTGCCCAGCGCAAAGCCGAACACGGTGAGAATCAGCACCCAGAGCAGCGCGCTGACCCAGTTAAAAAACTGGAAGCGGGCATTATTCAGTCCGGACAAACCGGCAATGGTCGGCAACAGGGTGCGCACGAAAGCGATAAAGCGGCCAATCAGCAGGGCCGACAGACCATGACGATGGAAGAGGCTATGCGCGCGGGCGTGATACTGTGCGGGAAGATGAGAGAGCCATTTCTGTACCGTCGGTGTGTTGCCGAGCCAGCGGCCCTGAATATAGCTGATCCAGCAGCCGAGACTGGCGCCCGTGGTCAGCACCAGTACGGTAAGCGGAAAGCTCATCGTACCCTTGGCGATCAGCACGCCCACCAGAATCAGCAGGCTGTCCCCTGGCAGAAAGGCTGCGGGAAGCAGGCCATTCTCCAGAAACAGGATCAAAAAGAGCACGCCGTAAATGGCCCACACCAGCGTTGGATCGGAGAGGGTTTCGTAGTCCTGTTGCCACAACGCCTGCAGCAACGCTTGCAAAATATCCATCAATCATTCCTGAACATCATTGTTTAACGCGTCTTAAAAGACATAAGCGCAGACCGGCGGTTGGTTATCTGTTTTAGGAGCGCAGTCTGTGCAGGATTTTCTGGGTCCTTCCAGAATAGATTGTTAAATCAGCGAATTTTTAAACCCTGTCGCAAAGGGTAAGAAAGGGTCGATAACTGTAACAAAAATCACAGGTTTGAGACAGGGGAATGTGCCCGCCGCACAGGAGTTTTACCTGTTGACGCGGTCCGTCAAAAGGAGCTTTACACGACCTGACACTATTGCAGATTAACTGACTTTCCTGCGTGAAAACGCAGCAGAATCAATGTCAATTGCTTGCGCCGTCCGGCAGAATCACGGGATTTTCGGCAAACATATAACGATCCACGTTAAATTCAAAGTCGTCGGCGGTCGCGTTAAACAGCATCTGCTTAGTATTTTCCAGATGTTGCCACATCGCCAGTTTGCAGGCGGCGGGATCTTTGCGCATCAGCGCTTTGAGGATTTGATCGTGGTCATCGCACCAGCTGAGGATGCTGCGCTGGTCGATATGCTCGTGGAGTTTAAGCCAGTAGGGGTTGTGCAGGCGATGCAGCCACATTTTTTCGACGATGGCCGCCAGCGCGCTGTTTTGGGTGGATTGCGCAATCCGCACGTGAAACTGCATGTCCCACTGGGAGTCGCGGAAGTGATCTTCCTGACGCGCCTTTTCCTGAATCGCCATCAGTGCGATGATGTCCTGACGCGTCACCTGCGTCGCGGCGAACTCGGCGACGTTGCTCTCAATCAGCTGCCGCGCCTGCAGAAGTTCAAACGGGCCAAAGCTGGCGAATTCGAGCTGGCTGGATGTCATCACTCGATTCTGCTGCTGGCTGGCGATAACGTGAATACCGGAACCTTTGCGCACCTCAACGTAGCCTTCTACCTCCAGCATAATGATCGCCTCGCGCACCACGGTGCGGCTGACGTTCATCTCTTCCGCGATCAGGCGTTCGGCAGGTAGCTTGTCTCCCACCGGGTAAACGCCGGTTTCAATACGGCTTTTCAGATCGCTGGCGAGCTGTTGATAAAGTCGACGAGGTTCGGTCAGTTCCATAGCGCATTCCCGTGTCGCAAATAAAGTTGTTATACCACTTTGCGGCCGTTAAATAAAAGGTCCCGCGCAAGGATTGCGTGGGACCTTTTGCTCTTCGGTCTGCGCTAACCGCTTTGTCAGCGGTCCGCGCAGCTAGCTGCGCACCGGCGCGGCCTGAGGCGGCGTGACCTCTTTTTCCAGCTCAGAGACGGGCTTGTTGCGCAGCACTGTCCAGATCACCACCGCGCCCAGCAGATCGAACACCGCCAGCGCGGCGAACAGTGGGCTGAAGCCCAGCGTGTCGGCCAGCGCGCCGACCACCAGCGCGAACATGGTGCTGGCTGTCCACGCCGCCATGCCGGTCAGACCGTTGGCGGTCGCCACTTCGTTACGGCCAAAAACGTCGGAGGAGAGGGTGATCAGCGCGCCGGAGAGCGCCTGATGGGCGAAGCCGCCGACGCAGAGCAGGCCGATAGCGATGTAAGGGCTGGTGAAAAGGCCGATGGTGCCGGGGCCGATCATCAGTACGGCGCCCATAGTAACGACCAGCTTGCGCGACACGATCAGGTTCACGCCGAACCAGCGCTGAAACAGCGGCGGCAGATAACCGCCGAGGATGCAGCCAAGATCGGCGAACAGCATCGGCATCCAGGCGAACAGCGCGATCTCCTTCAGGTTGAAGCCATAGACCTTAAACATAAACAGCGGGATCCAGGCGTTAAAGGTGCCCCAGGCGGGTTCCGCCAGAAAGCGCGGCAGCGCGATGCCCCAGAACTGGCGGTTGCGCAGGATCTGACGCGCCGACATTTTTTTGGTATTGCCGGTCTGATGCTGCGCTTCCTGGCCGGAAATAATGTACTGACGCTCTTCTTCGCTGAGTTTGGTCTGCTGCTTAGGATGCTTATAGAAGATCAGCCAGCAGATCGCCCAGAGCAGGCTCAGCACGCCGGTAATGATAAACGCCATCTGCCAGCTGTGCGCTACGATCGCCCACACCACCAGCGGCGGCGCCAGCATGGCGCCGATAGAGGAGCCGACGTTGAAGTAGCCCACGGCGACGGAACGCTCTTTAGCCGGGAACCATTCGCTGCTCGCCTTCAGGCCTGCCGGGATCATCGCCGCTTCCGCCGCGCCCACCGCGCCGCGCGCCAGCGCAAATCCGCCCCAGCTGCCGGCCATCGCCGTCGCGGCGCAGAAGATCGCCCACAGCACGGCGAACATGGCATAGCCGACTTTGGTGCCGAGCAGGTCGAGCACGTAGCCGGCGACCGGCTGCATAACGGTATAGCAGGCGGAATAGGCCGCCACGATGTAGGAGTACTGTTGGGTGGTGATATGCAAATCGGTTTGGAGCGTCGGCGCGGCGACGGCGATGGTATTACGGGTGAGATAACCCAGCACGGTGCCCAGCGTCACCAGCCCGATCATATACCAGCGTAGCCCTTTAATCTTACGCATCATTTACCTCTTCCAGTGTTCTGTCTGCGGTCTTGCCGCTGTTGTTATCTGGAGCGGGACAACCGTGAGCCGACTTAATCTCACGCCCGCAGGCCGCGCAAAAGCGACCCTGTGTTTACCTTGCCATTACGGAGCGAGAGCGTAACTTGTTATACAACTTTAAAAGTTGAGAGCCATCACAAAAGCCCCTTTTGCAATGTGGGATACTTTAAACCTGCGTAATGACAGCCATTTAGTACGCTGTGGGGAGCAAAAACGTCCATGAGCTCAGGGAATAGCTGCTGTTTATGTGAGCGAGATCTCAAAGAATTCCGTGGCTGGCTAAAATTGGTATGATAACTTTGAGCGCATTAAGGCTCTGTCCAAGAGGAAGCAAGTATGTCGCGTTTTATGACCGAGGATTTTTTACTGGATACCGAATTTGCCCGTCGTCTTTATCATGATTATGCAAAGGATCAGCCGATTTTCGACTATCACTGCCATCTCCCCCCGCAGCAGATTGCCGAAAATTACCGCTTTGCCAACCTCTATGACATCTGGCTGAAAGGCGATCACTACAAATGGCGCGCCATGCGCGCTAATGGCGTGCCGGAGGCCTTCTGCACCGGCGACGCCAGCGATCGCGAAAAATTCGACGCCTGGGCGCGCACCGTGCCGCACACCATCGGCAACCCGCTTTACCACTGGACGCACCTTGAGCTGCGTCGTCCTTTCGGCATTACCGACACGCTGCTTTCTGAGAAAACCGCCGACGCGATCTGGAATCGCTGCAATGCGCTGCTGGCGCAGGACGACTTTACCGCGCGCGGCATCATGCAGCAGATGAACGTGAAGATGGTCGGCACCACCGACGATCCTCTGGACGATCTGCAACATCATCGCACGCTGGCGCAGGATGGCAGCTTCGGCGTCAAGGTGCTGCCGAGCTGGCGTCCGGATAAAGCTTTTAATATCGAAGCGGACGGCTTCCTGGGCTGGATTGAGAAGCTGGAGTCGCTGACCGACATCAGCGTGCGCCGCTTCGACGATCTGCGCAGCGCGCTCGCCAAACGTCTCGACTACTTCGCCGAGCACGGCTGCAAAGTGTCGGACCATGCCCTCGACGTGGTGCTCTACGCCGAAGCGGACGATGCGACGCTGGACGCTATCCTGGCTGGCCGCCGCGCCGGCAAGGCGCCGGACGCGCAGGCGATCGCGCAGTTCAAAACCGCCGTGCTGGTGTGGCTGGGCGGCGAATATGCGCGTCGCGGCTGGGTGCAGCAGTATCATATCGGCGCGCTGCGCAACACCAACCGCCGCCAGTTCGAACGGCTGGGGCCGGACGTCGGCTTCGACTCGATCAACGATCAGCCGCTGGCGGAACCGCTGGCGAAGCTGCTGGGCGCACAAAATCTGCATAACGCGCTGCCGAAAACCATTCTCTACTGCCTCAACCCGCGCGACAACGAAGTGCTGGCGACCATGGCGGGCAACTTCCAGGGCGAAGGCGAGGCGGGCAAAATGCAGTTCGGCTCCGCCTGGTGGTTTAACGATCAGCTCGACGGCATGCAGCGCCAGATGACGCAGCTGGCGCAGATCGGCCTGCTCAGCCGCTTTGTCGGCATGCTGACCGACAGCCGCAGCTTCCTCTCCTATACGCGACACGAATATTTCCGCCGCCTGCTGTGCCAGATGATCGGCCGCTGGGTCGAGAACGGCGAAGCGCCGGGCGACGAGGCGCTGCTGGGTCAGATGGTGCAAAACATCTGCTTCAACAACGCGCGCGACTACTTCGGCATCGAGCTGGGAGCCTGATCATGCAGCGGCTAAACCGTCACGACTTTCCCGGCGCGACCTACAGCGAGCGCGTCATCCAGTTCGGCGAAGGCAATTTCCTGCGCGCCTTTATCGACTGGCAGCTCGACTGGCTAAACCAGCACCAGGGCACCGACGCGGGCGTGGTGGTGGTGCGGCCGCGCAACCGGGCCGTCAGCGACAGCCTGAATCAGCAGGACGGGCTCTATACCACGCTGATCCGCGGGCTTAACGAGCAGGGCGAGCGCGTTAGCGAAACGCGCCTGATCCGCAGCCTGAATCGCGAGATCCAGCCTTACGTCCAGCACGAGGATTTTCTGGCGCTGGCGCGCGCGCCGCAGATGCGGTTCGTCTTCTCCAACACCACCGAAGCGGGCATCGCCTTTGTCGAAGCGGATCGTCTGGCGGATGCGCCCGCATCCAGCTTTCCCGGTAAGCTGACGCAGCTGCTGTGGGCGCGCTTTGAACACTTTAGCGGCGCAGAAGACAAGGGCTGGCTGATCGTCCCCTGCGAGCTGATCGACCATAACGGCGACGCGCTGCGCGAGCTGGTGCTGCGCTATGCGCGCCACTGGCAGCTGCCGGAAAGCTTCGCCGCCTGGGTGTCGCAGCACTGCGTGTTTTACAACACGCTGGTGGACCGTATCGTGACCGGCTTCCCGCAGGAGAGCGAGGCGCTCGCCGCTCAGCTCGGCTATGAAGATCGTTTTCTGGTGGCGGGCGAGGTCTACTACCAGTTCATTCTGCAGGGGCCGCGCACGCTGTTCGACGAGCTGAAGCTCGATGCGCTGGCGCCGCAGGTGCGGCTGGTGCATGACATCGCGCCGTGGAAGGCGCAAAAGGTGGCGATCCTCAACGGCGCCCACACCGCGATGGTGCCGGTGGCGTTTCAGGCCGATCTGGAGAGCGTCGGCGAGGCGATGGCGGATCCGGCCATTGCCGATTTCGTCGATCGCCTGCTGCGCGAGGAGATCATTCCCACGCTCGATCTGCCGCGCAGCGAGCTGCACGCCTTCGCTGACGCGGTCGAGCGGCGTTTCCGCAACCCTTTTATCCGCCATGCGCTGCTCTCTATCGCGCTCAACGGTATGACTAAATTCCGCACTCGCCTGCTGACGCCGCTGCTGGCGTCGCACGCGCAGAGCGGCGTCTGGCCGCCGCGTCTGACCTTTGCCCTGGCGGCGCTGATCGCCTTTTATCGCGGCGCATCGGCGGAAAAGCGCTGGCCGTTGCAGGATGACGCGCACTGGCTGGCGCGCTTTGAAAAAAACTGGCAGGCCCTTAATAACGACCAGATCTCCCCGGAACAGCTGGTGCGCGAGGTATTAAGCGACGCGCAGCACTGGGGCGAAGATTTGACCCGGCAGCCTCAGCTGGCGGCCGAGGTCAGCCGACACCTGCAAAATATCATCGTCCACGGCATGCGTGAGGCGTTGAGCACACAGGGATAAAGCTATGCAAGACGCGATTAAGATTCACTCTCAGGATAACGTCGCCGTGGCGCTGCGCGACTTAGACGCGGGGCAGACCATCGACCTGCAGCAGACGACGGTGCAGCTGCAGCAGGCGGTGACGCGCGGCCATAAGTTCGCGCTGCGTCCTGTCGCTGAGGGCGAGCTGGTGATCAAGTATGGGCTGCCGATCGCCCACGCCACGCAGCCGATCGCCGCAGGCGAGGTGATCCACTCCAGCAACGCGCGCACCAATCTGAGCGATCTGGATGAGTACGACTACCGGCCGGAGTTTGTTGAGGTGCCGCCGCAGCCGGGCGATCGCGAGGTGCAGATCTATCGCCGCGCCAACGGCGACGTCGGGATCCGCAACGAGCTGTGGATCCTGCCGACCGTAGGCTGCGTCAACGGCATCGCGCGTCAGATCCTGCAGCGCTTTTTGAAAGAGACCGACAACGCGGCAGGCACCGACGGCGCGTTTTTGTTTAGCCATACCTTCGGCTGTTCGCAGCTGGGGCAGGATCATGAGAATACCCGTACCATGCTGCAAAATATGGTGCGTCATCCCAACGCCGGCGCAGTGCTGGTGATCGGCCTCGGCTGCGAAAACAATCAGGTCGACGCCTTCCGCGAGACGCTGGGCCTGCCGGAGAGCGACCGTATCAGGTATATGGTGTGCCAGCAGCACGACGACGAAGTGGAAGCTGGGCTGGAGCATTTGCGCGCCCTGTATGAGGCGATGCGCCACGACAAGCGCCAGCCGGGCAAGCTGAGCGAGTTGAAGTTCGGCCTGGAATGCGGCGGCTCGGACGGGTTCTCCGGCATTACCGCCAACCCGCTGCTGGGTCGTTTCTCCGATCAGATGATCGCCAACGGCGGCACGACGGTACTGACCGAGGTGCCGGAGATGTTCGGCGCGGAGCGTATCCTGATGAGCCGCTGTCGCGATGAGTCGACGTTTGAGAAGACGGTGGCGATGATCAACGACTTCAAGCGCTATTTTATCGACCATCAGCAGCCGATTTATGAGAACCCGTCGCCGGGCAATAAGGCGGGCGGCATTACCACGCTGGAGGAGAAGTCGTTGGGCTGCACCCAGAAGGCGGGCTCCAGCCAGGTGGTGGACGTGCTGAAGTATGGCGAGCGGCTGAAGACGCCGGGGCTGAATTTGCTGAGCGCGCCGGGCAACGACGCGGTCGCCACCAGCGCGCTGGCGGGCGCGGGATGCCATATGGTGCTGTTCAGCACTGGACGCGGCACGCCTTACGGCGGCTTTGTGCCGACGGTGAAGCTGGCGACCAACTCGCCGCTGGCGGAGAAGAAGCCGCACTGGATCGACTTTAACGCCGGTCGACTGCTGGAAGGGATGAGCATGGATGCGCTGCTGGAGGATTTCGTCGACACCATCGTGGCGATTGCCAGCGGCGAGCTGACCAACAACGAGAAGAACGATTTCCGCGAGCTGGCGATTTTTAAAAGCGGCGTGACGTTATAGATCGCCATTGCTCTCTTTTCGCTGGGCACTGTCGCGGGTGGCATGGCTCGATCGCAAAGTCGCTTTACGCATCCCTGCTCGCTCGTCCCGCGCCATCCATGGCGCGGGACGCTTTGCTCTTCGTTCCATGCCACCCGCTCTCTGAGCTTTTGCGTCGTCTGAAGCAGCTACATCAACGGCAGCGCATAGACTGGCGACCTTTATGGTCGCCAGTCTGTTATCAAGCCCGGCTGGTTTCGCGCTCGGCTTCCGCCTGACAAACCGCGGCGGTAAACAGAATATCGGTCGAGGAGTTCAGCGCCGTTTCGGCGGAATCCTGCAGCACGCCGATAATGAAACCGACCGCGACCACCTGCATCGCCAGATCGTTGGGAATGCCGAACATATTGCAGGCAACCGGGATCAGCAGCAGCGACCCGCCCGCCACGCCGGATGCGCCGCAGGCGCACAGCGAGGCCACCAGGCTCAGCAGAATCGCCGTCGGCACGTCGACGCTGATCCCCAGCGTATGCACCGCCGCCAGCGTCAACACGGTAATGGTGATGGACGCGCCCGCCATGCTGATGGTGGCGCCCAGCGGAATCGACACCGAATAGGTATCCTCATCCAGATTCAGGCGTTTCGCCAGCGCCATATTCACCGGAATATTAGCCGCCGAGCTGCGGGTAAAGAAGGCGGTCACGCCGCTTTCGCGCAAGCAGGTAAACACCAGCGGGTAAGGGTTGCGGCGAATCTTGCTGTAGACCAGCAGCGGATTCACCACCAGCGCCATCAGCAGCATACAGCCCAGCAGCAGCGCCAGCAGGTGGGCATATTGCCACAGCGCGCCGAAGCCGGTTGATGCCAGAATCGACGCGACCAGGCCGAAAATGCCGATCGGCGCGCAGCGGATCACGCAGCGCACCAGCCAGGTCACGGCGTTTGAGGCGTCATTAAGCAGGTCGCGCGTGCTCTGTGCGCTATGGCGAAACGCCAGGCCGAGGCCGATCGCCCAGACCAGAATGCCGATATAGTTGGCCTCCATCAGCGCGGTGATCGGGTTGGCGACCATGCTCATCAGCAGGCCGCGCAAGACTTCGGTAATGCCCGACGGCGGCGTAATCTCAGTTTTACCGACCGCCAGCGTCAGCGTCTGAGGCACCAGATGGCTAAACACCACCGCGACTACCGCCGCGAAAAAGGTGCTCAGCAGATAGAGCGCGATAATGGGTTTGATATTGGTTTTCTGGCCCTGCTGGTGATTGGCGATCGAGGCGATTACCAGTACAAGGACCAGCAGCGGGGCGACAGCCTTCAGCGCGCTAACGAACAGCTCGCCCAGCAGGCCGACGGCCAGTGCCGCATCTTTCGAGACCCAGGCCAGCGCCACGCCGGCGACCAGCCCTACCATAATTTGTTTCACCAGGCTTCCTGCAAGTAGCGCGCCCAGACGACTGGAAAGTGAGTTCTGCATAATTGTTCTTTACGTTGTAGCGGGATGTGGCTTCAGAGGGCGTCGATTAACGCGCCTGAAGCGGTTTGCCCGGCGGAGTATAAGGAAAAGAGCGGACGAGGAAAGAGATAATTCTGCCGGTGCGAGGAGGATCGGATTTCTATTATGCTGCATGAAGAGAGTGTGACAGAGCGATGAAATGTCGCATCCGGGGCTGGCAAAATAAAACAGGGGCATTACCTGCCCCTGTAGCGGATTATTGCGAGCGTTTTTTCTGGTCGTTTTTGCGATTCACCCAGGCGTTGATCAACAGGGTTGAACCGAGGATCACGCCGACGACGCCCAGCGAGATCGCCACCGGAATATGGTAGAACTCGACGATCAGCATCTTAACGCCGATAAACACCAGCACGATCGCCAGGCCATATTTAAGCATCGAGAAACGCTCGGCGACGTTGGCCAGCAGGAAGTACATCGCGCGCAGGCCGAGAATAGCGAACAGGTTAGAGGTCAGCACGATAAAGGGATCGGTGGTCACGGCGAAGATCGCCGGGATGCTGTCGACCGCAAAAATTACGTCGCTCAGCTCGACCATAATCAGCACCAGCAGCAGCGGGGTCGCAAACAGCACGCCGTTGCGGCGGGTAAAAAACTTCTCGCCCTCCAGCTCGTCGGTCATGCGCAGATGCTTGCGCAGCCAGCGCACCACCGGCTTGTCGCCCACCGCGTTTTCATCATCCTCTTTGGAGAAGGCCATCTTCAGGCCGGTCAGCAGCAGGAATGCGCCGAACAGGTAGAGGATCCAGCTAAACTGCGTCACCAGCCAGCTGCCCGCGAAGATCATAATGGTGCGCAGCACGATCGCGCCCAGCACGCCGTAAATCAGCACGCGGCGCTGCAGCGCGGCGGGAATAGAGAAGTAGCTGAAGAGCATCAGCCAGACGAAGACGTTATCGACCGCCAGCGCCTTTTCCAGTACATAGCCGGTCAAAAACGCCAGGGTTTGCGTGGTGGCGACCTCGCGTCCGGCGCTCCCCTCGAGATACCACCAAAAGGCGGCGCTGAACAGCAGCGACACCGACACCCAAATCAGTGACCAGACGGCCGCCTGTTTAAAACTCATGGTCTGCGTGCCGCGACGTCCCTGCAAAAAGAGATCGATCGCCAGCATAATCAGCACCACCACCGCAAAGCTGCCCCAGAGAAGAGGCGTTCCTACAGTCTGCATAGCGTTTCCTGCCCTGAAATAAAAAACGGCTGAAGTCAGAAGACGTCAGCCGCTTTACAGGGATGTAAGCAAACCTCGCCTTCCGGCAAGGTCTCACTTACAACGCAGAATCAGATTCCGGGTTGCCTGACGACCGGATGCTTACGCATCGTAATGACGATCGTGCAGCTTACAAGTTACTCCCCTTTGCTGCTCGTTAAGATAGGCGCTGGCCATGAAAGAGGCAAGCGCAGCCATTCATATTTAGACATATTTACACAGCTTGCTCATCGGCAGGGAAAATCACGCCGGTCTGGCGTCGTATTTCGGTCAGCAGCGCGGCGGTGATGCGCGACGTTTCCAGCCCTGGATGCGCAATATGACGCTGCCGTACCAGCTGCGCAAAGGTCTGGGCCTCATAAAGCATGGTATTGATATGCTGCGGCTGGCTGAGATCCTGCACCTGGGCGGCGCTATGGCGCGGCACCAGGCTGACCGACTGCATTTCCGAGAGCTTTTCGATCAGCAGCGAGCCCGCTTCGCCCTGAATTTCGCTGGCGATGCGCGAGTCGCTGACCTTGGAGTGCAGCAGCGTGACGTCGAAGTCGCCGTAGTCGAGCAGCACGCTGCCGTGGCCGTCGACCCCGCTGGCCAACAGCGTAGCGCGTGCGCTTACCGCCTGCGGCGCGCCCCACAGCGCCACCGCCGTCGCCAGGCAGTAGTAGCCGATATCCATTATCGAACCGTTCGACCAGCGCGGATTAAAGGTGTTGGGGTTCTCGCCGTCGAGATAGCGCTGATAGCGTGACGAATACTGGCAGTAGCTGAACAATGCCTTGCGCAGCGGCCCGATGGCGGGCAGCGCCTGCTGCAGCTGGGCGAAATTAGGCAGGCTGGCGGTTTTAAACGCCTCGAACAGCACCACCTGATGCTGACGGGCGCAGGCGATCATCCGCTCCGCCTCGCGCAGGTTGGAGGCGAGCGGCTTTTCGCAGATAACGTGCTTGCCGTGCGACATAAACAGGAGCGCCTGCTCGCAGTGCAGGGCGTTGGGGCTCGCCAGATAAACCGCATCGATAAGATCGCTGGCGGCCAGCGCCTCCAGCGAGGTAAAGAGATGAGAACAGGGATAGTCTGCGGCGAAGGTTTCCGCCTGCTGCTGCGAACGCGAATAGATGGCGTTCAGGCGCAGATGGCCGGTTTCGTGCGCGGCATCGATAAACTGGCGCGTTATCCAGTTAGTTCCCACAATAGCAAAACGGATCACGTCGGCTCTCCTGCGGCAAATAGCGGCAGAGTAGCACGGCCGGCACCGGGAGCAAGCGCTGATAGTAAAGGCAATTTAATTATGCGATCCGCCTTCCAGTCAGGTACAAGCGACAGATTCCGGGAGATAAAGAGCACATGCTGTTCAGAGGTGAAAAGCGATGCGTTTGCCAGAAGGCAATTCTACATCCAGGCTGAGCTTGCCCCCCATTGCCTCAATGTAGCGCTTAAGTGTTGCTATCTTAAGCTCGTTGCCGCGTTGCTCTAGCTGAGTAATCGCGGGCTGGCTGATGCCCATCGCTTCCGCAACGCTTTTTTGCGACAGTTGCAGCTCCTCTCGCATCATCTGTAAGCCGGTTTCGAGCACCATCTCGTCTGCCATATCGCGTATGCGCTGCTGGCTTTCCGCTGAGCGTGCGGCAATAGCGTCATCAAGCGTTCTCATCGTTTCCCCTTCAGGTTGTTCAGGTGCGCCGTGAATTCATCGTCGGCAATACGTATCATGCGCGGGTAAAAATTTTTATCATTGCTTTTATCACCTGCGCAAAGGATGACCGCTCTGCGTTCGGGATCAAACGCGAAAAAAGCGCGTACCGGCTTTCCAGCGTATTGAATACGAAGTTCTTTCATATTCTTGTGTCGCGATCCATTCACCGAATCTGCATAAGGCCGAGGCAGCGCCGGTCCGTACGTCCTGAGGTTAATAAGATCGGCAAGGATTTTTTCCTGTAAAGCCTCTTCCTGTTCTTCGAACCACGCATCGAATACCTTACCGAAAAGCACAGTCCACATAGAATATCCTTATAAGCTGTAGCTTATAAAAATGCTATAAGCTACAGCTTATAAAAGCAAGAGGCACTACATGATGGTTCATCGCCAGTCCATCCAGCCTTTGCAAGTGAGTCGCCTCTCACGCTTCAAGCCAGCCTCCTTCTTACGTTTTATGATATATATCCCGCAAGAAGGAACCGCGCGATAGTGACGGCGACTGGCTGAAAAAGGTGGAGAAGGCGCTTGAAAGGAAGTAAACACGCACTGAACTGGACCACGCTGCTGGTGGCGATCCCGGTCGGCCTGGCGGCGTCGCTGGTGACGCTGGCGTTTCGCGGCGTTATCGAGCTGATCAACCGCGTGCTGTTCAGCAGCGACAACGAGATTACCGTGGCGATGCACGTCTGGCCATGGATTTTCTGGCCGCTGCTGGTGGGCGCGGGCGGCGTGCTGGCGGGTTTTTTCCTGCGCTACGCGGTGAGCATCGAACAGCAGCAGACGGTAAAGACCGACTATCTGGAAGTCATTAATGCGCGGCTCGACGCGGTGCCGACCCGCACCTCGCTGTTTCGCGCGCTCTCCTCTATCGCCAGTATCGGCTCGGGCGCCTCTATCGGTAAAGAGGGGCCGATGGTGCAGCTCTCCGCGCTGTGCGGCAGCGTGCTGGGCCGCTGGATGCCCGCCTCGCTCAACCTGAAAAACAGCGACGTGGTGGCGATGGCCGCCGCCGCCGGACTTTCATCGGTCTACCACGCGCCGCTGGCGTCGGCGATTTTCGTCGCTGAAATCGCCTTCGGCATTTCGGCGCTGCAGCGCCTGATCCCGCTGGTGATCGCCTCGTCGGTCGCCGTGATGACCATGTGGTCGCTGGGCTTTCGCAACGCGCTCTATCCGCTAGCGGACGCCAGCTTTCAGATGGATGTCGGCAGCCTGCTGGTCACGGTAGCGATCGGCCTGGCCGCCGGGCTGGCGGGCTGGCTGCTGATTAAGCTTATCGCGCGCAGCAAAGCGCTGTTCGGCCATATCCGTTCGTTGCCGCTGCGTCTGGGCGCTGGCGGGCTGGCGGTGGGGCTGCTGGCGCTGATCTCCACCGATATCCTGGGCAACGGCTACGAAGTGATCGTTAAAATCATGGCCGGCGACTATCTGCTGCCGGGCCTGCTGCTGCT